>JAVJQW010000032.1:0-32073 GCA_040218735.1 Deltaproteobacteria bacterium
CTCTCCGTAGGGAATCAGTTCGGCTCGCCCACCGCGGCAGTCAGCGAAGCCGAGGGGCCACACCCGGCGAGACGAACGGCTTCTGACCGGAGGGGAGGTCCCCGGCCGTCGCCGAAAGCGAAGCCGATCCTGGGCACTCCCTGCCCGGCTATCTGATACGGCCTCCTAGGCTGAGGCCGGTCGCGTCAGCGACCGGTCCGAAGACTGTGCCAAGCCGTCCCGCGGAGCGGGCCGGCGTTATGGCCTAGCTGAGGCCGTATCGGATTGCCGGGCAGGGAGTGCCCAGGATCGGCGGCGCTTTCGGCGACGGCCGGGGACCTCCCCGGCCAGCTCGGATCACTCGTCGTCGGGCTGCAGCGACGCGACGACGCGTAGCGCGACTTCCTTCGCGACGATCGTCGCGACCGAGCCGAGCACCGAGTTGAGGAACGACGGGCGCTTCTTCGCGGGGGTCACCACGATCGTGTGCTCGCTCTCGTCGAGGATGCGCTCGCGGCGCTTCTTCTTCGCGCGGCCGCGTCCGAGCGCGAGGCCGATGGCGACGGAGGCGCCGAACGCGACCCACCGGTAGGCGCGCACGTTTTCGTCGACGACGACCAGCGCCTGCTTGCCGCGCACGACGAGCGCGTTGATCTCGGCCGCTTCCTCTTCGACGTGGTTCTTCAGCGCGTCAGTCGCGTCGGTGAGGCGCTTGCGCTTCTCTTCGGCGCTCTTTCGGGCGAGCGCGAGGGGCACTTTGGGTTCCGTCATGTCGTCTCCTCGGCGGATGCGGGCAGCGCCGGGCGGTCGGGACCTTCGAGTCGGAGCGGGTGCGCCGTCAACCGGGCGGACCGGCGAACAGCGAGCCCGAACAGCAACGCGAGCACGAAGAACAGGCCGCCGACCAGCAGCGCGGCGTACAGGTACGATCCCAGCACCTCGGCGCATCCGATGATCGCCGCGACCCCGAACGCCTGCAGCGACAGCGCGACGAGGGTGATCGTGATGCTCGCGTTCACGGCGAGCTGGGTCGCGTGCTGCGTTCGTTCGTCGATCTCGGCGCGCGCCCGCGCCAGCTCCGCGGAGACGAGATCCGCCGACGCCTGAGCGACGTCGGTCACGAGATCGACCAGGCCGGTCTGCTTCGACATCAATCGCGGCTCATGAGCCGCCCGATGACCCAGCCGATCGCGAGGCCGGCGGCCATCGCGCGGTAGGGGTGGCGCTGAATCGCGCCGTCCACGTCGGACAACATGCCGCGTGGATCCCGCTCGCGCAGGTAACTCGCGGCGTCGTGGACGTGCCCCGAGACCACGGCGACCTTGTCGGCCGGGATGCGCTCCTGGTCCGCCGCGGCCTCGTCGAGGCGCTCCGCGGCGCGGTCGAGGCTGTCGGCGATGGACGTCATCCCCTTGGCGCCGGCCTCGTTGGCGCGCGTGGCCAGGTGCGAAGACGTGTCCTTGGCGAGGTCGCTCGCGCGCGTCTTCAGCTCTTCGGGTGTCGTGTTCGATGCGTTCGACATGAGGGGGACCCATCTTATTGGGTCACCCGTTCGCGTCAAGGTGATCCCTGATTCTGAAGGCGGTCGATCACCGCACGGTAACGGGGCCGTTCGTGCAGCGCGACGAAGCTCCCCTCCGCCTCCAGGCGGAAGAGATCGTCGAAGCCGAGCTCCACCGCACGTTCGAGCAGCCCCATCGCCGAGTCCGGGCGCAGCTCCGTCGCCTCGTGAATCGCGTACCGGAACGTGAGATCCGCGTAGCGCTCGCGGTCGATGTCCTTCGGTTTCACACGCTCGTGATCGATCGCCTCCAGCGCGTGCTCCGCGATCTTCGCACCGTACGCGCGGCCCCGTCGGAGCAACCACTCGCCCGCACCGAGCGCGGACGGATGGTGCGCAGGCAGCTTCGCCGCGAGCGTCTCGACGCGTTTTTCGTCCTCGATCTCGAGCGCCGACGCCAAACCGAGGACGTACAGCGGCATCCGATCCTCGCGGCGCGAACGATCCGACAGCCCGTTCACCATCGCGAGCACGGTCTGGTGGTCCTTGCGCTCCCACGCGGCGAAGGCGTCGACGTGTTTGACGTAGGTCGCCTCGGCGCGACCGAGCAGCACCGCGACGAGCGTCAGCCACAGCGCCCAACCGATGAGCGAGAAGTCGATCGTCACGACCAAGACGATGACCGTGAACCCGAGCACCCACCCGATGCGCCACGCGAGCGTCGCCGACTCGGTCTTCTTCACGAGCCATCGGCGCAGCAGCAAGCCGACGTCGAGCGTGGGGAACGGCAGCGCCTGGAACCCGGCCCACATCAACGACGCAAAGCGGAGGCTCGCGCCCCACCACGCGACGACGTTACTGTCCGCGTACTGCACGACGAGGTGCCCGACGAGCGCCGGGACGAGCGTGAGCAACGGCCCCGCGAGCAGGACGATGCTCTGCGGGCGCGCGGTCGGGAGGTCACGAACGTAGCTGCCGCCGCCGCCAACCTGGAGGTAGAGGACGAACGGACCACCGGTCGCGATGCGGTGCGCGATGGCGTGCCCGAGCTCGTGCACGAGGATCGCGACGAGGAACGCGACGCCGAGCGGGAGCTGCGTCGCGAGCGCGACGCCGCCCGGGATCAGCAGGAAGTCGATTCGCAGCCGGACCGGTCCGATCGCGAGATCTTCCAGCAAGGGCTCGACCTCAGCTCCGCTTCTCGCGGGGAATGGGGACGCGTTTTCCGTCCTTGGCAGCGACGACATTCTCGAAGATAGGACGCGCCTCGGCGAGGAAAGGTTCCACCGAAGGGTAGCGCTGCGAAAAATGGGTCAGCACGAGCTTCTTCGCGCCCGCCTCCTTCGCGATCGTCGCCGCCTGCGCCGCCGTCATGTGCCCGTGATCGTGCGCCTCCCGGGACTCGGTCGAAAGGTAGGTGGACTCGCAGATCAGCAGATCCACGTCCTTCGCGAGCGCGTAGGCGCCGTCGCAGACCCGGGTGTCCATCACGAACGCTACGCTCTGGCCCGGCTTGGGTACGGAGACGTCGTCCAGCGTGATCGTCCGCCCCTCGTGCTCGATGGAGCCCTTGCGCTGCAGCTCCCCCACGCGGGGTCCGGCGAGCCCGAGCTCACGGAGCTTCTCCGGGAGCATCGAGACGCGGTCCTTCTCCTGGAGCCGGTAGCCGAAGGTATCGACGCCGTGGTCGAGCTTCTCGGCGTGGATCGTGATCTTCTTGCTCTCGTGGATCACGCCGGCCTTGGCGATGGGGTTCGGCCGCAGCGTGGCGCACGCGTGGTAGATCGACGCACGACGCAGCCGGTCGTAGAAGACGTGCCCGGACTTCGGGAAGTACACGTCGATCGGGTGCGGAACGCGGTCGAGCGACAGACGCTGCGTGATGCCCGCGAACCCCAGGCAGTGGTCCCCGTGGAAGTGGGTGATGAGCACCTTGGTGATCGAGGTCGCCGTGACCTCCGCGTAGATCATCTGCCGCTGCGTGCCCTCGCCCGGGTCGAAGAGGAGCCCCTCCTCGTCCCAGCGCAACAGGTACCCGTTATGGTTCCGATACCGCGTCGGAACCTGGCTCGACGTACCGAGCACCACGAGCTCGCGGACCGACATGGTGGCAGGGGCGTTACCGCGCGTACCCCCTGGCTGGCAACGCCGTAGAACCCGCGGATTCAGAAGCGCAGCGTGAGCGCCGCGCCCGGGACGGCGTCGCCAGCGCGATCGCGCAGGAGCGTCGGCACGACCGCGACGTCGAGCGCCTCGTTGTGCCGGCGCACCGCGGCGCGCGCGTCGAGTAAGTCGGTGACGAGCAGATAGATCGCGACCCCGAGGAGGCCGACGCCCGCGACGGCAATCGTGATGACCAACGGATCGTCCGCGTGACCCTCGAGGATCCCGTAGAGCCCTCCGAACGTGAGGAACGCGCCGAGCCCCCCCGCCGCGGTTCGCCCCAGGGACCTCAGCCCGGCGCGTTCGACTTCGCCGGCGTAGAAGTGGCCGAACGATGGACCGAACCCGAGGCCGAACCCGATCGCGAAGAAGCCGGCGATGTTGGCGGCGCCGTCGTACTTGTAGCTGAGGCCGCCCCCGATCAGCACGGGGAGGAACGTCGCGACGACGGGCAACACAATTCCGGCCGTCTCTGATCTCGGCTGCGGGGGCACCTCGTCGACCGCGTCTGCCGCGACCACCGGCGCCGCCGCGATGAGCAGCGACGCGACGACCAGCCCACTCGCCATGACCGGGTAGAGTCTCTCGCGACGCGGTCGCAAGTGGCAACGGAACCACCCGCGCGGCGGGCTCAGAAACGCACGGCGAGCGCGAGCGCGGGCCCGACCGTCCCGTCGCGCGCGACCACGGCGGAGGGCGTGAGCACCGCCGTGACCTCGGCCGTCTCGTTGTGGCGACGCACCGCCGCGCGCGCGTCGAAGAGGTCACGCCCGAGGAGGTAGGCGGCGCTCGCCCACAGGACGAGCCCGCAGATCGCCGCAGGGATCGCGGTGTCCGGGTTGTCGGCGAGCGTGTCGGCGAACACCAAGAACGCGCCCATCCCGAGCAGCGACGTGCGGAGCACCGAAGTCAGCCCCGCGAACAACGACTCCCCCGCGTAGAAGTGACCGATCGACGGTCCGACCCCGAGCCCGAACGCGAGCAGGAAGAGGCCGGCGAGCTCGCCGTCGTCGTCGTACCGGTAGACGAGCCCGCCTCCGAAGAGGACCGGCAGAAACGTCGCGACGACGGGCAGCGCGATCCCCAAGGCTTCGGACTTCGGCTCGGGAGGGTCGTCCTCCACGACCGAGCTCGGCCCGACCGCGATCAGGAGCGCGAGCGCAGGAACGGCCGACATGGACCCGATGATCAGCCGGCGGTCTTGAAGATGAACGGATACTTCACGATGACGATGCCGCCGCCCTTCGGCTTCGGGAACCGCCAGGTGCGGATCTTCGCCGTGATGCAGCGCTCGACCTCGGCGTTGTTCAGCGTCGACTGCGTGACCTTCGAGCTCTGCACCGAGCCGGTGCCGGAGATCGTGAACTGCGTGGCGACCTTGCCGAACAGCCCCGGCGAGCGCACCAGCTCCTTCTCGTAGCAGTACCGAATCTGCGCGATGTGCTGCTTGATGACGCGACGGATGATCTCCTTGTCGAGCGACCCCATGATGACCGGGGTGCCGGGGGAGATGTTGATGTCGCGGTCGGACTTCTTGCCCATGCGGCCGGCGCCTTCGCCGTAACCCGAGCCGCCCGAGCCGCCACCGCGCCCGCGCGTGCCGAGCGCGCCGAGGCCGACCGAGTTCATCGACAGGCCGCCGCCGCCGGGGCCCGTGCCGCGCACGCCGAGGCCACCGAGGCCCGTGGCGTCGCCGATCTCGGCGCCGGTCACGCCGCCGAGGGCGCCCTTGAGCTCACCGCCGAGGCCGCCGCTGCCGAACAGGTAGCTGCGGCCGACGTTGCCCTTGCCACCGAACAGCTTGTTGAGCGCGCTCTTCGCGATCTCCTTGTCGTTCGGATCGCCCTTCACCGCCATGCGGCCCTGCTTCTTGCCCTTGTAGTCCTTGCGGCCGGCCTTGCCTTCCTTGCCGCGTGCCTTCGCGCCGGGCTCGCCCGCCTTGAGCTTCGACAGCAGGCTGCTCTGGTCGGCCTGCTGCTTCTGCTCGGGCGTCAACCTGAATTGCGCGAAGCGATTCGGGTTCTTGAAGATGTCCTCGGTGAGCTCCGCCTGCGTCACCGGCGTCGCGATGAAGCTGACGATCGCCATGACGTGCATGAAGAACGCGAGCACGAGGATGTTCATCCACGTGTAGTTCACCTCCGCCATGAACGGCACCGGCGCGAGCCGGTTGTTCCGGATGTAGCGGATCTGAAGGATGAGCCCCTCGTGCGCGAGGTACAGCGTCTCCGCGGGGCGGAGGCCGTACCGAAGCCCGCCGGGCATGTCACCCGGCTCCGCGCCGAACTGCGACAGCTGCTCGAGCGGAATGACCGTCCCGTCCGCGCGCTCGACCTGACCGATGAACCCGGCCGGGATGTTGATCGTGTAGTTCGTGGCGTCCGGCCCGAGCGACTCGGCGAGCGCGTACGTCTTCGCCGGCAGGCCCTTCGACGGCATCTCGATGTCGCAGCGCTGCACCTTCTGGAGCGGACCCCAACCGGAGATGCGACGCTCGTCGCCGATCGTGACGTTCGCCTTGTCGGTCACGGCGATCGAATCGATCACCGAGTTGCCCCACAGCAGCTTCACCTCGAGCGAGCGCTCGGTGTCCGGTGTGCCCTCGCTTGCGAGGTTGCTCGGCACCGTGCCCCACGCATCGCGCGGCGCCATCGACTGCGGATAGCCGGGTGCAGCCCCCGGGTAGCCGGCGGGCGCGTAGCCCGGCGCGGGCGCATAACCGGGCGGAGGCGCGTAGCCCTGCGGCGGATAGCCGGGCGCGGCCCCCGGATAGCCGGCGGGCGCGTAACCCGGCGGCGGTGCCTCGGCGGCGTAGGAAGGCTGCGGTGCAGCGGCGTACGGTGCTTCGGAGCTCGACGGCGCGAGGTCACCCGTCTGAGGCGCCATCGCCTGCGCCGGCATCGCGGGCGCCGCCATCGGCGCGGGCGCGGCGGGGACGACGGACGCCGCCACCGCAGACGGCGAGGCCGCCGGCGCCGACACCGGCGAAGCCGCCGCGGTGATCGCGGTCGGCGCGGAGTTGGCCATCTCCTGCGCGCTCGGTTGCCACAGCTGCTCGGGCGTGGCGTCGGGCGTGCTCGCCGCAGCCGCCACCGGCGCCGCCACGGCCGCCGCGGGCTGCGCGAACGTGACGACGATGCGGTAGTCGCCGACCTTCAGCGCGTCACCGTCCGAGAGCTTCTCCTTCGAGATCTTCTTGTCGTTGAGGTACGTGCCCTCGGTCGATCCCATGTCGATGATCGAGTACTCCCGGCCATCGCTGGTCGCTTCGATCACGGCGTGGATGCGCGACACCTTCGAATCGTCGAGCTTGAGGTGGGCCGACGCGAGCCGCCCGATCTTCACGATGTCGCGATCGAAGGTCTCGTCGCTGACGACTTCGTCGCCTTTGTGCACGGTGAGCTTCAGCGGAATGGGCATGTCGTCTCCTCGGGCTCCTCAGATCTTCGACACCGACCCCAAGACCCGGTCGCGGAAGTTGTCGCGGATCTTGATCAGGTTCGAGTGTCGGACGCGCTTGCGGCTCTCGACGTAGGCGCCGTCGGGCTTGGTGAGGTCACCGTCGATCGTGTCGTCGCCGAAGCTCACGACCGTCTTCTTCTTGTAGATGATCCCGGCCTCTGACTCCTCCTGAGCCCACGCCGACACCGGCGCGGCCAGAAGCGTCAGGACCACCATGAAGTTCAAGACTCTCATCATCACTCTCGAGGCCTCTCGACCCGGGTTCGCGTCACCGTGTTCGACAGCACACGCGCCCCCAGGGTTCCGAGGTTGCATCAGTTACCGAAGTTTTTCGGTATTTCGTCCCAGATTTCCAGCGGACAGATGTGCGACCGGGTCCCGCCGAGTCGGACCGACGGTCCCGTCGCCCCCTCATTCGAAGTCGTCCGGTTCGGGGATCTCCGGGGTCTCGGGCTCGTCCTTCTTCTTCGGACGCGACCGACGCCGCGTCTTCTTCGGCTTGTCCGCCTCCGGCTCGGGCTCGTCCTTCGGCTCCGAAGCGCTCGGATCCGGCGGTTCCTCGGCGGCGCGCTTCGCCTCCTCGGCCGCGAGGCGATCCGCCTCCGCCTGCTTCTTGGCCTCTTCCTCGGCGATCTTCGCGTCGATCTCCGCCTGGCGCTCGGCCTCTTCGAGCATACGCTTTTCTTCGATCGCCAACGCCTCGAGCTTCTCGATCTCCTCGAGCATCCCAAACACCTTGTCGTTGTTGCCGTCCGACAGCTGCAGGTAGCGCTTTAGCTCCTCCTTCGCCTCCGGGAGCTTGTTCATGTTCCGCAGGTACAGGACGCCGAGGTTGTAGTGCGCCGCCGGCGCGCCGTCCGCGCCCGCCGCGTCGATCGCCTGCTTGTACGCCGCCTCCGCCGCGTCGAACTGCCCGCTCCCCTTGTGCGCCACGCCGAGGTTCACGAACGCCGCGACCGCCTTCGGGTTCTGCTGCGTGACCGCCGCGTAGTTGTCGATGGCCTTCTTGAAGTCCTTGTAGCCCATCGAGATCTGCGCCACGTGGAAGCGCGCTTCGAGCAGCGAGCTGTCCTTCGCAATCGCGCGCTCGAACGAAGCGATCGCCGTCGCCAGCTCCTTCTCGCGCAACGCGACCAACCCCAGCACGTAGTGCAGGCACGACGCCTCCGGATCGATCTTCAGCCCCTGCGCCGCCACGAGCCGCGCCCGCAGGTGGTCCTTCGACTTCACCGACGCCTCCGCCAACACGCAGTACGCGCCGATGTGTTTCGGCTGGTACCCGAGCGCGTCCCGCGCGAGCGCCGTCGCCTCCTGCACCTCGTCCCGCTGGAGGTGATGCGTCGCCAACGCGACGCGCGCGTCGGCCGCCCCCGGATCGCGATCCACCAGCTCCTGCAGCAGCCCGACCGCCTCGTTCGACTCCCCACGCTTCGCCGCGAGCGCGGCCAGGTTCTCCTGCGCCTCGCGGAGCTTGTTGTTCGTCGACAACGCCTTGCGATACGCGTCTGCCGCCTGGTCGTCGCGCCCGAGGTTTTCGTACGCGACGCCGAGGTTGTACCAAGCGAGCCCGTACCCCGGGTGCTTCGTCGTCACGCCCTCCATGCGGCTCGCGACCTCACCCCAGTCCGGGTTGTCGCCATTCTGTTTGATCGCGTCCGCCTCGGCCTGGAAGTCCTTCGCCGCTTCGTTGGCCTTCACGACCTGCACCGACTTCTTGCCGGGCGGCGCGGGGTCGAGCTTGGTCGCGGTCTTCTTCGCGCACGCGAGCGCGGCGAAGCACAGCGCACCGATCATCAAGCGCTTCACTTCGCACCTCCCGCGTTGGCCTGCGCCTGTCGCGCGACGGAGTAACCGTCGTACTCGAGGATCAGGTTGTTCGACTCGAGCGAGCGCAGCTTCGTCGGCTCGCTGTAGCTCATCGAACGCTCCACGATCTGCGGGTACGCGTCGGGCGCGAGCTTCTCGAGCGCCTTCACACACCGCGTGCTGTACGGCGTGAACGTGTTGAGCTCGTTCGATTTCTGCACGCACGTCTTGTACGCCTGGTACGCGGCGTCACGCGCCGGGCCCGCCTTCGTCTCGATCTCGCCCTTCACGATCAGGCACTGGTCCTCGGTCAGCCCGCGCGGGCACGGCACCGCAGTGAGCGTCTCGACGAACTCGTCCCAGGCCTCCGCGATCCGGAACAACGACGCGATCGAAGACTCCGCCTGCTGATACTCCGTCACGATCTTCGTGTACGACTTTACGAGTCGCTCGCGCGCCTGCGCCTTGTCCTGCAGCGACCGCTGGAACGGCTTCGCGTTCCTGAGGCTCGGCGTCTTGATCCGCAGCCGGTCGTACTTGCTGAACTCGTCGTCGACGATCTCGAACGCTACCTGCGACGCGTAACGCTTCGCCGCCGGCGGTACGCGTTTGCCGCGCCGACGGTGCGCCTTGTACGTCCCGAGGATGTCGCGCTTGATCTTCTCCGCGCGGCTGCGCTGACGGAGGTGGTCGTTGCGGATCTCGGCTTCACGCCACAGCGCATCCCAGAAACGCTCCGTGCGCCCGAACTCCTTCGCGTAGTCGCGGTACCGATCCGCCGCCTGGCGATGGCGACCGGCGCGGTCGAGGTCCTGGGCGATCGACCAGTAGATCTCCGCCGCCTCCTTTTCGCCGTCCTTCGCGCGCCCGTACTTCTTGAGGTACTCCTCGCGCAGCTTCGTCGCCGTACGCACCTCACCGACGCCCGCGTAGAACACCGCCGCGTTGAACAGCGCATCGCGCGCCCGCGCGTCGTCCTCGTGGCTGCGCGCGAACGACAGGAACGCCTTTGCCGCGCTCGCGAACTCCGTGCGCTCCTCGTGTGTCTTCGCCACGTAGAACGCGACGTCCGCGCCGAGCGGCGACTTCGGGAACTCGTCGAGCAGCGTCTTGCGCAGCGCGTCCGCCTTCTCCTTCTCGCCGGTCTTGTCGTAGGCGACCGACGCGTTGAACAACGCCTTGTCCGCGTTCTCGCTCTTCGGGAACTCGCGGTAGAAGTCCTCGTACGCCGCCGCGACGAGCCGCAGATCACCGCGCTCCTTCTTCACGCGCTCCTCGAGGATCTGCACGAGCTTGAACTTCGCGTACTCCGAGAACCGCGACAGGTCGTCGCGGAGCTTGTCGCGCCCGTCGATCAGATCCGCGATCCCCAAGTACGCAGCCGACGCCTTGTACAGCTCCTCCCAGTTCTCTTCGAGGTTGTGGATGTCGACGACGAGGTTCGCCGCGTACTCCGCCTGCTCCGACTTCGGGTGCGCGCGCACGAGCTCGTCGAAGCGCTTCAGCGCCTCCACGTTGTGCGCGTAGTCGTAGTAGATCTTCGCGACCTTGAACCGCACCGCGACGAGTTTGTCCGCCTTGTCCGCCGGCACGTACTGCGCGTAGCGCTCACACGCTTCGATCAACCGCATCTTCTGCGGGTGGATGTCGACCTTCTTGTCCGTCGACTTCGGCTTGCGCACGCCGAGATCCTTCAGGTGCTCCTCGACCGCGAGGATATTGTCGTTCGCGGCTTCGATCAGGTACTTGCCGTCCTTCGGCTTCGCGAGGACCGTCTCCTTGTACGCCTTCGCCGCGTCGTCGAACTTCTCGAGCTTGTAGTAGAGGTCCGCGAGCTGGAACCGCATCTCGTAGGCGTAGTTCGTCTTCGGGAAGAGGCCGAGGTAGTCCTCGTACATCGTCTTCGCGAACTCGTACGTCTTGTTCGTTCGCGTCTTCTTCGCCTCGCGGTTCCACAGCTGCGCGAGCTTGCGGATCGTGTTCTCCGCGAGCTGCGCCGCCTCCTTCACGTCGTCCCGCGCCTGCTCGTCCGCCTGGCTCGTCCCCGTCCGCTGCGCAACGCTCGCCTTGACCGTCTCGTAGACCTTCACGAGCTCACGCGTCTCGCGGATGACCTTCTTCTTGTTCCCGCCACGCGCGACGAGGTCGACGATGCGCCCCTGGAAGAACGGGTTGCGCGTGTTGTTGGGGTCGAGCTGCATCAGCTGCTTGTAGATGATCGCCGCCTCCGCGAAGTAACCCTCGTCGTGCCACAGCCCGGCGAGCTGCTCGAGCAGCTTCCAACAGCTACGGTCGGTGCAGTCCTTCACGCCGAGCAGATCCGCCAGCTCGAACTTCGCGCGCTTCGGATCGCCGACGTGGGAGTACGCCCGCACCCAATCCTTCTGCGCCTCGCGCCCGAGCGCGATCTTGTTCTCACCGCTCAGCTGGTCCGCGAGCTGCGAGTACAGCACCGTCGCGCGGAACTTCTTCAGCGCGGCGCGCCAGTCCGCGAGGTTGTAGTAACACCACGCCTGCTTGTAGAGCGCGAAGCCGTACACCCGCGAGCGCTTGTCCTTCGCCGCCTTCTCGTAGCTCTTCAGCGCGCGATTGACGTCGCCCTCGTTGAAGTAGAACTCGCCGAACGCGATCCACGCTTCCGCGACCAACGGGCTGTCCGCGAAGTTCACGATCAGATCGCGGTACATCGCGATCGAGTCCTCGTAGCGCCCCTCGCTCCAGTAGCTCTGCCCGAGCGCGAAGAGCACCTCGGGCGTGCGCTCGTACTTCGGGTACTTGTCGCGAATCTCCCGGTACACGTCGAGCGCGTTGTTCAGCCACACCTTCGACTCGGCGAGGTTGCGCTTCTTCTCGGACATCGCGTCCGCCTTTTCGCCCTCGTTGTTCGAGCGCAGCGCGCGGTCCTCGGCCTCCTGTCCGCGGAAGAAGTAGAAACGCGACTTCTCGTAGTAGAGCTCGGCGAGCCGGAACTTGAGGTCCGGCGTGTCGCGCTCCTCGGTCGTCATCTCGAGCAGCCGCTTGATCCCGGTGATCTGCTCTTCGCGCTTCTCCGCGACCTTGATCTCGATCTTCTTACGGAACTGCTCGTACTTCAGCGTCGGGCCGCCGGCGGTCATCTTCGTGACCTTGGCCTTCTTGCCGCGACGGCGTTTCTTCTTGGCTTCTACGTCGACGGAGACGGACGCCACCAACCCCACCACGACCATTACGCCCAGCGCCCGGCCCATTCTCTTCTTCGTCTCGGGTCTCAAGAGAACCTCCGATTCAGCGGCACGAGTGGGCCAGGGTCAGCTCGTACGTCCCCAGCTCGTCCCGCCAATACTCACCGTCGAACGGCCACACGAGCTTCTCGTCGTCCGTCCACTCGATGAATTCCTTTTCGATGTCCTTCGGTCGCGACTGCACGTCTCTCAGCTGCGACTCGATCCGCTCCTGCTCGGAGCGCGACGTCTCGATGTCGATGCGGATCGCCTGTTGGATCAGCGTCTTCACGTGGTCGCGCTCGCGCTCGAGCTGGTTGCGCACCGCGCGCCCCGCTTCGCGCGCCAGCTGCTGCTTCGCGTCGGTCAGCACCTCGCGCAGTCGCTCCGCGATCGCGGCGCTGCCGAAGCCACCGCCGTAGGACGCGAGCGACGCCTCCTCCTCGCTGACCTCCTTGTACGCCTCGTCGAGCCGCTGAAGCTCCGGATCCGCGAGCGCGATGCCGAGCACCTGTCCGAGGATCTCGGCCTTCTCGGTGTTCGTCTCCGCGAGGTCGCGACCGCGCAGGTTCTCGAGCGCCTCGTAGTACTTGTCGGACGTCTGCTCGCGCGCCGTCATCGCTTCGAGCTCTTCGAGGACCGGCTCGTAGCGGCGGAGGAACCGCGTGAGGATGTTCTTCGCCTCCGGGTAGCGGCAGTTCTCGTAGTAGATCACGGCCTTCAGGATGTGGCTCTCCGGGAAGTACTCGTCCTTGAAGAACGGCGAGTGCAGCGTCAGCAGGTTGCCGAGCGCCTTCTCGTAGACGCCGAGCCGGAACTCCGCCCAGCTCGCCTCGTAGAGCGCATCGAGCCACGCGTACGAATCGCGGTCGACCTTGTCGTAGTAGAAGATCGAGAACGACGGCTGCTGCGCGCCGAAGTGCGTACGCGCGAGCTGGAAGAACGCCGCCTCGCGCAGCGTCTCGTTCGGGTGCTCGGCGTCCGGGTGGGTCAGCCGCACCACGGTCTTGAACGCGTCGAGCGCCTCGTTCTCCTTCTCGTTCTTGAAGAGCACGAGGCCCTCCAGGAACTTCGCGCGCGCGCCGAACTTCGACGTCTCGTTCACGCGCAGGACGTAGCGCTCGGAGGCCTCGGTGTGCTCCTTCGCGGTGAGCTCGACGTCGCCCGTCGCCTTCTTCTTCTTGCGCGACTTCTTCCGCTTCTTCTTCTTGGGCTTCGGCTTCTCGACGGGGTCGCCGAAGAGGTCCTCGTCGATCGTGAAGCCGCCGCCTTCCTTCTTCTTGATGTCGGGATCGTCGGCGGGCGGCGGGGGCGCTTCGAACGGGTCCTCGCCGAACAGGTCGCCCTTGAGCGACTTGCCGCCGGTCACCGTGTCCTCGACGCGCGTCTCGCCGAGGCGCCCGACGGCGGCGCCGCGCTCGATCGCGAGCGCCTGGACGTAGTGGTAGCGCGCGAGGCGGAAGAAGAACTCGTCGCGGTACCCGTCCGGGAACTCACCGGCCGCGTACTTCGCGACGACGTCGTTCACGCGACGATCGTCCTCGAGGTTGCGGCTGATGAAGAGGCACCACTCGAGCGAGCTCTTGTAGTAGCGGCTCTTCGGCCCGGCCTGCAGGAGCGTGGAGAAGAAGTGCAGCGAGGAGTGATACGCGCCGAGGCGGTACAGCGCCTTGCCGAGGTAGTACGTGGCCTCCTCGGTGTTCTTCTTCTCGTCCTGCACGTAGTCGAACAGCGCGACCGCGGCGGCGTCGAACGCGCCGCTCTCGAGCTGACGTTTCGCGGCGTCGAGGCGTTCGCGCACCGGATCCTTCTGCGCTTCGGCGACCTGTCCGAGCGAGAGGCCCTTCTTGTCCTGCGCGATCGCGGGAGCGGAGAGCACCAAGGCTTGGACGCTCACCGATGCGATCAGTATGGCGTACGTTCGCACGGCGCCTCCTACTGGAACTCGTATTCGAACGACATCGGGAAGAAGCCGCTGACCGAGAACCCGAGCACGAGGAGGTTCTGCAGGTCGGCTTCGTTGCCGCGGTTGTCCATGAAGATGTAGTCGCGGATCTCGACGCGGGCGGTGAGCCAGTCGTTGATGAAGTAGCGCTGACCGATGCCGAAGTTGAGCGACGGGTTGAGGCCGGCGTCCGTCCCGAACGCGCCACCGCCAGCGGTGACGTACGTGTCGAAGTGCAGGATGCCTTCGCCGAACAGGGAGATCTTTCCGTAGAACGGAGCCCAGAGGGCGTCGATGTCCGCGTGGTACTTGAACTCCGGCGGGTCCTCGATCAGCGACTCCGTCTCGATACGCACGAAGCGAATCGCGGACTGCTCGATCGAGGCGACCACGAAGCCACCGCGCAGCTCGACGGCGAACGAATCCGCCACGTGGTACGAGCCTGCGACGCCGACGATCAGGTGCTGGAAGAACGGGTCGTTCAGATCGAGCGCGAACTGCGGGAAGATCTCGATGCGCTCCTTCTTGATGAAGTCCTTCCGCTGGACCGACTTGATGCGGTCGGACAGCTTCTGTTTGCCGTCCTCACGCTCTTCGACGGCCTTGTCCGTCTCCTCCGCCTCGGCGGAGGTCTCGGTGTCGACCGGGGGAGTTTCGTCACCCTCTTGCGCGAAAACGACGCTCGAGGACGAGGCCCCGAGCGCGAACGCCAGGGCGAGTGGGACGCAGATGGGTTTGAATCCGGTCATTTCCTATCGATTCCGCAGTGATAGGGGCGGATGTTAGGATCATGTCGTGATCCGGCGCAAACGGCTGTCAGGGCGCTTTCGAATGCCAGCAGAGCGTGTTAATCACCCGGACGGCTCGATGGCACGCCCCTCCTACCGACTCCTGGGTATGTTTTGCGGTCTGATGCTCGCCGTAGGGGCGTGTACGGAAGACGACGCTGGGGTGTGCTGCAAGGTGATTCCGGGGGGCGACGAGACGCTCATCCCGGAGCCGGAGCAGAACGACCAGGGTGACTTCCGCGACGTCGTGGCCCAGCACCCGGCCTTCGACTGCTCCGGTCTGGTGTGTGTCTCGACGCAGGGTTCCCCGGCCTATTGCACGCACCCGTGCCGCGACGCTGGGGATTGCCCCGAGGGCTTCGCGTGCGAGCCGATCCTGCAGTCCGAGCCGCCGCCCGGCAGCCAGCTCACGCCCGACGACAAGTTCTGCGTCCGAGCCCTCGACACCTGCCGCGAGTGACCGGTCCTACGCCGTTATCGGCCGGCAAGCCGGCCTGCGGCGTCTTCGCTCGCCTTCGGCTCGCTGCGCGCTCCGCCCTTCGGGCTCCGCTTGCCGGGTCCTACGCCGTTATCGGCCGGCAAGCCGGCGCGGCGTCTTCGCTCGCCTTCGGCTCGCTGCGCGCTCCGCCCTTCGGGCTCCGCTTGCCGGGTCCTACGCCGTTATCGGCCGGCAAGCCGGCCTGCGGCGTCTTCGCTCGCCTTCGGCTCGCTGCGCGCTCCGCCCTTCGGGCTCCGCTTGCCGGGTCCTACGCCGTCCTCGCTGCGCCCAACCCCGGAACTCCTCCGCTCTGCGGAATGTCCAGAGGGACTGGGGCCGTTGGCCCTTCTATCGGGGGATCGGGTACGATGAAATTTCGCCGACCGATCAAAATCAACGACCGATCGCTGCCCGAAGATCCTTTTCGACTGGTCGTCCGTTGGGAGTAGCACGATGCGTAAGACCCTCGCCCTGTTCGTAGCCGCCTTCTCGATGCTCATTGCAGCGTTGATCTTCGGGCTGCCCGGTGGACCCGACCCGTCGGGCCCGATCGAAGCCCCCGTTCAGACCCCGCCGATCGCTCCGCCGAGCGCCCACGCGCAGGCCACCGCCCACCTCGGTCAGATCGTCACCCTCGATGCCGCGCTCCACGGCGACTACCTGTTCGCCCAGCAGCGCGAGCGCGTCTCCCTGCTGATGGACCTCAACGCCATCCCGGTCGAGCGCGGGGGCCGCGCGCCGATCAGCGTCGCCGTCGTGATCGATCGCTCCGGCTCGATGGCCGGCGACAAGATCCGTCAGGTGCGCCGCGCGGCGAAGACGCTCGTCGAGCGCCTCGCCGACTCCGATCAGATCGCGCTCGTCACGTACGCGAGCGACTACGCTGTCGACCTCCCGCTCACGCCGATCGGCGGCCAGCGCGCGCGCATCACCCGCATCATCGACGACATCCTCGACGGCGGCGGCACGAACCTCGCCGGCGGCATGCAGGCCGGCCTCGACGCGCTGGCGAAGGCGCAGGGCGCGCCGGTGCGTCGCCTGATCCTCCTGTCGGACGGCAACGCGAACCAGGGCATCACGGACCCGACCTCCATCGCCGAAATCGCGGCGAGCGCGCGTCAGAAGGGCATCACGATCTCCACGCTCGGCGTCGGCCTCGACTTCAACGAGGACCTGATGACGCTCGTCGCGCAGAGCGGCGCGGGCGGCTACTACTACGCACGTAACGCCACCGCCGTCGCCGCCGCGTTCGAGAAGGAGCTCACCGGGCTCGTCGCCCTCGCGGCGCGCACCGTCGAAGTCGGCCTCGAGCTGAAGCCCGGCGTCACCGTGGCCGAGGTGTACGGGTACCGCACCGAGATGCGCGGCGGACGCCTCGTGATCCCGGTCGGCGACATGGCCAGCCAGGAGAAGCGCCGCATCATGGTGCAGCTCGACGTGAACCCGACCGAAGCCGGCCCCGTCGGCATCGGCGACGTCGTCCTCTCCTACCGCAACGCCGCCAACCAGGACGTGCGCGAGCACCGCGCCGCGCTGTCGATGGTCGCGACGGCCTCGCACGACGAGGTCGCCTCGGGCTTCCGCAGCCACGTCGCCGAGGCGTTCGAGCAGGCGCAGGCCGCGCAGGCGCGTGAGGCCGCTGCGACGCAGCTCATCGCCGGAGACCGCGACGCCGCGATCGCGCGGGTGCGTGCGTCGGTGAAGCGTCTCTCGGAGCGCAACGCGAAGCTCAAGAGCGACAAGCTCCAGCAGCAGATCGACGAGATCAACGATGTGCTCGTCGACTTCGAAGACGTGGACCTGGCGTCCGACGCCGCGAAGGATCTCGTGAAGAGTGAGAAGCTGCGCGCCCGCCAGGTGTTCGTCTACTGAATGGAACGACCGCCCCGACGCGAGGTCCGAAAGTGACGAAGACGTCTCCCCCACCCGGCCCGCCCGCGCCTGAAGAAACGAAACCGGTTCGACGCCCTGGCCCACTCCCGCAGCGCTCGACCGCGCTCGTGAAGCGGCCGCCGGCGGCGCTCGCCGCCTACTCCGACCACGGCAGCCTGCACGGCACGGTGCTGCGCGCGATGGGCGGCGCGGCCGGCGGGCTCTTGTTGGCGGACCTGATCTCCCGCGCGTTTGCGTTCGGTCTGGCCGACTCCGTCGTGCTCCCGATCGCCGTCGCCGCGGGGGCGCTCGCGACGGTGGCCTCACGCGGCAAGAAGTGGATCAAGGGTCTGCTCGGCGGCGCGCTCGGCGTCGGTGGCGGCGCGCTCTTCGCGGTCACGGCGCCGTACTGGTCGCCCTTCGCGGCTCTACTGTATGGGGCGTCGATGGTGCCGATCCTGGCGCCGGAGGAGTCGTGGAAGCGAAAGACGGTGACCGGCATCGTCGCGGGGGCGCTCGCGTCCGCCGGGGTCTACGTCGGGCAGGTCATCCTGTCGTGGGATCTGTTCGGCGGGATGGTGCCCGGCCCGCTCGCCAGCGCGGCGGCGGGGGCGGCGGCCGGCCTGTTCGTCGGGCTCGCGGGGGCGCCCAAGCACCTCGCGCGGCCCGCGGACCCGGTCGAGGTCGCGTACCTCGAAGCGCTGATGATCAAGGATGGGGAGCTGCACGAGATCCTGCAGCGCACGCTGCAGATCCACCGCGCGGTGCGCGAGGACCTGAAGGTGCGCGAGGACGACAAGGCGGTCGCGCCGCTGCGTCCGCAGGTCGGTGACATGACGATGCGCATCCTCAGCATCGTGAAGTCGTGCCGCCACATCGAGGCCGACCTCGCGGCCGCGCCCGGGTACGAGCTCGAGGACCGGATCGCGGACCTCGAGTCGAAGGCCGGCGCGACGGACGACGCGGCGGCCCAGGCGACGTACCGCTCGGCGATCGAGACCCTCGACGCGCAGCGACAGGGCATCGCCGCGATCCAGCGGGGTCGCGAGCGGGTCATCGCGCGGCTGCACGCCAACGTCGCCCTCCTCGAGAAGGTCCGCTTCTCGCTCGTGCACCTCCGCAGCGCCGACGCCCTGCGGCTGGGCGGGGAATCCTCGCCGGTGACCGAGGCGATCGCGGAGCTGTCGGCCGGGATCGACGCGACCTCGACGGCGGTGGGTGAGGTCTACGGCCACCCGGACGACGCCCCGGCCCTGTTGGGGCCCGTGGCGGAGGACCGCCTGGAGATCGGGCCCGCGGAGCGGCCCAAGGCGCGACCCGAGCTGGTCGCCCAGCTCGTCCCCGCGCCCGTAGAAGACCTCGAGGACGCCGAGAGCGTGGATACGGTGCCTCCGCGCGCCGCCGACGGACGCGACGCGTAATCGCGAACCGACCGACTCCCCTGTTGCATTTATGGGGGCCTTGCCGAACACTCTCGGGGCACTTCTGGTCCGGGTCACTTGGGCGGGCGACCGCAGGGCCAGCGCTACAGCGGAGGAACCCATAGATGAACATTCGATCCTTGCGCCACGTCGGTCTCGCCGCGTGCTTCGGGATTCTTTCCTGCACACCCAGCACGAACGTGCCGGGCAGCAACCTCTACATCGAAGCCGACGACGGCAAGTACCACGGGCCCATGGAGACCATGCGTCTCGAGCTGAGCGCGCCGATGGTCGAAGTCGCGGAGGCGATCACTGTCCGCGCGACGGGCATCTTCGAGGACGGCACGGCGGTCGACATCGGCGCTTACGTGTACTGGGGCCTCGAGGGTGAAGGCGTGCAGCTCGGCGACAAGGCCGGCACCGCGATCACCTTGAACGGTATGGCGGTCGGCACGCCGAAGATCACGGCGCAGGTCGGCTCGATCGTCGGCACGACCGACGTCACGGTCATCCCGGCTTCGCTCCGCGAGATCGCGCTGCAGGGCGCGACGGAGCTCGCGCGTGGCTCGACCACGCCGCTCGTCGTCAACGGCACGTTCGGCGACGGCAGCACGATGGTCCTCAACGAGATGGCGACCGTGACCGTCTCCGACGAGAGCCTCGTGACGGTCATCGACAACACCACGATCTACGGCACCGGCATCGGCACCGTGACGATCAGCGTGACCATCGAAGAGTTCACGGCGACGCACACCGTCAACGTGTTCTGCGCGTACCCCGAGGACGCGAGCAACCGCATCTCCGTCGGCGAGACCTTCCCGATGACCACGTGGACGAACGCGGTCTACCCGGACGGCTCGCAGGGCCCGCTGAACCTCGAGGAGGTCTACTGCGGCGACAACAACAAGTTCGACGGCGTGGACACGCTGTTCTTCCAGGTGTCGGCCGAGTGGTGTGGCCCGTGCCGCAGCTTCCGCAACTACTTCAACGGCAACCGCGGGATCTTCGACAACAACAAGTCGCAGTTCATCGTGACCGAGATTCGCGACGTTCAGAACGTCGACGTCGTGACGTCGGTGGGCGCGAGCGAGTCCGTGACGCGTGAGCTCGGCGACGACTGGGGCGTGCGCCTCGGCGACGCGGAGACGACGCCGACGCGCAACCTGTTCAACAACCGCGCGAGCATCAGCGTGTTCCCGACGTTCTACGTCGTCCGCAAGAGCGACATGAAGGTCATCGCTTGGTCCGACGAGGACCCGAGCGTGTTCGTGAACGACCACCTGCTCGACATCCTCCAGAACCCGAACTGGGACTGGTCGGATCTCGACAACCCGATCGAGCAGTTCGTGTCGAACTGCGAGCCGGGGACGGAAGAGAGCTACGAGCCGAACGACACCGCGCCGCTGGCGAAGGAAGTCGGCGTCTCGCAGATCAACGGCGGCATCTGCACGGACGCGCCGGACTTCTACTTCGTGAACCTGCCCGGTTCGTGGCGCATCACGCTCGTCACGGAGCCCGAGGTCGCGGACATCGACGTGTACGCGTGGGACGACGCCGCGAACGAGCCGGTCACGAACGGCAACTACACGGTGGGCGCCTTCGCCTCGTCGGGCATCGACGACTTCACGCACAGCGGCCCGACCCTCATCAAGGTTCAGGGCAAGCGGTCCAGCGAGAGCGGCCCGTACACGCTGTACATCGAAGAGCTGTAGAAACGTACGGCTACCCGCGCCGGGTCCGGCTCACCTCCGCGCCGGACCGCGGCCCGCCCTCTCTCCCCCGTCATAAACTTGTCCGCGGCGCCGCCCGCAGGTAGATCCGAAGGTATGCGCCTTCGCGTCCTCCTCCTCTCGGTCTTCACCGCCGTCCTCGCCTGGTCCACCCACGCCGAGGCGCGCGACAAGAACAGCTGCCAGCAGGCCTGGAGTCAGGCGGTCCGCAGCTACCTGACCACCAACCGAAAGGCGGCGCCGGACGGCACGGTCCCGAAGGACCTCGACGCCAAGGAGCTCGCCGACCAGGCGTGGCTCGCGTCGTTCTCGGCGGCCTGCGATCTCGAAGCCAACGGCGACAAGGCCGGCGCGCGCGTCGAAGCGGCGATGATCGGCGTGCAGGTCCTCGCGCGCCTCGACGCCCGCGGCTGCGAGCGCTTCATGCAGTACTACATGGACTCGACCCAGGGCCGTGACGTCTGCAGCGTCGGCACGACCGCGAGCACCGCCGAGCTCCGCAAGAAGATCGCGTCCGCGATCCCCGGCCGCTGATGGCGCCACGCGCCTACGGGCTCTGGCACCTTGCGCTCAACGTCCGGGCGCTCGAACCCATGGAGCGCTTCTACGTCGACGTCATGCAGATGGCCGTCGAGTGGCGTCCCGACCCCGAAAACGTCTACCTCTCCAGCGGCTTCGACAACCTCGCGCTGCACGTCGTCGAGGGGATGCCGCCACCCGGAACGCTGGGCGCGCTGGACCACCTCGGCTTCTTCGTCGAGACGCACGAAGACGTGGACGCGTGGCACGCCCACCTCGTCGAACACGGCTTCACGCCCGACAACGCGCCGCGCACCCACCGCGACGGCGCACGCTCGTTCTACTTCCGCGACCCCGAGGAGAACCGGCTCCAGCTCCTCTGCCACCCGCCGATCCTCGTCGCCGCGAAGCAGGCCGGCCTGAAGCTGTAACCGATCGTTGGCGCAGGCCGCCTTTTGGTGTTCAATCGCCGGCCGTGGCCACCAAGACGGTCTGGCGATGCATCATCTGTTCGACGGAGGCCGCCGAGCAGCCCCCGCGACACTGCCCGAACTGCGGGACCCCGGCGGCGCGGTGGCGCATGGTCGTGAACCGCGCGCCGCAGCTCCCCGAAGAGGCGCCGCCGGCCGTGGAGGCCGAGCAGCTCGAAGGCGCGACCGTGGACGCCGGCGAGGCACCCACGGCGTGAAGGTCGTCCTCCCGCTGAACGTGAACGGCGACGACGTCGAAGTCGCCGTCCCCCCGCACTGGACGCTCCTCGAGGCGCTCCGGTACGAGCTGGACCTCACCGGGAGCAAACAGGGGTGCGACAAGGGCGACTGCGGCGCCTGCACCGTCCTCCTCGACGGGCAGCCCATCCTCGCGTGCCTGACCCTCGCGATGCGCGCCCGCGGCGCGCGCGTGGTGACCATCGAGGGCCTGGCGCGAAACGGGCGCCTCGACCCCGTCCAGGACGCGTTCGACGAGTGTGGGGCGCTCCAGTGCGGATTCTGCCAGAGCGGCATGATGATCTCCGCCCGCGCCCTCCTCGACGAGCACGAGGACCCGACCGACGACCAGATGAAGGTCGCGCTGTCCGGAAACCTGTGCCGCTGCACCGGTTATACGAAGATCTTCGACGCGGTGCGCCGCGCGCAGGCGCTCCAAGAGCGCGACCCGACCTGATTCCCTCCCCGCCACGCCCAATTGAGTGGCAACATCGTAGAGGTTCCATGGACCTCGGACGCCGCACCCTCAGCCCCACTCCGTACCTGGCGGTCCTCGGCCTCCTGGGCCTCGGCGCGTGCGCCGAAGTCCCCGCGGCGGCTTGCCCGGACGGCACCACCCTCGCGGAGGGCGAGCTGTGCCGCCGCGTCTGCAGCCGCGACGACGACTGCCTGCTGACCGAGGTCTGCTCCGCGAGCATCTGCCTGCCAGCGCCCGACGACACGTTCTCGATCCGCCGCTTCGACCTCGCGCCCACACGCGTGGGCTCGGGGGAGCCGATCGACGTGCGCTACGTGGTCGTTGGTGCCGAGCGCGTCGAGCTCCTCGTGCGCCGGCTCGGTGAAGCAGACCAGAGCGTGGCGGTCCTCGGGGAGCACGTCGGCACGGTGCCGTTCATGGACACCCTCGCGAGCGGGACGCTGCTCCTCCGCGCGACACGCGGCAGCGACACGCTCGAGGAGGGCCGCGCCTTCGAAGTCGACGTCGAGCCGCCCGCGGTTCAGATCGACGTCTTCGAGGCCGACGCCACCGAGGTCGGCGCCGGCGAGGCGGTCTCCCTGGTCTGGGAGACGACGGGGGCGACCGAGGTCTCCCTCACGGCGAACGAAGCCGACGTCGCGATCAGCGGAGTCGACGGTCGTACGTCGCAACCGATCCAGCAGACGACGACGTTCCGCCTGACCGCCACCAACGGCACCGCGACCGACGCCGCCGAGGTCACCGTCCGCGTCATCACGGACAAAAAGCCCGTGATCGTGGCCTTCGATACGAACCGATCCGCGATCGATCCGGGCGACACGGCGGCGCTGTTCTGGGAGGTCGAGAACGCCGTGCGCGTGGAGGTCAAGGGCGAGGACGGGCGGCCGCTCTACTCGACGACGCACACCCGGCGCGTGATGGACGGTGCTTGGGTGGTCCGCCCGCAGGCGGCGACGACGTACACGCTCTACGCGTACGGAGCGACCCAAGAGAACGTCACGGCGACGACCCAGGTGTTCGTGGAGCAGCGACCGGCCGTCCCCCAGCTTCGGAACGTCGAGATCGAACCGCTGTACACCTCGGTGCAGAGCTCGGGGACGATCAGCTGGCAGGTCGACCAGCCCGCCGAGGTCACGATCACCGACCTGAACAGCGGCGACGTCACGGTCGCATCCGGCGATAGCTACACCATCCGCAACACTACGGGCGGATTCGACACACGCCAGTTCATCGTGCACGCGAGCAACGAATCCGGCGACGCCGAGCAGCTCGTGACGATGTTCCAGGTGGTTCAGGAGGTCGAACCCAACGACATCCCGAACGTGCAGCTGCAGTCGGTGAACAACGTCGCCATCTCCGGGAACTTGTACGCCGAGGTGCAGAAGGCCGACGTCGACAACTTCGGCCTCGCGCTCGAAGCGGCCGGCGTGATCCGGATCCAGCAACACGAACCCTGCGCCGAGGGCGTGCACCTCACGCTGATTCGCGAGGGAAACGAGATCCGACAGTCGTCGTCGACGAACTCGACGTGCGCGCAGATCACCCTCCCCTCCGCGAACATGGGTCCGTACCGACTCCGCGTCGATCAGACGGCCGCTATGCCGGGCAGCATGGCGAGGCCGTACGTGATTGGCGTCGAAGTCCTCCCCGGTGCGGTCTGCGGAAACAACCGCATCGAGATGGGCGAGACCTGCGACGACGGCGGACGCGCGAACTTCGACGGCTGCAGCGGTCAGTGCCAGCGCGAAGCAGGATCGCTGTACACGTCGGCGACGACGATGCGCGCCCCGCCGAACGCCGGGACACCGGTTTCGCTGGAGGCGCTGTCCAGCGGCAACCTCGACGATGCGTTCATCGTCATCCCGCTGCCCTTCGAGTTCCCGTTCTACGGGCGCCGCTACGGTGCGGTCGTCCTCCACTCGAACGGCTACCTGAGCCTCACCCCCGACTTCTACGGCGTCCCCGCCGGGCTGCACTCGCCGCTCGGACCGTCGGTCCCGCAGACGACGCTCGCGCTCTTCGCCGCGGACCTGCGCGTCCCGGTCGGCCCGTCGAGCAGCATCCGCGTGCACCCGTTGTTCGGCGGGGCGAACGGCGACGCGATCGCGTTCACCTTCGAGGGTCTCGAGATGGACGGCAACGCCAACGGTCGCCTCAGCGGGTCGATCGGCATCGCCTCCAACGGTCAGATCTTCGTGTTCTACGACGAGGTCGGGGACGGGCAGACCACGTTCTACGCGGGCGTCGAGGACGACCAAGGTGAGCGCGTCGTCTCGCTCCCGGTGTGTGAAGCCGAGTGCGTCAGCACCGACGCGCTGCTGACCCAGGGCCCGTTCGTCTACGCGCCGCTCGACCCCGCGGACGCCGGCAACGACGACAACTGAGCGCCTCAGGACATGAAGTCGCCGACGGACCGGATGGTCTCGTGCAGGCCGTACTTCGGTTCGTAACCCAGCTCCGCCTTCGCGAGGGCGCCGTCCACCACGCAGTTGAACTGTACGTGCCGAAGCTCCGGCGGCGGGAAGCCGGTCATGCGCATCACCCAAGCGCCGTCGAGGAGCCGCTTCGCCAACGGTGAAGGGATCGAGCGGGGTCGACGACCGAGCACGGCGAGGATGCGCGACAGCGGCGCCTCCCCGGGGCCGACGACGTTGTAGACGCCGCGGCGCCCCTTCACGAGCCCCAGCATCATCGCGCGGACGACGTCCTCCTCGTGCACGAGCTGAATGATCGGATCGAAGCCCATGATCACCCAGGGCCGGTCGAGCCGCAGGTAGTTCGACGGCGCGTTCTTCACGCGCGGTCCGACGATGTGCACCGGGCGGAGCATCACCGTCTCCACCTCGGGGTGCCGGTAGAAGAAGCTCTGCACGATGCCGTCGGCCGCGACGAGATCGCGGATGTCGGGGTGGTGCTCGGCGCCGAGCAGCGGTGCGTCTTCGGTGAGGAAGTACGAGTTGTCCGGGTCGGGGCCGTAGATGTTCGCGCTGGAGAGCATCACGAGCTTCTGCGTCCCGTACTTGGCCGCGAGCTCGAGGAGGCGCTGCGTACCGACGACGTTGAAGCGGTACTGGTCCTCGTCGCCGCGCGGGTTGTGCGCGAGCCCGAGGTGCACGATCGCCTTCACGTTCTTCGTGCGGAAGACGTTCTCGATCTTGCGCCAGCGGACATCGGTGCGGAGGTGTTCGACGTCCTTCGGGAGGCCCAAGATCGGCCGCCGGTCCACGGCGACGACGTGGTGTTCGCGGTGGAGCGACTGGATGACGAGCTTGCCGAGGTTGCCCGCGGCCCCCGTCGCGATGATGACGTCGTCTTTCCCGCTCGCGCTCACGTGAAGATCCCCTCGCGCTCCTGAAGGCCGCGCTCGAGCATCTGTTGGATCTTTGAGCGCACCTGCTCGACGTAGGCGGTGACGACCTCGTCCTCCTCGTCGCCCTCGCCGTCGAACTTCATCGGTTCGCCGAAGTAGATGCGGTAACGCGTCGGGAGCGGGAGCAGCCCGGCGGGCCCGAGCAGCGGGAAGGTCGGCGTGATGGGGAACGCCGGCATACCGAAGAGTTTGCCGAGCGTGCGTGCGTTGTAGAGCGCGGGCGCCTGCTCCTCCGCGCCAACGACGGCGACCGGGACGATCGGTGTGTTGCACTCCAGCGCGAGCCGCATGAAGCCCGTGCCGAAGCGTTCGAGCTGGTACCGCTTGTCGATGGTCTTCGAGATGCCGCGCGCGCCCTCCGGGAAGACGAGGATGGCCTCCTCGCGGTCGAGCAGGCGGCGACAGTTGTCCGGGGTCCCGACGATCTGGCCGACGCGGGCCATGAAGATCGAAACGAACGGGAGCCGCGGGATCCACTTCTCGACCATCGAGCGGACGACACGCGGCGGATCGTGCTCGAGCACCATCGAGGCGCCGATCATCAGACCGTCGAAGGGGAGCTGCCCGGAGTGGTTGGCGATGAGGAGAACCCGCCCTTCGTTCGGGACGTTTTGCACGCCGAACGTCTGCACGCGGAAGTACTTCTCGTAGAGGAGCGCCACCGGCGCGGCGGCATATTTGACGGTCTCGGGGTCATATCCGAACGGGTCGACGCCCAGCTCGCCCACGTCGACGTCCAGCTCGCTGGTCCGGTCACGGACGCGATCGGTGAGGATGAGCTCGGCGACGCGCTTTCTCAGCGAGCGTCGTCGGGGCACGACCGGTTCGGACACGGCGCCGCACGCTACGACGCCGCGCCTCAAAAGGGTAGCGCTTGCTCGCCCGCGTCGCGCGCTGCTACGCATCGAGGCGTCGTGATTCGGGGAGACTCGCTGGAAGGCGCGATCGCGGCGACGCTCGCGTACGCCGACGTGTTCAGCTTCGCCATGAAGCCGTCGGAGGTGCATCGCTTCCTCATCGGGCGCCGCGCGTCGCGCCCCGAGGTGGAGCGCTGTTTGAGTGGCAACAACGCGCTGCGCTCGGTGATCTCCACACGCGATGGCCTGTGGTTCCTCGCGGGGAAGGATCACCTCGCACCGCGGCGGCAGCGCTTCGCGAGACACTCGGAGTTTCTCTGGCCGCGCGCGCGGCACATCGCGACGACGATGGAGCGCACCGGGCTGTGCCTCACCGGAATGGTGACCGGCTCCCTCGCCGCGGACAACGCCGACGAACACGCGGACATCGACTTCCTCTTCATCTACCCCGCCGAGCGCACGTGGACCTCGTTCGCGGCGGTGCGTCTGATCAAGAACTGGCCGGCGCTGTCGTCGTGCTGCCCGAACTACGTGCTCGCGTCGGACCGGCTGCTCATCCAGCCGCAGAACCTGTTCACCGCGTGGGAGATCGCGAAGGCCGTGCCGCTCTTCGGGTACGACGTCTACGAGCAGTTCATCGCCGCGAATCGCTGGGTCGGTCGGTACCTCCCGAACGCCCTCCCCCTCGTCGACCAGGCGCTCGAGCCGGCCCCCCTCCGCGAGGATCCGAGCTGGGTTCGTACGCTTACGTCGTCGGGCGCGTTCCGGTGGCTCGAAGAGCGCGAGCGGCGGCGCAAACACCAGACCGACAAACGCGACGTCGGCGTCGACATGAAGGACCGCAACGCGAAGGGCTCCATGGACCGCCATTCGCCGACGCGCTCGTTCCACACGCTGTCCGAGCTGCGGTACCGGATGTCCACGCTCGGCCTCGAAGCGCACCCCCTCTTCACCGAGCTGTACGAAGCGACGAACATGCTCGAGGACGAGATGACGCGCTGGGGCGCGGACGCGATTCGAACCGAGGCGGGCTGATCCCCGTCGGAGCGGTCGGACGTGCCCGGCTCACCGCAGGACCTCGAAGACATCCGCCGGGCCCTCGCGCGCATCGCGCGGCTGGCGGGCGTCGTCGTCCCCACGCGCGAAGGCGCGCTCCTCTTCGAAGGGATCGAGCTCGTCGATCCGCGTTTGATCGTCGACGAAGTGTTCACCTCGGGGCTGCCGTCGGCCGCAACCGTCCGTGCCGCCTTCCGTTCGCCGAGCAAACGAACACCGATCGAGGCGACCCCTCGCTGGCTCGCCGCCGCGCAACGTGACTTGCACCGCGTGCGCGCACAACCGCATGTGCTCGACTGGGTGAAGGAGGCGTCGTCGGTGCTCGGCAAGTACCGGCACGTCGACGCCGCGTGGCTCGACCTGCACCAGGCCCACCTCGATCGCCTCGGCGGCGAGCTCGTCGCGCGCGACGATCCGCCGGGCTTCGACACCGTGCTGCGCCTGATCGGCGCCGTGCACGGCGCGACGCAGGCCGAGCGGGTCCGCCGCGTCGTGACGCTCAGCGCGCAACACAGCGTCCGCCTACGACGTCGCGCCGAGCGGAGGCTCTCCGCCCTGGTCGCCGCGCTGCGCTCCCAGGACGCCCCTTCGGACGCCGTCGCTGCCGCCGCGACGGTGCGTAGCGTCGCAGGGCCTTCGCGCCGCGTTCGTCGCCGCTTCGTGCGCGCCGTCGTCGAGCACGTCCTCGGGGCGGACGCCGGCCACGCGTTCGACGACACCCCCGGGGCGCCGATCGAGGAGCGGGTGCAGACGATCGGGCGCGCGGCCATCGCTTCGATCCCATCGACGCGCTCCGAGGCCTACCTCGATAGGCTGCAATCCACGCTCGCCACCTACGCGCTCTCGTTCTCGTGGGACGGCCCCGCGCGCGCGATCGCGCCGCGCGGGCTGGACGGCCTCGATCGCCGCACCGACGCGGTCCTCACGGCCTTCGCGGGGCACGTTCGGTCGTTCACGGACGTCGTGGAGCTGCTGCAAGACCGTAAGGTCTGCAAGGACCTCGCGCTCGCCGGCCGACTCAGCGACGTCCTCTCCGTGGCGGAGGTGCGGTCGATCTTCGCGCTCGGGCTCGCCCACGAGGTCGCACGTCTCCTCCACACCCCCGAGGTCGCCCGGGGGTACGGCCGATGGATGGCGAAGCTCGCGCCCCACTTCGAGCGGATCGGCGCGAAGCTCTCCGTGTCCGCGCGTCAGTACGAAGAGCTCGCGCGGCGCGCGGCGAAACAGAGCGACCTCGCGTTGCTCGCGCACTGCCTCATCAGCCACCACGCGACGCCGTCGCAAGAGACACTTCAGGCCGACCTCGCCAACCTCGACGCCACGCTCGGTCTCTTCCGAGCCGAGGACACGAAGCTGCCCGACATCGTGGCGAAGCTGCGCGCCTCCCAGACGGGGATCGGACGCCGGCACTACCCGGACTTCGCCGTCTGGCTCGACGACGACGCACACCTCGACCGCTTCCTCACGCTCGCTCGTCAGGCGGGTCGGACCGAGCTCCTCCCCGCCGCGCTCCGCGAAGACTTCGAGCGGGAGTCACGCACCGCGCGCGAACGGCGGTTCCTCGCTGCGCTCCAGGAGCCGAGCGAACGCCAACGCGCACGCCTCGCGCACCTCGCGAGCGCTCCGCCGGCGGATCCGCGCCGCACACGCGCGAGGATACGTCGGCGCATCGACGGCCTCACCGCCGAGGTCTACCGCACCGCGCTCGACCAGCAGATCCTGGAGCTACTCCATCGCGCGTTCCGAATCCGGCCGGCGAAGCTCGACGGAGCGTGGCGGGACGCCGTGCGCTTCTACCTCGCCACACATCGCAACCACGAGCTGCTCCGCGCGCTGCTGCATCACGCCACCGCGCACCCCGGCCAACCGATCGACCGCGAGCGCAGCGAATCACGAGCGTGGATCGAGCGCGCCGCGTCGCGCATCGACGTCGAGGCGTGGCTCGCTCCGCGACGGCGCACCGTCGACCTCTCCGGTCGTCCCCACACGATCGCGGTCGAGCACGATCCGCTTCAAGTGCTCCGCATGGGCATCCCCTTCTCGACCTGCCTGTCGATCGAGGGCGGGTCGAACGCCGCCGCGACGGTCATCAACGCGTTCGACGTCAACAAACAGATCCTCTACCTGCGCAACGCCGACGGCGTCGTCGTCGGGCGGCAGCTCATCGCGATCTCGGAAGGATTCCAGCTCCTCACCTACCGCGTGTACCTCTCGGATCGGGAGGACACCGATCAAGCCCGCGACGCGTTCGTGGAGCTGTGCCTCGAGATCTCCCGCGACACGGGCGCTGCGCTCGCGACCGGCGGCGCCCCCGAGCAGCTCCACGAGGGCTTTTGGTACTGCGACCCGCCCGAGGCGATCGCCCGCACGATCTCGGACGACGCCGTCGCAGCGTACTGCGCGTCCCTGGGCCGGCCCGAGCCGGACGGCGAGCGCACCGAGCTCAACCGCGAAGCCGCGGGGTGGCAGGCGGCACGGGAGGGCGACGCGCTGCGCGCCGCCCAACTCCTCGCGCGCGACCGAGGCGCGGCCTTCACGGAGGTGGCTCGAACGTTGGACGCCGACCGCGATGCGCTCGGCCAGGCCTGCGCGGCCGACCCGTCGCTCGCGATCGCCTTCGCCTACCACCGCGCGCGCCGCGACGGCCTCGAAGCGGCCTTCGCGTTGATCGAGCGCGCGCCAGCCATCGACTGGCGCTTCGCCGACGCACTCCCACCGCTCGGGCTTCGCTTCGAACCCGCCGCGACGATCGCCGACGCCTGGCTCCGGATCGGTGAACGCGGCCGACGCATCAACCCCATCTTCGACAACCACGGCGTCGAACACTCGACCTTCTACACCGTCGCTCCGCAGCTTCGTGGCGCGCCGGTCCGAGCGATCCTCGCGCTCGCGGACCGCGCCGACGCGCTGTGGGGGTGGATCGTCGAGGAGAGCGACGGCTACTGCGAGGGCTGCCGCATCAACGCGACGCGGAGCTGGCTCGCGACGGCGGAGCGCTCGTTTGCGCTCCAGCCCGACCCCGACGCCGTCGTCGCGTGCCTCCGATCGTCGCGGCGCTCCCCGCTCGCACACCGCACCGCGCTTCACCTCGCGGCGCGGTTCACGATGGACGGGAGCACGCCGAATCCCACGACGCGGCACTCCGCTCCCGCGGCGTCACCGTCGCTGGTCCGTCTGCTCCGAAAGCTCGCCGACAAAACGCCGGCGCTCGACGGTGTCGATCTCCGCGTCGCCGTAGCTCGCCATGCGATCGACCGACAGGAGCTCGCGACCCAAGTGCCGGCGAGCGCGCTCGGTGACTTGCTCCTCCACCTCGACGTGGCGCCGCTTGCGGACACCCCTGTCGACCTCGAGGCCTGGCCACCGAACCCCTGGTCGCTCTACGTCGCCCGGCGCGGCACCAAGCTACGCGACCGCGTCCGCGAGAGGGTGCCGGAGCAACGCACCCTCGTCCGGTGGCTCATCGCGCTGGGCGATGTCGACGGGGTGCGGGACGCACGCTCGCCGCTGCTCGACGCGGCCGGCTTCGTGCGGGACCAGCTCGACGGCGTGCCCGCTTCCCTCGCGGTCCTCGACGAGCCGCGCGCGGACTGCATCGTGGATCCGGCCCTGACCGAGGTCGCCGCGCGCCGCCTCGACGAAGACGAAGCGTGGAGCCTGAAGGTGCTCGGCCGCGGCCTGCCGCAGGAGACGTGGCACGACCTCCTCGCCCGCCGCTTGGAGCATCCTACGGAGGCCGTGGTGAAGGCGTGGGCCCACGCGTTGCTGGATGTGCCGGCGCCGGTGCTCTCGGCGCCCGTCGTCGATCGCCTCGCGCGGCACCCGTCGCTCCACGACCGACTCGCGGAAGCGCTCGCGCGGCCGATCTGGGACAACGTCTGGAGCCACTTCCTGCGATACGCGCACCTGGACGGCGTGGACGCGCTGTTCGCGCAGGTGCTCGAGCGCATCTCCACGAGCTACGCGAGCGTCGACGTCGCGACCGACGAGGACGTGGATCGACTGGCCGCGATGGCGTCGAGGCTGAGTGTGGAGCGGTGGCTCGATGTCGCGATGAACCTCCCGGACCATCGCGCCCTCGCGCGCCTCCTCGACGCGTCGCGCGCCACACTCGAGGAACACCGCGAAGAGATCCTCCGAACGCTCGAAGGGAACCGCCGCCTCGACGCGGAGTGGATCTACGCCGCCGCGCGTTCCTAAACCCAGTGCCCATCACGCAGCGAGATCTGCCCGCGCAAAGGTCGTAGGCGGGGAATGACGCGCCCGCCCCACCTGGAACCATCGCCCGACACTGGAGTGCCCCCGCCGGCCCGCGCGGCCCGCGATCCACGTAGGCAGGAGGACGGCGGGAGGCTCCGCTCGATGGTCGGCGGCGCTCGCAGTGCTCCCCCATGTAGCGCTCGCGGCGCGGTCATCCCCCAGATGGATCTTCGCGGCCTCGCACGCGAGTAATCCACGCCGCCTTCGATGCGTTCAACGAGACCACTGGAATCAGCGTCGGCTGATTGCGCCGGCGGCGGCCGAGGGCTGCGATGAACCGGTGAGGTTCGCCGGCTGGTCACGGGGATCGCCGGTCGCGCAAGTTGAGTTGCGGAAGAAACTTCTTTCTCTCTTTGGGGGTTGACGGAATCAAAGGCCCTGTCCGGGCCATCTCCTCGACGAACGCCATCCGTTTCGAAGTTTTGGAGCTTGGACTCGCCTTCGGACGCTGACGGTCCATGGCGTGCGTCCTCGCACGTGT
>JAVJQW010000034.1:0-6744 GCA_040218735.1 Deltaproteobacteria bacterium
TCCTGCGCCGAGTAGATCGTCCACTGGTACCCGAGCGCCCCTTCGACGTACGGCGCGACATCGTAGCCGCTCAGCACCTTGTAGCGCGCACCGGCGTGCACGCCGATCTGTTGCGCCGAGAAGACGCGCACCGCGTCGACCGGCGTCCCGAGCATGACCGCTTCATGCATCGAGCCCGCGAACTGGGCCCACTCTGCCCCCAAGGTCAGGTCGAGATCGTCGAGGAGGCCGTAGCGCCCCTGGACGCCGACCATCCAGGTGGTGAGCCGAAACGCGGTCGCGTCCTGCGCGCTGAACGCCGGGAACAGCGCGCCGGAGGCGACCCCGGCGGCCCACTCCCCGCGCTCCGCGCGCACCGACGCGGCGCTCGTCAGCAGCGCTCCCATACATAAGAACCCGAGGGCGACGGCCGAGGGCCTGTGGAGGGCGCTGCGGATCACCGCTCGTCCCCCACCACGAGCACCTCGAAGGCGGTCCCCGCCGCGACTTCGTAGGTCACGCCCCGTCGGTCCGCTTCGAGCTCGCGCTGCGCTTCGGGCACCGTGCCCTGCGCCACGCGGCGGACGACCTTGCCGACCACGCCCGAGCCGGCGACCTCGCTCGCGATCTCGCCGCCGGCGCCCACCGCGCCGCCGAGGCCGCCCGCGCCCACCCGATCTTCGAGCGACGCTTCGCGACGTCGCGCCACGAGGCCCGGCATGTCGCCGTGGCTGATCGCGTAGCCCTGCAGCGCGTAGCGCTCTTGGTTCATCCGCACCTCTTCGAAGTCGATGTACAGGCGCCCCGTCGAGGCGTCCGCGTTCGCGCGGCCCCGAAGAATTGCGCCAGCCTTCACCTTCACGGACCCGCCCACGCGCACCGACTCGGTGACCTTCGCGAGCACCGGGCTTCGGTTCGCGCTCGACGCGCCGACGAGGAGCTTCGCCTTCAGGCGCGTCCCCACTGGCAGGCCGAGCCCGTGTTCTTTCGCCTCGACGCCGTAGCCCTCGGGAAGCTCGAGCACCCCACCTGGCTCGAAGAAGATGCTCTGATTCACCCGCGGCCGCTCCGCGCCGGGAAGCGGCCGCGGCGCCGGTGCGCGCGGAACGTCGACGGTCGCGTCCGCCATGGGGTCGTAGAGCTCGCCGGGCTGCAGCACTCGCCGCGCCGGGGCGTCGTCGTCCTCGACGAGCGCTTCGTCGAGCGCCCGTTGTTCGGCCTCGCGTCGCGCTTCCTTCGCCGCGGCCTGACGGAGAAGCTCGCCGATGTCCTGCTCGGCCACGCCGTCCTCGGCCTCGCTCTTGAACACGGGGAAGCCGGTGGCCTTCTTCTTCGTCGCCGACTTCGTCTCGGGCGCAGGCGCCTCGACGGGCGCGCCGAACACCCACCAGCCGAAGAGCCCCGTCGCGACCAGCAACCCGAACTGAAGCCCCCGGCGCTGCTCGAGCCCCTCGACGAGCGCACGCCAGCCCGTCACGCGCGGCGCGATGGTGCGGTGGTCCGGCGCCGTCGAGGCCTCGGGGTGCTCGAAGCCCACGACCTGCGCGCCCTCGTCCTCCGGCGCAACGATCCGCTGGGCCGCCTCTTCCAGCTCCGCATCACCAACGTCTGGATCAACCCAGGAACTAACGCGGCTTGCCGCCGGCGGTGTGCTCACCGCCTGGGCCTCTTCAATGACGGTCTGGGCACGCGACGAGGCCTCGCCAACGTCGCCGTCCGCATCGAACGCGGCGTCCAGCGGAAACACGCCGCCCTTCTTCACCCGACCCACGGCTAGAACCCGACCCCGTCCACGTCGACCTCGCGCTTGGCGCCGCCGTCTTCGATCACCGTGAGTTCGTAGGCGCGCGCGGCGTCGCCTTCGACCGCGAAGATCGCCATCCCGAAGACACGTTCGTCGAACGCGAGCGTCGGATCGCCTCGCCACTCGACGAGCGCCTCGACGTTGCCCTCGTCGTCCGAGGCTTCGCGCAGCACGACATCCTTCAGGTGGAACAGATCGCGGCGACGGTTGTGCACCTCGAACGCCACGAACGTCTCCGCGCCGATGCGGCAGATGCGATGCACGCGCACGACGAGGAGGTCGTGCATCGCGCGCTCGCGGAGCGCCTCGCAGTGCATCCGATCGAGCATCGCCCGCGCCATGCGGCGACGGCTCTGTTCGACGACGGTGTTCGACAGTGCCGCCTTCTCTTCCTCGAAGGCCGCTGTCAGCCGCCGCGCTTGCTCCGCGAGCTGCTCCTTGACGAACTCCCGCTCACGCACGCGCTCCGGAAACGCGAGCACGACCCGCTGCACGGACTCGCGGCTTTTCGCGACCCGAAGATCCACGAGGAGGGTCGCGCCGCTATCCATGAAGATCTGCAGGTTGCCGCGCTGGCCGAGCAGGTCCTCGGGCGAGAGGTTTCCGCCCCGAGGCATCCGCGGCCAGACCAACACACGCAGCGGCTCGGTCTCCTGCGCCTGGTACTTGAAGATCGCCGCATTCCCGAGGGCTGGCTCGCCCTTCATGCGCACGCCTTCTGGGAACTCGATCGACACCACGTCGCCCAGCGCCGTGTTGATCTTCAGACGCGTCGCCTCGCCGTAAGCGATGTCGTGCGTCAGCGCCTTGCCGGTGCAGTAGCCCTGGCGGTCCGCGCCGCACCCGGCGGCGGCGACGACGAGGTAGGCAACGAGCGCGATCATCCCTCGGACTCCTGCAGCCGATGGACCTCGAGGTCCTCGGCCGAGTCGAACCACCACGTCTTCACGTGGTGCACCTGCAGCCCGTGGATCGACGCGCGCGAGACGGGCACCCGCTGCAAGACGATCTGCGCGTAGTAGTACTGGCGGTGCTCGGGCGCCTCGCCCTCGGCCCAGCTGTTGTAGATCTTCGGCGTGACCACGACCGCGCCCCACGCGACGGCATAGATCCGTGCGTCCACGTCGCCGGGGTCGAAGTCGCCGAGACGGACCTGTAGCCCTTCGAAGCGGCCCTTGAGGTTGAGGTCCTCGGTCTTCCTGCGCCGCGCGATCTCTTCTTCGTCGGCGAGGAAGATCTTCCGCAGGCGCGGCGTCATCATCGCCGTCGCCTCGGAGAGGTCCTCCTCGACGTCCATCGAGTCGACGAGGCTGAACTTGCTCAAGAAGTGCCGCGTGAACGTATCGACACGCTCGTTGGCCATCTCGACGCGCGGGCGCACGGTGTCCTCGAAGAGCACCGGCTGCCAGTTCGCATCGAAGACGACGACGGGGATGGGACGCGCCAACGCGATCACCGCGACACCGAGCGCCGCGAGCGCGACACAAACGAGTCCGCCCACCGCGAACCAGATCTTTCGGTTCACGCTCCGTCGGAAGTCTTCGAGTTCGACGAACTCCGGACGCAGCGACACCGGCGGGCTCACGACAGCACCTCGATCAGCAGCCAGACCGCGAGCGCGACGAGCCCCGCGAAGGTCAACCACAGCGTTCGCCGCGACGACGTCGGTTTCACGGCCGGAAGCATGGACACCGGACGGACCGCGGGCTTCGGCGGGGCCTCCGACGGATACAGGCGCTCGTCGGGTGCGATCGAACGCTCAGCCGGCGTCGGCCTCGGCGGTGTCGAGGGTCGCTCGGGATCCACGATGCTGATCGGCTGCGCACCCTCGTCGGCCGGCAGCATGATCGAACCGGTGAACAAGACGCTCGCCGACGGTCGCCGTTGCGGCGGCTTCTTCCAGGAGGGATGGCCACCATCGGCCTCCGCAGGAACGTCCGATCCCGAGGCCATCACGTCCGATCCGCGCCGCGACGCCGCGACGGACTTCACCGGCGTTCGCTTCGCGCGCAGCGTCTCCGCCGAACCGTCGACGGCGTCGTCCTTCGCGACCGCCGCGAGCATGTCGCTCGACGGCGTAAACGGCCGCGTGGCCGACGCGAAGAGCACCGGCGTCTTGTCGTCGTCGAAGCCGCTCACGTCGACTGCGGCGAGGACCGCCTCGGAGAGGACCTCGCGCGTCGTCTCCTCCGTCGGCACTTCGTCGAGCGGCGGCGGCTTACGCGCGCTCGGTCGACGCACCGGCCGCACCTTCGCCGTTGGGACCGGTTCGGTCGGCACCGAGCCCTCGGGCGGTGCCCAGCGTTGCGACAGGTTCGCGAGCGCCCACGTCGTCTGCGCCGCGACGCTCACCGTGTCGTCGAGCTTCGCCGCTTCGAGCTCGTCGCCGAGGATGAGACCGAGCTGCTCCTCGAGGATCTTCGCCCGCGCCGCGCGCACGACGAGCACCGTGCCGACGAAGTTCTTGCGGATTCGCCTCGCAACGTCGGCCGCGTCGATGCCGATGCGATCGCTTTCGATCACGATGACCGCGTCCACCGTCGCGGGCGCGAGGTTGTGGATGCCGGCGGCGACGCCGTCGTAGACCTCGACCTCGCCACTCAGTCGCTCCGCGAGCCACTGGCGCTCCCGGTCGGGCCCGACCAGCGCGACCCGCAGCTTCCTTCCGATGTTTCTCCAGCCCGTCATGTCTTCCATGGCTCCCTGCTACTTCCCGCCGCCGCGATGCTCGCGACGATCCAATCCACTCGCTTCGTTGTCGTTCGTGATCCGGAAGACCGGACTCGGCGACGCCGTCGCCCCACTCCCGCTACTTCCGCCCGTCGCGCCCAGCGCCCCGGACGCGACGCCTGCCCCCGCCGCTCCCGCGAACCTTCCGAGGCCCGCGCTCGCGGCGCCGGTGGCGACCATCGAGCCGAGGCGGATCATCTGCGCGGCGATCAGGCCACCGAGGACGGCGACGGGCGCGCTCCGCACGAGGAGCGCGGACACCACCGGCGTGAACCAGACCAGCAGGCAGTACGCGATGCACACCGCCCACCAGCGCGTTGCGATCAACACGGCCTGACTCCCCTCGACCGGATCGAAGAGGGTCGCGAAGTCGATCGTCTGCACCTGCCGCAGAAGCCCCGCGAGCGAGGCGACCATCAGCGACAAGATCACGTTGAAGACGAGCGGCCACAGCGACACCTCGACGAGGTTCTTGATCCACCCCTCGATGCCCTTGCTCCCCGGGATGGCGCCGAGCGGGACGGCGATCGTGCCGCCGACCACCACGAGGCTCAGGCAGACCGGCCACAGGACATGCAGCACGACCAGCTTGCTGGCCTGCATACCGAGGTACACGATCATCGACAGCTGATTCACGAGGCCGCGGACCGTGAAGAGGCTGGAGACCGCGCCGAGGATCTCCATCGTCGAGCCGGGATCAGCGGCCGGACCGATCTGGTTTTGCACGGCGTGTTCGTAGGCCGCGACGAACAGGCGCGACTCGTTCGCGGCGAACATCGTCGTTCCGCCCTCGGCGGCGGCGCTCGCCGCCCACGCGCCAATCGCGGGGAGGCTCGACAGGAGCGCGTAGGCGAACGCGACGCGGATCAACGGCCGCGCGAAGTCGCAGCGACCCTTCGTCGCCAGCTCGAACGTCTCGCGCAAGATCCACAGCGCGAACGCCAGCCCCAAGATCGCGCGCCCCATCGACAGGAACGGCGTGAGCATCGACGTGTCGATCTTCACCAGATCCATGCCGACCTCCTCGTGGGCTTGCGATCTTCGAAGCGCGGCGGACCGACGAGGTCCTCGGCGCCGGCGCGAAGGCCGCCGGACATCTGGCGCTGGAAGGACTCGAGCGCCTCGCGCTCGTTTTGATCTTCGGCGACGGCCTGCTCGCGAAGACGACGGAGCTCGGCGGCGTCCGCGGTGCGCTGAAGCTCGAGCTGCGCGCGCGTCGCTTCGCGCTTGAGGTCGACGCGGTCCTTGAGCTCCGCGTCCGCCGCGAACGCCTTCACCTTGCCGGCGAGGATCGCGATCGCGCTCTGCTCGAAGGCGCGGCGCGCTTCGTCACCGCTCACCTGGTAGCGCGTGGCGACCTTCGCCTCGACGACGCTCGGTCCGCGGCGCAGGTGCCCCTCGCCCGGCAACACAAGCGGCCACAGCGTGGCCTTGTAGCCGTGCTCCCAGAGCTTCCTCGCCTGGTACGAGACCTTCGCGTCCTTGGCGCCGATGCGCGTCCAGAACTTGCCCTCGTGGATCGCGCGACCGTCGCGGTAGAGCGTGTCGATCTCCTGGGCCAGCCCCTGACTCTCGGGGATCGCGCGGTACAGGCTCTGAAGGACGTCGCGTTCGAGCGCCTTGAGGTCGTAGTTCTTGATCGCTTCGAAGACGCGCCTCGCCGTACGCGCCAGCGCAAGCAGCTCGTTGACCGAGCCCACCATGAACTTCGCGTTGGCGATCAGGGTGGACAGCTGGGTGGTGTGCTCGAGCTCCTCCCAGAGCAGCGCCATGAGCGTCTGGTTCTGGCCGGAGATCCAATCCTCCTCCCCGAACAGCGCGTACGCCGGCCGAGGGATCGCGAGGGTGAGCGCAAGGATCGCTCCCCCGATGAGTCGGATCGGTTGGCTCGCGCGGCGAGCCCGTCCATGCGCCGTGGCGCGCTGCCCTTCGCCGGTGCGTTGCACCGTCGAGACGCCCGCCGCTTCGTCAAGGCGAGTCATTCGGACGCCCACTTTCTGGCCAGCGCATCGAGGACCGCCGCGAGGGGCGCGGTCGGGTTCTGTTCGATCCACTTCTTCTGTCGCTCACGGTCCGCGGCGTCACTCGTCGCGAGCTGGTAGTCGAAGGGACTCAGCTCGATCCTCAGGCGCGCTGTGACGGATTCCTTGTCGCCGAGCTCGTTGACGCACTGGGTGCGGATCAACGCCTCGGAGTAGTCGCCCTTCTTCGTGACGAGTCGTTCGAACAGG
>JAVJQW010000035.1:0-7346 GCA_040218735.1 Deltaproteobacteria bacterium
TCTGTTCCGCCGTGACGTCGACGTTCGACAAACTGCGCGCGAGCTCGGCGGGGACTTCGACCGAGGCCACGAAGTAGGCCGAGAGGTCGCCCGCGTCCGTCCCCTCGGGGAGCGTTGTGAGGAGCGAAGCGAAGCCCAGCGTCAGCCCGACGACGACACAGAGCGCGACCGCGAAGCCGAGCGCCCTCGCCCACTGCCGGTACTGATGCGCGGCGAAGTCGCCGGCCTCGGCGTAGCCCGGACGTCGCATGACCTACGCCCGACCCTCGTCGCCGCCGTCCTCGTCGTGCGCGATCCCGAGGTAGTCGAAGGCCTGTTTTCGAATCTCGTCGAGGCGACGATCGGAGAGCTGCGCGGCCTCGGCCTGGGCAAGTTGAAGCTGAACGAGGCGCGCTTCGAGCTCCAAAAGGCGCTCGAAAAGACGCGGCGCGGCGGCCTCTTCGGCAGCGCTGGGACTGCGGACCGCGGCCTCGAGAAGTGTCGCGGCGTAGGTCGCTTCCTTGAGTCGAAGGCGCGCCGCCTGGGCCTTCAAGGCCCGCACGGAGTCCTCGTCGAGCCGCACCGAGATCACCTCTTTGGCCATCGTTTCCGTCTCCCTTCCGAGCGGACGCACACGCCCGCGTATACGCAGGCGTAAGCGCCGCGCACCCAGTCGAATCAGCTATTTGGAGCGTCGCCGTATACACCTATGTAAACAGTGAGAGACTGTCCATATACGGCCGTGTACGCATCTAACCGCCCGGTATCACCGAGCTTTTACGCCGCAAGGCACCCTTGCATAGTGTGTGATGGTTCTCACCGGGGTCTGGGGCGGAGCCCCGGATAGGGGTCAGATACCCGTAGGAAATCGATTTCCTGGTGGATGAAGGCCCCAACGCACACATATCGCTTACCCCAAGGAACTCGATTTCCTACTCTTCCTCCATTGCCTCAGTCCGCTCCTTCCGCAGCTTGTTCACGCGTCGGAGAAGCGAGCGAAGATCGTCCGCCGCCGCGTCGAGTTCCTCGGTCGTGGCCTCCTTGCGGAACGAGGCCGCGACGCGAAAGCCGCCGTCCTTCATCTCGCGCACCGCGACAAGTCGGGATGGCTGATCCGGCGCTCGCGGCGGCTTGGCGTTGTCGAGGCGGTCGGCCTCGCGCGCAACCAAACGCTTGATTGCGCGCACCGAGAGTTGGCGCGAGACGGCCTCCTGAAGGACCGCCTCGAAGTGCTCGGCGTTGAACGGCTCCTGCGTCAACGGCAGCATCGCCAGCGCATGGGTCGCCTGGAGATCTCGCGTCTGCAGCGCCTTACTGAGGAGCGGAGGCGCCTCGCGCGCAAGCCGGAGGTAGTTCGCAACCTGCCGAACGTCCGTCCACGAGAACATCTTTGCGATCGCTTCGCGGGTAACGTTTCGATCCGCCAGCGATCGACAGGCGCGTGCGCGTTCCCAGTCGGTCAGTGCATCGCGATCGGCGTTCTCCGAAACCGCGAGCGCGTAGGCCTCGTCGAGGGAGATCCGGTAGATTCGGCCGAGGATGGTCGGCGCGTTCAGGAGCCGCAGCGCCCCTGATCGACGATATCCGGAGATGAGGTCGTAGCGACCGTCGTCCTTGAAGCGAAGGAACGCCGGGGTGGTCTGACCCTTTTCGTCAATCGATGCCGCGAGCTCTTCGAGCCCTGGGAATGGGCGCTCGCGCAGACACAGGAAGTCCGACTCGTCGACGAGATGCAGCGGTACCTGCTGGATCTCAACGGAGGAATCGGGCCCTCCCCCCATCGACGTCAGGAACGAAAGGTCCTCCGAGGCCTGCGGACGGCGTCCTCCGAGGCCAGTCTTGCCGCTCATTGCACGAGCTCCTTGGCCAGCGCAGTATAGTCTTCGGCCCCGTAGGACTTGGAGTCGTACGCGAAGATGTGCTGACCTCGGGACGGCGCCTCGGCCAGTCGAACGTTGTTCCGAATCGTGGTGTCGAACACATGGCCGTACTCCTTGGCGGCCGCCAAGGTCTCCCGGGCAAGGTTCTGGCGAGCATCGTAGAGCGTCAGCAGGATCCCGCGGAGCTCGATGTTGCTCTGAAGGCGACTGCGGATCAGCTGGAGCGTGTGAAGGAGCTGCGCCATGCCTTCGAGGGCGAAATACTGCGAGGCGACCGGAATGATGACCTCCGACGAAGCGCACAGGGCATTGATCGTGAGGATGTTGAGCGCCGGCGGGCAGTCGAGGAGAATGAAGTCGTAGGCCGAGCCCACCTGTGCGAGCTTCGAGCGCAGCAGGTTCTCTCGGCCGAACTGCGTGGCGAGCTCGACCTCGAGCCCGGTGAGCCGCAGCTGCGCGGGGAGAATGTCGAGCCCCTCCTCTACTCCCTGCCGTACGTCGCTCGTTGTCACGTTGTCCTCCGTGAGGAGGTGGTACGTGGACAGCTCGAGCTTCGGGGGTTCCAGGCCGAGGTGGATCGTCGCGTGCGCCTGCGGATCGAGATCCGTGAGGAGAACGCGCTTACCTTCGCGGGCAAGGGCGGCGGCGAGGTTAACGGCGGTGGTGGTCTTCCCTGCCCCGCCCTTTTGGTTGATGACTGCGATTACGAACACAAGGCCTCCAGTGGATTTGAACCGTGGATTTCCACAAGAAACGCGCTGAGACGCCCCTCGTGATGAGCAGCTAGGAACGCGTCCTTCGTAGTTGCGGAGCGATGCGCGAGAAGCACCTCGCGGCGGTGGTTTGCGAGAATTCGGTCACGAAGTGAGTCTGAGAGCAGCCGACCTGCCGCGGCGAGGTCTGATGCCGCCGACCTGGCGGCTAGCGCGTTGATGGAGATCTCTTCCTCATCGTCGAGCGGCTGCTCGAGAAGCGTGGCGACGTAGGCATCCCAGAGCTCCTCGCCGTCGCGCGATTCGTCTTCGACGACCGCCTTCGCCAACTCGGCCTCCGCTGCGTTCAGGTAGCGTTCGACGCCGACGAGAAAGTTGATGATCTCGGTGCTCCGCGCGCTCTGGCGGTGCAGTCGGGCCGCGACCTCGATCAACTCGATGGCTCGTTCCTCGCCGTAGGTTTCGAAGAGCGTACATGCGTACGCGCGGTCGCGTGGCGCCAGCGTGCACTCGGCGCCCGCGGGAAGACCGTGAAAGTGCTCTCGAAACGCCCGCACGATCCGATCGAGCGGCGACTCGGGATTCACCACGGGGCGCGCAGTCCCGTTCACGACCTCGTTGGAAGCGCCCGTGATCCGTTCGAATTGAAGCGTAAAGTCGGGCGTGCGCTCGTCGATCGTTAGGCGGACCGGAACGCCGACGCCGTTCAGTCGCTCGAGCGACTCTCGGAGCTTGCCGACCACGTAAGACGAAGCCGTCCGGCCGCCGGTGGCAAGCCGCTTCGAATGGAGCAACAGCTTGAAACGCGCGAAATTCTGGCAGCTCCGAACGACCTGGACGTCCTTCGTAGCGAGCTGACGGTCGAGCCAGCGATAGAGGGTTTGGTCGATCGGGTTCGTGATCTGAAGCCACGTGCGCAGGTCAAGCGGCTTCGTGTACGAAGCGCGGACGCTTTCATAGACGAAGTGACCCCAGCGCAGGCGGAAGGGCGAGCTGAGCCCGGCAGAGGGTACGGTCTCCTGGACGTTGTCGAAGATCGCGGCGGCGACCTTCGTGTGGCGGCCGAGCTCGCGGTTGTACCAGCGGTCGTGATGCAGGCGCGTCGCCATGACCCGGTAGATCTCGTTGCGAACGGACGTGAGCGTCGTCTGGTTCGCGCGGTACGCTCGATTCGGGTACATGAAGCTCTGCGTCAGGCGTCGTAGGGTGAACTCGACCTCGGGGGAGGTGAATCCGTTTTGCTCCTTGGTGAGCCAGAGTAGGGCGAGCACGACGCGCTGGGCGAGGGCGGTCGGAAGCGACTCGGACGACGTGGCGAGATAGCAGCTGCCATCAGGGGTAAGGTCTGCACGCGTGCGCCGACTCGCCTTCATCTGCGGGATCGCAAACGGGATCTCTACGAGGTTCATCTCGTCGAAGGCCTCGTCTTCAGCCAGCGGGAAGAGAAGTTGTTGCGTTGTGAGCACAGCTGGAGACACGCGATTCGCAAATTTACATTGGACCGGAATAGGGTCAAGGCGTCCGTAGACCACCAAGGTGTTTTCCGATCCCATGCCTGAAAGAGAACCCTCTCCAAAAGGCGTGCCAAATCGGAGGAGAGCCGAGCCCGAGAGATTTAGATCATTTAGATCATTTGAATATTTAGGGAGCGGAGAACTGAGTGATCGCGGAGACTTAGATGCGGATTTTGTCTCCAGGTGTGATCGCTTCTGTCTCTAGGTGTGCTCGCTCTTGTCCCTAGGTGTGCTCGCATTTGTCCCCAGGTGTGATCGCACCTGTCTCCAGGTGTGCTCGAGATGTTCCTAGGTGTGCTCGCTCAGGTGGGCGTTAGCGCCGATTCCCGATGCGGTACTCGTAGAACTGAGCGACCTGTTCCTTTGAGAAATCGCCGGATTGGGCGAGGGCGGTGATCAAGAGCTCTTCGATGAAGACTCGACCTACGGTGTCGTTGCTGCGCAACCACGTCATTAGGACGCGATGGAGCTCGGGATGAAGCTCGACGGTGAGGCGCTTGAGCTTCTCCGGAACGTCAGCCATTCGAAGGTGCCAAGATATCCAAGCACTTAGCAGATGTAAATATTCGAAAGTCGGGCAGGGCCTTGAATGCAGATGTACAAATGTTAAAATATGGAAGCAAAACCCGTAGGAGACGTTCACCAAAACGCACCAGTTTTCGCCGGCGGCGAAGAATGGCGAAAACCGGTGAACGTCTGTCGGGTTTTCGAGGGATGCAGTTCCGGCGGGTTAGAGTCCCGAGGAATCCGGCACAGGACGTGCTCCAGCAGCGACCGACTTCAGTGAGCGCGGCCGAACGCAGTGTGACCCACGCGGGGTGATGCTGTCCAGCGCGTCGCGCCTAGCCGCCTCGTCGTCTTCGGCGGGGCCACGAGGGAATCGACATGCTGCAACGGATTCGTCATCCGCGGGGATGGGTGCGCCTCGGCGCGTTCTACGCGGTCTTCGCCTTCACAGAAGCGGCCTACGCCCAGAGCGGCTTTCTGCGCGACATCGAGAGCAAGGCCACGCAGCTCGTCGACGGCGTCTTGGCCGTGGCGAAGGTGGTGCTCATCGCCGCGCTGATCTTCTTCGGCGTGCAGGTCGCGCGCGGCGATCGCGAGGCGTGGGGCCGGGCGATCGCGGTGTTCGTGGGCATCCTCGTCGTCTTCCAGGCCAAGAACATCATCGCCTGGATTGGCTCCTGAGGTCCCGGCGATGCGGAACCGCGTCTACCGGTCGATCGAGGGGCGCAGCCGAGGCCTGCTGGGTTTCGGCGCGCAGGAAGCCGCCTGTGCGGCGCTGACGGGCGTTCTCGGATTTTTCGCCCTCGGCCCCGCGCTCGGGCTCGCGTCCGCTGTGGGGGCTCTGGGGGGCCTTCTCGCGTGGCGGCGTTCGGACGGCGACCGAAGCGACTACGTGCAGGCCGCTCGGCGGCGCTGGCTCCAAGGTCGCCGGGTCTACCGCCTCGTCGAGGGCGAGGTCGCGGCCTGCGCGCCGGTGGGCGCGGGAGCGGGGCAGGGGGCTCGACGATGACGGGCCTCGGCACAGTGACCGCGTCGGTCTGGTTCGAGCGGGAGCCGCAGCCCGACGACGTCCTCGAAGCAGGCCTCGTGGAGCTGTCGTCGTCGGGGCGCACGCAGGAGTGCGGCGACATGGCGCTGCGCAGGAAGCTCGCGCGGCACGCGGGCCGCTTCTGGAAGATCGACAGCTGGCAGACGCAGGTGATGCCGTTGCCGACCACGCTCGCGCGTCGCGTCGACATCGGTCGGCGCACGCCCGACGTCGTTGCGGAAGGCTGCGCGCACGTCATGCCGGAGCCGTCGTCGGCCCTCGGGCGGTTGGTGGCCCGGGTGTGGCGGCGCGCCTTGCGCGCCTACGTCGCTGAAACTTCGGCGCCGCGTGACCTCGATGCGTTCGAACACCTGCCGGCAAGCTTCGCGGACGCGCATGCGGCGCAGTCCTGGGGCGAGCTCGAGCGCGGCGTGCGTGCGCACTACGCGCACGAGCACGGGCTGTCGATGCGCGAGGTGACGGCGTTCGAGGCGTGCGCGCCCTTCTTGCGCGAGCTGACGGACGTCATCGTGCACCACCGCTCGGCGCACATCGTCTTCGATCGCTTGGAGGACGTGGAGGTCCGGATGGCGGGCGTGCACGCGGTGAGTCTCGCGCTGCAGCTGCTCGCGGCCGTTTCGCTCGCGCCCGACACGGTGTTGCTCGAAGGGTGGGGTCCCGGCACGTCGCGGATCGCTTGGCCGCGCGCGGTGCCGCTGACGAGCGTGCGGAGGCTTTCGTGATGGTCGCCGCGAAGTTGTTCGCGGCGCCGTCGCTGCTGCCGCTGTGGGACGTGCTCGACACCGGGGACATCGTCACGTCGCGCGGTCAGTTGCTCCGCGCGTACGCACTGACGGGGCTCGACTCGGAGCATCGTCCCGCCGCTGAGCTCGAAGCCGCGGCGGCGCAGCTGTACGCCGGTCACGGCGAGCTCGCGGACGGCGCGTTCTTGCAGTTCGTGGTCGAGGGCCACGGTCGCTACGACGACGTGTTCTCCGCGTTCGATGCGGTGCCGCCGCCGGACGATCGCGTGCTGCGTCTTCAGCGACGGCGCCGCGTGGACTTCCTTCAGTCGAGTGGCCTTCGCCGCTTCGACACCACCCTCGTCGTCGGTCACGTCGAAGGCTTCACGCGCAGCGCGTTTCGACAGCTGTCGGAGCGCGAGGTCGAGGCGCGTCGCCACGCCTCGCGCGAGGTCGGTCGCAGCGTGGTGGGTCTACTCGAGCGTGCGGGCGTACGTGCACGTCTCCTCGGACGCGAAGCCATCCTTCGGGCGTTCCATCGCGGCCTGAACCCGTCGCGTGACTTCGCGTGGCCCTGCGATCAGAGCGTCTTCGACGACGACGGCCGCCTCCGTTGGCTGTCGTGTCGCGAGCGTCTGTTCGAGTCGGCGATCGAGGGCGACGTCGACTATGTCCGTTGCGGTGCGCGCTTTCACAAGGTGCTCGTGCTGCGCGGCCTTCCGGACGCCACGCGTTTCACGCTGCCCGAGGCGCTCCTGCATCTGCCGGTCGCGTTTCGCGCGAGCGTCAATTTCATCGTGCCCGACCAGGCGCGGGCGGGGGCGGTGTTCGAGCAACACCGTCGCCTCGCGCACGGCGCGACCGGTCGCGACAAGTACGTCGAGGACGCGGGCAGGGCAGGGCGGGTACGCGAAGCGAACGCGCTCGCGGAGCTGCTCGCCGAGACGGGACAGAAGCTCGTCCAAGTCGGGATGCAGCTCGTC
>JAVJQW010000048.1:0-163440 GCA_040218735.1 Deltaproteobacteria bacterium
GGGGATCGCGTGGCTACCTCGGTGTTCGCGTTGGAGTATGTCCTTTGCGGTGGCGAGTCCGAGCGTGTCGACGAGGAGCCCTTCCGCCCAACGCCTGGTCGCTGCCCATAGAGCAAGAAGGTTTCCGACGAGCTGGGCATCACGCCGGTCGTTCTCTCGTTCCTCGGAGAAGCTCACTGCTTTCGACCATCCTCGGAGACTCGTTCCGTATGGCTAACTATCGCTTCTCCAGTCAGCGAGACCGCGATCTCCGCGTCTCGACCGCCCGTTCTCCAAGTCTACGATAATGCGGCAGACCTGGGATACGCCGGACTCGCCTATAACCGCGCCACGAAGCCCAGCACCGCCGCCGTCACCTCGTCCGGGGCGTCGAACTGCATCCCGTGGTCACTCACGAACTCACGCACCGTCGCCACCCCATCGGGTAGCTTCTCCAGCGCCGCCTTCACCGCGTCGTTGTCCGTCGCCGGATCACCCTTCGCCAGCAGCACCAGCGTGGGCACCGAGATCCTCCGCAGGCGCGCCGTCGCGCCGATGGCGAGCTTGGTCATCAGGCCGCGGAACCGCGGCGTGATCGCCTTTAATCGAAGCGGATCCTTCAGGATGAAGCCCTCCAGGTGAGGGCCTCGCGTGAACATCGTCTCCGCGATCGGCGTGCCCACGCACGGCTCGTCCTCCGCACGACCCGCGGCCGCCTCGGACGCCGCGGCCGCGGCCTCCTGCACGGCCACCGACGGGAACAACCCCGGGGCCACCATCACCAACCCATCGACCTCGACCTTGCCGAGTAAGTTGATCGCGAGGACGCTCCCCCAGCACCAACCCACCAGATACACCGGACCGTCGCCACGCTCCCGGGAGATGATCGTCACCGCGTCCGAGACCACCGCGCCCGCCGAAGGCGCGTCTCCGCGACCCACTTCATCCAGACCCGTGCCGCGGCGGTCGGCCCCGATCACTCGGCACCCACCGGCCGTCAACGCGGGCGCCAAAGGAAAGAACCACTCGGAGTGACTCATCACTCCATTCAAGAGAACCAGCGTCGCACGGGCCGGCCCGACCGCCTCCCAGACGCGGTACTTCAGGACGTGACCGTCCTCCGCCTGAACCGAACGAATTTCGGAGGACGTCACTGCATCACCGCGCCGCCCGACACATTGATCGATTGGCCCGTGATGCCCGATGCGTGATCCGACAGCAGGAAGATCGCCATGCTCGCGACCTCGTGCGCCGTGACCAGTCGCTTCTGCGGTGAGGTCTGCGCGATCTGTTCGATGTAGTCCTCGGCGCTGTCGCCGAAGATCTTCCCCCGGCGGCCCATGCCGAAGTGCAGCAGCTCGGTGTCGACGTGCCACGGGCACACCGAGTTGACCGTGATGCCGAGCTGCGCGGTCTCGAGCGCGACCGAGCGCGTGAAGGCGTTGATCGCCGCTTTCGAGGACGCGTACGCACTGTTGTACGCCGCACCGACCTTCTCCGAGACCGACGAGATGTTCACGACGCGGCCCCACTTTGCGCGGATCATCTGGCGGACCGCGAGGCGGGTGAGGCGGAACGTGGCGAAGACGTTCAGGTCGTACAGCTCGCGCCACTGCTCCTCGCGGGAGCTGATCAGCGTCGCCACCAAGTTGGTGCCTGCGTTGTTCACCAACGCGTCGATCTGCCCGTACTCCGACTTCGCCGCGTCGATCAGCGCCTGACACGCGTCGGCGTCGACGATGTCGGTGGGCACCACCAACGCGTTGCCGCCACCCGAACGAATTTCGTCGGCGATGGCCGCGATCTGTTCCTCGGTTCGCGACGCGAGGACGACGTTGCCCCCGGCCGCGCCGGCCATGCGCGCGATCTCCGCGCCGATTCCGCGGCCGGCGCCGGTGACGATGACGGTTCGTTTCGAGAGGTCGACCTGCACCGCTCCGCGATAGCAGAACGCTTTCACCCCGTGAAGCCACGCGTGGTACACCCGCGGGGTTGCTCGCGTACACCACCCGCGGCGACGGCGATCGTGTCGTCCTCTTCGTACACGGTGTGCTCTCCACCGGACGCAGCCTCGCCCCGCTCGCTCGACGCCTCCTCACCCAGCGCCCCGAGCTTCGCGCCATCCTCCCCGATCTCCCCGGGCACAACGACGCACCGACCGAGGATACGCCCCCCACGATCGACGCCGTCGCCGACCGCATCGTCGAGCTCGCCGCCCACCTCGCCAACGAACCCATCGACGTCGTCGGCCACTCGATGGGCGGACGCATCGCGCTCCGCGCCGCTCAACGCGCGCCCGAGCACATCCGCTCCGTCGTCGTCCTCGACGCCCCCGCCGGCCCACTCCAACACCGCCCCTCGCCGCTCGAACCGACGATCGACGCGCTCCTCGCCGCCCCCGAACAAGCCCCCGACGCCGACGCCATGGGCGAAGCGCTCGAGCACGTCGATCCCAACACAAGACGCTGGCTCCTCGGCCACCTCGCGACCGAAGCCGACCACGTCCGCTGGACCGTCGACCGCGCCTACGTCGCCGCGCTCCGCCAGAGCGTCATGCACGCCGACCTCTTCGACGCCCCGTCCGTGTTTGTCCTACGCGGCGAACGCTCCCCCTTCGTCATCGACGAAGACATCGAAGCCTGCCGAGAACACGGCATCGAGGTGATCGACATCCCGAACGCCGGGCACGATCTGCACGTGTCCGCCGCCCGTGTCGTCGTGGGACACCTCTGCACTCGGCTTGACCGAGGCGAGCGATAGGGCAAGCTGACGTTCGCGTGAAGACTTACGAGACCGACGTCCTGGTCGTCGGCGGCGGTGGCGCCGCCACGGCCGCCACCATCAGCGCCCACGACCACGGCGCACGCACCGCGATGGCCGTCAAAGGCCGCTTCGGCGTCCCCGGCGCCCGCGGCGCCGGCGCCACCTCCAACCCCCTTGCCGAGTTCTGGACGATCCGCACCGTCGGCAAAAAGGGCGGCTTCTTCAACCCACCCGACAAAGTCCTCGCCGACATGGTGCAGACCGGCCTCGGCATGGCCGACCCCAAGCTGTGCGGCATCTTCGTCGACGAAGTCTCCGACGCCATCAAACGCCTGCACTCCATGGGCATGCGCTTTCAGAGCAAGATGCTCGCGACCATGCCCGCGACCGACGAGTCGAAGGGCACCAACAACATCGTCCTCATCCAGAAGGCCGTCATCGAAGGCACCAACACCGACGTCCTCGAGCAAGCCAACTTGACGGACATCCTCGTCGAAGACGGCGAGGTCGTCGGCGCCGTCGGCGTCGACGACGAAGGTGAACCGTTCCTCGTCCACGCCAAGTCCGTCGTGCTCGCGACGGGCGGCGTCGGCCAACTCTTCCAGTACAGCTTCAACCCACCCGGCAACACCGGCGACGGTTACGCGATGGCGCTCCGCGCCGGCGCCGAGCTGTTCAATATGGAGTTCATGCAGCAGGGCCTCGCGACCACCTGGCCCACCCAGGCGATCATCATGCTCTACGACATGGACGAGCCGTATCGCCTCTACAACGCCAACGGGAAGACGTTCATCGAGGACTACCTCCCCGAAGGCATCTCACTCGAACAAGTCTCCAAAGAAAAGGCCGCGCACTGGCCCGTCTCCTGTCGCGACACCTCCGTGCACCTCGACCGCGCGATCCACGGCGAAGCGCTCGCCGGTCGCGCCACGCCCCACGACGGCGTGTTCCTCGACATCTCCGGCACCCGCCGCGACTTCATGCCCGAAGCCTTCTACAACCACATGCTCAAGTGCGGGCTCGACATCGATCGCGACCTGCTCCAGGTGCAGATTCACCACCACACCAGCAACGGCGGCGTCCGCATCGACGAACGCGCGCAGTCACGCATCCGCGGGTTGTTCGTCGTGGGTGAGACCGCCGGCTGGCAGGGCGCGGACCGCCTGGGCGGCACGATGCTCGGTGGGTCGCAGGTGTTCGGTTGGCGCGCCGGTGAGACGGCCGCCGCGGTCGCCAAGAACCACTCCGAGAAACGCGCGTCGCAGTCGACGATCGACCGTGCGCTCGAACCCATCGCCAAGTTCGGCGAGCAACCGGGTACCCACGACATCCGCGACATGAAGACGAAGATGCAGCGGCACATGTGGGAGAAGCTGCTGGTCGAGAAGGACGCCAAGACCCTCGACGACGTCCGCACGTTCATCGCCGAGGAGCGCGAACGCCTCTCCAACGTGAAGCGCCAGTCGAACTTCGATACCGTGTTGATGTGTGAGCACCGCGCGATGCTCGACGTCGCCGAAGTCATCACCGAAGCCGCGACGTTCCGCACCGAGAGCCGCGGCGCGCACTACCGAAGTGACTTCCCTGATCGCAACGACGCGGAGTGGACGACCAACGTGTTCGCCACCCGCGACGCCGACGGCAAACTCGCGCTGAGTAAACGCTGGATCAACGAAGACGTGGGTTGGGAAGAAGACCCGAAGGGCGTGAGGATCTCACCGTGGGGATGAAACGTTTCGCAGTACTCCTCCTCGTCGCCGCCTGCTCCTCCGGGAGCGACGATGGCGGCGACGACGACAACAACATGAAGACGGACCGCGACGGCGGCGTCGTCGCTCCGGCGGAGCTCTCGGATGAGTTCGACGACGCCTCGTCCCTCGACGACTGGACGCTCTTCCACACCGTGCAAGGCGTCGGCGCTCGTCACAGCACCCTCGACATCGACACCACCACCCCCGGCGCGCTCACGATCGCACCCACCGCGAACAACGGGTGGTTCGAGGACGACAAGGGCCCGTTCATCTTCAAGAGCGTCACGGGCAACTTCTCCGCGTACACCAAGGTCGTCGCGGGCCGCGCGGGCGATGCGAGCCGAGCGCCGTCCCAGCAGTTCAACTCCGCCGGCCTCCTCGCACGGGACCCCGCGAGCCGCGAAGGCGGCAACGAGGACTGGCTGATGTACAACGTCGGCTTTCAGGACGGCCGCGTGGGCTCGGAGGGGAAGACGACGGTCGACTCCGGCTCGACGCTGTTCATCGTGGACGGTGACTTCCGCGCCGAGCTCGTGCTGTGCCGCGTGGGGGATACGTTCGTGATGTACCGGAAGAATGAGGGGGCCAGCTCGTTCGAGGAGACGAATCGCTTTGACCGGGGGGACCTGCCGGAGACGCTGCAGGTGGGGTTGATCGGGAATGGGTACGGGCCGACGCCGGATCTGGTGGCGACGTTCGAGTATGTGAGGTTTTCTGTGCCGTCGGCGGAAGCGGAGTGCTTGCCGTAGGCTGAGGCGAGGGCAAGTTAGAAGCGCATACCTAGCCCGAGCCCTCTCCCGAGCCCTTGCCCTCATCAGGCCCCGTTTAGGGTAAGGGCTGGGGCTGGGGCTGGGGCTAGGGTTTGATTAGATTTTTCTACCCGTGACGACTGCCGCGTACTGATCCGGAAAATACTCCCCCATCGCCTCCAGATCCGGCAGCACCACCGGCTCGAACCCAGCGAGCCTCAAGCACTCCTCCCACTCCCGAGGCTTCAGGTAAGTATGCATCGACCGGTACGGCTGATCCTCCGCCGCCGTGCGGTGATACTTCGACAGGTTCAGCGTCAGCTCGCGCGGCGCCATGTCGTTTTCGGTGAAGCGCACGCGCTCCGCGAACAACACCATGCCGCCCGGCTTCAGCGCCCAGTGGCACGACTTCAGGAACCCGACGATGTCCTTCGCGACGTGTGCCGCGTTCACCGCGTAGATCAGGTCCACCGACTGCTCGTCGATCTTCTGCTCCTGCAGCGGCTTGTAGATGTCGCAGAACTTCCAGGACGTCGCGACGTCCGGGTAGTTGTCGTTGATCTCGTGCTTCGTCGTCAGCACGAAGCGCATGCTGATGTCCGTGAAGATGAAGCGCTCCAGGCGGTCGAACGTCCCCTCGCGCTTCATCATCGCGAAGAGGTGACGGATGCCATTCCCGGTGCCGCCGCCGATCTCCAGGATCGTCCCCTGCTCGAGCACGTCCGAGATCGCGCGCGCGCCCATCTCACCGTGGAGGTCCTGCAGCGGGTCGACGTTCGTCGCGCGGTGCCACAGCTCCGCCCAGTCACCGGTCGTGCCCGCGAGCATCTTGTCCATGAAGTCCGGCTCGTCGCGCAGCGCCTTCACGAAGTGCTCGCGGCCGAAGTCCAAGAAGTCCACCGCCGCGAGGTAGTCCTCGCCGAGGCCCTTCAGCTCCGTGCGCAGCGACGCGAGCTCCTCCGTCGGATCCGCCGGCGTCGACGGAACCGTGAAGCGCTCGTCGCTGTCCACCGTCACCGCGTCCGTGCGCGCCGCGAGGCGGTGCAGCGCGTAGCGCATCGTGATCTCCGCGGTGTCGACGAACCCGAGCGCCTTCGCCAGGTCGCCGGCCGAAGTCGGCGATGAAGCCTTCGCCGCGAGATCCAACTCCCGCACGACGCCCATCAGACACAGGTCGCAGTAGCGGTTCAGGATGGCCGTCGCGCGCACGACGTCCTCCGTGAAGCACTCCTTCTTGCACCACTCGGTATAGGCGTCGACCAGATCGGCGGGGTTCTTCATGGGCGTTGGAGGATGTCGACATCCGAACGCCAATGCAAGCGCCCGCGGCGCAGCGTATCGCTACGATTCGGGCTCGATCGCGAGCACTTGGGTCATCGCCGCATCGACCGCTTCGCGGTCACGATCCGACAGCTGCGGCAACGGCGGGAGGACCCGCGAACCCATGGGAACACCACGTCGGGCGAGCCCCGCCTTCATGCGCGCGATCGTCGTGTCGGCCTTCGTCTCGATCACCTGTCGCTTACGCAACGCGGCCTGCATCGACCACCGAACGACCGACACCTTCGCTTCGAGATCCGCCACCAACGGCAACGTTTCGAACAACCCCTTCGCCGCCGCCTTCGCCGCGTCCGCGTCGCCCGCCTCCGCCGCGCGGTGCATCGCGACCGCGGTGCGCGGCATGAACACGGCGCCCGGTGACACCGCGCCCGAAACCCCGACCTCACGCAGCGCGAGATAAGACAGCTCCGAACCCGAGAAAAACGTGCGCTCCAGATCGCCGACGCCGCGCACGTGCGCCTCGACCGCATCCACGTCGAACACACTCTCCTTGGCGCCCGCCATCCCGTCCATCGCGACGAGCTCCGCGACCTCCTCGTCGGCCAACGCCAAGTGCGTCGCCGCCGGGTAGTTGTAGAAGAACGTCGGCATCACGCTCGCCAGCGCCGCGTAGTGCGCCTTCACACTCGCGAACGACAACGCGTAGTACGCCGGCAACGCCACCAGCGCCGCACACGCTCCGAGCCGCGCCGCCTCCTCCACCTGCATCGCCGCGCGCTTCGTGCCGGCCTCCGTGATCCCTACGATCACCGGCAGCGTCGATGACGTCGCGACCTCCACCACCCGCCGCCGCAGGTCGTCCGGCGCGAGGGACGCCTCGCCGATCGATCCCAACACCACCAACCCATCCACGCCGCACCGCTCGAAGTACGCGAGCTGCGCGCGCAGCGCGGCTTCGTCGAGGTGGTCGTCGTCGTCGAGCGGGGTGAGTACGGTCGGAAGGATGCCGCCGGCGGGGGGACGCATCAGTTGACCGGCTTCGCGTCGTCCTCGAGCTCCGCGAAGTACAACCAACCCACGAACATCTCATCCCAGCTCTGCCCGCCGAAGTGCACGACGGCGTTCGGGTCTGGGTTCACCGGGTTGTAGCTCGAGTTGTCGAACAACCCACGGCAGATCACTCGCGTCCCCGCGGGGAGGACCGGCGGGTCGTCGAATGGGTAGTAGCGCTGCCAGTCGTAGCGATAATACGGGATCGTAATCAGCATCTCGCGGCGCTGGTCCGGATAAATCGCCTCGAAGGTCATCGCCTTCCCGCGGAAGTGCATGTGCGGGAACACGCCGTACAGCTTCGTCGTCTGGTCGAAGTCGTAGACCGCCTCCTCCCAATCCTCACGCGCGTGCGGCGGCACCTCCATGTGGAAGTCATACGCGCTCATCACCTCCATACGCTGCCGAGGTTTGTCGTCGTAGAAGTAGATCGCGAGCGACGTCTCGTCCTTCGTCGCCTCTCCGGTCGTCGTGTAGTGCAGCTGGAAGCGGATGCGCGAACCCGCCGGCATGTAGACCCCCGCGCCGTCCGGATAGACCTCGGGCGCCTTCCCCGGGAGGTACATCGCGAAGTAACCGGAGAGCGCCTGGTTGTACGCCGGCTCGATCGACTCCAGGTGCTTCGGGTACTCGAGCAACACCGCGCCGTGGTGGAGCACCTCCACGTTGCTCGGCCGGATGTCGACCGCACGAACCCACTTGTCCTCGTCGAACGGGACCTCGACATCGACGTAGGTCCAGTCCAACACACCCGACGCCGGGATGCTGGTCGGCGGCGTCTTCACGAGCCAGTCGGGTTCACCGAGCGGCCACCCTTCCACTTTCTTGGGCTGCAGCTCCGGGAGCGGGTCCTCACCCTCACCGCGCTTCGCGCCGGCGTCGATCCAACTCACCAGCGTCTCGAGCTCCGCGTTGGACAGCGACACGGACCGCGTGCCCTCCACGCTGTTCTCACCGTCGACCAACCACGGCGGCATGCGCCGCGTCGCGACGACCTCGCGGATCATGTCCGACCACCCGTAGACGTCGTCGTAGTCCTCCATCGCCCACGGCCCGACGCCGCCCTCGGTGTGGCAGTCGACGCAGTGTTTCTTCAGGATCGGGACGACGTCCTCGACGTACGCGATCGACTCGCCCTCCGTCTCCTTCAGCTTCACGAGGCAGCCGCGCAGCTCACCTTCGGACTCGGGCAGCTTCTGCCCCGCGAGCATCGCGTCGAGCGCGCGTGACAAGTACGGGTTCGCGGCCTCGGACTTCTGCGCCTCGTAGTCGATGCGATCGTCGAGCGGTCCGCGCCACACCACCGTCCACGTCTTCGGGTCGATGACGATCGCCTCCGCCGTGCGCGTGACGTTCAGCGAGCGCGCCACGAGCTGCGATTCGTCGCGTAGGATCGGGACCTCGATGCCGAGCTTCTTCGCGTCCTTTTCGATCTCGTCCGAGTCGTCCTGGAGGTTCGCGTTGAGCATGAAGACCTCGACCTTCTGCTCCGCGTACTTTCGCGCGATGGCGTTCACCTCTTGGACGGAGTGCCGCACGATGGGGCACCCGACGCCGTGCACGAACAACACGACCGCCTTCGACGGCGCGTAGTAGTACAACTCGCGAAACACGCCGGTGTGGTCGACGAGGCCAAAGTTGGGGACGTAGCCGGGCGCCTTCGGGTCGACCTTCGGCTTGGCCTTGTCGCTGGGGTCGGCGAGCTTGAAGCCCTCCGGGATCTCGATCCCCACCGCGGGCACGGCCTCTTTCGGCTCACCGGCGTAGGCCTTGCGGTCGACCTCGAACACCTCGAGCCCGACCTGTTTGCCGTGGTCCCACGTCCGCTGCTCGACGAGGTTTCCGCGCTGGTCCCAACGCTTCCAGACCCCGTCCTTTTCACCGAGGACGTATTCGCCCTCGTACCACTTCTTCCCGTTGATCCAGAACTGCTGGTACGGGCCGTCCCGCAGGCCAGCGTGCTCGCCCCACATCACCTCGGCGTAGCGCTCCGTGACGACCAGGGAGTTCGAAGGCGTCACCTCCACGGCGTGCCGGTTCGTGACGTGCCCGACGTACCAGGACCACTCGCGGCCGCTCCGACGTTTGTGGAAGAGCAGCCCAACGACCGCGGCGGCCAACACCGCGACGAGAGCGAGCCCAGCGATCCGACGCATGGCGGGGAGCCTACGAGCGCCGCCCCCCCGCCTCAAGACTCCAGTGGCCCTGGGGTGCGTAACGCTTCCGATCGGGACACGTACATTGATCCCTGGTGAAATACCCAGGTTCAGTCGTGCGTTCATTTCCGTCACAGTGGAGCGGTTCAGGTCACGTCATGCGTGACGGCCAGATCCGCGAAACGGCTGGCCAGGAGCCGAGTGGAGCCCTAGGATGAAGAGCATGTCGAAGCGTTGGTTCGTCGTTGGCCTGGTGCTCGCGACCGGGTGCTGGGACCCGGCGTGGCCGGTCATCGAGGGCGTCGAGGGCGAGGCCCGGGATGGCGGCATCCCGACCGGGAGCTACACCTGGTACCAGGACGTCCAGCCCGTCGTTCAACGGTACTGCGGCGAGTGCCACGGCGCGACACCGCGCTTCGCCGCCACGCGGTCGCTCGCCTCCTACGCGGATGTCATGGCCATCGACTTCACGACCGGCCGCCCGCTCCACTCCGAGATGGCCGCGCGCCTCAGCGCGACCCTCGGCACGATGCCGCCCCCCTCCCAACCGCAGCCGACGCAGGCGGAGATCGACATGATCTTCGCGTGGTCCGCGGGCGGCGCCGCGATGGGCACCGTCGTCGACGTCCCGTACACGTGGCACCGCGATATCGAGCCGACCATCCGCGAAGCCTGCCACCTGTGCCACGGCGACCCGCCGCAGTTCACGGCGCCGATGTCGCTCGTGACCATCGACGACCTCCAGGCGCTGTGCCCCTCCGGCATCCCGTGCCACGAGGCCGCCGCGTTCCGCATCCAAGCGCCGTCCGGCCGCATGCCGCCGCCGTCGCACAGCCGCCAGCTCACGTCCGAAGAGGTCATGGCGATCACCGCGTGGTCCGAAGGTGGTGCGCCCGAAGGTGAGCCGCCCGCCGTCCCGCGCGACGGTGGCTTCCGCGACGGCGGACCGCCTGACTCGGGCCCCGGCGTGCCGTGGGCGAACGGCCTGCCCGGCTCGATTCAGCCGGCCAACCCCGACGTCCGCTGGGTCGACACGTGGTCGCACCGCGGCGGCAACCCCGCGATGCCGTACGAGCCCGACTTTGGCGAGACGATCTACCGCTGCTGGTCGTTCCACGTCGACACCGGCACGGTGGCCGACGTCGAGTACGTGACGTGGATGGAGCCGATCCTCGACAACCTCTCGAGCCTCCACCACCTCATGATCTTCGTCGACGACTCGCAGCTCGATCAGCGCGAAGACGTCGTGGGCCCGTTCGACTGCGACGGCTTCCCGTTCGAGGCCGACGGCATCACCTACGCCGAGTACATCGACGGCTGGTTCCCGGGTCGCGGCCTCACGCCGTTCCCGAACGGCATCGGCATCGAGCTCCGCACGGGGTACCGGCTCATCCTGCAGACGCACTACGACCGCATCGACGAGACGATTCAGGACATGAGCGGCATCCGCCTCCTCGTGGATCGCCGCGAGCAGATCCCGACCGGCACGCTCTGGAGCGGCGTCATCTGGGGAGACCAGCTCCTCGGACCCTCGGAGCGAAGCGGCGAGTGTGTCATCCAGCAGGCGACGACCGTCTACCGGTCGTTCCCGCACATGCACACCTACGGGACCCGCATCGTCTCCGACGTGCGGCGCGCGGGCTCGACCAACTGGGAGGTCATCGCAGAGATCCCGGCGTGGAACTTCGAGGACCAACCGATCCTCGACGTCGCGCCGGAGATGCAGCAGCTCAACGTCGGCGACACGCTGCGCACGCGCTGCTTCTGGGACACGGGGACGATGCCCGTCCGTCAGGGCGACGGCTCGTTCGACGAGATGTGCTTCAACACCTTCTTCGTCTACCCGCCGGTTCCGGACGTCGGCGTCACCGGCGACTGCGTCAGTAACTGAGGCCCGGTCCGTCAGGGACAGGCGCCGCCCGAGCCGACCCAGGTCTCGAAGCGCTTCACGAACGTCGCGTGGTCGAGCGGCGGCAGCGTCCGCCCCCCGCCCGGGTTCCAACCCCACAGCACGAGTTTGTCCTCCGCGACGTGGTGCAGCAGCGCCGCGAGGTCGCGTCCGCCCGTCTTGGTCGAGTCGTTGAGCTGCTCGCACAGCGCGCGCGGCGTGAGGCCCTCGAAGATCATCGGCGTGTCCTTCGGCGGCAGGCCCCAGTGCGGCGCGCCCGGCGGGCCGCCGACGATGCCCATCACCTCGGAGTTGTTCTCCATGTGGCAGGTGCTGCACTGCATCCCGGACTCCAGGCTGCGGCGCGAGATGTTCATTGCGTGCGGGATGCCTTCGTCCTTCTGCAGCGGACGGTCGCCCTTCGGGTGGCAGTTCTGGCAACGCGGTGACTGCAGCACGCGCGCGACGTCGAGGAACGCGGCCGCCCCCTTGTCCGCAGGGACGGTGGGCGGCGGCGGCGCGGCGGGCGCCTCCGCCGGCGTTGTTTCAGGCTCCGGCTCCTCCGCCGCGAAGGCCGGGGAGAGGAGCGCGAACGTCGCGAGCGCGGTGAGGTAGCGTTTCATGTCGTCTCCTTGCGGCGGTCCCACGCCTGCTGCATGGGCATCGCGCGAAGCCGCACACCCGTCGCCGCGAAGATCGCGTTCGACAGGCCCCCGAGCACCGGCGGCAAGCCGGGCTCGCCGACGCCGTGCGGGTGTTCGTCGGAGTCCATCACCTTCACGACGATCTCGGGTGACTCGTGCATCCGCAGGCACGGGTACGTGTCGAAGTTGTCCTGCTGCACGACGCCGTCGACGATGTCGAGCCGCTGATCGATTGCCGCCGACAGGCCGTAGATGATCCCGCTCTCCATCTGCGCGGCCACGAGGTCCGGCGTCACCGCGACGCCGCAGTCGACCGCGCAAGCTACCTTGCGAACGCGAACGCGGTCGTCGACGACGCCCGCCTCTACGACCTGCGCGACGTACGAGCCGAACGACCAGTGCACCGCGATGCCGCGGCCCCAGCCTTCCTCGATCGGTTTGCCCCAGTTGCCCAGCTCCGCCGCCGCCTCGAGGACCGCGAGGTGCCGCGGCGCCGCGGTGAGGTGCGCGCGACGGAACTCGAACGGGTCCTTCTTCGCCGCGTGGGCGAGCTCGTCCATGAACGTCTCCTTGATGAACGCGTTGTACGAGTGCCCGACGGAGCGCCAGAACGACACTGGCATCGCGGTGCGGACCGGCGTGTAGTCGACGCGGAAGCTCTCCACGTCGTACGCCGACGTCGCCATCCCCTCCAACGAGATGAAGTCGGGGAGGGCGCCCGAGTTGATGAAGCCGACGTTCGCACGCAGCATCAGCCGCTTCATCATCTTCGGCATCCAGTCCGGGAATACCGCGCCGAGGAACGGCGACTGGTCCATGAAGATCGACTGCGCCACGCCGTGGTAGTGGACCGCCTTCACGCGGCCGTCCTTCTTCGACACCGCGCCGCGCATGCGCGCGACGGCCGCGGGGCGGTAGTAGCCGCCGCGCATGTCGTCTTCGCGCGACCACACCAGCTGCACCGGGCGATCGACCTTCCGCGCGATCATCGCGGCCTCCACCGCGAAGTCCGGGACGCCGCGACGACCGAACCCGCCGCCGAGCATCAACGTGTCGACCTGAACGTCGCTGCGGTCGATCCCGAGCAGACGCGAGATGCCCTCGGCGACGATCGTCGGCGACTGCGTCGGCGCCCACACCTGCACGCGGTCGCCCTGCACGTGGACCGTGCAGTTCATCGGCTCCATCGGCGCGTGCGCGAGGTACGGAGCCTCGTAGGTCGCGTCGACGGTGACGACGTCCTCTTCGGCCAACGCCTTGTCGACGTTGCCGCGGTTCACGAAGCGCGTCGAGCCGTCGCCCTTCGCGACCTTCTTCGCCGCCACGCTCAACGCGTCGGAGTGCAGGCCGTTCGTCGCGCCTTCCGTGAACGTCACCTTCACCGTGCGCGCCGCGGCCGCCGCCTGCCAGTACTTCTCTGCGAGCACCGCGACGCCGCGCTCGAACTCGAACACGTCGACGACCCCCGGCATCTCCTTCGCCGCCGCGGCGTCGAGTGACTTCACCTGCCCACCCTGCTGGGGCGGGTGGATGACGTAAGCGCGCACGACGTTCTTCGGTGCGTAGTCCGTGCCGAACTTCGCGGCGCCGGTGACCTTGTCCTTCGCGTCGACGCGGATGACCGGTTTGCCGATCTTCGTGAACGCGCTCCGCTCCTTGAGCGGCGGGTCGTCGACGACGTCCTGCGCCGCGGCCTCCTTCGTCAGCGCGCCGTACGCGATCTTGCGCCCGTCGCTGTGGATGACGTGGCCATCCTCCGCGCGGCACTGCTCCGCCGTGGTCTGCCACTTCGCCGCCGCCGCCGCGACCAACATCAAGCGCGCGGACGCCGCCGCCTTGCGCAGCGGAGTGTAGTTCTCGGGTGTGCTCGACGACCCGCCGGTGATCTGCATCCCGACCGGCGCGATCTCCGACAGCGCCGCCTCGCCGAGGCTGTTCTCGAACTCCGGGCGCGCCACGTGAATCGCTTCAATGGATTCGACGGCGACCTCCAGCTCCTCGGCGACGAGGACCGCGCTCCCCGTCGCGACGCCTTGCCCCATCTCGGACTTGTTCAGCGCGAGGATCACGCGCCCCTCGGGGGTGATGGAGATGAAGACGTTCGGTGAGAACGTGTCGTCCGACAGCTCCTTCATGCCGACGACCTGCGCCGTCTTGCAGCCCGGGAGCACGCCGATCATCAGCGCGCCGCCGCCCACCATCTTCAGGAAGTCACGCCGCTCGAGCCTCATGACTCCACCTTCTTCGCGGCATCGTGGATCGCCTTCTTGATCCGCGGGTAGGTCCCGCAGCGGCAGATGTTCCCGGCCATCGCGGCGTCGATGTCCTCGTCGGTCACCTTCGGCCCGCGCGCCTCGAGCAGCGCGACCGCGGACATGATCTGACCAGACTGGCAGTAACCACACTGCGGGACGTTGTTTGCGACCCACGCCTCCTGCACCGGGTGCAGCGCGCCCTCCTTCGACACGATGCCTTCGATCGTGCGGATCTTCGCGCCCTCCACCGCGGACAGCGGCGTCACACACGAGCGGCGCGGAACGCCGTCGACGTGCACCGTGCACGCGCCGCACTGCGCCTTGCCGCACCCGAACTTGGTGCCGGTCAGCTCCAGCTCCTCGCGGATGACCCACAGCAGCGGCGTCGACGCGAGCGCTTCGACCGAGCGCTTGTCGCCGTTCACCTCGAGCTCGACCGTCACGAGCTTCGTACTCATCGCGCCACCTCCGGAATGTCGCTGGAGTTGTAGAAGGGCATCTTCAGGAGGATGCCGACCTGCCCGATGTGCGTGCCGCCGACCGAGTCCGGGAAGTAGCCGTACCGCGCGAAGATCGAGAACGTCGTGAGTGTGAGGAGCAAGCGGCCTTGCACGCCGACCTCCGTCTCGTCGGCGAACCCGAACCGAAACGCCGCGCCCCCGTCGATGCCGAGGAACCCGTAGCCGAACTCGGGGCCGACCACGACGGTCGCCGCGCTCTGCCCGAAGTCGTAGACGATGTCGCCGAACAGCCCGCCCCAGGCGGCGCTCTTCAGCCACACCATCGATAGCTCGTACCCGACGAACCCGCCGCCTCCCGCCGATCCGAACGACCCGCCGGCGGACAGGCCCCCCAGCACGAACAGCTCGGATTCGTACCCGAACGCGAAGGGCTCCTCCGGCTCGTCGGCCCACGCCGGACCGGCCGCGAGGAGCGAAAGACCGATGCCCACGATCGTCGCCCTCATCGCCCGCGACGCTAGCACCCGACCGTGCGCGCAACACTGGCGGAATGTGTCGAAGTGTTGAGTTTTGTGTCGTGACTCGACGAGTCGCGCGTCGCGGGTCAGCTCGTGGAGTCGATGATGCGCTGGAGCTTGTCCTCGGCGCGCTCCTCGATCTTCTTCTCGATCATCCGGCGGATCTCGATGTTCTTCGCAAGCATAGCGTTGAGCTCCGTCGCCTCTAGGCGCAGCAGCTCGCACTCGTCCACGGCGCGCACGCTCGCGGTGCGCCTGGAGCCTTCGATCGCGGCGATCTCGCCGAAGATCTCCCCGGCGGTCAGCTCGGCCAGACCGATCGGTTCTTCGTCGTCGCCCGCGTACACGCGCACCGTCCCGCTCTTGATCGCGTAGAACGCGTCGGAGTGGTCGCCTTCGCGGATCACGAGATCACCCGTCTGGTACGTCTCGAACGTGAACCGCTCCGCGAGCTCCTTGCGCGCCTTCGTGCCGAGGTGCCCGAACAGCGGTGATTTCGCGAGCAGCGACGCCGCGAGGCGCTCCTTGTAGAACCGCCGCAGCGACTCGCGGATCGTCGGGTGGTCCTGCACCACGCGGTTGAGGACCGACCGAGACGCCTCCAGGACCCACGCCTCCTCCAGCGCTTCGATGGTCGCGCTGCGCGGCTCGCCGGTGAAGTAGCTCTGCTCGCCGAAGCAGTCGCCGTCGGACAGCGACGTCAGGTAGATCTTGTGCCCCTCGAAGTTCTTCGCGGAGACGACCACACGCCCGCGCCCGATCATGAAGAAGGCGTCGCCTTCGTCGCCCTCCGTCACGATCGTGTCTCCCGCGGAGAACTTACGCAGCTCGAGCGCCAACACCACGTTCACGAACAGCTCCGAGTTCAGCGAAGACAGGATGGGCGACTCGCCGATCACGTCCACCGCGTGTTCGTTCTTCTCGAAGATGCCGTGGTAGTCCGAGAAGTCCGCCGCCGCGTCGGACGGGTCGAAGATCTCCAGCAGCAGATCCGCGTCCGGCATCCCCTGCAGCGCCGGGAGCCGTTTGATCTCCTCGCGGATCGCCTCGTCCAGCTCCGAGCGTTCGAGGAGGTGCCGGTAGATCGTCGCCGCCTGCGCGAGCAAGCCACGTTGCGCGAACTTCGCGGCGGCGAGTTTGTACGCACCCAACGCCCGCGCGCGCTCACCGCCCGCGTCCCACGCGTCGCCGATCTCCACGAGCGTCCAGAGGTTTGGCGCCTCCATGAAGCGCTTCTTCAGGCGCGCGATCTCGACCTCGTGCTCGGGCAGCACGATCCCGCCGGGGATCGTGTCCTCGAACAGCGGGACTTCGGTGGTCATCGAGACCTTCCGCGCCGCGAGGTCGTTCGCCTCCGCCGCGCGCTGCTCGCCCGGGATCGCGGACGCGCGCGTCTGCTCGGTCGTCCAGCCGCTGTCCTTCCGGACCTGCATCTCGCGCCTCAGCGCGACCAGCGCGATCTCCGCCGCGGTGTGCTGACCGACCGGCTTCGTGTTGCCGTGCCGTAGGCTCACCGGCCGACGGTGGTCACGCGTGGGTTCCGGGGCCTCGCGCGGCTTCGCCTCCGGGACGAGGCGCGGGAGCTTGCCGTCGAACATCTTCAGCAAGCCGTCTTGCAACGTGTATTGCGAAGTCCGCGGGAAGTGTTTGCTCAGGATGACCGCGAGCGTCTCGGCGCCTTCACGCGCGGACTGCAGGCGATGCTCGGCGTCGCGTACGAGCGTCGACAGCACCAGCTCGTCGAGCGCCTTCGGCACCTCGGGGTTCAGCTCGCTCGGCGCGATGACGTCCCCGGACTCGACGGCCTCCATGGTCTGGTAGTCGTTGTTGCGCGCGAACAGCCGCTGATTCGTCAGCAGCTCGTGGAGGATGACCCCCGCCGCCCAGATGTCGGTGCGGGCGTCGACCGCCTCGCCGCGGCACTGCTCGGGGGAAACGTAGGCGAGCTTGCCGAAGACCTCGCCGGCCTCGCCGTCGCCGACCTGTGACGCCGCCTTCGCGATGCCGAAGTCGCTGACCTTCACGTGCCCGTCGAAGGAGACGAGGACGTTCTGGGGGCTGACGTCCCGGTGGATCGTCCCGTCCTCGCGGGTGTGGGCGAACGCGAGGCCGTCGAAGACGCTCTTGAGGATGAACACCGCGAGGTCCACGGGGACGGGCTCACCCTTGCGTCGAGCGCGCTTCGCGAGCATCGCGAGGTCGACGCCTTCGACGTACTCCATGGCCATGAAGTAGTCCTCGTCGACCCGGCCGAAGTCGAAGACCTGCACGATGTTGGGGTGGGAGAGGCGGACCGTCAGCTTCGCCTCGTCGATGAACATCGAGATGAACGCCTGGTTCTTGCTCAGGCTGGGGTGCATCCGCTTGATGGCGAGGAGCTTTTCGAACCCGCCGATCGACGACGAACGCGCGAGCCACACCTCGGCCATGCCGCCGGAGGCGATTCGGGTCAGCATCTGGTACTTGCCGAAGATCTCCGGCCGGCGCATCGGCCCGATCTGTAGCACGGCCCGACGAACGCTTCACGTCACGACGAACGCTTCACGTCACCGCCGAGAATGCATAGACTCCCGCGCCATGCGCTCGTACCGATCCCTGGCGCGGATCGCCCCCGCCCTCGTCCTCGCGCTCGCCGCGTGCTCGTCGGACGATCCCACCGACGCCGACAACGACGGCATCGCCGACGGCGTCCTGGACCCGAACAACGTCACCGTCGTCGCCCCGACGCGCCCGCAGGGCTACGTCGCCGGCGAGGTGTGGGACGCCGCCACCGATCGCCCCCTCGGGGAGGCCACCGTCCGCCTGATCGGCGGAGGCATCGCGGCCGATCCCGCGACGACGCCCAACACCGGCGCGTTCGAGTTCGGACCGATCGCCGCGGGGGCCGCGTTCTCCGTCGCGATCGAAAAGGACGGCTACACCACGGCGACCTTCTCCGGCCTCACGATCGACGACGCGGCGGGCAACTTCCCGACGATCAACGGCGCGGTCTACATCGGCCCGGTCGCCCTGGTGCCGACGACCGGATCGTTCGACGTCCTCGTCGTCTCACGCGACGGCGCGCCCGTGCCCGGTGCGTTGGTCACGGCCGAGTCGGGCCTGTCGCACCTCGTCGCGGGGAACGCGACGGGCACGGCGCACGCCTCGGCCACCACCGACATGGATGGCCGCGCGAGCATCGCCGGGCTCCCGGACGTCGGCGCGTTGCCGCCGCGCTTCGCGAACGCGAGCGCGCTGACGCTCCACATCGCGCCGGTGGACCTCGACATGGACGGCGTCCCGGACCTCGACGGCACGACGGTGGTCGTCAGCGGATCGAACGTCCGCGAGCAGGCGCTCCCGGAGCTCATCGTGCTCGACCCGCCGGGCGACGGGAACCTGCGCATCATCGCGTCGAACGTCTCCGGCCTCGCGGGCGGCGGCACCACGCCGGCGATCCTCCCCGACGGCGAGCCGGCGCGGGTGGTGTTCTCCGCGCCGATCGATCGCGAGAGCCTGCTCGTCGATCTGCGGAACGAGATGGGGATGGTCTCGCTGACGACGTCGTTCGTGGTGAGCGCGCTGGGGAACGTCGTGACGATCACCTCGGCGGACCCGCTGTCGCGCGGGCACGAGTACAACCTCGCGCTGCGCGTGCAGTCGGTCGACGCCAACCCCCGCCAGATCGTCACGGCGGCGGCGCCGTTCTTCGTGGAGGAGGCGCGGCAGGAGGCGATCGAGGTCGTCGCGACCTACAACGACGGCAACTCCGACGGGCAGTGGGGCAGCGGGCCGGACGACTTCGTCCTCACGGTGTCGGCGCCGGTCGGCAGCGCGGGCGCCAACCCGGCGTTCAGGCTCGAGCTGTGGGTCGCGCTGGATCTCAACGGCACGTCCACCGTCGGCGACGCCCCCGGCGAGCTCCCCGCGCGCGGCGAGCTCCCGGCGCCGCTGGTCGTGCAGGCCAACGAGCCGGTCCCGGGCAACGGCGGGAGCCGCTCCGGGTACACCCGTTTCCTCGCGCCGGTGCGGATCAACCTGCCCGTCCCGATCGGACAGAACGCGGGCTCGGTCGACTACGAGGTGCGCTTCACGCCGGAGCGGAACGGTGGCCAGTTCATCACCACGCCGGGCGGTCGGATGGCCCCCGCGCGGGACACCGGCACCGCCGCACTAACGAGCGGCTGAATCAGCGGGGCCAGTTGGTGCGGAGGACGACGACGTTTGCGTCCTGCCGGAACGGCGTGACGTGGAAGGTCTTCGTGTCGGACTGCGCGTCCTTCACGATGCGGCAGGCCTTGTACTTGCCGCCGGTCTTGTCCTCGCGCGCGAACTTCGTGAAGTAGACGACGAGCGAAGCGGCCTTGGCGGACTTCGCCTTCTTGAGGGTGCACGCGGCGGCGACGTGCGGCCACGCGAGGGCCGCGATCACAGTCGCGGCCAGCAGACATTGACGTCCCCCGAACATCGTCGTCTCGCGTAGAATACCACGTGGCCTCGGTCGCCCGACAACTCGCGGCCCTCGTCGGCGTCGCGGTGTGCGCTAGCACACCCGCGTACGCGCAAGACGACGAACCCGGCGGCGCGCGCGGGTACGAGGAGGTCGAGTACGCGGACCCGCCGTCGCCGTACCGCAACCCGCGCGGGACGATCGCCGCGTCCGGCATCCTCGGCGTCGGCGTCGGCGTCGGCGGCAACACGACGTTCGTCGTCGGTGCCGGCATCGGCTACGCGTTCATCACGGGCATCCTCGTCGGCGCGCGCGGACAATTGATCGCGGGGGACCTCGTCGGTGGTGAGCTCGCGGGTACACTCACGCTGACGCCGCCGCTGCCCGGGACCTTCACGCCGTTCCTGCTCGGAGAGTTCGGGCGGCGCTTCGTCGAGGACTTCACGGCGTGGTTCTACGGCATCGGCGGGGGGGTGTACCTCGGCGAGCCGAGCGCGACGGTGAACCTCCAGCTGGGGTACGTGCACCGGTGGTTCGTGTATGGTTCCGGGACCGTCGACGTCGGGGCGCCGCTGGTCGGCATCTCGATGCGGTTTTGAGATGAACCCAGAAATCGGTCGCTATCTCGAGGGCTGGCACCTCGACACGATCAAGATCCTGAAGTCGCTCTACGACATGGCGCACGGGCAGGGGCCCGACGTGAAGGTCTGGATCGACGGGCGCGAGCTCGTGTTCACCAAACAGGAGCCACGCACCGATCGCGGCTTCCTCCGGCTCATCCCCAGCGAGGCCCACGTCATCGTCGCCTTCCCCGCGGGGGACCGTCTCTTCGACCCGCGCAAGCGCCTGAAGGGACCGGCGCGTTCACAGAAGTCGCTGGTGCTCGGGTACGCCGGGGAGATCGACCTCGACGTCCGCCGCCTGATCGACGCCGCGTACGCCGCCGGCTGACGCGCTTCGAAAAATCGCGCAACGCACGCCCCGCGTCACCGATAATACGAACCGATGACGCGATCATGGGGAGGCTTGTACTTCGGCCTGCTGCTCACGATCGCGGCGTGCGGCGGTGACGGCTTCGGAGAGTTCTCCGGGCGCCTCGGTCCGATCGGCTACAGCGACGGTCGCGGCGCGGTGCGCATCGACTACCTCCGCGACCGAACGCTCAACGTCGACTGCACCGTGCGGGAGGACGAGACGGGTCAGCTCCGCTGCCTCCCGCGCCACGTCGTGTACCCGTACGCGCTCGGCGACGACTGCGACGAACCCGTGATCACCTTCCGCGGTGAAGAACGGCCGCGCTTCGTCACGGTCCTCACGGAGCTCGGCGCGGTGCCGCACGAATTCGGCGAGGCGTACGACGGACCAACAGGGGACTGCATCGCGCCCGGGGGCGGGCTCGCGCCGGAACCGCCGCTCTTTCGCATCGCGCGCTCGGAGCCGCGACTGTTCGCGGAGGTGAGCGCCGAACGCACGCAGGTGGCGCCGGACCTCGATCGAATCACCCACGTCGCGGACGACGGTTCGCGTGCGTTCGGTGACCTTGAAGATCGGCGATGGGGGCGGTCATGTCGTCCGCAGGCGGTGGGCGGCGCGCTGTACTGCGGACCGTCCGCCTACGGCCAGGTGTCCGGTTATACCGACGCACAGTGCGCGTCCGAGTCCGTGGCGCTGTCGTTTTCGTCGCTCTACCGGCAGCCGGTGCACGTCTGGGCGGCGCCCCAGATCTGCGCGCTGCCCACGCTCTACGAGGTCGACCCGTGGCCGGACGGCGCGACGCTGTACGCCGATACGTTGACGTCGACATCCTGCGAAGCGCGGGAGCCGCCGTCGCAGCTGGTGACCGCGCGGGCGCGTGCGATCGATCCGGCGTTGGTGCTGCCGTCGCTGAGTGAGGTCGAGGAAGGCGAAGGGCGACTCGCCGCGCGGCAGGTCGCGTACGACGGGCAGGTGTTGGAGCGCGTCTCCACCACGTTCTTCGATCGCGAGCTCGGGGTGGTGTGCTCGCCGCTTCGCACCGATGACGGCGTCGTCTGCTTCCCGAGTCACCTCCCGATCGAGATGGGTGTGTTTCGCGACGCCGCGTGCACGCAGCCGATCCGGATCGTACCGAGGTACGAGAGTCGTGCGGTGCGGTTCGCGACGGACGGTGACGGCGACCTGTATCGCGTCACGGACGAGGTCGTGGACGAGGTCTTCATCGCCGTCCTCGACAACTGCGGCGGCATCACTTTTTCGTCGCCGTGCAGTCGCTGGTCCGTCGTCGGCGACAAGGTCGATCTCGATCTCGCCGAGATGTCGTTCGGGCCGATCGCACCGTTCGGGGACTGAGGAGCTGATGATGCGTCGACTGATTCCATTGAGTATCTTCATGGCGCTGGCGGCCTGCGCCAACGAGGTCGACGAGCTCGAAGAGGGTCGCCTCGGTCACGTCGCATACCTCGACGGCGAGGGGGCCGTTCAGCTTCAGGGGCTCTACGATCGTGAGCTCTCGATGCAGTGCGCCGCACGTGAGGATCGCGACGGCGTCCTGCGCTGCCTGCCGCTGCTCTCGCTCGGTCCGGTCTTTGCGGATGCGGCGTGCGCCGAGCCGCTCCTCGTGCTGCACGAGGCCGACCCGGCGCCTTACATCGGCGTCGGCGAAGCGCTGTACGAGGTCGGCGAGCGCTTCGAAGGGATCACGTACGCCAAGCGGGGGGAGCGTTGCGACGTCGTCGCGGGGCCCCTCGAGAACCTCGTCGGCCTGACGACGCCCCGGGGGCCGCCTGGCGTCTACGGCTCTCCGCTCGTGGCCCGCAGGGGGACCACAGTCGAGCCGGAGCGCTTCGCGCGAATCACCCGCGAGCGTCGGGACGTCTCCGACCGCTTGACGCGGCTTCGTTACGTCGCCGAGGACGGGTCGAAGGCCTTCGCCGGGATCGAGGATCGAACGTGGCAGCGGACCTGCGCGATGCTCGACGCCAACGGCCGCGCGTATTGCGGTCCCGGATCGATCGCCCACGCGGCGCACTTCGGCGACGCGACCTGCACGGAGGATCCGCTCTGGTCCGTCCAGACGTACCTCGGTGATACGGAGCATGCGTGGGCGAGCCTCGATTCGTGCGCGCCGATCCGCTTGCTGGAGCTCGGCGCGGCGGTGGAGACGGAGTCGGTATTCCGACGTGTCGGGCTCGACGGCCGGTGCGCCGAGGTGCCGCCGCCGTATCCGTTGGTCCACGCGACCGTGGTCGATCCCGACGCGGTGCTCCCGGTGTTGTCGCTCGTCGAGGAAGGGGAGGGGCGCCTCGCCGCGCGTCACCCGTCGGTCGATGGCTTCGGCGTCATCGAGCGCTACGGCCACACGCTCTACGATCGTGAAGGGGCGTTCGAGTGCACCCCGACGGTGCTCGACGGCGCCGTGGTGTGCGCGCCGCTGCTCACGGGGCCCGTGCGCATGGCGTATCGCGACGCGGCGTGCACGGACCCGGTGCCGGTCGGTTGGCGGACGATGCGCTCGACCGCCCGTCACGTCCAGGACGACGAGGGCGTGATCTTCGAGCTCACCGACGAGACGCCCGCACAGCTCTACGTCGAAGGGCCATCGGGGTGTCGGGACGCGTTGAACGACCAACCGATCGGAGCCGGCTGCGGTCAGTTCTACGAGGTCGGCGAGCGGCTCGCGATCGAGCTCGCTCCGCTGCGCTACGACGTCATCGTGCTCGACTAAGAGTCCGGGTCGGCTTCCCAGAACTCCTGCACGATCAGGCGCGGCGGGTGTTGGTTCTCGAGGCGCCCGCGGATCACGTAGGTCTTGTCGAGGTCGAAGGGGTGACACTCGACCTCGTTCAGCGGGCCCTTGCACCGGATGTCCTGCCCGGCGTGGGCGCCGGCGAGGATCATCGGCCAGTCGTCGAGGCCTTCTTCCTTGGTCTTCAGCGCGGTGTCGACGACGACCGGGCCGCGGCAGTACTGGCAGTCGCCGCAGTAGGTCTTGAACTCGCCCTGCTCGCCGACGCGGCAGCGTGCGCCGCTCCTCAGCTTCGTCTTGAACGTCACCCGCTTGCCGAGGTGGCGATCGAGGTTCGCGAGGATGTCGTCCGCGGTCGGGACGTCGTCCGTCTTGCAACCGGTCAGCGCGACCGCGCCGAGGAACAGGATTGTCGAAAGCAGAGGGAGTGCTCGCATCGTCATCTTCCTTCGTGGGGCATCAACCACGCAGAGGCCTTGGATCGTCCCCAGTCGGGGTTCGCGATCGGACCTTCGATCTCACATTCGAGGTACAGGTGCTCGTCGCCGTCGTAGACGTGGCGTCCCACGCGGCGGCGGCCTGCGCCTTCCAGGTGTTGGGGTGGGTTCACCGTGCGAATCCCCTCGGGGACGGTCGCGGCGGCGGGGACGTCGAGCACGTACAACGACAGGAACTTCTGCTCGCGCGTGATGAACAGATCGATCATGCGCGGCTCGGGCATCGTTCCGTCGAAGCGCACCGGCTCGGCCGCCTTGCGCACCGCGAGCCGCGCGGTCACGCGCGCCTTCATGTACCCCTCGGCGATGTGGTGGTGATCCGTCGCGCGGCCCACGCCGAGCACGACCGTCCGATCCCCGAACCGGTACACGCCGGCGGAGAGCGCGTGCCACCACGGGAGCTCGCCACGCTCGACCGGATCCGCCGAGGGCTCCGTGGGCGTCTCCACGGCGGGCGGTGGCTGCGACGCGCGGATCGCCTCCGCCATCGCGGGCGGCGGTGCGGCGGGGGGCGCAGCGGGCGGCGGCGCGGTGGTGCACCCCACGGCGCACCCCGCGAACATCACGCTGACCTCGAAGCGACCCAACGGCATCAGGACCCGAACTTCATCCTGCCGAAGCGCACGACGTTGTGAAAGTCGCCGATCCGCGGAGGGGACCACGCCGAGTACTCCCCGAGGACCTTCCCGTCCTTGCGGTACTTCTCGATCCGAAAGGCGTTCATCCGCCACTCGTCGCCGGGTTTGGGGGCGGCCTTCACGCCGCGGATGTTGGTGAACGGCACCTTCCACTCCACCGTCCAACCGCGGTCCGGCGCCGGATCGTTCAGGGTGCCGTCGATCGTGGTGGCGATCGTCTGCCCCGCGTCGAACTTCGTGTTCATCCCGATGCGGCGCCCATCGAACGACGCATCGAAGATGACGCCGCCCGGCGAGGACTGCAGCTCCACGTACGGGCCGAGCGCGGGTGCGGTGACGTTCGGCATCAAGAACAGCTCGACCGTCTCGTGCTCGTAGATCGGATCGTCGCGCTGCCGGTACCGCTCCGTGACGTCGTGGTCGACGTTCTCGAAGGCGACGTAGAGGTTGTCGTCGTCGTAGAGCAGCCTCAGCTTCGTGCCGAAGCGGATCGCCTGGCCCTGCCCGAGCGTGTCTTCCGTCGTGAGGATCTGCGCCTGCTTCCACGTCGCCTCGTCCAGCTTGCCGTCGATCGTGATCGGACCCGTCGCGCGCGCGACCGTCGTCGTCGGCAGGTCGTCCACGGGGGACTTCCCGCCGAGCCGGATCGTCGCGGCACGGATGCGGTTCCGCCCGTCGGAGCCCCCGGTCGGGGCCTCGACCGACATGCGCGCCTTGCCTTTGTACAGACCCACGAACAGCTCCAAAGTTCCCGTCCCGACGTCTTCGGGGATCGCGACGCGGTGGGGGTCGGCCCAGATGTCCCCGGCCTTCCACGTGTTCGTGGGGACGCGGCCCGCGACCGGCGCGTGATCCGCGACGAGCGCCCGGCCGCCGCCGCCCGGGAGGTCCCCGTGCACGAAGACGTCGTAGCTGCCCACGAGCGGTCGCACCGTGGAGAAGTAGTGGGTGATGGTGACGACCGATCCGCGCTCGGGGCTGACCGGCTCGACGTCCATACCTAGATAGCGGAGCTCACCCGTGCCGTCCGGCTCGTGGAGCACCGCCGCGGAGGGGAACTGCGGCGAGACCTCCTGGCGTCGGAACTGCTCGGCGTTGGCGCCCGGATCGCTCTTCGACTTGCACCCGAGCGCGAACAAAACGGTGAAAAGGATGAGCCGCCGCATGGAGTTCTGGCCTCCCATACTAGAGAGCCCAGGTGAAGCGTCGGATGAAGGTAGGCGCGTCGGACACACGTCCGAGGACAACCTACCGTCCGGATCGCCATGATGACGTCACTCGACCGTTCACGATCGGACCGTGCGCCACGTTACGAAAGTAACGATCGGATGGAGGCGCGTGTCGGGTGATGAACGATCGGGTGGTCTAGGTCGGCTAAAGCATAATGGTTGTGACGGCAGGCACTGCGGGTACGGTTACTGCTATGTCGGCAGAGTCCCGATCGGGCTGTGACGGCAGGTCCAGGTCGATCAGGGTTTGTTCGAGGAGTCTCTGCCCGATGGCCCGCACGCCAACGTTACATCGACACGTGTCCTCCGTACGGGAGGCGCGATCGCGTCGTGGTGCGTCGGACGAAGATTTTGCTGGACGACCTCGAACGGTTCCCGCAAACGGGAGCACTCGATCTCTAGTTCCTTCAACCGTCCCATGCGCGCCTTTTATGCCGCGAACGGGAACGAAGCCGAGGAACCGTAGGTGAGCAACATGAACGGAGGACGTGGAATGAAGGTAAGGAATGCCGGTGGGCAGTTCCTGACGATCCTTGGCGCAGCGGCGACCGTGGCGTTGGGTAGCGCGGGTTGTGATCCCCGCAACGACGACATCAACCGGGTGCAGCCGGGCTACGTGCGGAAGGCCATCTTCCAGACGGAAGACGAGTGGCACTACCAGCGCGCAATCACGCACGCCGAGACGACCAACGCCTACGTCATCGAAGGCCTCGGCGACTGGTTCGTGGATCGCGTCAAGTTCAAGATCCAAGAGAACGTCCTGATCGCCTACAAGCCCTACGAGCCGATCCCCGGCGCGGGCTACCAGGAGCTCGAGGGCAACGAGTTCTACGAAGGGCCGATCCTCGCCGCGTGGCCGATCGTCAGCCACTTCGACATCATCCGCGGCTACGATCCGGCGACGAACCTGAACACGAACGTGATTCAGGAGAACACGACGGATCAGGTGTGGCACGAGCGCGAGTACATGCGCGTCAACTGGGCCACCAACCTCGTCGAGTACAGCCCGTTCACGTTCTGGGCGGACTACACGCTCGCGTGGTTCCCGGTGAGCATCGTCGCGGACGGTGGCTTCTGGACGAACCTCGAGACGCGTCCGACCGACCCCCACGCTGCGCGCTTCTCCGACGACTACGTCGAGTACAGCCTCAGCGCGTTCGTCGGGATGGACGTGTGGACCTGCTACCAGTTCACCGGATACTCGATCGTCGCCGGTCTGGACGGCTGCGGGTTCGGCGAGGCCAAGGTGCGCTACAGCTTCGTGCGCATCAAGGAGCCGAGCGACTACATCCCGCGCGACTATCCGGACTCGGTCGTCCGCAAGGGCCCCGACGGCGAGCCGATCTACGACGCCGAGACGGGCGAGGTCGTGCGTGAGTCGATCTACAACCGGTTCGGCTTCTTCCGCACCGAGACCCCGACCTACGACCGTGGTTACGGCCACACCGAGTCGGGCCGCCTCTTCCGCGCGATGAACTTCCCGCTCTGGAAGAAGCACCTCGACGACGCGGGCAACCCGATCCCGATGGCGCAGCGTGAGCCGAAGCCCATCATCTACTACCTCAACGCCGAGTACCCGGAGCGCTACAAGCGCGCCGCGTTCGAGTCGGGCGCGGACTACAACCGCATCTTCTCGAACATGGTCGCCGACCTGAAGGGCGTCAGCTTCGACGACATCCAGGCGATGACCGCGGACGGCTCCGGCAACCAGGGCATGTTCCAGATCCGGCAGAACGACTGCAACGAGGACAACATCGTCGCGTTCGTCTCCGAGAACCCGGACCTCCTCTTCGCGGTCGAGCGTGCGGTCTGCACCGGCGACACGCCCTGCGCGATCAACAACGTCGATGACGTCCGCACCAAGGTCGGCCTCGGCAACCTGCGCGTGACGTGCACCTCGCTCGAGGCGGCGACGATCGACCCGATGACGGGCGACTCGGCGTTCTCCTGGCAGCGCCACGGCGACGGCCGCTACAGCATGCTCGTCTGGCTCAACAACCCGCAGCGCTCCGGCTGGGGTGGTCTCGGCCTCGGTCACGCCGACGCGCGCACCGGCGAGACGGTCAACGCGCACGCGCTCATCCGCGGCGTCTACTACGAGATCGGCGCGGCCCGCGTCCTCGACTACATCGACTACATCAACGGCGAGACGACGGCCGAGGACATCATCTACGGTCAGAGCATCCGTAAGTCGGTGCAGCGCGCCGTCGACGACTACAACCGCATCTCGAACCTGCAGGCGAGCCAGACCGCGCTCAACCTGATCGACGGTCGCCTCCGCCAGTTCGGCAGCACGCCGGAAGAGCGCCTCCGCGAGGACCCGGCGCCGAACCACCAGCGGACGCGCCTGGAGAAGATCCACGGCACGCGCCTCGAGGAGAAGCTCCTCAACTGGCAGGACATCTCGCTCGCGTCCGAGGGCATGTGGAACCACCCCGACCAGGGTGCGCTCGACCAGGTCATTCCGGACTCGAACTTCGAGGCCACCCAGCGCAGCCTGCGGAGCGAGATCCTCCGCCGCGCCTCGCCGGCCGGCCGCATCGAGCAGCTCGATCCGCTGTCGAACCAGAACCTGCACCGCACGCGCGCGCTCGGCTCGACCGGCCTGTGCTTCCTCGAGAACGACGTCGACCCGCACTGGGCCGGCCTCGCCATCGAGCTGTCGCGTGAGCCGGACCGCGCGGTTCGCTTCCAGAAGATCGCCGACCGGCTGATCAAGCACGTGATCCTGCACGAGATCGGGCACAACCTCGGCCTCGCGCACAACTTCGAGGGCACGTACGACGCGCTCAACTACCACGACAACTTCTGGAAGCTCGCGTGGTCGAGCCCGGCCGAGAAGGACCTCGGGGCGTTCGACGAGTACCGGCACACGACGGTCATGGAGTACATGAGCGCGAAGGGCCTGTTCGCCGACTTCCTCGGCAAGTACGACGAGGCGGCGCTCCGCTTCGCCTACGCGAACCAGGTTGCGGTCTTCAACAACGCGCAGGTCGATCCGGACCTGCAGGGTGGCGAGGCGCTCCGCGAGTGGCGGTACCGCAACGACTACATGAAGATCCCGGACCACATCTGCGACAACTGCACGACGACGTCGGCGCGCCAGGAGGTCCTCGCGGACCGCGCGTGGGTCGAGTTCGATCCGCAGAACCCGCCGCAGTACGAGATCCCCTTCCTGTTCTGCGACAACTACTACAACCGCATGACGCCGTTCTGCTCGACGTTCGACTACGGCTCCAACATGCGCGAGATCTTCGCGAACTATAAGCAGATGTGGTCGGGCTACTTCCTGTTCAACAACTTCGGTCGCGACCGCCTCGCGCCCTTCGGTTGGAACATCGGGAGCGCCATCACCACCATCATCTGGCCGATGCTCTTCACGGCGACGCTGTCGCAGTACTACTACTACCTCGACGCGATCGCGCCGAACGAGTTCGCCTCGTGGGACCTCAAGGCCGACATGTTCGCGGCGCTGGGTAGTGGTCTGAACCTCGCCGCCGAGGTCGTCGCGATTCCGGAGCCGGTCCGCATGTGCACCGGTTGGGAGAACCCGACGGTCTACCTGCCGAACTACTACTTCCGCAGCGGCTGCGACGCGAACGTGTCGCTCGACTACGCGGAGCAGGGCACGCTGTCCGAGACCGACATCCAGGTCCCGCTGGGGCCGGCGCGTCACTCGACCATCACGTTCTCGCAGGACTACGAGACGTGGCAGCTCGACTCGGTCGGTTCGTACTTCGACAAGTCGAACATGCTGTGGCTGCTCGGCCTCCGACGCCCGACGCTGATGCGGTTCAACTACGACCTCGACTGGCGCAACTACCAGATCAGCCTGTACCGGATCTTCGAGCCGGAGCTGCGTTCGTTCTACGACCGCCTGATCCGCTTCGATGCCTTCTTCCTCGGCCAGGACGTCGCGGAAGACCTCGGCTCGTACTGGTGCCGCAACCCCGAGGCGCCGAACGTGGTTCACGACGGCTACCTCGAGCCGCGCCGGATCATCGACGTGCAGGGTGACGACACGGTCTTCAACCCTGGCCCGCCGAGCACCTGCCAGGAGCCGGCGTTCATCTACCCGGATCTGCTCACGAACATCCCGTACCTGGCGATGTTCTACGCCCACGCGCTGTTCTCGTCGGACTTCGACTCGCAGCTCGACCTGGGTAAGGAGCTGAAGATCTACATCAAGGGTGGCCCGGACGACTTCGTCGCCTGGGAGCAGTATCCGCACTGCGACGAAGCGCAGGCGGGTGAGAACTGCTACTGCAACTACGTCGATACCCTCTCCAACGTCGAGTACCGCGCCCTTCAGCAGGTGCGGACGGGCGCGCAGAGCATGGCTTGCCGGCTCATCGAGCGCACGATCGACGCCGACGATGATTACCAAGTGTCCGGGTCGCCGTTCTCGAAGGACGTGTGGCGCGCGTGGGTCGAACGACTCGAGTACGCCCGTGACCTCTACCGCCTCTACAACGAGCAGTGAGAAGGGGAGGCGAAGAGAAAATGATGAAGAACGACGTGATCAAGATTTCCGCCGGATTGGCCGCGGTCCTCGCCTTCGGGTGCGCGCCGTCGGTCCAGACCATCGACCGGACGCAGCCGAACGCGCTTCACAAGAGCCAGTTCGAAGGCATCTGGTACCACCGCTCGATGGTGGTCGAGTCGGACCCGCAGGCGGGCCCGATCGAGGGCATCACCTCGAACATGGAGAAGCTGCGGTGGGACATCACCGAGGGTCTCCTGATCGGCTACCGGACGTACGAGTTCCTGCCGTACGCCGAGGGGCTCACCGACGAGGGTCGGGACTTCTTCGGCGCACCGGTGGTGGCGTACGCCATCACGAGCCACTTCGACATCCAGCGTGAGTACAACGCGGTGACGGGTGTCGAGACGAACGTCGTGTCGGAGAACACGGCGGATCGTCCGTGGTACCAGCGTGAGTACATGCGCGTCGACTGGACCACGAACCTCGTCGGTTCGCGGTTCGTCACGGGCTTCGTGAGCTACCCGGACGCGTACCTCTCGGCGGTCTCCGCGGTGAAGTACTTCGCCCAGGGCGAGACCGAGACCGACGTCGACCGTCCGATCTTCACGGAGGACTACTTCGACATCACGAACCGTCTCAGCCTCGAGCCGAACGCTTCGTACTGCATCCTGATGCTGCTCATTCAGTCGACGCCGCGCTGCGGTACGGCGAACTCGAAGGTCCGCCTGTCGTTCCGCAAGGTCGACCCGAGCGACGACTACGAGACGCTGTACTACCCCGACGAGCTCGAGCTGAAGGACGACGCCGGCAACGCGCTGATCCTCAACTTCGACGGTCGTGAGTGCGACGCCAACCGTGACCCGAGCGAGTGCTCGGCGCGCACGTTCTGGATGGACGGGCGGTTCGGTAACTTCCGCCGTCAGCGCAACGCGTTCGACCGCGAGCGTTTCCTCACCCGCACGGGCCGTATCTTCGTGGCCGGTCGTTACGACATCTGGCAGGACCACTTCGACGAGCAGGGTTCGGTCATCCCGTTCACCGCCCGCGAGGCCAAGCCGATCGTCTACTACGGAAACGTGAAGTTCCCGACGGACATGGTCGCGCCGGCCGAGAAGATGGCGACGTTCTACAACGTGCCGTTCTCCGAGATCATCGCGTTCCACAAGGGCTACTTCGACAGCGAGGGGCGCCCCGACTGGCAGCGCGTGAACAACGAGATGGGGCAGGACATGTTCCAGTTCCGCGTCAACGACTGCAGCCCGGAGAACGTGCGCAACTACGCGAACGAGAACGGCCTGATGGACGTCGTCAACCGCATCGCGGGCTCGGCAGATCGTCTCGCGCCCGGCAACATCGAGCAGGTGTGCGCGGCGATGCAGTACACGGAGCTCCAGTCCGGCAAGACGCTGGACCCCAAGGTCGCGGCGCGCACCGGCCAGGGCCTCGCGTTCACGTGGCAGCGCAAGGGCGACCTCCGCATCAACATGAACAACTACATCAGCCAGGACCAGGGCGGTCCCTGGGGTGTGGCGCAGTTCGGTCAGGATCCGGAGACGGGTGAGTTCGTCGGCAACGTCGCGAACTACTTCGGCAACGCGGGTGACGTGATCTCCCAGCGTGGCGTCGACATCATCCAGTGGCTCAACGGCGACCTCGACGAGCAGGAGCTCTTCCGCGGCGACATCGCGCGCAACACGGTCGTGTCGCGCCGCTCGGTCCGCAACAACGGCATCCGCGACGTCGTGATGAGCGCGCTCAAGCAGCACGAGGACAACACGCTCGACAAGATCGGTGGGCAGATCCTCGCCGAGGCCTCCGTCCTCTCCGAGGAGGAGCGCTTCGAGCGTATGTTCGGCGGCACCGACATCGAGCGCGACCTGCTCGTGAACGACGAGCTGCTCCGCGGCCTCGCCGGCCCCGAGCTCTTCCAGCCGCTGGGCGGCGCGCCTCTCGGTGCGAGCGGTGCGCTCGCGGGCGGTTCGCCGCTCGTCCCGGGTGAGGTCTCCCAGAACGCGATCGACGCTGCGTCGCCGATCAGCTGGGGTGTCACGCCCGAGACCAACGAGTACATGGTCGCCGCCTACGAGTTCGGCCGTCGCGCCGTCGACATGGCGGACTTCTTCGACCCGAACTTCAGCGGCCTCGCCGAGTTCTTCAAGGGCGAGGATCGCGACTACATCTGGGATTGGATGCGCCACGAGATGTTCACGGCGGTCCAGGGCCACGAGGTTGGTCACACGGTCGGTCTGCGCCACAACTTCGCGGCGTCGATGGACCCGGCGAACTACCGCCCCGAGTTCTGGTGGCTGGAGACGGACGATGGCTCCGAGCCCATCCAGTACTGGGATCCGGAGAACCACCCGACCCCCGACTTCAAGCACCGCGGCAACGAGTACAAGTACGCGTCCATCATGGACTACGGCTTCGACCTCCCGCTCGAGGGGCTCCACGGCCTGGGCCGGTACGACGAGGCGGCGATCCGCTTCATCTACGGTCAGCTGATGGAGGTCTGGGACAACGCGAAGGTCTCGATTCCGGACCCGCGTAAGTACGGCACGTACGCGCAGCGCTGCGGCTACGACAGCGACTACATGAGCAACGGGTTCTTCATGTTCTGGCTCACGCCGGAGTCGTATCCCCGTCTGTTCTCGTCGGCGCCGAAGGACCAGCGTCCCTGCGCGAACCAGTACGACAACCCGAGCATCGGCGACACGTGTGACTCCGAGATCGACGGCATCATGCGTGAGTTCGCGATCCGCAACGAGGCCGCGAACCTCGGCAACAACGAGCCGACGTCCTGCGGTCTGTTCATCGCGGACCTGAACTGGCTGTTCGACCAGGTGAAGAGCCTGCCGCCGAACGCGCAGAACCTCGCCAACGCGCGCAAGCTCGTTCGCGTCGAGGACATGATTCGCCAGGAGATCGAAGTCCTGACGAACCCGCCGGAGTACGACGACCTCGCGACGACCGAGAACGAAGCCGCCAACCTCGTCGACGACGACGAAGACGGCGTCCTCGACGACAAGGGGTACGACTGGTCGCGCTACATGCACGCGGTCAACTACGAGTACTGCTCGGACCTGTTCGCGAACTTCTCGAACCCGTACTGCCAGCGTTGGGACACGGGTTGGGACTTCGAAGAGGCGACCGACTACCACATCAACCGGCACGACCGGGATTACATCTTCAACCACTTCCGCCGCGACGCGTTCTCGGCGACCGGTTGGGGCAACCCGCGTGCGTACATGTCGCGTCTGCTGTCGCGGCGCCTGTTCCACATGGTCAACACGTTCCGGTACTTCCTCTACACGCGCCGCACGGCGCTCGAGGCGGACCGGTTCATCGACTGGCGTGAGGCGGCCTACAAGGGCGTCAACATGCTCGACCGCATGATCCAGGAGCCGGAGCCGGGCACGTACTGCCTGAACGAGACGGAGAACCGGTACGAGATGTGGACCGGCGCGAGCGAGCCGACGGACGCGCAGTGCAACGCGAAGTTCACGACCGAGCTGGGTTACGGCGGTGGCCGCTACCTGAACTCGAGCTGGACGACCGAGTACTTCTACAAGGCGAACCGCATTGGTTACCTGTACGACAAGCTCGCCGCGATTCAGCAGATGACGTCGTCCTCCGGGCGCTTCGTCCGCGACATCTCGGACTTGTTCGACCGTCGTGCGTTCTCGCTGGGTTACCTGCGTGTCTACCTCGACCCGATGCTGCAGCGCTTCGCGGCGCTCATCGAAGGCAACCACTGGGGTTACCGTCCTCGCGTCGTCGGCACGCCGCCGGCGGGCGGCGAGGCGGACGAGCGGTTCGTGCGGTACATGCCGCTCTTCGACGAGGAGGCCGACGAGGCGGGCGCGAGTGTCCGCGAGCAGATCGCTCCGCTGCCGTACATCGAGCCGGCGTGGTCGTGGACGCTCCAGTACTGGGCGCTCGCGTTTGCGATCTCCAACTGGTCGTCGGTCAACGACTACGCGCCGGAGTTCTACCGGCTGACGAAGATCGCGATCGCCGGCACGGCGGAGGACGTCGAGTACCCGCCGAACGTGGAGGTCATCGAGTACACGGATCCGCAGACGCTGATCACGTACCGCGCTCCGGTCATCGAAGCGTTCGTCGACCCGGGCATCCAGAACCAGGAGTTCGAAGCCTACTTCGGCGACCTCGCGCACCGGCGGCGAGGCGAGTTCCGCAACTGGGGCATCGGCGCGAACCTCCTCGAGGACGCGAGGCTGTTCACGGAAGACGTGTACAACCCGGCGCTCACCGCGTGTGAAGCGGCGGGCCGGCCGAGCACGGCGTGTGACGAGCTCGACCGCGCGGCGCTGACGCTGAACGAGAAGGTGGGCTTCATCGACCAGGTGCGTAAGTACAACGCCCGGGCCGAGAACCCGTTCTAGCGGGAAGCTAAGAACGCACGCGGACGCCTCGGCGCCCGCGTGCCGCGGAGCCCTCCCTGCCTTCGGGCGCGGAGGGCTTCGTTGCGTTGACGCCTCCCCGACGCGCCTTACATTCGGTGGATGCTCGAGCACCCGACCGGCGCCGCGGCTTCGCCGCGCCCCCTGGGCACCTCACCCGCTTCCCCCCTGACGGGCGGGCGCGGGCTCGAGCACCCGGCCGGCTCCGCGGCTTCGCCGCGCCCCCTGGGCACCTCACCCGCTTCCCCCCTGACGGGCGGGCGCGGGCTCGAGCACCCGACCGGCGCCGCGGCTTCGCCGCGCCCCCTGGGCACCTCACCCGCTTCCCCCCTGGCGGGCGGGCGCGGGCTCGAGCTGCATCTCACGCTCGACGTTCCGTCGGAGGTCGACGATGCGCGGCTGCGCGCGTGGCAGGACGACCGTCAGCTGCAGCGCACGCACGTCGTCCTCGGTGACGCCGGTAGCCACGTGCTCCTCACCGCGCACGGGCGTTGGTCTCTCGACGAAGCGCTGCGCCAGGCTCGCTCCCACGCGGAGACGCTCCGCGACGCCTTCGGCGTCGGCGTCTCGCGCACCAAGATCGAGGCGCACCTCGACGCGGAGGGTGGGCTCTACATCGAGCACCACTTGAAGGTGCGCTTCCGAGCGCAGCGCCTCGGGGATGTTCGCGGCGTGGCCGCCGCGACCGGGGCGCACCTGTCCCGGACCGCCAGCGCGCGCGAGGGGGACTTCGAGGCGCGCTTCCTCACGCAGCGCTTCGACGCCCACGCGCGCGATGCGGCCGACGCCGCACTCGCGACGCTGACGGATGCGCTTCACGCCGCGGGCCTCGACATCACGAAGGTCGTCCGCGAGCGCGCCCTCTACGACGACAACGTCGCGCTCGACGACGACTGGATCGGAGGAACGCCATGATCTGGAACTGGTTCACCAAGGCGAAGGACACCACCGCGTCCGCGCCGAAGCCCCGACGCAGCCACCCGCTCGGCTACGTCGAGGATCCCACGCGGCCCGACGTCTTCGATCCCGCGCTGATGCACTACCCGAACGGGTTCGTGAAGGGCGCGCCGGGGCCCGCCGGGACGGACGCCCAGCGCGCGTACCGCGCGCTGCAGGCCCGAGCCCTCGACGCCGCGCTCGCGGCGATCGCGACGTCATCACACGCGTCGGAGTACGTGCTCCGCGGTAGCGTGGCGCTGGCGCGCTGGTTCCCCGATGCGGCACGCGCGCCGAAGGACATCGACCTCGTCGTCGCGTCGAAGACGGTGACACCCGCGGACGCACGTCCGTGGATCGATGAGCTCTGCGCGGCCATCCCCGCGCGGCTCGATCGACGCGGCTTTTCGCCATCGACGCCGACCGTCGATGGGATCTGGACCTACGAGCGCGCCGAGGGCCGACGCATCACTGCGCCGTGGACGCGCGACGATCTGCGCGGAGAGGTGCAGGTCGATCTCGTCTTCCACGAAGAGATCATCGAGGCGCCGGTGGAGACCTCCTTCGACGGAGGGCGGTACACGCTGAAGCTCGCGACGCCTGCGGAGTCGCTCGCCTGGAAGCTGCTGTGGCTCGCCACCGACATGCATCCGCAGGGGAAGGACGTCTACGACGCGATCCTGCTCGCCGAGCACACGCCGATTCCGCGTCCCTTGCTGGCGCGGGTGCTGGCCAACGCCGACGAGCGCGTCGAGCCGCCGCCGGAAGCAGAAGAGCTGGGCGCTTGGCGTGAGCTCGAGGCGCTGGCGTGGATCGACTGGGCGCACTTCACGAACGCGTACCCCGAGCTCGTGGGTGGGGAGGGCTACGTCACGCAGCTGAAGGCCGCGCTTCGGTTCGCGTGAAGGTCAGCTCTCGACGCGGCCCCAGAGGGGCGTCCACTTCACGTTGTCGCGGGAGCGTTCATCGTTCGACTCGATGATGATCGCCGAGCTGCGGATCGTCTCGGTGGTGTGGTAGCGCAGCTCGATGTCCATCACCTCGCCGGGGCGGAGCTGGACGACCTGCTCGATCGGGTTCAACAGCTCGAACGCGCTCGGGTTGTAGAAGGCGCCCGCCTCCGGGTTCGGGCCCAGGTAGATGCGGGAGATGCGCACGGGTTCCATGCCGTCGGACGTGATGCGGAGGATCTTGTCCATGTAGGGCTCGTCCGACTTCGGCGCGAAGAACACGATGTTCTCCGCGTAGCTCAGCGAGCGCACCAGCGGCCGCGGATTGACGATGTTGTCGCGGCTGTAGAGCTCGGTCTGCGGCTTCGACCAGATGCCGTCCGCGTCCTGCGCAACGAACATCAGCAGGACGGCGTCGTCGTCGAACGTGAGCGGCTCCGTGTACTCGATCGCCGATTCTCCGGTGGGCGCGGTGCCGTCGAGCGTGTAGAACAAGCGCGAGGGCCGGTCCGACAGCAGTCGGACCGTAACGGCTTCCTCGTAGGTGTGGCCCTTGGGCTGAGCGGAAACCCAGAGCGATGCGTGATCGATGGAGTCAGGATCGGTGTGCTCGGGATCGTGTCCCGCACAGGCAGCAAAACTGGCGGCCGCAATCACCGATACCAGGTGATTCGCCCACGAATTGCGGTTCATCCAACCTCCCAGTCTTCGTACCCCGAGCCGGCCGACCGAAGTCGACGCCGACAGTTCCGCCCAGAATCCCAATGTAGTTGCACTCTGACGATTTGTAAATGACCGCACCTGCACAGACTCCTCTTGATGTCGTATCGGCCGCCGTGGCTCGAAGGAGAGCCACGGCACCGGGTTTTCGGCTCACGGCCCATCGCTGGGTGAACGGCCCGGGCGACGGAGCGCCCGCCGGCATCTCCGTCGATCGCTACGGCGACGCGGTCGTCCTCAACGTCCGCGCGGAGGTGCCGTCGACGGTGCGGGAGGCCTACGCGGCCGCCGTAGCGGCCGTCCTCGAGCCGCCGACGCTCGTCGAGAAGGTCTGGGCGCCGAGGCGGGCGGACAGCACGAGCCGGGTCCTCGTCGGGGACGCGGACGCGCCCGTCGACGTGTTCGAGGACGACGCCACCTTCCGCTGCCTGCTCGACGACGACATCCAGACCGGCCTCTTCCTCGACCACCGCGACACGCGGCGCAGCGTTCGTGCCTTCTGCGGCGGCGCGGAGGTCCTCAACGCCTTTGCCTACACCTGCGCCTTCTCCGTGCACGCCGCGTTGGCGGGGGCGTCGCGGGTCACGAGTGTGGACGTCTCCCGCCGCGCGCTCGCCCGGGGCCGCGAGAACATGACGCTGAGTGGGCTGTCGCCGGACGATCACCGTTGGTTCGACGACGACGTCCTCGAACACCTCGCGCGCGGCGGGGCCGACTACGACGTGATCGTCCTCGACCCGCCGCTCTACGGCCGCACGAAGAAGAAGCGCTTTGCCCTCCTCAAGGACCTGGATCGCCTCGCGGAGGGCGCGATCCGGCGGCTACGGCCGGGCGGCCGCCTCGTGTTCTCCACCCACGCGCTGGACCTCGACAGCGGGCGGCTGCGGCGCGCGGTCGAGCGGGCCGGGGCGGGGCGGCGGGTTCGGGTGCTCGAGACCCTGGGCCTGCCGGCCTGGGACCACCCCGTGGCGCCCCGGGACGTCGACGGAGACCGCGGAGACTACCTGCATACGCTTGTGCTCGGCGTCGACTGAAAGTAGACCCTCAAGGCGGTGGATCAGCAGGGCGCGCTGGAGCAGCAGGCACTCGAGGAGCTCCGTCGGGGAGACCTCCGGGGGGCGCACCGGACCCTCAACACGCTGCTGCAGTTCCGTCCGTCGGACGCTGCCCTCCGCCGCCGCATCGCGCAGGTCGAGCAGCTCGTCCGGCAGCGCGAAGACGCGCAGGCGCGCATCCAAGCCGAACCGCTCCGCTACGCGCACGCGTACATCCAAGCCGGGCGCCTCGCGGAAGGTCTTCAGCTCCTTCGCGCTGCGCTCGCCCGCGACCCGAACAACGCGCGCCTTCGAGAGCTCGCGCTCCAGGTCGCGCGTCGGCTGCGCGAGCAGGTCCAGACCGGGGCGCAGACTCCGGTTCAGGCCCCGGCGGCCGACCCGCGCGCCGCGGAACAGCAGCGCGCCGAGGCCGAGCGTCGCGCCGAAGCCGAGCGCGCCGCCGCGCTCCAGCGCGCCGAGGCCGAGCGCCGCGCCGAAGCCGAGCGCCAGGAGGCCGCACGCCGCGCCGAGGCGCAGCGGTTGGAAGCCGAGCGCCGCGAAGTCCAGCGCCTCGAAGCCGAGCGCCAGCGTCGCGCGGAGGCGGAGCGGCGGGAGGCCGAGCGTCGCGAAGCGGAGCGCCTCGAGAACGCGCGTCGTGAGGCGGAGCGCCAGGAGGCCGCGCGTCGCGATGCGGAGCGTCGTGAGGCGGAGCGCCGGGAAGCCGCACAACGCCAGGCCGAGCAAGCCGCCGAAGCCGCGCGCCGCGAGGCCGAGGACCGCGCGCACGCGCAACGCCTGGAGGCCGAGCGCCTCGCTGCGCAGCAGGCCGCCGCACCCATCTTCGGGGCGCCGCGCCAGGTCGACGACCTGGTGGGGGACGACGCCCAACGCCAGCTCGACGAGGAGGCCGCGCGTTTCCGTGCGGTCGCTTCGAGTGATGAAAAACCGCTCCCGCCGGCGCCGATTCGGATGAAGCGACTGGACGCGATCCTCTCGCGCATCCGCGCCCGCCGCCGCGGAGCAAGCCTATTGGAGAACTAACCGATGCGTTCGAAGTCGAAGAAGAAGCGTGAACAGATGAAGCGGAAGATCCGCCTGAAGCAGCAGCGCAAGAAGCTGCGCAAGCGTCTCAACGAGATGAAGAAGGACGGGTAGCCGCGCTACCGCTGTGCGCGATCGAGGGGTTCGAGCGACCGCTCGTTCGCGCGCAGATAGATCTCCAAGAACTGCAGGCTGCCGTCCGTCACGCGCCCGCGTGAGCGCTTCCGACGGCCCCCCTTACGCGTGAGCCTCCGCTGCGCCAGGAACATCTGGCGAATGGACTCGTGCAGGCGCTTCGTCAGCGTGATGGGCGCGCCCGCCTCGCGGATGAGGTCGGAGAGCATGCGGCTCCGCTCGCCCGGGTTCACCTCCGGGTCGTCGAGGCGCTCCATCAACGGCGCGCAGAAGAGCGCGGCGAGCGCCACGGCGTCGTCGACGTCTTCGTCGCGCGCGATGATGTCGTCGAGCGCTTCGAGGTGCCGCAGGATGTAGGGCAGGCGGTCGTAGGTGCGCTCGCCGTCCGGGCCGATCACGGTGATGGGCTCCGGGTCCTCGATGAACGTCTGCACCATCGGGAACAGGATCTCGAGCACCCCCGTCTCGGCGAGGAGCCGCACCGTCTCCTGCGCGAACCCGATCCGGAGCAAACGCAGGCTCTCCTCCAGGATGCGCGCGGGCGCGCAGCGACGGAGGTCTTCCTTGTGCGCGATCATCGCCGCGAACAGGCCGTCGTCGATGACCAGGTTCGTCTTCGCCTTGAACCGAATCGCGCGGAGGATGCGGACCGGATCTTCGCGCAGGCGAATCTCCGGGTCGCCGATCATCCGCAGGTAGCGACGCTCGATGTCCGCGAGCCCGTCGACGTGGTCGATGATCTGTCCGGTCGTGACGTCGTAGAAGAGCCCGTTGATCGTGAAGTCGCGCCGCTGCGCGTCCTCCTCCTCCGACCCGAACACGTTGTCGCGCCGAATCAGGAGGTCCTGGTCCTCACCGGCGTCCTCGTCGGTGATGTTGGCGCGGAACGTCGAGACCTCGAGGATCTGGTTGCGACCGAAGTGCACGTGCACGAGGCGGAAGCGCCGCCCGATGATCCGGCTGTTGCGCTTGAAGATGCGTTTGACGTCCTCGGGCCGTGCGTCGGTGGCGATGTCGAAGTCCTTCGGCTCCAACCCGAGCAGCAGGTCGCGGACGCAGCCGCCGACCAAGTAACCCTTGAACCCGGCGCGCTGCAGCCGCCGCACGACGGTCGCCGCGTTGCGGTCGATCATCCGCGAGGGGATCCGCGGTTTGCCGCCCTGCGGGCGCTTCGGCCTCTCCCTCTTCTCGCGCGCGGGGCCCATGCGCTCGACGACGATCGCGTCGTTGGCCTCGGCTTCGGCGACGGCGACGGCGCGGTGGATGGCGTCGCGGGTCGCTGCGGATCGCTCACCGTTTGCGGCGCGCCGGTCCGACCAATCGCGGATCTCGCGGAGGACCCGCAGGGTTTCGATCATCCACTCCATTTCGGGGCTGCTGCCCCCCGGGGTCGGGTCACGGGGAAGTTTTGTCAAGGGAAGGCGTCGTCGCCTCCGCGTTCTTGCTCGGGACGATCGAGCTGAGCACCGAGGCGTCGAGCATCGGGTTCACGAGGTACGTGTACGAAGCCATCCCGGCCTCGAAGTGCTTCACCAGCGCGGCGCTCTCCTCGAACGTCATCGTCCCCGCGGACAGCGCCGCCTCGATGGACTCGCGCAGCTTCGCCATGATGTGGCGCTGGTCGTAGGACACGTACGAGAGCACGTCCTTCACCGTGTCGCCCTCGATGACGTGTTTGACCGCGTACCCGCGCTCCTCGTCGTAGCGGATGTGCACGGCGTTCACGTCTCCGAAGAGGTTGTGCAGATCGCCGAGCACCTCCTGGTACGCGCCGACCAGGAAGATGCCGAGCAGGTAGGGCTCCGCCGACGAGTAGTCGTGCAGCTCGAGCGCCGTCTTGACGTCGTGCAGCCCGATGAACTGGTCGACCTTGCCGTCGGAGTCACACGTCAGGTCCGCGAGGATCGCGCGCCGGGTGGGCTCCTCGCGGAGGCGATGGATCGGCATCACCGGGAACAGCGCCTTCACCGCCCACGAGTCGGGCACCGACTGGAACAGCGAGAAGTTGCAGAAGTACGTGTCCGCGAGCTGGCGCTCGAGGCTGTCGAGGTCCTCCGGCACGTAGTCCATGTCGCGCACGATGCGGCGGATCTTTCGCGCCGCCTGCCAGAACAGCGCTTCGACCGTCGCGCGGTCGCGAAGATCGAGGATGCCGTGCCGATACATCGACAGCGCGTCCTCCTTGAGCTGCACGGCGTCGTGGTACGCCTCCTGGTAGTTCTTGCGGTTGATGTTCGCCGCGACCTCCCGCAGCTCTTCGAGCAGGTAGTGCTCGTCCGCGCCGGCGACCGGCGGCGGCTCGACGGACTCGGTGGTGTGGCCCAGGACGTCGAACACGAGCACCGTGTGGTGCGCGGTCAACGCGCGGCCCGACTCCGAGATGATCGTGGGGTGCGGGATGTCGTAGTCGTCGAGCGTGCTGCTGATCGCGTGCACGATGTCCGCCGCGTACTCCTCCAGCGAGTAGTTCTTCGACGCGTGGAAGTTCGTGCGCGAGCCGTCGTAGTCGACCGCGAGGCCACCGCCGACGTCCACGTACGCGAGCGGCGCCCCCATCTGGTAGAGGTCCACGAAGATGCGCGTCGCCTCCGCGAGCGCGTCCTTCACCGCGCGGATCGCCGTGATCTGCGAGCCGATGTGGAAGTGCATGCACACGAGGCGGTCGAGCATCCCCGCTTCGCTCAGGATCTCCACGGCGCGCACGAGCTCCCCCGCGGTGAGCCCGAACTTCGAGCGGTCGCCGCCCGACTCCGCCCACTTGCCGCTGCCCTTGCTGGAGAGCTTGCAGCGCACGCCGATGTTCGGCGAAAGACCGAGGCGCTGCGACGCGTCGATGATCATCGCGAGCTCCTGGAAGCGGTCGACGATGATCATCGTGCGAATGCCGAGGCGCTGCGCGAGGAGCGCGGTCTCGATGTACGCGACGTCCTTGTAGCCGTTGCAGACGATGATGCCCTCCCGGCGCTGCATCATCGCGATCGCGACGAGCAGCTCCGGCTTGCTACCGGCCTCCAGCCCGACGCCGTGCTGCTCGCCGAAGCCGATCAGCTCTTCGACGACGTGCCGCTGCTGGTTCACCTTGATCGGCATGACCAGCTGGTAGCGGCCGGTGTAGCCGTACTCCTTGATCTTCGAAGCGAACGCGTCGTGAATCTCGCCGACGCGCCGCGCGAGGACGTCCGAGAACCGGAGCAGCAACGGGAGTGAGAGCCCGCGCCGGACGAGGTCGTCGACCACGCGTTTCATGTCGAGCGGCCCGCCGCCCGTGGCCTCCTTGGTGAGTTGGACGGTCCCCTCGTCACTCACCTCGAAGTAGCCGTTGCCCCACCCCTGGATGTTGTAGAGCTCGGCCGAATCTCGTGTGGTCCACGCCTTCACGCGCCCGATCTAGCGCCGTTCAGTGTGCCAATCCACCCGAATGTGGCTCGAACTTGCGGCCGGCCCCCCCGTTCGGGCAAATTTCACAGCGTGTCGGAGCGTCCCTCGCAGGGCGGATTGCGGTGGCAGCGCCCGGGCCGCTTCCTCCGGGATCTCAACATCATCGCGCTGCTGTGTGTCATCGCCGCAGCGGGCGCGCTCCTGCTCCTGCCGATCTCCGACGACGGCCTCCTCGGGCTCCCGCAGCTCGAGGTGGGGGATCTGTCCCCGCGGACGATCAAGAGTCCCCAGGCGTTCGTCGTCCCGAACCTGGACGCGACCGAACAGCAACGCCGCGCGGTCGTTCGTAAGATCCGCCCGGTCTACGACCAGCGCGTCTGGCTCGGGGAGGACGCCAAGCGTCGCCTCGAGGACGCGTTCGACGAGGGGCGCCGCCACAAGGACGACCCCGAGGAGACCATCGAGGAGCGGGCGCGTCTGTTCATGCTCGGACTCGGCGTCGCCGTCGACGAAGAAGCCCTGACGCCCCTCCTCGCCGCCGGAAACCAGGAGGAGCTGCGCGACGCGACCATCATGGTCGTCCAGACGATCTACGAGCAGCGGATCGTCGAGGACAAACGCTTCCTCGATCTGCAGAACCCTGCGCGCGGTTTCACGCTCCGCATGGTGAACGAGGACGGGGAGATCGCGCGGACCGAGTCGTTCTTCAACCTCGGCTCGACGCTCGGCCTCGACCAGGCGCGTTCGGAGATCGACGCCCTCGTCTCCAAGGAGCTGTCCCGCCTCGAGCCCAAGTACCGGCGGGGCGTCGCGCAGCTCGCGAAGAAGCTCCTGCGCCCGAACCTCGTGCCGAACCAGGCGGAGACCAACCGCCAGAAGCTCGACGCCGAGCGATCGGTGAAGACGGTCTCCATCTCGATCGCCCCCGGCGAGACCGTGCTCCGCGAGGGCGAGCGCGTGTCGAAGCAGGACCTCCAGATCCTGCAGGGCATCGAGAAGGAGCTGCGTGCGCAGTCGCGTCTGCAGGCCGCGATCGGGAGCGCGTTGCTCGTCGTTCTGCTCGTGGGCTTCGCGTACCGCTACGCGTCGCGCAGCTTCCTGCCCGCGAAGCCGTCGCACCGTGACCTCACGTTCATGGCCACCGCCTTCATCGTGATGATGTTGGTGTTCTGGGCGGGCTACAAACTCGCGCTCCCGCTCGCCGAGGCGCTCCCGGTGGCTAAGCCGACCGACTTCCGTTTCGTCGTCCCCGTCGCGCTCGGCGCGCTCGCGGTGCGGCTGATCGTGGGCTGGGAGGCGGCCCTCGCGTTCACCGCGGTGATGGGGGTGATCGCCGGCTGGATGATGGACACCAGCCTCGGTTACGCCGCGTACACGATCGCCGGCTCACTCGCGGCCGCGTCGGTGCCCGACCACACGACATGGCGCGTGGCGATCCTCCGCGCATCGACGCGGGCGGGACTCACGCAAGCCAGCTTGCTCGCAGCGCTGCTGCTGATCGAGTCGTCGTGGTCGATGGAGGCGTTGCTGTCGCAGCTGATGCTCGCCGGTCTCTCGGCGGCGTCGTGCCTCGTCCTGGCGTTCATCTGCCTGCCGGTGGTGGAGGTGATGTTCGGCTACACGACGTCGTTCCGGCTCGCGGACTTGTCGAACCTCAACCACCCGCTCCTGAGGGACCTGCTCGTGGAGGCGCCGGGGACGTACCACCACTCGATCATGGTCGGCACGCTGGCGCAGGAGGCGGCGAACGCGATCGGCGCCAACGCTCAGCTCGCATTGGTCGGCGGCTACTATCACGACGTCGGCAAGATCAAGAACCCGGAGGCGTTCGAGGAGAACGAGCGTCAGGCCTTCGGATCTTTGCCGCCGCTCGATGAGGCGCGAGAGCTGAAGATGCACGTCGCGGACGGCCTCGAGCTCGGTGCGAAGCACCGCCTGGGTGCGCCGGTCTTGGAGATCATCGCGCAGCACCACGGCACCGGCGTGGTGCGCAACGCGCACCAGCGCGCCGCCGAGCAGTACGGGAACGTGGACCGCGCGGACTTCGCGTACGCGGGGCCGCGGCCGCTGTCGCGCGAGTCGGCGATCGTGATGCTCGCCGACACCGTCGAGGTCGCGACGCGGGACCTCGCGCAGGAGATCGGGTTGGTGCGGGAGACGATCGAGCAGCGGGTGCGGCAGGCCCTCGGTGAGGTCCTCGAGGACCGGCAGCTCGAGCAGTGTGAGCTCACGCTGCGTGACATCAGCGCGGTGAGCACGGCGTTTACGAACGTGCTCGAGGACCGCCTGCTCCGGCGTGGTCGTCCGCCGACGTTGTCGTCGCTGCCGGTCGTGTCCGGCGCGACGATGGTGCGTGCCCCGGGCGGCGAGCCGAACTGATGCCGGTCGACTTCCTGAGACGCCGACGCGCTGGCGCACGCGGCGGCGACGCCAAGGCGGTGAAGCGCGCCGTGCTCGCGACGCTCGAAGCCGAGGACGCGGTGGGGCGGGACGTTTCGGTGCTCCTCACCGACGACGCCGAGATCCACGAGCTCAACCGAAACTTCCGCGGGGTGGACAAACCGACGGACGTGCTCGCCTTCAGCCTCGACGAAGGCGAGTACGGGTCGCTGGACGCGTCGCTCGGCGACGTGATCATCAGCGTCGAGCGCGCCAAGAAGCAGGCGGGCTCCCGACGCGTGACCCTCGACTCCGAGCTCGAGCTCCTCGCCGTGCACGGGACGCTCCACCTCCTCGGTCACGACCACGCGGAGCCGGAAGAGGCGAAGCGGATGCGGAGCCGAACCCGCGCGATTCGTCGGGCCCTCGCGAAGTGAGCGCGCAAGTCAGGTTGCGCATCGAGTCGCTCTCCGATCGGGGGCGGGTCGCGATCAAACACACGCTCGGGCTCAGTGACGAAGAGCTCCAGCGGATGAAGCTGCCGTTCGAGGCGCAAGCTGCGTTGACGTCCGAACGGCGGACACGGTTCGAGCAGGCGGCGTCGGTTCACACGGAGGAGGCTCGTGTGAAGTACGACCTCTGTACGAAGCACACCCACCTCGCGAAGGACCGGACGTGTTCGCGGTGTAAGGAGCGGACCTGCGCGGCGTGCGTCGAGCTCACCGAAGCGGGGGTCTGTCCCGCGTGTACGAAGAAGCTCCGACGCAGCGGCACGTTTCGCACGGTGCGGATTACGGTGCTCTTCGTGATCTTCGCGTTGGTCGCCCTGAGCACCTACGCGCAGCGCCAGGCGATCCGAAGCTGGCAGCGCCCGGTCAGGGTCGTCATCGTGCCGCTCGCGTACGATCAGGACGCGGAGACGATCGCGTACGCGAAGTCGGTGCCGGAGACGACCTACGCTCCCGTCGTCGCGTTCCTGCAGGCGGAGGCGGAGCGTTACGGGGTGACGACGTCGCCGATCGTCACCGTCGAGGTCGACCGCACGGTGTCGGAGCGACCGCCGCTTCCGCCCGACGAACCGAGCATCATCGACGCGATCGTCTTTTCGCTGCGGCTGCGGTGGTACGCGATGGGGCTCGACACGGACGCGGACATCCGATTGTTCGTGCTGTACCACGCGCCGAGCGACGGCAAGTCGGTGCCGCACTCGATCGGCCTCGAGCGTGGCCACGTCGGCATCGTCCATGCGTTCGCGGGCGCCGACCTCGAACCGCACAACGCCGTCGTGCTCACCCACGAGCTCCTCCACACCGCCGGCGCGACGGACAAGTACGACGAGCGCGGCGCCCCGATCTTTCCCGAGGGCTACGCGGACCCGTCCGCGCGTGTGCAGGTCCGCGCGGAGCTGATGGCGATCTCGGTGCCGACCCCGCGTGGCCCGCGGCTCGCGCAGAACCTCCAAGAGTGCACCGTCGGTGCGGTGACGGCGGCGGAGATCGGATGGGTCAAGGAGTGAGTCACCGCGTCAGCCACGCGCGGACGCGTTCGAGCCCGGCTTGGTGCACGCGGTCGCTGAGGATCGGGGGCATCGGTGACTCACCTTCGCCGCGGACGCGGATTCGCGTGAAGACGCAGCTGTCCTCGGGGTCGCCGAGGGCGACTCGGTAGCCGCACCCGCCGAAGAAGCCGCGGATCTCCACGTCGACCGCGGTGCGGTAGGCGCCGGTGTCCCAGATGGAGCTGTCGTTGGCGCCGAGCTGGAGCGAGAAGGGGTGGTTCGGGAACGGTACCGCGTCGGGGTCTTCGTTGTGGCAGTGTGCGCAGTTCGCGTGCAGGTACCCCAGCGCCGCGCTCGTCACTTCGTCCCCCGGGAGCTGGACACCTTCGGGGCGCGGCCGCGCGAGCGCGCCGCGTTCGCTGAGCGTCCGAAGCGTGACGCCGGGACCGTCGTGCCCGAGCTGGACCGCGGAGACGCCGAGGAACCTCGAGCTCAACCCGCCGGGGTCGCCGCCGCGCTCGCCGTGGCACCGGATGCAAACGCCCGCGCTCGGCACGTCGTAGTCGTAGCCGTGCGCGTCCTCGAGGAGCGCAGGATCGGTTTCTTCCGTGACGAGGAACGCGTCCGAGCCGTCCTCGGCCCACAGGTAGTGCACGAACATGAAGTCGTCGATGCCGGGGCCGGTTCGATGCACCATCCGGGTCTCGATCGGTTGGCCGTTCACGGAGAACTCCTTGAACGCGCGCGTGCCGACGGGGAAGCGCCAGTCGTCCATGTCGATCGAGTCGATCGGACCGTTGCAGCGAGGGAGGTAGAGCCACCGACGTTTGTCGGCACCGTCCGACCACAGCTCGAAGCGCGGAGAAAATGCCTCGACGTCGGCGGCGATCGTCCGCCTCGCGAAGTCTTCGTAGAGACCGAGCTCGCTCAAGCGGTCCGGAGGTTCGGTGAGGACCGTGAGTCGGTCGATGCAGTCGACGCCACCGTCGTAGACTCCGCCGTCGCGCACCGTGCCCGCGTCGCGACTCGCGCCGGCGTCGCGGCGCACGGCGCCGCCGTCGCGGGCAGAGGGCGGGGCGATGCCGTCGCAAGCCCAGACCGCGACGACGACGACCGCCGAGGCGCGGAGTCTCATCGCAACTTCGTCACCGAGAAGACTTGGCCTTCGATCGAGGTACCGGCCGAGCCGAGCACGCCGCCGCTCACGTCGCGGAGGTGGGTGACGACGGGCTCCCCGCCGGCCTCGGGGATGACGCGAAGATCTCCGACGTCGAGGATTACCATCCGACCGGTGCCCGGTTCGTAGCCGCTCACGGGCGCCGCGGTGGGGGTGTCGCCGAGGGAGAGGGACCACCAGCTCCACCAGCTGCGAACGGCGACGAGGATGGGCACGGGCGGTGGCGTGACCAGTGAAGGATCGAGGACGCGGATGTACGCGTCGCCGTTCTCACCGGCGACGAGCATGCCCGCGATGTCACCATCGGTCCCGGGGTCGATCACATCGTCGAGCTCGACGAGGTAGCTGCGGTCGTAGCTGTCCGAGCTCGGGTCGAACCGAATGAGGCACGGCGAGAAAGCCTTGGTGCTGTCGAGGTGGTGGACGGCGCCGGCGTAGGACTCGGTCGCGAGGTAGATCATCCCGTCATCGCCGATCACGCCGTCGCGGGCCCAACCACACCGGTCGTCGACGACCACGATTGCGCTGTCGTTGGCGGTGTCGACGACGACCATCGCCGACTCGTTCAACACGTCCGCGCGGTCGGCCGTGAGCCAGCCGGCGGGGTAGTAGAGTTTCGTGCCCATCTCGATCGCGGGGGACTGGGAGAAGAAGAGCAATGCGTCCGTTCGGGCGAGCGCGGAGAGATCGATCGAGCTCGAGATCGCGAGCGCCTGAGGGTCCCAGACGACGATGCTCCGGGTCGCGCCGTCGAAGTAGTACGCCTTGGTCTCGTTCACGAAGTAGAACTGTGACTGGTACTCGCTGATCGACTGGACGCCGGCGGGGGCGAACGTGAAGGTTCCGCCCTCGACCAGGGTGCCGTCATCCATCACGTCGTGCCGGGTCAGCGTTGGCGCCTCGTCGCCGGAAGTGAAGACCACTCGACCTCCCTCCGGCCCGACCCCGCGGGCGCGTCCGGGGAGCTCGATTCCATCGCTGATGTCGAGGTGCTGCTCGCGGGTGATGTCGTCGGTGACGACGAGGTAGCTCTGGTATGCGCTACCGGTGTTGATCTCGCTGGTGACGGCGAACAGCGGGCCGGTGGCCGGTGGTTGCCCGCCGTCGCGGCTCATCGTGACGTCGTCGCCGTCGTCGTCCGAACCTGAGCACGCGACGAGCGGCAAGAGGAGTGAGAGGCACAAGAGTCTGGGGTTCATGGTTGGGTTTCCTTCTGGGAGTAGCTTCCCCGGGAGAGTTGGGTCGCGAGCCACGCGGCGAACGCGATCGCTTGGTGGTCGTTCAGTCGCGGATCACACGCCGTCGTGTAGCGCTCGTGGAGACGATGCTCGTGGAGCGAAGCGTCGACACACTCGGTGACGCGGTCGCCGGTCATCTCGAGGTGGATGCCTGCGGCAGGGACGCCCTCGGCCGCGAGGATCTGCAGGAAGAGGCGGACCTCGGACCTCAGCGTAGCGACGTGGCGTGTCTTGAGCCCGGTGTCGGTACGCACGGTGTTTCCGTGCATCGGGTCGCTGACCCAACCGACCTGGAGCCCCTCGCGTCGAATGCGACGGACGAGCGAGGGGAGGTGCGTCTGAATTCCCGAGGCACCCATGCGCACGATGAACGTCAGGCGCCCCGGGCGGTTCGTCGGGTCGAGCGCGTGTGCGAGGCGCACGAGCTCGTCGGGCTCCGTCGTCGGACCGAGTTTGATCCCGATGGGGTTGAGGATCCCCCGGAGCAGCTCGATGTGAGCGCCACCTCGCTGTCGTGTTCGGTCGCCGAGCCAGAGGAAGTGCGCCGACGAGAGGTACCAGCCCCCCGCGGGCGTCGGCCGACAGGACGCTTCTTCATAGGGGAGTAGCAGGGCCTCGTGGCAGACGAAGGGGCGCCGCGCTCGTCGTCGTAACGCGGCGAGGACTCGGGCGGAGTGTTCGTGCGCGAGGAGCATTCGCCGGGGATCGGCGAGTCGTCCGGCCGGCGTGAACGCGAGGTCGTTGATCGCGTCGCCGCGGTAGACCGGGAGGTCGAGGCCGTCGCGGTGTTCGACGACATCGCTCCGCGGCTTGGCGAGCTGCCCGGCCATTCGCGCGACGACGACCACGGGCTGCGAGGTCGCCGCGACGAGGATGTCCGCCATGCGGTCCAGGACGTTGCAGGTCGGACCGACGGCCGGCTCGGGCGTGATGCGCTCCGCGCAGTCCCCGCCCTGGAGGAGGAAGGCATCGCCTCGCGCCGCGGCGGCGAGGCGGGTCTCGAGCGCGAAGACCTCGTCGTACGGGACGAGCGGTGGCCTCCGGAGGAGAGCGTGCTCCGCGCGTGCGAGCTCGTCGGGGTCGGCGTACCGAGGGAGCTGCGACGCGGGGAGGCTCCGCCAGGAGTCGGGCGTCCAGTGTTCCGTGATTCGGCTTGATGCGGTGTTCAGCAAGACGGCCACCTAGAGCGTTGCGCCGCCGTCGATGCGGAGGTCGTGAAGGGTGATGTGCCGAGCGCGATCCGACAGCAGGAACACGATGCCGTCGGCGACGTCCGAAGCGTCGGCGACGCGGCCGAGCGGGATGCCGAGGCGAAACCTCGACGGATCGCCGGCGATCGAGCTGTCGGTGGCGCGCCCATCGAGCAGGCGCGTGAGCATCGGTGTGTTCGTCGAGCCCGGCGAAACGACGTTGCAGCGGATGCCGAACGGCGCGAGCTCGAGTCCGAGGGAGCGCGTCAATGCGGTGGCCGCCGCCTTGGTTGCGGCGTAGACGCCGAGGTCCACGCGGGGGACCGCCGAGGCATTGGAGGACACCGTCACGATCGCGCCGCGTCGGCGCTCGATCATCGCTTTGGCGACCGCGCGTGAGACGAGCCAGGGGGCGGCCGCGTTGACCGCCATGGCGCGCTCGAACGCGGGCATGTCGAGCTCGGTGAGCGCGCTGCCGACGAGCAGAACTCCGGCTGCGTTCACGAGGCCATCGATCTCGGACGTGGCTTCGACCTCGGCGATGACGGTCTCGATCGCCGCCACGTCCGTGACGTCGAGCGCGCGCGGGATGAACCGGTCTCCGTGGATCTGTGCGCCGCGTGTGAGACGGTCCGCGTCGATATCGATGGCGACGACCCGACCGCCGTCGCGGATCAACGCCGCAGCGACGGCGGCGCCGATCCCGGACGCGGCGCCGGTAACGACCGTGGTCTGTCGCGCCTCCATGTTCGCCTCAGACCGCTGCGACCCGCTGTGCCGACTCGTCCTCGCCTCCGAGGATCTCCAGGACGTCGCGTGCCGCGATCACGCGGCCGCAGGTCCGCGACACCTGCCGGAGCGCGGTCTCGTGGTCCGCGCGTGAGAAGTCGGCGATGGCGTCGCCAACGAGGAACGGTTGTACGTCGCGCATGAACCCATCGACGGCGGTCGCGAGGCAGCCGATGTGTCCGTAGACGCCGGTGATGATGAGTTGGTCGCGCCCGAGCTCGTCGAGGAGGTTCTCCATACGTGTCTCGAAGAACGCGCTGTAGCGGCGCTTCTCGACGACGTGTTCGTTCGAGCGAGGTCCGGCGGCGAGACCGACCTGAGCGGTGTCCGGGAACTCGACGATCCCCGTCCCCCAAAGGTCCCACAGCAGACCGCGTTCGCTGCGACTCTGCTCACCGGGCTGCACCGAAAAGAGGACGGGGACCCCGGCACGTTCACAGGCGTCGCGAAGCGCTCCGATCGACCGCAACACCGGCGCGAGTGGAGGCGCCGCCCGGTCGTACGGCGCGAGGAAGTACGACTGCATGTCGTGGATCAGGAGCGCAGAGCGCGAACGATCCAGCGTCCACTGAGCGCGCGACGCAGGCCACGTGTCTTCGGGCGGGAGTGCGTAGGATGGGATCGTCGGGATGGGCATCGGATCAGACCTCGTCTTGGGTGGAGTCGTGGGAGCGCGCGCGCCGGAGCGCGCTGCGGACCGTGGTGAGCTTGGCGTGCACTTCGCGGACCTCGTCGCGCGCGATGGAGCCAGCGACGATCCCCGCGCCTGCGTAGAGCCGGGCGACGCCGTCCTGGAGCGCCGCACATCGGATCGCGACGACCCACTCGCCGTCTCCGCTCGCGTCGACCCAGCCGAGGGTCCCGGTAAAGAAGCCGCGGTCGAAGCGCTCCGAATCTTCGATCCACCTGCGCGCGGCATCCGCCGGGACGCCGCACACGGCCGGCGTCGGGTGGAGCGCGAGCGCGAGCTGGAGCGCCGACACCTCGGGGGATGCGAGCTCGCCCTCGATTCGGCTCTCGAGGTGCCAGACGGTCGGTGTCGCGACGACCCGAGGTGGTTCGATCGAAACGTCGCGCGCCAACGGACGGAGCGCCGCCGCGATCGCATCGACGACGTACCGATGCTCGCGTAGATCCTTGGCAGAGCGCTCGAGCCGCGCGGCGCGATCTCGATCCTCGATATCATCCCGTGACCTCGGCGCGGTGCCCGCGAGCGGGCGGCTCACGAAGCGACGCCCTCTACGCGCGACGAGGAGCTCCGGGCTCGCCCCCAGAAGATGTCGGGTCCCTCCGAGCGCGGCGTGAAAGACGTAGGCATCCCCGTTCTCGGTGCGGAGCGCCTCCAGGATGTCTTGCGCTCGCAGCGGTCCGAGCTCTTCGTCCCGCGCGAGCGCGAGGACGACCTTGTCGAGTGCACCCGTCGCGATGGCCTCGAGCGCACGCTCCACCGAGGCGGCGAAGACGGGATCGTCGTCGACGAGCCGCTCGGGGGCGCATCGAGGAACGGTCTGGGCACTCGCGCTGTCTTCGACGGTGAACGACGTCGGGCACCGCAGATCGACACGCGCGTCCTGCGCGAACGGTAGCGCACCCACGGCGATGCCCCCGGTGGCCGCGAGGTGGCGTTCGAGCTTCGGCCGCCAGACGAGGTGGTCCGCGAGCACGTCGTCGAATCGTTGGCCGTCGCTCTGTGCGAGGACGGTGTGTTCCGGGCCGACCAACGAGAACGTCGGTGCTTCGCGCCCGATCCCGAGCGCGCGCGCGAAGCCTTCCAGCGTCGGCGCCTCCGCGAGATCCATGAACGTCACGTCGCTCCCGTGTGCGCGGAGCTGTTCGACGAGCGTCATGAGTCGCAGAGAGTCCAACCCCCAATCGAGCAGCCACGTATCGGGACCGACGCCGTCCGCGTCGATCTCGAGGAGGGCCGCGACCTCGTTGGTCAGCGTCTCGAACGTCATCGTCATCGCGCACCTCGGTGGAGGGACTCGGCGAGCTGCTTCTTGTCGATCTTCCCGACCTTGGTCTTGGGGAGCGTCGGCAACAGCTCGACGCGGTCGGGGAGTTTGAACGTGGCGATACCTCGATCCTCGAGGTGCCGGAGGACATCCTTGCGCGTGAGCGCGTGTTTCGGATGAGCGACGACCGCGGCGCAGATGCGTTCGCCGAGCAAGTTGTCTTGCACGCCGACGACGGCGGCGTCGACGATGCCCTCGTGGGCGAGGAGGTGATGCTCGAGCTCGAGGGGGGCGATCTTCTCGCCGCCGCGGTTGATCTGTTCCTTCGCGCGCCCCTCGACGACGAGGTCACCGTCGGCGGTGCGGCGTACGAGATCGCCGGTGCGGTAGAAGCCGTCGGCCGTGAAGGCGGTCGCGTTGTGCTCGGTGGCGTCGTAGTAGCCACGAATAGTGTAAGGCCCACGCGTGAGGAGATGACCGACGTCCCCTTCGGCGACGTCGTGATCTTCGTCGTCGACGATCCGCACCTCGTCGCCGGGCGCCATCGGACGACCTTGGGTTCCGAGGATTCGTTCGAGTGGATCGTCGAGTCGGGTGTAGCAGACCAACCCCTCCGCCATCCCGAAGACCTGTTGCACCTCGCACTCGAAACCGGACCGGATCGCCGCCGCAGCGTCGGCGTCGAGCCGCGCGCCGCCGATCTGGAGGAGTCGCAGCGAGGGGAAACGAACGCGCCGTGTCCGGGCGGCGAGGAGCCAGAGGCGAGCCAGCGGAGGGACCGCGGCGGCGACGTTGATCGATTCGCGTTGGATCAACGGGAACACGACGTCGGGTTGAGGTTGCGGGCTCAGCACGATGCGCGCGCCCGCGTGGATGCACCCGAGGATGCCCGGGGAGCTCATGGGGAAGTTGTGGGCTGCGGGGAGGGCGACGAGGTACCGAACCGACGCGTCGAAGCCACACACCCGTACGCTCTGCTCGACGCTGTAGCGGTAGTCGTCGTGGGTGCGTGGAATCAGCTTCGGCGTGCCCGTGCTCCCGCCGGAGAGCTGCAGGAGCGCGACCTCGGACGCATCGACGGGGCGTCGGTCACGAGGTGCCTCGTCGAGGTTCTCGTACGCATCATGTTCTTGCGGTTCGCCGACGACGATCGTCACGAGGCGACGTCCCAGCGCGGCTTCGACTTCGCGTGCGAGCGCTCGATAGTCGAAGCCGAGCACCTCGTCCGCGACGACATACGCCTTGGCGTCGGTGTGCCGGCAGAAGTACGTGATCTCGGAGCGTCGGTGCCCCGGTAGCGCCATCACCGGTATCGCGCCCAGGCGAAACAGCGCGAAGATCGTCTCGATGAGCTCGAGGACGTTGGGGAGCTGAACCACGACGCGGTCGCGCGCCGTGATCCCCAAGCGCTCGAAACCGGACGCCTTCCGATCCACGCGATCGTCCAGCTCTCGGTAAGTGACACGCCGTTCGCCGCAGACGACCGCGACGTGGTCCGCGAGCTGCTCTGCGGCCGAGCGCAACAGGTGATCGAGAGGTCGCCCGCTCCACCAACCTTCTGAGCGGTAGCGAACAGCGACCTCTGCTGGCCAGGCGACGAAGCCCGCGACGCTCACGCGACCTCCGCCGAGATTGGCTCGTGGTGGTCGTGGTCGACGACGCCGCGTTTCCAGTGACCCGATGCATGCACACGCGATGGGGGGATGCCGCGGTCGGCGACGAAGTGGCGGTACGTCGAGCGGACGTCGTGGGCTTCGCCCGCGATCCAGATGAAGCCGTCACCGGCGGGGAGAGCGACCGAGCGGACGCGGGTGCGGAGCTCCTCGGCACACGTGACCCACTCGAGGTCGAGATCGTCGCGGTCGGGGACTGGATAGATGCGAGGCTCGGCGACGTAGAAGATCGCCAACACCTTTGCGTCGCCGAGAGACTCGATGCGTCGCGCCATCTCGGGGAGCGCGGTCTCGTCTCCGATGAACAGGTGCCAGTCGAAGTCGCGTTGCAGCACAAAGGACCCGCGCGGACCGGCGAGCCCGAGCGGGGCTCCGACCTTCGCCGACGCCGCCCACCGTGACGCGACGCCTTCGCCGTGGAGGAAGAAGTCGATGTCGAGCTCGCCGTCGTCGAACCTTCGCGGGGTGTAGTCGCGGGATATCGGCGTCCCTGACGGCGGTGGTTCGAGGAAGCCGCTCGCGCCCACCCGAGGGAGCACGGGTTCGCGCTCGCCGGGCACTGGGAAGAACAGTTTGACGTGGTCTTCCGGCGCGAGCGTGACGAACCCGTCGAGGGCGGGCCCCCCGAGCGTCACACGTGCGAACCGCGAGTGGAGGCGCTGGGTTCGGACGACCGTCAGGCGCCGTACGATCAACGGGTGCCGGACGAGACGGAACGACGCGCGGTCCTGACTCATCGCGGCTCGGCCCCGGCGAAGCACCCAGCCTCGACCATCGTCTCGAGCGAACGTTCAGCGGCCTCGATCGCGGCATCGATCTGCGCCTCCGTGTGGGCGGCACAGATGAAGTTCAGGTCGCGGCGCAGCAGGAAGCCGCGCTCCGCCATGAGCGCGACGAACTCTCGGGCGAGCGGTGCGTGACGATCCGGCGCGCGGTCGAAGAGGAAGAAGGGGAGGCAGTCGTAGCCGACGACGACGAGCGGTGTACCCAGGCGTCGCGATGCCTCGTCGACGCCCTGCGCCAGCCGGCGCCCCAGGCGCGCGATGTCGTCGACGTAGGCGGTGTCGCGGTAGACCCGCAGGGCGGCGACACACGCGGCGAGCGACAACGTCTCCCCGCCGAACGTCGTCGAGACCTGAAGCTGCTCCATCGGCTCCAGCGCGGACCGCGGGCCCGCGACCGCCGACAGCGGTAGTCCTGCGGCGAGCGCCTTCGAGAAACACGCGAAGTCCGGCGCGACGTCGAAGTGTTGCTGCGCACCGCCTACGGCGAGGCGGAAGCCGGTGACGATCTCGTCGAACACCAGCAGGACCCCAGCGCGGGTGCAGGCCTCGCGCAGCGCCACGAGGAACGGACGTTCGACGCGACGGTTGTACGGGAGCGAGAGGAGCACGACCGCGGTGTCGTCGGCGCCCGCTGCGACCGCCTCGAGGATCGGCGCCTCGTCGGCGGGGGTGAAGAGGGGCATTCGCCGGGTCAGCGGCGTCAGCGCCGCCGGAACGCCGGGCGTGTCGAACATGAAGTGGTCGTGCCAACCGTTGTAGCCGACCGTGATGATCCGGTCCTTCTTCGTCGTCGCGCGTGCGAGGCGCACCGCCGCGGACGTGGCGTCCGCACCCGTCTTGAAGAACCGCGCCATTTCAGCGCCGGGGATCAACTCGACGAGCGCATCCGCCGCCTGCAGCTCGAGCTCGACGGGCAGCGAGTGCAGAAAGCCGCGGTCCATCACCTCCTGCACGGCGGCGAGCACCTGCGGGTGACCATGTCCCAGCGACGTCGCACCGAGCCCGCACACGAAGTCGACGTAGCGGTGGCCATCGACGTCCTCGACCTCCGCGCCGCGACCGCTCGCGAGGTAGGCGGGGAATCGCCCCGGCGCGAAGACCTCCGGGCGCTTCATCATCGAGAACGTCAGGCCCGGGATGCGCTCGCGGGCCCGCGCGAGGAGGGCCTCCGAGCGCGGGAATCGGCTGGGCCCCGGGGCATCTACCGCGCTCACTGGGGGCGCTCCGTAGGTGCATTGGTGCGATCGACACGCGTTAATGCCATCGGGATGGGTTCATAGATCTCCTGATGGAGCTACCGCAAGATCTTTTTGCGATTGACTCGCAATTTCAAAATGAATAGGCCTCCGCCCCACGATGGCGGGCGGCGAACATCTTCGGGCGGCGGAGCTCGGGTTGTGGCTCGGGCACCAGCGCACCGCGGACCCGTCGATCTACAACGCCGCCGAGTGCCTCGTATTCGAAGGCGCGTTCGAGCCCGACGTGTTCGAGGCGGCGCTCGCGGCGACCGTCGCCGAGGCCGACGCGCTCGCCTTCTGTGTCGGTGTCGATGGCGGGCGGCCCCGTCGCGTCGACGCTGCTCGGCCCCTCGACTTGGAGCGCGCCGATCCGGTCGCGGATGTCGCCGCGTTGATCGCGTACGGCGAAGCCGAGGTGCGCCGACCGTTCGCGCTCGAATCGGCTCCGCTCTTTCGGCACACCCTCGTCCCGCTCGCGGACGGGCGGTACGCCTGGCTGCACGTCGCCCACCACCTTCTGCTCGACGGCTACGGCTTCAACCTGATCGCTCGTCGTGTCGCGCAGCGCTACACCGCGCTCCGGCGGGGCGAGCACCTCTCCGCCGGGGCGTTCACACCCATCGGCCCGGTCGTCGCTCACGACACAGCGTACGCGGGCTCCGACGACATCGAACGCGACCGAGCCTACTGGCACCGCGTACTCCAAGGGCGCCGAGGGGTCGCGTTGGGCCACCGCACCGAACCCGCCCACGCGCTACGCCGTCGAACTTCCGTCGAGCTCGGACCGCTCGAGCGCGACGCGAAGTCGGCCGGCGTAGCGTGGACCGAGCTCCTCCTCGCGCGGCTCTCTCGTCACTTCGGTGAAGACCACACCGAGCTCGTACTGGGGCTGCCGGTGATGCTTCGCCTCGGCACCCCTGCGGCCAAGACACCCTGCACCGCGATGAACATCGCGCCGCTCCCGGTCGAGCCCAACGCTGGGACCACCGCCGAGGTCGCGCGCGCCGTGCGTGCGTCGCTCGCCGAACAACGTCGACACCAGCGCTATCGCTACGAAGACCTGCGTGCCGAGTTGCCGCAAGGGTCGCGCCTCTTCGGGCCCGTCATCAACATCATGCCGTTCGATTTTCCGGTGCGGTTCGATGGGATCGGCGTCGAGTCGATCGGCATCGCGGCGGGGCCCGTCGAGGACCTCGCGTTGTCGTTCGCGCCGCGCGCGGGGCTTTTGCACCTTACCCTCGACGCCCACCCTTCGTTGTTCGACGCCGATGCCGTCGAGCACCTCATCCGGGAGGTGGCCGAGTCGACCGGACCACGACAACGGAGACGGTCGAGCGGGGGCCGCGCACCCGCGTGCGCTGCCGTTCATCGACACGCACGAGAACGCCCGGCCGCGATCGCGGTCGTCGACGGAGGTCGCGCGTGGACCTACGCAGAGCTCGATCGCGCGGCGCGGGGGTGCGCGGCCATGCTGCGCGCGTACGGGGTGGGGCCGGGCGCGGTCGTCGCGATGGAGCTCGGGCGCGACGTTCGTTCGATCGTCGCACTGCTCGGTGTTCGCTACTTGGGTGCTGCCTACCTCGCGCTGGATCCGGCGCAGCCCGAAGCACGAAGGCAGGACTATCTCGAACGCGCCGACCCGAAGGTGTTCCTGCACACGTCGTCTGCTTCGACGGTGTCGTGCACGTCCGTCGTCGTCGACGAGGCGATGCTCGCGCGGTGGGGTGAGGACGAAGGTGGCGGCCCCTTCATGACGACCGCGCGACACGAGCCTGCGTACGTCGTGTTCACCTCGGGTTCGAGCGGCACGCCGAAGGGCGTGGAGGTGAGCGGGCACGCGCTCGCATCGTTCGTCGACGCCGTGCGCTCCGTCTACGCGCTTCGACCTGGCGACCGCGTCCTCCAGTTCGCTTCGCTCGCCTTCGACGCGAGCGTCGAAGAAGTCTTCGCGACGTTCGACGCGGGCGCGACACTCGTACTCCGGCCCGATGACATGCTCGAGTCGATTCCGCAGTTCATTCGGCGGTGCGCGCAACTCGAGTTGACGGTCCTCGACCTGCCGACCGCGTTCTGGCACGAGCTCACGCACGCCGAGTCGTTCTCGCTGCCGACTACCGTGCGCCTCACGATCATCGGGGGCGAGGCGGCCCTCCTCGATCGCGTCCGGCGCTTCGTCGAGCGCGCGCCGCACGTGCGTCTCCTCAACACGTATGGCCCGAGCGAAGCGACGGTCGTCGCGACCTACGCGGAGCTCACCGCGCTCGACGACGAAGTCCCCATCGGACAGCCGCTCCCCGGCGTCGATGTCCTCCTTCGCGACGTCGAGGATGGTGTCGGAGAGATCTACATCGCCGGCCCGACGCTCGCGTCCGGCTACCTCGGGCGAGCCGGTTCCAGTGCGTTCTGCGAGATCGAGGGGATCGGCCGGGTGTACCGCACCAAGGACCGTGCGCGACGCAACGCCCGCGGCGAGCTCGTCTTCGTGGGGCGGGTCGACGACGAGCTGAAGATCGCCGGACACCGCGTTGCGCCGGCGGAGGTCGAAGCCGCTCTTGCGAAACACCCTTCGGTCCGCGCCAGCGCCGTCACGAGCACGTCCGGGATCCTGACGGCGTACGTCGAATCGGACGCGGACGTGCGCGTGCTGCGCGCGCACGTCGCCTCTCTGCTCCCGGCACCGATGGTGCCCGCCCGCATCGAACGCGTCGATACGCTCCCGATCGGCGTCAGCGGGAAGATCGACCGCGCTGCGCTCCGTGTCGAAGCCGAGCTCGACGCGTCGCAGGCGCGGGTGATCGACGTTTGGGCGGAGCTCTTGGGGCACCGCCGCATCGCGCTCGACGACGACTTCTTCGCCCTCGGTGGCCACAGCCTCCTGGTGCTCGCGCTCGCGAACCGATTGAGCACACCCGCGCTGGAGCTCGACGCCGGCACGGTGTTCGCCAACCCGACGCCCCGTCGGCAAGCCGCGCTCCTCGATGGGGTGGCGCTCGAGCGAGAGCACTTCACCCCGACTCCGGTCGAGCTCCACATCGAGCCCGGCCCCCGTTGCAGCAGCGGCCGCACCCTCCTCACGGGCGCCACCGGATACCTGGGTGTCGAGCTCCTCGCCGCGTGCCTCGAGCGACAGCCGGTGGTGTGTGTCGTCCGCGGTCCGAACGCCGCGGAGCGTCTCGCACGGCATGTGGCTCACCACGGAGCTTCGGTCGACGCGTCGCCGTTGGAGATCGTCGAAGCCGACCTCGTCGACTCCAGCCTCGAGCTGCCCGCGTGCGATCGCATCGTGCACGCCGCGGCCGAGGTCAGCTTGGTGCGCGACTACACGAGCCTCTTCGACGCCAACGTCGTCGCGACGGCTCGGTTGCTCGAGCGTGCTGCACGCTGGGGTGCGGAGCTGCACCTCGTATCGACCGTGGCCGTGGTGCCTCGTGACGTGTCGGCCGAGGAGGTCTTCTTCGACGCGCACGCCGGGCTCGTCGATGGGTATCAGCGCTCGAAGTGGCATGCGGAGGCGCTCGCGGAGGAGGCCTCCCGACGTGGAGTCCGTGTTGCGGTTCATCGTCTCGGCCGGATCGTCGGAGCGCTGCGTGGGCCGGTCATGAACCCCGCCGACCTCGTCTGGCGGATCGTTCGCGCGTCGGTGCGGATCGGCGCTTGGCCGATCTTCGCGTGGTCCGAGCCGTGGCTCCCGTCCGACGTCGCCGCCGAGGCGATCGTGCGCCTCGCGGAGGTCGGCGCCGCCGCGACACCTGCGCGTTACGTTCACGTGCTGCCGAGGGAGGACGTCGCGATGGATTCGATCCACGCCGCGCTCGTCCAGCTCGGACATCACCTTCCTCGCATCGAGCCGCCCGCGTGGCTCGTGCGGCTCGCCACGAGCGAGCACGACGAAGACCGCGCTACGCATGCGGTCCTCTCCGGCGCGGGTCCGCTCCCTGCCGATCCCAAAGTGATGTCACGCGAGGTCTTCCACGCGTGCCTCACGGACTTCGTAACACCTCAGGTCGACGGTGATTTGCTAGCGACCCTTTGCGCCCGCGCGCTGAACGACGTGGGCACCCCGGTTCGGAAGGACACCCAATGATGAAGCCCCAACGAGTGCGGCGCCTGCTGTGGGCAGCGCCGCTGATGACGACGCTCGCGTTTGCGTGTAGCGGCGAGGACGCCGCCGACGACGACGGAGCAACCCCGACCCGCGACGCGGGGGAGACGCAGACCCGCGACGCGGGCGAAGAACCTCCGCGCGACGCGGGCGTGATCCGGGACGCTGGCGAAGAGCCTGCGCGCGACGGCGGAAGCTCGCCGACATTCCCGACGCTGCCGAACGCGCTCTCCGTGACCGGTTGTGAGGCCTTCCCGATCGGCCCCTTGTGCTCGGTCGTGCAGGACGAGGACACGTTCGACGCAAACTGCGGAGGCGTTCACTTCGACGGCACCGTCACGGTCGACGGCGACATCACGATGACGCGTCCGACGTTCACCAACGACATGGGGGACGAGGTCGAGACGTCGTGCATGGGGCGCCTTCAGGGGCCGCGCGTTACGGCGACGTGTGAGCAGACCGTGACACCCTCTGGCGGCACGCCCGTCACCGAACAGTGCGCGCTGATCAGCAAGACGAGCATGCTGCCAGCCGTCGAGTGCATGGAGGCGCCGCCCGAGTTCACCAACGTCGTCATTTGCACCGAGGGCGCCGGGGCCGGCGGGACCACGATTCAGGCGGGGGCCTGCTCCGTGATCCAGGATGGGTGCACGTTCCAGGCGGACTGCGCGGACGACCTGACGCTCGTCGGTTCGGTGGGCGCGGACGGCCTGAGCTTCTCGTCCGAGCTGATCGCGCTCGCCGACGCCGAGGTGCGCAACAAGGGCGACACGCCGGCCTTCCTGCAGGGTGACGTCGTGGCCCACAACTGTTCGGCTCAGCCCAGCGGCACGACGCTGGTCGGCGAGTGCGGCGCCGGGAGCGCCGGCCGCGGGGGCACGAACACCAGCGTCTGCTCGATCTCCGGCGGCGCCGCCGCGGTACCGCAGTGCGGCCAGGTGTCGTCCTCATCGGTGGGCGAAGCGCTCTTTGCGCTCGACTCGTGTGACATCCTCAAGAACGGCGAAGGTGGAGTGCCCGGGATCGGCGAGCCGGTCTGTGCGTTTCGGCAGAACAACTGCGTCTGGGAGGTGAATTGCGGGAGCCCGTTCCTCACCTTCTCTGGACGTCTCGAGCCGGGTGAAAGCGCGCTCGAATGGCGCCTGGCCACCGGCACGCCGTGCACGATCGAGTTCGATGAGAACGGAAACCCATCCGGGAACTGTACGGTTCCCGGACAACCGCCGTGCAACCTCGGCTCACTCACTCCGGTCCCCGGTGGTGCGGAGTGTCCGGCGCCGGCCGAGGGGCGCTCGTTCACCGGTCGTGGTTGTGGCGACCGCGGCGGCACCGCGCTCGAGTGCCGGCAGGTCATGCAGCACGGATGCAACTTCGGGGCGATCTGTTCGTTCACGGGGCGGTTCCCGTCCGTGGTGATCGCCGGTGAGACCTCGTACAGCACGGGGTCGCGCGGGCGCATCGACTTCAACGGGCTGGCGAACTGGCAGTGCTACGTGGATCAGGCGACCGACGCCGAGATCGCGAGCGGCGATCGTGAAGCCAACGAGTGGTACGGCCAGTGCGTGACCCCCGAGGGGGGCATGTGTCGTGACAACTACGATCCGAAGACGGGTAGCGGCTTCCGCGGCCTCCAGATCTTCTTCGATGAGTTGAACTGACCTGGAGCGGAATCCGGTCGGGGCGGCTCGCCAATTGGGATCGCGGGCCGCCCCGGCCGGGGACGTACTCATGAGAATTCAACCTACCTTCCAGCCCGTCTCACTCGAGTCGATCCGGCCGTCGCGGGCTCGGTATCTCGACGGACTGCTCGAAGCACAAGACGCCTTGCTCGAGGTGTTCGTGTCGAAGTCGCGGTGTTTCGCGATGCGGACCGCGAATGGGGACGCGGGTCACCTCGTCGTTCTCGACACCGGGATGCTCGTCGAGTGGTTCGTCGGCGATGAGTACGACGAGCACGCTCACCACTGGCTGCCGGCGGCGATTCATGAGCTTGGGCTCACCTCGGCGCTCGTCAAGTCATTCGACCACGCGTTTCTCTCCGTCGCGATGGAGCAGCAGAAGTCGGTGCGCGTGCGTGGGGCGCTGATTCGCAACTATCGGCGCCGGGAGCTGCCCCGCTACGAACGACTTCGGTACACGTCGAGATTGGCAACGCTGGAGGACCTTCCGTGTCTGCGCGAGGTGCGTCAGGAAGTCTTCACGGATCCGGAGCGCTTGCTGGCGTTGGTTCGAGCGGGTGGGGTGCGGATCTTCGAATGCGACCGAGGGACGATTGGCTTCGGACTCTGTCGTCGGATCTTCGCGGATCGTCCGCACGTCGAGGTGGGAATCGCCATCGACGAACGCTTTCGCAATCGCGGCCACGCGCCCTACCTACTGCGTGATCTCGCGGATCGCTGTGTCGACGATGGTCTCTTTCCCGTGAGTGGTTGTGCTCGGGACAACGAAGCCTCGATCCGCGTTGGGCTTCGCGTCGGTTTTCGCGCGCGCTACCGACTGCTCGAAGTGAGTTTCTGACGTGAGCTCACGACCCGAACGGATCGCAGTCGTCATCGGACGCGCAGGTGTTGCACTGCCCGATGAGCTCGTGCACGTGGTCCGTGAGTCGAAAGCGGAAACGCTCGGCGACGTCGCGTTGGAGGACCTCGATCGCCTCCGACTGAAACTCTACGACCGCCCCGCAGTCACTGCAGATCAGGTGGTCATGATGTTCGCGCTCGAAAGCGCGCTCGTACCGCGACTGGTCTGCGTCGGAGTGCAACACCTCTTGCAGCAGCCCCGCGTCCACGAGGATCGGCAAGACGCGGTACACCGTCGCGGGGTGCGCGTCGGCGTCGCTCGTCTCCCGGACCCTCTGCGCCAGCTCCTCCGCCGAGAAGTGTCCCTCGTAGGTGAGTGCCGCGCGCGCGATGGCCTCGCGAACCGTGGAGTTTCGGAGACCCCGTTCGCGGATCACGGACCGGAGTCGATCCAGCGCGCGTTGCACTCCAACGTCGTCCAGCGCCGGCGGAGGTGGAGCCTCCCGAACCATCCGCCGAACTCTACTCTCCCGACCTTCTCCGAGCGAGGACACGGTGTTTGTTCGCGAGGTTGCGAATGACTTGCATTATCGCCGGAGCGCTCGCCGTGCTCGCGCTGACGCCGTGCGTCGCGACGAGCAGCGTCGCGACGAGCGGCGTCGCGACGAGCGGCGTCGCGACGAGCAGCGTCGCGACGAGCGGCGTCGCGACGAGCAGCGTCGCGACGCGCCGAGGCGCGTCTCCCGTCCGGACCGCTTCCGTGGCGGACAGCGCGTTCGTCCACGACGTGGCCGCGCTGCCCCTCGATTCGACCTCGACGGTGGCGACGGAGCTCGAGGACATCGTGGTGACGGCTCGGAGGAGCCGCAGCCGCCGCCTCGAGTTGAGCTCCGAGTCCGTGGACGTCGTGTCGGTCGTCGACGCGGCGAAGACGGAGTTCGACCTCGGCGAGATCCTCACCCGCCGCTCCGCGGTGCACGTCCAGCGCAGCGGCAACCTCGGTGGCGGGACCGAGCTGTCCCTCGCGGGGCTCGGCGGTGAGCAGGTCCGCTTGGCGATCGACGGCGTCCCCTTCGAGTGGTCTCCGTTCGGCTTTGGCCTCGCCAACATGCCGCCGAGCCTGGTGCGTCGCGTCGAGGTCTTCAACGGCGTGGTGCCGATCCGCTTCGGTACGGATGCGCTCGCGGGCGCGCTCAACGTCGTCACGGATCGCGAAGTCCCGCGGACCGGCGCCGCCGTCTCGCTCATGGCCGGTTCCTTCGACACGTTTCGTGGGTCGGCGACCGTCGAATGGTCGAGTGACGACGACTGGTACGCGCGCGCCGCGGCGTTCGTCGATCGATCGGAGAACGACTACGTCGTGACGGCCGATGTCTGGGATGCACAGGGGCGCCTCTCGCCGCGACCCGTTCACCGGAACAACGATGGGTTCTTGGGATACGGGTCGATGGTCGACGTCGGCGTCGTCGATCGCCCGTGGGCGGACCGCCTCGTCCTCCGCGGGTATTACAGCGCATTCCACAAAGAGCTCCCGCACAACGTCGTCATGACTCGCCCGTACGGCGAAGTGACTTTCGACAAGGTGGGTTACGGTGGCGCGCTACGGTACGCCAAGGCGTTCGAAGAGATCTCGGCGAACGTCGTCGCCGGATATCATCATCGCGCGGGCGAGCTCCTCGACGTCGCGACGTGCCTGTACGACTGGTTCGGCAACTGCGCCAGTGAGACCACCCCCGGCGAAATCGGCGATCGGGCCCGGCAGCTCGAGACGCGCTACGACACGTTCTACCTCCGCGGTCAGAGCACGTGGGCGTTTGCGCAGGACCACAGCCTCGAGCTCTCCACGGCGCTCGCCCGCGACGAGCGAACCGGGCGCGACGTCTACCTGGAGGGTGCGGACATGGTGGATCCGCTCGCGGTCCCGCTGGGGGTCACGTCGCTGTTCGCCGGCGGCGCTTATCAGGTCGACTTCTTCGGCGGAGCCCTCGAAAACGTCTTCTTCGTGAAGGGCTACGCGCAGTGGGCGGGCCTCGGCGAAGCGTCCGCGTCGGCCGGCAATACCTCACGCGGGCAGAGCCTGTTGCGTGGAGGGTTCGGAGACACGGTTCGTCTCCGCCTCGCGCGGCACTCGAGGGTGAAGGCGGGCTACGAACGAACCGCGAGAATTCCGAGACCGGAAGAGTATTTCGGGGACGGCGTACTCATCGTGGAGAACACGGAGCTACTCCCGGAGACGAGCCACAACCTGAACGTCGCGCTCGAGTTCGAGGGGCTCATGACCCCCGCTGGGATTTTCTCGGTGAGTGTGCTCGGGCTCGTTCGTGAAGCCGACGATCTCATCGCGTTCTTTCCCGACGATCAGAGCTACCGCTACGAGAACATCGCAGACGTTCGTGCCTTCGGCGCACAGCTCGACGCGAGCTGGCTGGCCCCGTTTCCCTGGTTCCAGCTGTTCGCGAACCTCGGGTGGACCAATCTCCGCAACCGGTCCTCGGAGGGCCGATTTGCATCGTTCGAGGGGGACCGCCTCCCGAATCGCCCCTACCTGAGAGCGACGGGGCGCGCTCGAACCACGCTGTCCGCGGTCTTCGATGACGACGATACGCTCATCCTCGAGTGGACGTCGCGGTGGGTCCACGCGTTCTTCCGCTCGTGGGAGAGCGTCGGGGTTTCGAAGCAGGAGGTGCCCACCCAGCTCGTTCACTCCGCCGCGCTCTCCTACCGCGTGTCGACGGAGACACGCGCGGTGAGTTTGTCGCTCTCCGTACAGAACCTCACTGACGCCGACGTCTTCGATGTTGTGGGTGTCCAGCGTCCGGGGCGGTCGTTCTTCGCGACCGTCGTCGGTGAGCTCTGAGATGGCCCGTAAGAAGGAAACTGAGTCATGAGTTGGACCAAGCGCCCATCGGCCATGAAGATCGTCCGAAGAACTCACCTGTACCTGGGGCTCGTCGTGTTCCCCTGGGCCATGTTCTTCGGGTTGAGCGGAATTCTGTTCAATCACCCCAACGCGGGCGAAGACATGAAGAAGCGCTTCGTCCCCCCCGCCGAGGTGGAGCGACTCAGCGGACTCACACCGGCCGACCCGAGCGCGCTGGCGGCGACCGTCGTCGAACGACTCGGCGCGAAGGGGCACTCGCTGCAGCTCGACGCCGCCCACGAACCCGGCTTCGTGGGGTGGTCGCTGTTCCAAGCGGCGGCTCCCGAAGGCCGGCACGTCGTGATCCTCGATCTCGAAGCGGGCAACGCACGTATCGGGACACGAACCGCCGTCGACGGCCCGGAGCTCGCGTCGTTCTCGGGGGCGCGCGTCGTCGTCCCGGGGCGGATGACGACCGACGTGAAGGCGCACGTCGAACGCCTCCTGCCCGCGCTCGAGATCGTCACCGAGGGGCCGCTGGTCACGAACCTGAAGGCGGGGCCCGAGCTCAGGTTCAGGGTGAAGGACGCGCAGTCGCGCTCGTGGAACGTCATCTACAACCTGGGCACCGAACAGATCGAAGCGCGCGCCGTCGACAGCGAGCCCGTGCTCGGCTTCAACGAAACCCTCGCTCGAATGCACAAGACTCACCACTTCCCGGTGGAGATGGGACCGACGTTCCTCTGGGCCATCTTCGCCGACCTCACGGGGCTGACGATGATCCTGTGGGCCCTCACCGGAATGTTGATGTGGTGGCAGATGAAGAAGACCCGAAAGATCGGCGCGGTGTTCGTGGTCTTCGGGCTGTTCGTCGCGGGCGCCGTCTTCGCCGGCGTCATCGATCACCTGACCTTCGGTGACGTGAAGAAACCCTCCGGGCCGGGCCCCGAGCCGCCTCACTTCGAGAGCAAGACGAGCACCGTCAGTCCGTAGGCGCCGACAGCGCCGCCCAGAAGAACTTCAGCGACAGCGCGTTGGTCTTCTCCAGGACCTCGCCGTCGATCTCTCCGTTCGCCTCGAGGAGCGCCTGCTCGGCGAAGGTTCGGTGGAGGCCCTGGAGGATGCGGGCGGCGGTCGCCGGGCTGTGCCCGCAACGTTCCTTCGCGGTCGTGTTTCGTTCGAACCAGTCCGCGAACGCGGTCGAAACACACCCCAGGCGTTGAAGGCGCCCCGGTGCGTCTTCGCCTGGGAGGACGGTCGCCCCGCTGAACACGAGCACGAGCGCCTCGCGGTACTCGATCGACAGACGATTCAGGCGGTGGGTGAGCACCGCGAGTTTGGCCTCGCCGACGAGCCCGGCGGGGAGCGGCTCCTCGAGCGTCTCGACGACGCGATCCATGAGCTCCGACCCGAGCGCCTCGAAGATCTCCTCCTTCCTGGAGAAGTACGTGTACAGCGAGGACGCCGTGAACCCGGCCTCCTTCGCGATCGCGCGCATGTTGGTCGCGAGGTAGCCGTCTCGGGACACGACGCGCGCGGCGCACAGCATGATCTCGCGCCGCGTGCGCTCGAGCTGCTCCTCGCGCCGTCGGCTTCCTCGGTCTTCGTCTCGAACGGTCTTCGGCATCGCCGGCCTTCTCTTGTCGTGCCTCGATAAGACGCGTGCGTCCATGAGGGATTGTCGAACTTCAGATTAACATCCCGAACAGGAATACTGTTCCCCGAACAGCCGTTCGGAGAAGCGATCCGAGATACGACCATGTTCCTCACTGCATCCTTACCCTTACTCACCGCCCTCACGGCGGCGGGCCCCGACCCGTCGCCGCCCCCCCTCGACTACCCCACGCTCCTCGAGCGCGTGCCCGAAACCAGCCCGGAGCTCCGAAAGGCGCGCGCGCGAATCGCCGCCGCCGAGGGTGAGCTGTCGCGCGTCTTCTCCGCTTGGAAGCCCAACCTGTCCGTGAGCGGACAGGTCGCCTACAACACCCAGCTCATCGAGCTCGACTTCGGCGGCATCCTCGGCGGCATCGTCACCGCCGTCGGCGGCGACCCGTCCACCCTCGACCTCCCCCCCGCCACCGTCATCCAGCCGCACTGGACCGTCGCAGGGGTCGCCACCCTCCGACAGCTCTTGTTCGACCCGTCCGCTTGGTTCGGGCCGGGCATCGCGCGGGCCAGCGTCGACGCCCAACGCGCGGGCGCCGACGCCGCGACCGACGAGCTCCTCTTCGCCGCCGCTCAGCTCTACGCGGGGTTGCAGGCGGTCGACGCCTTGGAGGGGGCCGCAGAGCGCGCCGTCCGAGTGGCCGACGCGCGCATCGAACAGGCCGAGGTCCGCGTCGAGAGCGGCCTCGCCACGCCGCTCGACGCGATCCGCGCCCGTACACGAAAGACGGAAGCCAACAGCGAGCTCGCCCGAATCGTCGCCCAGCGCCGAGCGCTGCAAGCCGACTTGCAGACGATCCTCGGCACCGACCACCCGGTGCGCGTCGTCAGCGCCCCGCTCCCCGAGGACCTCGGTGAGCCCGGCTCGGGCGTGGGCGATCGGCGCGACGTCATCGCGCAGGAAGCCGCCGTCGAAGCGGCGGAGAAGAATGCGGGCCGCACCAAGTGGCTGTGGCTCCCGAGCCTCTTCTTCGAGGCTCAGGGCACCGCCACCAATGTCGCAGGCTTCGGCGGCAACCACTACTTCGGCGTCGCCAGCATCGGTCTGTCGCTCCCGCTCTACGACGGCGGCCTCCGCTATGCCGAGCGCGACGTCGCCGAAGCGAACCTCGCGCAGGCGCAGGCGTCGCTCGATGCCACCCGCTCGCGCGGGCTCGCGTTGATGGAGAAAGCCCGCGCCCAGCTCGACGAAGCACGCGCCCGCGCCGAGCTCGCCGAAGCGCAGCTCGACCTCGCGGAGCGCGCGGTCGCGCAGGTCGAAGATCTGAGGAACAACGGGCTCGCGACGAGCCTCGATCTCGACGACGCGGACCTACGGCGATTCGGCGCCGACCGCCAGCTCGCGGAGCGACGCCTCGACGTCGCGCTGTCCCGCCTCCGACTCCACTACGCCCAGGGAGGGCGCCTGAAATGAACACCTCGAACAACGCTCGCCACCTCATCGTTCTCTCGCTGTCGCTCGCAGTGGTCGCCTGCTCACCGGCCGCCGCGAACGACACCAAACCGAAGCTCCCGCCGCGCCCGCAGAAGGTCGCCACCCCGCTGCCCGCGCGGCTCTCCGACGCGCCCGGTGACAGTACGGCGCCACGGCGCCTCGCCCTGACCGGACAGACCCGCGCTTCGCGGGAGAGCGCCGTCGCCACCACCACCTCCGGACTCGTGGACCGCGTGTTATTTCGCGCCGGTGACTTCGTGAAAGCCGGGCAGGTCCTGGTGCGGATCGATCCGCGGACCGCGAGCCTCGCGGTCGCTCAGGCCGAGGCGGCGCTCGAGACGGCCAAGACGCAGGCGGCGGGCGCGCTCCGCGAACGGAAGCGCCTCGAACAGGTCGGTCCGCGGGGCGCCGTGCCGCAGGTCGACGTCGATCGCGCGACGACGGCGTCGCAGGCCGCCGCCGCTCAGGTGGCGCAGGCGGAGGCGGCGCTCGCGATGGCCAAGAAGAACCTCTCCGACACCGTCATCCGCGCGCCCTTCGCCGGCTTGGTGCTGTCGCGCAACGTCGATGAAGGTGAGTGGCTCAACACGATGAGCAACGGCGTCGTCGCGCGAATCGCCGACGTCGACCCGCTGGAGATCGCGCTGCAGGCCCCGGAGCACCGGCTCACGGATCTTGCGGACGGCGACACGATGCAGGTCCGGTTCACCGCGACCGGGCAGTCCGTCGACGCGAAGGTGAGCCGGATCGTCCGTGCGATCGACCCCCGCACCCGGAGCTTCGAGGTGGTGTTGAGTGTGCCCAACCCCGAGCGTGCGTACGCGCCCGGGTTGTTCGCCGAGGCGAGCCTCCTCGAGGGAGCCAAGCTGTGAAGATCTCGAACGTCAGCATCGACCGACCCGTCTTCGCGGCGGCGGTCAACCTCGTGCTCGTGCTGTTCGGCGCGGTCATGTACTCCGGCATCGGCGTCGATCTCTTCCCGCAGGTCGACGTGCCCGTCGTGACCGTGACCGCCGTGTACCCGGGCGCCGATCCCGCCGCGGTGGAGACCAAGGTCGTCGACAAACTCGAGGAAGAGCTCAACACGCTCAGCGGCATCGACGAGCTTCGGTCGATCAGCCTGGAGAACGTCGGCCAGGTGATCATCCGGTTCGACCTCGAACGCGACGCCAACGTCGCGGCGCAGGAGGTCCGCGACAAGGTCGCGAAGGTGCTCGCGGACCTCCCGACCGACGTCGATCCCCCGGTCGTCGAGAAGTTCGACATCGGCGCCGCGCCGATCCTCTCCATCGCGCTCGCCGGCAAGGCGCCGCTGCGTGAGGTGAGTCTCGTGGCCGACGAGGTCGTGAAGTCGCGCCTCGAACGCCTCGACGGCGTGGGCTCCGTCGAGCTCGTTGGCCGGCGCGAACGCGAAATCCACGTCTGGGTGGATCGTGATCGACTCGGCGCCTACGGCTTGGCGGTCACCGACGTCGCGCAGGCGCTCGCCGCTCAGAACCTCGAAATCCCCGGGGGCCGCATCGAGGTCGGCGTCGAGGAGCTGATGGTGAAGACGCAGGGCGAGGTCGGTTCGGCCGAGGAGATCGGTGACATCGTGATCGCCAGCCTCGGGGGTGCGCCCATCCGAATCTCGGACGTCGCCGAGGTCGAGGACGGTGAGGAGGAGGCGCGCAGCGCTTCGACGCTCGACGGCGTCTCCGCGGTCGCGCTCGTCATCCAGAAGCAGTCCGACGCCAACACCGTCGCCGTCGCGAAGGCCGTGAAGGCGGAGCTCGCCGCGCTCGCCGACGACCTCCCCGAAGGCATGGCGATCACGCTGCCGTCGGACAACAGCCGTTTCATCGAGGCGTCGATCAACGACGTGCAGTTCGACCTCCTCCTCGGCGGAATCCTGACGGTGCTGATCGTGTTCGTGTTCCTCCGCGACCTGCGCGCGACGCTGATCGCGGCGGTCGCGCTCCCCACCTCCGTGCTCGCGACGTTTGCGTTCATCGGAGTCATGGGCTTCACGTTCAACAACCTCACGATGCTCGCGCTGACGTTGTCGATCGGTATCCTGATCGACGACGCGATCGTCGTCATCGAGAACATCCACCGCCACCTCGAGATGGGGAAGGGACCGATTCAGGCGGCGCGAGACGCGACGAGTGAGATCGGACTGGCGGTCATGGCGATCACGGCGTCGATCATCGCGGTGTTCATCCCCGTGGCCCTGATGGAGGGCATCATCGGTCGCTTCTTCTTCCAGTTCGGACTGACGGTGAGCTTCGCGGTCGCGGTGTCGCTGCTCGTGTCCTTCACGCTGACGCCGATGCTGTCGTCACGTTTCCTCGCCAGTCACCAGACCTCCGGACGATTCTCGAAGGCGGTGGAGCGGGTGCTCCTCGCGATCGAACGCGCGTACCGACGGCTGCTCGACTTTGCGCTCGGACATCGCGTCGTGACGCTCGGGGTCGCGGCCCTCGCGTTCGTCGGTGCGATCGCTCTGCTGAAGTTCGTGCCCGTCGAGTTTCTCCCGCCCGAGGACAACGGCGAGCTCGACGTGAAGTTCGAGCTCCCCTCCGGTCGAACGCTCCAGGAGACAAAAGCCTTCGCGGGCATGCTCGAGGAGCGCCTCGCGCAGCTCCCGGCGGTCACGTCGTTGTTCACGACGATCGGCTCCGGCGCCGAGGGCCAGGTCAACAGCGGGCAGATCCACGTCAGCCTCGTCGAAAAGTACGACCGGCGGTTCACGACGCAGGAGGCGATCGACCACGTACGCGCGCTCGTCGGCGAGCACCCCCCGGCGCGCATCTCGGTGGAGCGCGTCGCAGCGATCCAGGGGAGCGGCAACCGCGCGCAGCTCATTCAGTACAACCTCCGCGGGCAGGACTTCGACGTCGTGCGCGACTCGGCGGACGCGTTGGTACAGCGCCTCCAGGCCACGCCCGGCTTCGTGGACGTCGACACCACGTACCGCGGCGGTAAGCCGGAGGTTCGCGTCCGGATCGACCGCGCGCGCGCCGCCGAGCTCGGCGTTCCGGTGGCCGTCGTCGCCCAGTCGCTCCGCGCGTTGATCGCCGGCGACAAGATCACCGACATCCCGGATGGCATGGACCGCATCGACGTTCGTCTGCGCCTGACCAGCGCGGAGCGCCGTTCATTGGAGGATCTCGCACGCATCAAGGTGCGTTCGACCTCGGGGGCGCTGGTGGAGCTGTCGAACCTCGTCGAGATCGAGCGCTCGGTGGGCCCCGCGCGCATCGAACGCCAGGATCGGCAACGACAGATCACGATCGTCGCGAACCTCGAGGGCAAGACACTCGGCGAAGGCATGGACGACGTGCGCAAGATCGCCGGCGAGGTCGTCCCCGCCAGCATCGCGCAGGACTGGGCCGGCACCGCACAGACCAGCGGCGACGCCTTCGGCGCGATGCTACGGGCGCTGATCCTCGCGGTGGGGTTGATCTACCTGTTGCTCGGCTCGCAGTTCGACAGCGTCGTGCACCCGTTCACGATCATGTTGTCGCTCCCGCTCTCGTTTGTCGGAGCCTTCGGCGCGCTGTTCCTCGTGGACGCGACGCTGAACATCTTCAGCATGATCGGACTCATCATGTTGATGGGCCTCGTCACGAAGAACGCGGTGCTCCTGATCGACTACACGGCGACGCTCCGCAAGACGAAGGGCCTCGACATCCGCACGGCGCTCCTCGACGCGGGGCAAGTTCGGTTGCGACCGATCCTCATGACGAGCTTCGCGATGATCTTCGGCATGATCCCCGTCGCGCTGGGCAACTCCCTCGGCGGCGAGACCCGCGCGCCGATGGCCATCGCGGTGATCGGCGGTCTGATCAGCTCGACGTTCCTGACGCTCGTCGTCGTCCCGGTCGTCTACACGTTGCTCGATCGGCTGACGCTCGCATCCCGCGCCGAGCGCAAGAAACCTCGCGCCGCATCCGCGGAGCTCCTCGTCGCGAAGTGACGCCTCACAGCCCGGCGATCTGTTCGACGCGCTCGAACACTTCGTCGGGCCCCAGCGGATCGATCACCTCGGCCGAGAACGGCCCCCACCGCACCGCCACCGACCACATCCGCGCGGCCTTCGCCGCCTTCACGTCCACCGGCGCATCCCCCACGTACGCGGTGCGCCCCGCCGCCACGCCCAGCCGCTCCGCCGCGAGCAACAGCGGGTCGGCGTTGGGCTTCCCCTTCGCGCAGTCGTCGGCCCCGATCCGAACGGGGAAGAATCGGTCCAGCCCGGTAAACGCCACGGTCCGCTCGATCCCGACGCGCGACTTCCCGCTCACCAACCCGAGCCGCACCCCCTTCGCCGCCACCGCCTCCAGCGCCGCAACCACCCCATCGAACACCCGCGTCCGCGCATCGTGGTGCTCGACGTAGTGCTCCCGATAAGTCGCCACCACGTCCTCCACCGCCACCCCGAACCGTTCCGCGTAAGGCGCCAACACGTCCACCAGCGGCTCCCCGATCCGCGCCAACCAAACCCCGTCGTCCACCTCGGCCCCGTACTGTCCCACCGTGAACCGAAACGACTCCAAGATCAGCGCAACGCTATCCACGAGCGTCCCGTCCAAATCAAAGAGCACCGCATCCAACCGAGGCCGCATCCCGGTCGTCATAGCACCCCGAGCACCACCTTCACTCCGTTCTCCTCCACCCCGCACCTGGGCACCCCGGGTCCCACCCACCTGCCGAAGGGGGTCTCACCGAAAGAGGCACGGCGACAGCGAAGCCAAGGGCGGGGGTGCGGTCGGACCCCTTCGGAGCGTTTCAGTCGGACTCGCCGGCCGCCCAACCGTCCATTCCGAGATCCTGCGTAGGCCCGGCGCAGCCGACGGCCTAGTGGAGAAGGGGTCCGGCCGCGCCCACGCCCGAAGCGAAGCGGGCCCCTGGGCACCCACGAACGCATCACTTGCCTCCCCACCCACCCCGTAGGAAGGTCCCCGCCCATGGCACGAGCCGACCTAGGCGTCCCGATCCCCAAGAACGGCGAGCGCAAGCCCCTCCCCACCCTGGGCGAGGTGCCGGTGCCCCCGGAGAAGGGCTCCAAGATGCGCCTCGAGATGGGCCCGTCGCACCCGGCGATGCACGGGACGATCAAGATGACGGCGCTCCTGGACGGCGAGACGCTGGAGCGGGTCGACGTCGAGCCGGGTTATCTGCACCGCGGCTTCGAGAAGAGCTGCGAGGCGGCGACGTGGACGATGATCTTCCCGTACACCGACCGCCTCAACTACGTCTCGCCGCTCATCAACAACAACGCGTACGCGGCTGCCGTCGAGAAGCTCTTCGACCTCGAGATCCCCGAGCGCGCCAAGTACTGCCGCACGATCGCCGCCGAGCTCTCGCGACTCACCGACCACCTCACCTGCGTCGCCGCCTCCACGATGGAGCTCGGCGCGTTCACCGGGATGCTCTACCTCATCGAGGCGCGCGACATCCTGTGGGACGCGGTCGAGGAGCTCTGCGGCGCCCGCCTCACCGTGTCGTACGCGCGTATCGGTGGTGTCGTCGCCGACCTGCCGCCGGGCTTCGGTGACAAGCTGAAGGAGCGGCTGAAGCGGATCGAGGAGCTGATGGACGACGTGGAGACGCTCCTCACGTCCAACACGATCTACATCAAGCGCACCAAGGACATCGGCACGATGAGCTCGCAGGAGGCGATCGACTGGGGCTGGACGGGCCCCTGCCTCCGCTCGACCGGCGTCGCGTACGACGTGCGTCGCGCCGCGCCCTACGACGTCTACGACCGCCTCGACTTCAACGTCCCGGTCGGCACCAACGGCGACAACTACGACCGCTACCTCGTGCGCATGTACGAGATGCGCGAGAGCTGCTCGATGTTGCGGCAGTGCATCGATCAGATCCGCGGCACCGGCCCGAAGATCATGGTCGACGATCCGCGCATCCGCATGCCCGACAAGGAGCGCGTGCACACGGCGATCGAGGAGCTGATGAACCACTTCAAGCTGGTCATCGACGGCATCCAGGTCCCGAAGGGCGAGGCGTACGCGTACCAAGAGGGTGCGAACGGCGAGCTCGGTTTCTACGTCGTCTCGAACGGCGGCGGGAAGCCGCTGAAGATTCGCTGCCGGCCGCCGTGTTTCCCGATCACGTCGTCGCTGCAGGTGCTCGTCGAGGGGGGGATGATCGCCGACGTCGTCCCGACGTTCGGGAGCATCAACATGATCGGTGGCGAGTGCGACCGCTGATGCGTTTCACACTCCGCGGCGGAAGACTCGCCCTCCCGACGGGCATCACGGACGGCGACCTCCGCGTCGTCGATGGGAAGATCGACGCGATCGGCGAGGTCGAAGGCGACCCCGGCGAGGTCGTGGACGTCGCCGGGCTGATGGTGATGCCCGGCGTCATCGATCCGCAGGTGCACTTCCGCGAGCCGGGCGCGACGCACAAGGAAGACCTCGAGACCGGCTCGCGCGCGTGTGTCGCGGGCGGCGTCACGTCGTTCCTGGAGATGCCGAACACCAACCCGCCGACCACGTCGCGCGAGGCGATCCAGGACAAGAAGAACCGCGCCGCCGGTCGCGCGCGCGCGAACTACGGCTTCTTCATCGGGGCCACGCCGGAGAACGTCGACGAGCTCGTCGCGTGTGACGGTGCGTGCGGCATCAAGATCTTCATGGGGTCGAGCACCGGATCGTTGCTCGTGAACGAGCGCAACGATCTCGATCGCATCTTCTCGCAGGGACGCCGCCTGATCGCCGTGCACGCCGAGGACGAGGCGCGTCTCATCGAGCGCTACAAGCAGTACGCGGATCGCACCGACCCCGCCGCGCACACCGAGATCCGCGACGCGAAGGCGGCGCTCCTCGCGACGTCGCTCGCGGTAGAGCTGTCCGAGAAGTACGACCGCCGGTTGCACGTGCTCCACATGTCGACGGGCGACGAAGCGGACCTGCTCGTCGAGCGCGGCAAGGGCGAGGGCCGCATCACGTGTGAAGTGCTCCCGCAGCACCTGCTGCTCAATTCGCCCCAGATCTACGATCGCATCGGCACCCGCGCGCAGATGAACCCGCCGCTGCGCGCCAAGGAGCACAGCGAGCGCCTCTGGCGCGGGCTGCACGAGGGCACGGTCGACTGCATCGCGACCGACCACGCACCGCACACGTTGGAGGAGAAGGGCCGCGGCTTCGGCAACGCGCCGTCCGGGATGCCGGGCGTGGAGACCTCGCTCGCCGTGATGCTCGACGCCGCGCACCGTGGGCTGTGCACGGTCGAGGACGTCGTCCGTTGGATGACGGCGGGGCCCGCGGACGTCTACAAGATCGTCGGCAAGGGTCGGCTGAAGGTCGGCTTCGACGCGGACCTCGCGCTCGTGGATCTCAACCGCACCGAGAAGGTCGGCGCGCGCGGGTACTTCACGAAGTCCGGCTGGAGCCCGTTCGACGGAATGTCGATCACCGGCTGGCCCGTCCGAACCTACGTCGGCGGGAACCTCGCGTTCGCGGACAACGAGGTCCTCGACGGGGTCTTCGGTGGCGAGCTCACCTACGCCCAGTGAGGTTGCGCCGGACGACCGGCCGCAGGCGGCGCTGATCCGCGAGCACACCGTCGTCGCCGCGCCGTTCCTCGTCCCCGAGGTGCGGCTGCACCTCGTCACGCCCGAGTGCGCGCTGTGGAAGGCGACCGACGCCGACCTCGAACGGTTGGCGCTGCCCGCGCCCTACTGGGCGTTCGGGTGGGCGGGCGGTCAGGCGATCGCGCGCGCCATCCTCGACGGGGAGATCGAGGTCGCAGACAAGCGCGTCGTCGACTTCGGCGCGGGGAGCGGGCTCATCGCGATCGCCGCGATGCTCCGCGGCGCGACCTGCGCCCTCGCCGCGGACGTCGATCCGTTCGCCGCGATCGCGTGCCGCATGAACGCGGCGCTGAACGGTGTCGAGCTGGAGACCACCGTCGTGGATCTCGTCGGGCGCGAGGTGAACGCCGACGTCGTGTTCGCGGGCGACGTCACCTACGCCGCGGATCTCGCCGCCGCGGTACGCACCTGGCTCCTGGAGCTCGCCGCCGCGGGCCGCCGCATCTACGTCGGCGATCCGGGGCGCGGGTTCCTCGACACGGAGGGGCTGGAGCGCGTCGCGACGATCGACGCGCCGAGCGACGTGGACGTCGACGGGCAGTACCTGGTGCCGACGCCGATCTACGCGCTCTGAAGCTCCGGCCCGCAGTCGTCGTCTTCGCACTGGATCACCTCGATGGTGAGGTGCACCAGCTCCTGGTGGCGGTCGGCGACGAGCGCCTTGTAGTGCTCGGGGGCCTTGGGCTCGTGGGTGACGACGGAGAGCATGCAGGCGAGGTGCGTCGGGCCGACGCGCCAGACGTGGAGGTCGGCGACGCGGTTGTCGTCCTTGCTCTCGATCGCGGTGCGGACGCGGTCGGCGACCGCCGGGTCGACCTCGGCGTCGAGGAGGACGCGGCTCGTGGAGCGCATGAGGTCGACCGACCACTTCGCGATGACCACGGCGCCGACGACGCCCATCAACGGGTCGAGGCCCGTCCAGCCCATGAAGCGCCCCGCGACGAGCGCGCCGATCGCGAGCACCGAGGTCAGCGCGTCCGCGAGCACGTGCATGTAGGCGGCCTTCAGGTTGTGGTCGTCGCCGTGGTGGTGGTGATGGTGGTCGTGCCCGTGGTGGTGGTGGTGGTCGTGGCCGTCGCCGCTCCCGGAGAGCAGGACCGCGGAGGCGATGTTGACGAGCAGCCCGAGCACCGCCACGGCGATGGCTTCGTCGAACCGGATGGCGATGGGCTCCATGAAGCGCTCGATCGACTCCACGGCCATCAGCACACCCGCGATCCCGAGGCCCACCGCCGACGCGAACCCGCCGAGCGCGCTGACCTTCCCGGTGCCGAAGGTGAAGCGGGGGTTGTCGGCGTGTTTGCGGGCGTAGGCGTAGGCGAAGGCCGCGATGCCGAAGGCGGCGGCGTGCGTGCCCATGTGCCACCCGTCCGCGAGCAGGGCCATCGAGCCGAACCAGAACCCGGCGCCGATCTCGACGACCATCGTGACGATCGTCAGACCGATGACGATCCACGTCTTGCGCTCGCCGTCGGCCGCGGCGCCGTGCGCGAAGTCGTGGCTCGGCCGGTGGCGCTCGAGCTCCTTGGTGTGCATCGCCGCCTACGAGTTTCTCACGGATCGACGCCCGCCGCAGCGGGGGAACCGGTATCATGGGGACCGTGCGACGCGCTCTGTTCCTCCTCGCTCTCGGCCTCGTGGCGTGCGGTCGGAGCTACCCGCTGGAACCCCCCGAGCCGCGCGTGACGCTGTGGATCACGCCGTCGAGTCTCCCCGACGCCGTGATCCAGGCGTCCTACACGGGGGTCGTTCGTGCCCACGGTCCCGGACCCTGGTCGTGGTCGGTCGAAGGGGAGCTCCCCCCGGGGCTGGTGCTCGTGCCCGGGGAGGCGACCGCGACCATCGGCGGTGTCCCGCTGGCCGAAGGTGCGTTTGCGTTCACCGTCGTGCTGACGGGGTTCGCGGGTGAGACGGCGCGCGCCGACTACACGATCACAGTGACGGCTCCGGTCCGGCCGCTGGCGATCGTGACGACCGCGCTCCCCGACGCCTTCTCGGGGGCGCGCTACGACGAACCGATCGAAGCGATCGGCGGTCGCACGCCCTACGTCTGGTCGGTGACGATGGCCGCGCCGCCCGAGGGGTTGGAGCTCGTCCAGGACGGGGATCAGGCGCGCCTCACCGGGATGGCGTGGATACCGCAGAACGTCGTCTTCTGGGTGACGGTCGAGGACGCGGAGGGGACTCGCGTCGAGAAGGCGTTCGGGCTTCGGGTGCGCGGGCAGGAAGCGCCGCTCGGAATCCGCAGCCCACGGATGTTGCCGCCCGCGCAGGTCGGCGAGGCGTACGAGCTTCAGATCGTCGGAAGCGGTGGCGTTCCGCCCTACGCCTGGACGGTGTCGAGCGGGAGCCTCCCGCCCGGCCTCACCCTCGAGACCTCGTTCACTGGGGCGTCGACCCTGTTGCACGGACGCCCGACGCGCGTCGGCGACTACACGTTTCAGATCGAGCTCTTCGACGACGTCGGCAACTCGATCTCGGACGAGTTCACGATGAGCGTCGTCGACGCGGAGCCGCTGGAGATCTACACGGAGTCGTTCTCCGACGGGTCGATCAACGATCCCTACAACGCCATCGCGACGTGCACGCCGGGCTTCGACCCGTACCGTTGGAGCATCTCGGCCGGGTCGCTCCCGCCGGGGCTGACGATGGAGATCGACAACCGCGCGACGGTGCGCTTCTGGGGCCGCCCGTCCGTCGCGGGGACCTTCTCGTTCACGCTCCAGGTCGAGGACGGGAGCGGTCGCGTGGCGCGGCGCTCCTATCAGATCGAGGTGAGCGAGGATCCCGTGTTGCGCATCATCGCGCCGCCGGCGCTCCCCGTGGCCGAGATCGGGCTGGCGTACGAGGTGGAGATCACCGCGGCGAACGGCGCGGAGCCGTACACGTGGGCGGTGATGGGGCAGCTCCCCCCGGGGCTGACGATCGAGTCGATCGGGACCCCGTCCACGACGATCTCCGGCACGCCGACCGCGTTGGGCGCGTACACGTTCGACGTGCTTGCAATCGATCGCAATGCGCGCCGCGCGACGCGCACGTACACCATCGAAGTGCTGCCGAGCTCGGTGCCGCTGCAGATCCTGACCTCGTCGCTCGACGACGGCGATCCTTGCGAGCACTACTTCGCGACGCTCGAGGCGGGCGGCGGCGCGCGGACGGGATACAGCTGGGCGCTGACGCAAGGTAGCTTGCCACCCGGGCTGAGCCTGTCCTCGAACGGCGCGCAGGGGGGCATCTCGGGGGTGCCGACGATGCCCGGCAGCTACACGTTCACGGTGCAGCTCACGGACGCGCTCGGTGACACGGTCACGCGAACGCTCGCGCTGACGATCACCACCGACGCGGGGCCGCGCTTCGGGGTGATGGTCGGGTCGTCTTCGGGGCGCGGGATCGTCGTGCCGATCGATCTCTGTGCGGGGTCGCCGACGCCGCGACCAACGCTCACCAACGGAAGCTCGAACGACATCGGCGCGCTGCGTACGCTCGGATCGTTCGGTCTGTCGCCGGACGGTGCGTGGTTCGTCTACGTCGAACAGCGCAACGCGCAGTACGGCGTCTACGCGGTGGACCTCACCGCGATGACGCCGACGGCGCAGCTCGTCGCGCCGATCCAGAACGCCTCGGCGGTCCGGGTGCGGTGGGCGCCGGACAGCTCCAAGTTCGTCTTCTTCGCGCGCGCTGGGACGGCGGGGAACGGGTTCTCGATTCACGCGGTCCACGTCGGCGCGACCGGCCTGTCCGCGCCGATGCGCGTGGACCCGCCGAGTGATCCCGCGGCCGGACCGAACAACACGATGTCGTGGTCGCCGAACGGTCAGCGCTTGGCGTTCACCGGGGACCACAACGTCGCGGGCACCACCGAGCTGTGGGTCAGCGACGTCTTCACGTCGAGCGTCGCGACGCGGGCGGCGAGCGGGACGCTCGATACTTCGCAGGACGTGCTGGGGCTCGAGCCGATCTGGTCGCCGGACTCGAACCACGTGTTCTTCGCGGGCATCATTCGCGACGCGCGTCGCGAGCTGTTCCACGCCGACGTGCGGGTGACGCCGCCGACGCGTCAGCCGCTGGTCGCCGCGGCGCCGGCGTTTACTTCCTTCGTGAGCTGGCTGACGCCGTCGCCCGACGGGACGGCGTTTGTGTTCGCCTCCGACCTGATGACCGACAACGTGTCGGAGCTGTTCTTCGTGGACATGACCGCCGCGGCGTTCTCGGCGCTGCGGATCAGCCCGCCTTCGGCGTCGACCTCACAGCGGGTGAACGGGCCGGTGTGGTCGAACGGCTCGGACCGAGTGCTCTACACCGTGCAGGCGCCGATGAGCGCGCCGGGGCGGCTGTACCTCTCCGATCCCACGGTGCCGACGATCGCGCTGCGCGTCGACCAGGGCTCCCCGTCGGGCGGCGGGGTGCGCACCACCGAAGCGAGCTACGCGTTCGCGCACGACGACTCCCGCATCGCCTTCCTCGCCGACTTCAACGTGCGTTTCCGGTACGAGCCGTACGTCGTCTCCTCCGCGCCCCTGATGCCGGTCATCGCCGGGCAGCACCAGGCGGGTGCGAACACCCGGGTGCTCCGCTGGGCGAAGGAGGCGGACCGCCTCGTCGTGCTCACCGAAGCGCCGAACAGCGGACCGCGCGAGATCTACGCGATCGACTTCACGACCGGCGGCGCCGGGGTGTCCACGCTCGTGAGTGGTATGAGCGGCAACGCTTCGTTCAGCGAGACCACGATCGCGGTGTCGCCGTCGGCGGGGCGTGTGTACTTCGGGCTCGCGCCGAGCTTCTCGAATCCGGCCCCGCACGTCTCGGACGTCGCCGGCCCGAACGCAAACATGCCGCAGGCGCTCGCTTCGGGCCTCGCGGTCGTGCAGTACTACGAGATGCCGTGGTGAGGCGTGTCCTCCTCTGCTGCCTCGCGCTCGTGGCGTGCAGCGAGCCGGCGGACACCGAGCTCATGCCCCGGGACGACGCGGGCGTCGCGCCGGTCGAAGCGAAGCCGCTGGCGTTCGTGACGGTCGAGCTCCCGGACGGGCGGCTCGGCGATGCGTACGAGGCGACGATCGAAGGGGAGGGCGGCCGGCCGCCGTACACGTGGCGCGTCGTCTCCGGAGAGCCGCCGCTCGGAGTGGTGCTGGGGGAGGGCACGCCGTCGGCGCCGCTGTCGGGGACGCCGCGGCGGTTCGGCAACTTCACCTTCGCAGTGGATCTCCAGGACGCCGACGGGACGTTGGTGACGCAGGTGTTCGACCTGCTGGTGGTCGACATCGACCCGCTGGAGATCCTCACCGTCGGGTTGCCGCCGGGGATGCGCTTCGAACCGTACGCGGCGCAGATCGAGTGCACGCCGGGGTTCGGTCCTTACCGATGGCGCCTGAGCCGCGGTGCGCTGCCGGCGGGGTTGTCGATGTCCGGCGAGGACGAGAGCGCGGACATCTCGGGGGCCCCGACGGTCGGCGGGGCTACGAGCAGCTTCGCCGTCGAGGTTCGCGATCGATTCGATCGCGTCGCGGAACGCTCCTTCTCGCTCATCGTGCATCGGCTACCGCCGGTACAGATCATCGAGCCTACGACCTTGCCGCCGGGGCGCGTGGGCGAGCCGTACGAAGTCGCGATCACCGCCGCGGACGGGGTGCCGCCCTATCGCTGGGAGGCGGGGACCTCGCTCCCGGCGGGTCTCACCCTCGCAATTTCAGGGACCCCTTCCACCCGACTGCACGGCACCCCCGAGGACGCCGGGCTTCATTCGATCGATGTCGTCGTCGAGGACGCGGACTCCCAGCGGGTCAGGCGTTCGTATCAAATGGAGGTGCTGCCCGGACAGCTCGCGATTCGAACGTCCACGGTGCCCGATGGTGCGCTGTGCGAAGACTACCTTGCGACGATCATCGCGGAGGGCGGGACGCCGCCGTACAGTTGGTCCGTCGTGCAAGGTAGCTTGCCGCCCGGGTTGGTGTTCGACCTCGCGGGCGAACGGATCGCGGTGATCGGAGTGCCGCAACAGGCGGGGACCTTCTCGATCGACGCCATCGTCACCGACGCGCTTGGCCAGACCCAGACCGCGAGCTTCCCGGTTCAGATCGGACCTGTCGCCGGGCCTCGCCTCGGTGTCCTGATCGGGGCGCAGCTTCCGCAGCGGCGCGTGTGGCCGGTGGATCTCTGCGCCGTGACACCCACGCCGATGGCCGCGCTTTCGGTGACCGCTGGGTCCGAGCTCGGCGTGGGGGGCTCGTTGGATTCGTTTGCCTTGTCACCGACGCGACGGCACTTCGTGTACGCCGCGCACCAGGGCGGTCAGCGGGGCATCTTCCTCGTCGACCTGACCGGCGTCGCGCCGGTGCAGACGTTCGTCACGGAGGTCGCCTCGCTCGCCGAGGTCGCCGTGGAGTTCTCGCCCGATGGCACCCAGCTCGCCTATCGCGCGCGCCTCCCCTCGGAGGGCGCCTGGCAGCTCTACGTCGTCGACGTCACCGAGACTCCGCTCGTCTCTCGCCAAGTCGATCCGGCGAGCTCGGGTTCGGCGGGGCCGACGGTGCACATGCGGTGGTCGCCGAATGGGCAGCGCCTCGCCTTCGTGGGGACCCACACGCTCACGCACGAAGCGTACGTCGCGGACATCTCGACCGCGACGGTGACGACGCGTGTGGTCAGTCGAGGCCAGCTCGCGCCCGCCAACGTGCTGCGAGTCGTGGCGTGGTCGGCGGATTCGAATCACCTGTTGTTCAGCGCGGACGCGCTGCGCGGTGCGCGTCGTGAGATCTACGCGGTCGATCTCCGAATCCCGACGGCGGTGCCCGAGCCGATCACGCCGCAGGCGATCGATTCGTCCCAAGTATCATTGGACACCACGGTCTCGGCGAGCGGCGACTTCCTCGCGTACCTCGGGAATCAGCAGCTGCTCGAGCGTAATGACCTCTACGTCGTCGATCTCACCACGCCGCCGTTCAACGTGGTGAGGGCGGCGTCCTCGACCTCGCCCTTCGCCGAAGCCGCGGCGCCGAAGTGGGCGCCCGTCGGCGAACAGCTCGCGTTCCTCGCTCGGGTCGCGCTGAACGGCCCCTTCGGGGTCTACGAAGCGGACGCCCGCGTCGCGACGGCGGCGACGCGCCTGGATCCTCCGTCGACGGTGCAGGGCGGTGTCCAGGTGAGCGCGGCGGCGTTTGCGTACAACCACGACGGGTCGCGCCTCGCGTACATCGCGGACACGTATACACGCGGGCGCTTCCAACACTACGTCGCGCATCGTGCGGGGCCGTACGCCCGGATGGTGTTCCCGCTCGGACAGCTCGACGCCACACACCACGTGGTGGCGTTCGAGTGGGCGTCGGGCGCGAATCGAATGCTCATCGCCGCCGAGCCCCGCACCGGCGGCCCCGCCGAGCTGTATGTGGCGGACCTTCTGGACACGCGCGGAGGCATCACCACGCGCGTCGGCGCGCCGATGGCGAACGTCTTCGCAGCCGAGCCCATGCTCGCGATCTCCGCGTCCGGGGCGCGCATCTTCTACGGCGAGGTCACCGCGGCGTCGCCGTCACCGACGCCGGTCGTGACGTACACGGGCGGGCCGATGTCTCAGACGCCGATGCTGCTCACGCCGTCCGACGCGCAGCTGCTCCATCACATCAGAAACTAGAACGCGGCGCGGTCTTCTTGTGACGACCGATCAAGAACACTTCGCGTGATCCCTCGCGCGTCGCTTCGGGCTTCAGCAGCTTCACGTCCTTGTAGATACGCTTCGCCTCGTCGATCAGCTCGTCGGCGTCGCGGCCCTGGAACAGCTTCGCGATGAAGAAGCCGCCCTCTTTCACCAGGACGTCGGAGAGCAGGAGCGCCTGTCGCGCGAGGGCGACGGACTTGGCCTGGTCGGCGTCGCGAATGCCGGTGAGCTTCGGCGCCATGTCGGAGACCAGCCCGTCGATCCGGAACGTGGGCGGGGGCTCCTCGGTGACCTCGGTGCCCTTCTTCTTCGCGACGAGCTCGGCGATCTGGCGCCGCACGCGCTCCGGGGTGAGGTCGTCGACCGAGGCGATCTCGTGGGAGGCGTTCGGACCGGGCACGACCTCGGCGGGCTCGAGGTCGTAACCTGCGACGACGCCCTTCTTGCCGATGACGCGCGAGATGTACTGCATCCACGAGCCCGGCGAGGCGCCGAGGTCGACGATGCGCGCACCTTTGTCGAACAGCGACAGACGCCGGTCGATCTCTTCCAGCTTGTAGACGGAGCGCGCGGCGAAGTTCTCTCGCTTCGCGCGCTGGTGAAAACGGTCTTTTTTCTCGTAGGGCAGGGGGTCAGCCCAGCGGCGTCACGCGGCCGTGGTTCTTCACCGCCTGGCGCACGAACACCGTCGAGTTGCGCGAGCCCGGAACCGAGCCGCGGATGAGGACGAGGTTCTTCTCCGTGTCGATCTTCACGATGCGGAGGTTCTGAACCGTGACCTTCTTGTTGCCCATCTGACCGGGGAGGCGCTTGCCCTTGTAGACCTCACCGGGCGTGGTGCGGCAGCCGATCGAGCCGACGTGACGGAACTGCTCGTGCGTACCGTGCGTCTTCTGCTTGGCGCCCTTCATGTTGTGCTTCTTCATGACGCCGGCGAAGCCTTTGCCCTTCGAGGTGGCGGTGACGTCGATCCACTCGCCCTCCGAAAAGACGTCCGCCTTGATCTCCTGACCGACTTCCATCGGTCCGATCATGTCGGCGCTGCCGCGCAGCTCGCGAAGCACCCACTTCGGCTTCACGTCCGCGCGCTTGAAGTGGCCTTCCAGGGCCTTGTTGACCTTGCGGTGCTCTTTGTCCCCGTAGCCGATCTGCACGGCGTGGTAGCCGTCCTTCCCGTCCACGGACTTCTTCTGAACGACGACGTTCGGGCCGAGCTCCACCACCGTGACGGGGATGCGCTTGCCGTCCTCGAAGATCTGGGTCATTCCGATCTTCTTGCCGATCAAACCTTTGCGATCCATTGCAACTAGCTCCTTGTTCGCCCGGCCTCATGGCGGCTCGCCGGCCTTCCTGCCGACGGGCACATCAGGTTCTTTTCCGGGTCGAGGCCGCGGAATCTAGGGGTGGCCCGGCGGCCCGGTCAAGGATTTCGTTCACGCACCGACACCCGTCGAGCGCCCGATAACCCTGGGGGATGCCCGTGAACCCCACCGGTCCGCGCTCGGGCGCGCTGGATCTGAACCGCCTGGCCCAGCACGACCCCGAGGCGGCCGAGGTCGGCTTCGCGCTCAACCACCCGGCGTACGGCGGCGTGGACCTCGACGGCGACCCCACGCGCCTCACCTGGGACGAGCTCGCGGCCGCCGCTCCCGGGTTCCTCCGCGCCTACCCCCAGATCCAGCCCGCGCTCCTCCGCCTCCGCGCGGCCTTCGCGAGCGACCCGGCCCCCAGCGCACCCCCCGTGAACGACCCGGGGCCCGGCTGGATCGACCCGGCCTCGGCGCAGGGCGTCACCGACGCCGCCGGCAACGAAAACGGCCGCCTCGTGCACGTCGACGGACGGCCCCTCCTCCTCTTCGACCGCTCCGACGCACAGTTCTCCCGCTCCGAGGTCCGCTTCGGCGCGCCCGGCGCCGCCTCCCGCCCCCTCCTGGAAGGCGCACTGCTGCAAGCGTCCCCCAGCCTCGCCGCGGGGCACGTCTACCTGCTCCGCGCCGACCGCTTCGACGCCCCCACGGCCGAGCTGGTCCGCGTCCCGTTCGACGGCGAGCGCGCCGGCCCGGCGGAGCCGGTCGTAGGCCTCGAGGGGCTCGGCCCGCTGTCGTGGCCGCGGGTGCACGAGCTCCCGCAAGGGGGCTTCGTCGCGGCCTATCGCGACGCCGCCTCCCGCCCCCGCGTCGCGTACAGCGACGACGGTCAGCGCTTCGTCACGCTCCCCGGCACGGTGGAGCCGCAAGGCGCCGCGATGGTCGAGCTCGGTGTCTTCGAGAACGGGTCGCTCGCGATGACCTATCAGCGCACGCTGCCCGACGGCTCGTACGTCTCCTACGTTCGCACTTCACAGGACGCACGAACGTGGAGCGCGCGCCGGCCGATCACCGCGGCGAGCAACAACGTCCACGACACGAGCCTCGTGCGCCGCGAAGACGGCGGCCTCGATCTTCACTACGTGTACACGACCGAGCGCGAAGGCTTCGCGCTGTACCGACGCGCGCTCGGCGAAGACGGCCGGCTCGGTCCGGAGCAGCGCGTGACGCGGCCCGGTCCGGACATCAACAAACCCGTCGCGTCGCGCGCGCCGGACGGTTCGTCGTGGGTGACCTTCGCGGAGGTGACCAGCCGCGACCCCGCGGGCTGGGTGAATGGCCAACAGCTGCGGACCGTCGAGCTCGACGGCGACGCGCCGCGCTGATCAGCGCGTCTCTTCGGGACCGAGGGTGATCGTCGGCGCCGGCTCGGGCGTGCTCCGCACCCACCAGTCGTCGAGCCCGACGCCGCTCTCCGGGGAGCCGCCGGACTGCACGGAGACGAAGCGGAAGTGCAGTGAAGGCTGGTCGATCTGCGGCCGGAACCTGAGTCGCACACGCTGGTAGTACGTGAAGCCGGGGCCCGGGAAGTTCCACCCCTCGACGGTGCGGTCCGAGCCGTTGTTCTCCTCGAACGTGAGCGTGTGGTTCGGCGGGAACTCGACGTAGCTCGCCGACGGGAACAGCAGCGACGCCGCGAGGTCGTCGTTGTCGAGCGAGTGCGAGAAGTAGATGATGTCGTTCGGCGAATCGAGGAACTGCGCAGTGATGTAGAAGCTCGTCTCGTAGCTCACGTTCGCGGGCGCTCCGACGAGCACCGTACGGATGCGCGGCGTAGCGAGCGTGCGGCGGAAGGGCACCGCGCCGCCGTCGGAGATGCAGTAGTTGCCGTCCGTGTTCCCGAACGCTTCGACCGGGCGTTGCAGGCCGCAGCGTGACCAGTCGTTGGTGTCCCACGCGTCGTCGTCGCCGGAGTCGACCGGCGAGACGTTGTTGTCGAAGTCCTCGAGGAACTCGAACACCGAGTTGTCCGGTGGGTTGTCGGCCATCGTGTCGCCGTAATAGAGCGCGAGCGCGTCGCCCTCCGGCGCGCCGGCCGCGGGGATGTCGCGCTGGACGCGGGCGATCAGGTACAGGCCGTCGGTGTTCGGTGCGAGGCGATCGTCGTAGGCGTGCGCGAGGCGGTCGGTGCCTTGGTACACGGCGAGGTCGCGCGCGGTGTCGAGTGACTTGCCTTCGGTGACGAGCGTCCCGTGCGGCACGGGGATGCGCAGTGTGACGCCGGCGGGGATGTCGCCGGTGGTGTTCAGTCGGACGGCGCGCCGGTAGCCGTACATGCCTTGGAAGTCGCCGAGGCCGGAGTCGGGCGGGCCGGCGTCGCGCGGCGGTCCGCCGTCGCGGAAGCCGCCGTCGCGCGGGGTGCCGCCGTCGCGGTCACCCGCGTCCGGGATGGGGCCGGCGTCACGGTTGGGATCCTTCGGTCCGCCGTCGCGCGGATCGTCCGAGGACAGATCGAACGCGACCTTCTCCACGACGTCCTCGCCGTCGAGGAGGAGCACCAAGGTGTACACCTGGGGGATGAGCGGACCGTTCTTTACGAACACCCGCATGTTGGTCGGCCCGAGGACGTTGAACTCCGGCTCGAGCGTAACGGCCGATTGCTCCCCGCGTAGCTGGACCGACAGGTCGTTGCTCAGGACCTGGCCTTCGCCGGCGGAGAGGTCGTACGCGATGGCGCGGATGAAGCCGCCGCCGGTGACGAGGAGGTCGAATTCGGCCGCACGGGCGTCTCCGTCCACTTCCAGCGTGTCGATGCGCAGCGCGTCGGGCGAAGTGCTCGGACACGCGGTCAGCGTCACGAGCGCCGCGGGCAGGAACAAACTGGGCCATCGGACCGGTTTCGGTCGTACGAGAATTCGACGGGAGGTGGATCGGTTCTGAGACATCGCGTTACGACCGCTCCTTCGAGGCCCGCCCCGATTGCCGGGGCGTTCTCGCGAGTGGTAATTTAACCGATCCTAGGGGTTCATGCGTCGCCGAAGACATCAACGTTCTGCGTCGGTCCTGGTTGGGGCCTTCGTAACGTCGATCCTGGTGCATGCACTGGTCGCATTCCCCCTTCGTGACGCCGTAGACGACTACCTGTCCCGCGGGTCCAGCGTACCAAAACCCGTGCGGGTCGTCCGCCTTTCGCCCGATGCGTGGTCGAAGAGCATGAAGGACGCGAGGTCGGCCCGCGCGAGGCGTCCCGACCTGAAGCCGACCACGAAGAAGGCCGACGCTCGCGCCGCGGAGGCCAAGGCGAAGGCCGAGGCCGAGAAGAAGAAGGAAGAGCCGAAGAACGAGCGGCTGCGCGGGCAGATCGTCGAGGTCCCGCCGACGCCCGACGACAGCCCGAATCCGGACGCGAAGTACCTGTCGAAGTACAACTCCCACGTCGACAAGGAGACGACCGCGCGTCAGGAGCTGCGCGACTCCACGAAGAAGCGCGTCACCAACAAACTCCAGGAGAAGGAGCGGGTCGGTTCGCCGGAGAACGCGATGAAGACGCGCGGGCTCACGGTTCGGGGTGACAACGACGTCGCGAACAAAAACGGCAAGGCCGGAAAGAAGGGCGACGGCGAGGCGCAGTTCAAGCTGAAGATGCCGGACATGCAGCGCCGCGACGAGGTCGCGTTGAAGCTGTCGGATCTGCCGGGGCGCATGCGTCGCGTTCCGAACCGCCTCGGCACCGAAGAGGTGCGCGGCAACTCGGATCGTTTCGAGCTGCAGATGGGCAAGATGAACGCGAAGGACGGCGAGGGCGACGACGGCGGCAAGATCGGCGACAAAAACGCGCCCGAGAACGAGCTGCCCTCCCTCGCGGCGTTGGCGCCGACGATCGGCACCATCGCGCGCATCAGCGGCTCACCGTCGCGCGACTACGTCGAAGGCGTGCAGGAGGGTGAGGGCACCTTCCTCAACACCAAGGAGTTCAAACACGCCACGTTCTTCTACCGCGTGCGCGACAGCGTCGCGACGTACTGGGAGGACCTCGCCGCGCGTGAGTATCGTCGCCGCGATCCGAGCGGGAACATCTACGGCGTGCGCGACCGGTCGACGCTCCTGCACATCCAGCTCGCGCCGGACGGGACGCTCGCGAACGTCCGCGTGGAGCAGACCAGCGGCGTCGACTTCCTCGACAACGTCGCGGTGCAGGCGTTCAAGATGGCGGAGCCGTTCCCGAACCCGCCGGCCGCGATCGTCGACCCGGACGGGCGCATCCGCTTCAACTTCCAGTTCGTCGTGACGATGCGCTCGCGCAGCCCGATGAACCTGTTCAACTTCCGCTAGCAGCGATACAGACCAACTGCGCGATCACGGTCGCGGCAAGCGTGCTTCGAGCTCGCGCGCGACACGACCGACCCGCGGGTGATTCAACACCGGCGCGAGCGTTGCGCGCGCGCGCTCGAACTCGTTCGCGCGGGCGAGGGCGAGCGCGAGGTTGACGCTCACCCGCCCGAGCCCGGGGGCGTGGGAGAGCGCGCGTTCGTACAGCGCCATGGCGTCGCCGCTTCGTTTCTCTGCGATCCGGAGGATCGCCTGTTCGTAGCGGTAGGACAGGAGCGCGTCGCCGGGGACCTTCGCGAGGCCGGCTTCGAGCGGGGCGAGCGCTTCGCTCGGTGAGACCGTCGAGGCCGCGAGCGCAGCGGTGCGAATCGCGAGCGCGGCGTCGGCGACGGTGCTCGATCCGGTCACGTAGGCGGCGGGCGGCTCGAGGGCGGAGGTGAGCGAGCCGAGGATCGTGCCGTACGCGACGACGCCGACGTCCCGCGCGGCGGAGAACTCGAGGAACGGGTGGTCGTCGACGAGGAGCGGCGCTCCTTCGGTCCAGCGCGCGAGGCCGCGGGGGCCGGCGAGGAAGAGCGACAACAGGTCGCGGGTGTCGGCGAGGTGGTTCTTCGCGAGGTCGGGCGCGATGCCCCGGCTTCGGATGCGGGAACGCAGCGCGTCGGGGTCGATCGCGAAGGGGGCCTCGCCGAGGACGAGGATGCCGTCGTTGGTGTCCAACCAGAGCGAGGCCTCCGGGAACACTTCGAGGCCGGCGCGCACCATCGCGCGGGTCTGACGGACGTCCTGCCCGTAGAACGGGATCCACTGCGCCACGACGCCGCCCGGCGCGAGCGCGCGGCGCGCGTCTTCGTAGAACTCGACGCTGTAGAGGTTCGAGGTGCCGGCGGACCACGCCTGGAGTGGTTCGAGCACGATGAGGTCGAAGCGTTCGTCGGTGGTGCGGAGGTACGCGCGCCCGTCGTCGGTGTGGACGTGGACGCGCGGGTCGTCGAACAGGCCGCGGTTCGCTTGGGCGAACCAGCGCTTCGAGAGGCGGATGACGCCGGGGTCGATCTCGATGCAGTGCATCGCGTCGAAGTCGTGTGAAAGCGCCGCGGCGAACGTCTGGCCGGTGCCGAGCGCGATGCCCGCCGCTGTGCGGGGCTGTTCGACGAACAGCGCCGGGACGTGCCCGAGCGAGCGGTGGCCGCCGCCGGTGCCGGCCACCCACGCCGAGTTGATCCAGATGCGGCGCCGCCCCTCGGCGTTCTCGGTCACCATCACGTCGCTGTGGGTGCCCTCGTCGAACTCGAGGATCTCGGTGTCGGGCGGAACGCGGAGCGCGTAGATGTCGCGCGGCACGTCTTGCCCGAGGTAGAGCGCGCCCGCGGTGAGTGTCGCGAGCGCGACGACGACGATCACCGGGCGACGATCCTCGAGCCTGAACGCGAGCGCGAACGCGGTGACGAGCGCGACGAGCTCGGTGACGGCCAGCGCCGCGCCCGTGCCGATCGCGGGCAGGAGGACGAAGCCGGCCACGAGGCTCCCGGCGATGCTCCCGAACGCGTTGGCGGCGTAGAGTCGACCGAACGTGTCGGCGCCCGACGCCGACTTCGCGGCGGCGACGAGCAACGGCAGGCACGCGGCGGTGCACGCGGCGGCCGGCACGACGAGCGCGAACAGGAACGCGAGGCCCCCCGCCGAGAGCCCGCGCGCGAGGACGTTCTCGAACATTCGATCCGCGGCGACGAACCGCACGATCTCGGGGCCGACCGCGGTCGCGACCGCTCCGATCGCCAGCGCGATCGCGGCCGCGCGCGTCGCGACGGACTCGACGGCCTCCTCCGCAGTGCGGCCGAGGAGGACCGCGCTCCCGAGCGCGCCGAGCACGACGCCGAGGAGCACCGCGGCGATGACCTGGCTGTACGCGTAGACGGTGGTGAGGACGACGAGCGAGACGAGGCGGGTCCAGAGTGTCTCCGCCGAGAAACCGACGAACCCGCCCGCGGCCGCGGCGGCGAGGAGCACCGCGCTGGTGCGGTGGTCGATCGCTTCGCCCATCGTCGAGGCGCGCGCAGGACCGCGGCCCAGCGCGACCGCGATGCCCGCCGCGACGAGCGCGCAGACGACGCCGAGGCGGACGGTCGACGACAACCCGTAGGCTTCGATGGTGACGAACCCCGCGACGAGGGTCCCGCCGGCGGCGCCGAGGGTGTTGACGCCGTACAGGATGCTGATGGTTCGACCGGCGTTGGCGCCCTCGCGCGCGACGAGGTGTTCGACGAGGAACGGGAGCGAGGCTCCCATGAAGACGCAGGGCACGAGCAGGAACAGCGACAGGGCGGCGAGCTGTCCGTAGAGCGCGACGCCGGCGCCGAGGTTCGCGACGGTGAGGGCGTCGCGGACGCCGTCCGACGCGTCGAGGATCGGGAGTGATGCGATCGCGAACAGCGCGGCGACGAGCTCGACCTTCGCATACGCGATGAGCGGTCGCGGGGACCGTGCGGCGCGTCGACCGGCGAGGTAGGCGCCGAGCCCGAGCCCGGCCATGAACACGGCGAGGACGAGCGCTTGGGCGCTCGCGGTCGCGCTGGTGACGGAGACGATGCGCCGCGTCCACGCGACCTGGTAGGCGAGGCTGGCGGCGCCCGAGAGGATCGCGGCGAGGAAGAGAGCCGGGCGCATGTGCGCGTCGCCCGGGGCGAGCTCAGCCTTCTTCTTCGGCGAGGAAGGCTTCGTAGTCGGCCTTCGACATCAGCGCTTCGAGCTCGCTGGCGTCCGACAGCTTCACCCGGATCATCCAGCCGTCGCCGTACATGTCCTCGTTGAGGCCTTCCGGCTTCTCCATGATGTCGTCGTTGCGTTCGACGACCTCGCCGGTGATGGGCGAGTAGAGATCGGAGACGGCCTTCACGCTCTCGACGACGCCGAACGCCTCACCGGCCGTGACCTTTTCACCGGCCTGCGGGAGCTCGCAGAAGACGATGTCCCCGAGGGCGTCCTGGGCGTGCCAGGTGATGCCGATCGTGGCGACGCCGTCCTTCACGGTGCACCACTCGTGCTCCTTGGTGTACTGCAGATCTTCGGGGAAGTGCTTGTCCATGAGGCGCCGCGATAAGTCGCGCCTCGGACCGCTGCGGGTCAAGTCTACTTCTGCAAGAAGGGCTTCTTCGCGACCCTCGCGTCGATCGGCTTGTTGCGCACTTCGACCTGAATGTCGGTGCCCACCGCCGAATGCTCGGCCGGCACGTACGCGAGCGCGACGGGCTTCTCGACCGTCGGCCCCATCGTGCCACTCGTGACCTCGCCGACCTTCTCGCCGCCCACGAGCACCGGATAGTGCTGGCGCGCGATCCCGCGTCCGACGAGCTCCACGCCGACGAGCTTCTTCTTCGGCCCGTCCGCCTTCACCTGCTCGAGCGCGGCCTTGCCCACGAAGTCACCCGCCTTCTTCAGCTTCACGACCCACCCGAGGCCGGCCTCGTAGGGGTTCGTCGTCTCGTCGATGTCGTTGCCGTAGAGCGGGTAACAGACCTCGAGGCGCAGCGAGTCACGCGCGCCGAGGCCGGCCGGCTTCACGCCGAGGTCCGCGCCCTTCTCGAGCAGCGCGTTCCAGACCTTCGGCGCGTCGGCGGACGCGACGTACAGCTCGAAGCCGTCCTCGCCGGTGTAGCCGGTGCGCGCGATGATCGCGTCGACGTCGACCACCTTCCCCACCGCGAACCAGTAGCGACCGATCGCCTTCACGTCGGTCGACGTGAGGCGTGCGACGAGCGCTTCGGCGTTCGGACCTTGCACCGCGATCTGCGCGTAGTCGTCGCCGACGTCCTTCACTTCGCAGTCGCCGTTCGTCTGCTTCTCCATCCACGCGAAGTCCTTCTCGCGGTTCGCGGCGTTCACGCAGATGAGGATGCGTTCGGCGGAGAAGCGGTACACGACGAGGTCGTCGATGATCGTGCCGCTCTCGTTGCACATCACGGTGTAGGCCGCTTGGCCGTCCGCGATCTTGTCGAGGTCGTTGGTGATGATGCGGTTCACGACTTCGAGCGCGCGCGCGCCCGTGAACTCGACCTCGCCCATGTGGGAGACGTCGAACAGACCGACGGCCTCGCGCACCGCCTTGTGCTCGTCGACCACGCCGCTGTACTGCACGGGCATCTCGAAGCCCGCGAAGGGCACCATGCGCCCGCCGGCTTCGACGTGCTGCGCGTGGAGGGGTGTCTTCTTCAGGTTCTCGGACATGGGTTCAGGACCTCCTTCGCGTCGCCGCGATCAGGGTGTTGTCGAGCAAGTAGGCGATGGTCATCGGGCCGACGCCGCGCGGCACCGGCGTGATGGCGCGCGCGCGCTCGCGCGCCGGTGCGAACGCGACGTCACCGACGAGCTTGCCGGCGTCGTTGCGGTTGATGCCGACGTCGATCACCGTCGCGCCGAACTTCACGAACGTGCCCTTCACGAAGTTGGCGCGGCCGATCGCCGCGACGAGGATGTCGGCCTTCGCCGCGATCGCCGGGAGGTCGCGCGTGCGCGAGTGGCAGACGGTGACCGTCGCGTTGCGGTTGGTGAGGAGGTCGGCGACGGGGCGGCCCACGAGGCGCGAGCGACCGAGGACCACGGCGTTGGCGCCTTCGAGGTTTGCGCCGGACGCTTCGAGCAGTCGGATGCAGCCGCGCGGCGTGCAGGGGATGAGCGCGTCCGACTCGTCACCGCGCGAGAGGCGACCGGCGTTGTTCGGATGCAGGCCGTCGACGTCCTTCGTCGGATCGATCGCGCGAATGACGGCCTCGGTGTCGTGATGTTTCGGCAGCGGGAGCTGCACGAGGATGCCGTCGACGTCGGGGTCGGCGTTGAGCTTTTCGACGAGCGCGAGGAGGTCCTCGGCGGAGGTGTCGGCGGGGAGGGTGTGCTGCGTGTTCCGAATGCCCACCTCGTCCGCAGCTTTCCCCTTGTTGCGCACGTACACCGCGCTCGCGGGATCGTCGCTCGCGAGCACCACGACGAGGTGGGGCGTGGTGCCGATCTTCGCTTTGAGGGCGTCGACCTTCGTCTTGACCTCGGCGCGGACCTGTTTGGAGATCGCGCGGCCGTCGATGATGTCGCCGAGCTTTGCCATGGGCCCGCGTCATGGCGCGGGGCGGGGCGAGGGTCAACCGGAGGCCGCACCGCGTGGTAGATTCGCGCCATGCGTGCCGTCGTCGTCGCCCAGAGCCTCTTGTTGATCGCGGGGTGCGCCGTCGACACCGGGGTCGACGAGTTCGAGATCGCCATGGTCGACCACACGACCTGCGAGGGCGCCTTCGAGGTCGCGCTGGAACGCGACCGTAAACAACGCGTGTGGACCGACTCCGCGGGCGCCGAAGCATCGCAGCGGTACTGCCCGGACGGGATGGCCGCGGCGTTCTTGTACACGCCGCGCGTCAGCGGGCAGATCGCGTACACGAACTACCGGCCCACGTATTACTACGTGGATGACTGCTCCGGAGAGCCGGTGCAGCTCGTGCACATCCAGACGGGGTCCGACGGTCACTTCGTGGGCGACGCGGATCCGGGCGCCGGCGGGTTCCTCACCGCGAAGACGTGGACGCGCCGCTTCGAGGGCGAGAACCTGTTCTTTCTGCGCTGCCAGGAACCCGACCAGCGGCACCCGTTCGACATGTGGCTCGAGGACGAGCCGGCCCGCAACGCGCGGCACCGTTTCCAGTAGGCGATCGCGGGAGGCGCTTCAGAGCTCGGGGCCGCACACGCCGCCGATGCAGGTGAGCGGTGTGCAGCAGTCTGCGTCGTCGTTGCACGCGCCGCAGACGCCGGCGTTGCACGCTTGGTTCGCGCAGTCCGCGCAGCTCAGGCACCCCTCGGGCACTGGCTCGGGGCAGTCTTCGCCCGCGCCGAGGACCGCGCGGTCGTAGTGGACGTCGAGGCGGTCGGAGGTCGCGACGCGCCGCACGAACAAGGCGCCGAACACCTCGACGGCGCCCGCCGAGGTGAGGTCCGCGCGCGGCGCGTACACGTTGCCGCCGAGCGTCGCGCCGTCGTCGAGTTGAATCGTTCCGCTGCCGCCGATGTACAGGCGGATTCGTGCGGCGACGTTGGCGTCGCCGAGGTCGAGCCGCGTCGACGCGACGACGTTGCCGCTGACGAAGAGGTCGAGCTCGGCGCCCGGCGCCGGTCGGATCGCGAGCGATCCGGAGGGGGCGAGGTCTCCCGCGACGAAGAGCGCCGCGCGGCCCTCGGGGACGATGGTGATCGCCGCTTGGCCGCCCACGCGATCGAGGAAGTAGCGACCGCACGGGAGGCGCACCTCGGTCGGCGCGGTGACGTTGGCGAGCGCGTTGGTCTCGAGATCGATGGCCGCGTTGTCGTTCGCGTCGCGGTGGCGTTCGACGTACGCCGCGATGTCGACGAGGTCGTCGCCGCACGCGCACGGCGGTTCGACGGAGACCGGGGCTTCGGCGATCGCGCCGACGTCGGTCGTGCCGGCGACGTTCAGGCCGTTGGCGTCGGGGAGTGTGAGTGTGCCGCCGACGCTGAGGTTCGCGGCGCGCAGGCTCCCGCCGACGAACGCGTCCGCGCCGACCACGACGTCGCCGTCCGCGGCGACCGGACCGTGGTCGAACAGCCGGCGCCCGACCGTGAGCGGGGACGCGCCGGCCTGCACGCCGTCGACGTCGGCGACGAACAGCGAACCACCGATCGTCACCGCGGCGTTGGCGGCGAAACGCCCGTTCACTCCGACCGAACCGCCGGTGCCGCCCGGGGTGTAGGGCCCGGCCGTGCTGTCGAACGCGTCCGTGGTGAGGGCGTGGCTCGCGGCGAAGTCTTCGCAGACACACAACCCGAAGCGGAACGTCCGCTGCGCGACGCGGCCGCCGCACTCGGTGCGTCCGTCGCCGACGAGCAGCGGCGGGCCCGAGCCCGCGCAGTAGTCGGGATCTTCGAACCCGGCGTCGCGCTCCGCCGTCGGTCCCGCGTCGCGTACGGCGTCGACGAGCTCCGCGACGACGTCGTCGGTGTGGCACCCGGCGACGCAGAGGAGCAGCGCGAGCTTCGGGGCGCGGTTCAAGGCGTCAGCGCCTCGCGACGCAAACGCGCGCGCGCCGCGTAGATCGAATCGGCGTGTTTCTTCAGCAGCGCGTCGAGCGCGTCACGCTCCGCGTCGTCGTCACCGCGCCGCCGGTGCGCGTCCGCGATCCCGTACAGCACCTCCGCGTCGAGCGAGCCGTTCGGCCGCAACCGCGCCGCGCGTCGGTACAGCGTCACCGCGCCGCTCGGCGCCCCCAGCCGCTCCGCCCGCAGCCCCGCCGCCGCGACGAGCGCGACGTACGCCGCATCCGAGCGCGGCGCCGCGTCGACGACGGCGAGGTAGGTCCGCTCGGCCTCCCCGTAGCGCCGCTCGGCGCGCAGGGCGTTGGCGCGCTGGAGGAGGGCGTCGGGCCCCGCCCCCTCCCGGTCCGGGTCCCGGTTCCGGTCCGGGTCCCGGGTTCGGTCGCGCTCGCGGGGACGGATACGGTTTCGGACTCGGGCGCGCCTTCGGGCGCGGGGCCCGGGCGCGGCGTCGATGTCGAGGTCGGTGAACGCTTCGTCGTAGGGCCCCCTCCCGGTCCGGGTCCCGGTTCCGGTCCGGGTCCCGGGATCGGATCCGGCGACCGAGTCCGCATCCGCATCCGCATCCGCATCCGGATCCGCTACCGAGTCCGATTCCGAATCCGCTACCGAGTCCGAGTCCGAATCCGCGACCGAGTCCGACCCCGACTCCGCAACCGAGTCCGACCCCGCCACCGAGTCCGCATCCGCATCCGCAACCGAGTCCGACCCCGCCACCGAGTCCGCATCCGCATCCGCATCCGAATCCGCGACCGAGTCCGACTGCACGCCGGACCCCGATCCCGATCCCACCTCCGCCACAAAGCTCCGGTACACCCAAGCCGCGCTCGCCCCGCCCGACGCCATCAGCACCACAACCGCCGCCGCGACCACGAGCCACTTCGGCCGCCGCCGCTCGGGCATCACCTCGTCCAGCGCGCCCAAGACCATCGCGTCCAGCGCGTCGTCGTCCGCGCGCTTCGCCGGCCCTTCGCGCCCGTCGAGGGCGAGGTCGATCGGATCGTGTGCGCTCACGTCGTCGCCTCCGCCGAGCGCAGCTTCTTCATGCCGAGGCGCAGCCGGCTCTTCGCGGTGTCGAACGGGACTTCGAGCAGCTCGGCGATCTCCGGCACGCTCATCCCCACGCAGTGGTGCAGCACGACGGCCCGCCGCTGGTCCTCGGGGAGCCCGTCGAGCAGTCGCGCGACGCGGCGTCGTGCGAGGTACTCGTCCGCCGGGCCGACCGTCATGAGCTCCACATCGATCTCGGCTTCGCGCGCGCGCGCCTTCCGCAGCTTGTCGATCTCCACGAACGTCCGCCGCGCGACGATGCGGTCCACCCACGAGGTGAACGCGCCGTCCCCGCGGAAGGTCGGCAGCCCGCGGAGCACCGCGACGAGGCATTGCTGCGCGATGTCATCCACGTCGCTGTCCCCGCGGACGAGGTAGCGCACCAGGTTTCGCACCCGCGGCAACACCGCCCGGAGCACCTGCCCGGCGGCCTCGCGGTCCCCGGCCTGCGCTCGTTCGATGCGCGCTCGCGGTAGCTCCTCCTCCAACGCGCCTCCTCACACCGACATGGAGCGGCCGATCCCCCGGATCGGGTCACGAATCATCGCCGCCGGTCTCGATCGTCACCAAGATCGCCGCTCGCGGGCGCACGAGCCACCCCGAAGCCCGCACTTCGGGCCCCCGGGGGGTGTCGTAGAGCAGCCGCGGCGCCCCGAACACCCCGTCCGCCCCGCCGAGCAGCTCCAGCGAAACCCCGGGGGTGACCTCCACCGCACCCCGCAGCTCCGCCCCGACGAGCCCGCCGACCGACGAAGCCTCGGGCGTCGCCGCCGCGCCGCCGCGCACCCGAGTCCGCCGCCGCCCGAGGGTCACGCCGCCGCGCGCTCCGGCCGTCGCCGACCACCGCTCGTGCTTCCACACCGGACAGCCCACCGCGCCCCACACGGCGTGCTCCCGTAGCGCGATCGACGTGAGGTCGTCCTCCAGCGTCCGCGGCAATCCGAACGTGCCGCCCACCTCCAGCAGCCACCGTTCGATCCGCACCCCGGCGCGGACCGCCGCCGCGAGCGCCGGATCGGCGAGCCCGGTGCCCTGCGCCTCGAACGCGGCCGAGATCCGCGTCTCCCACTCCGTCTCGGAGGGCGGCGGCGGCGGGGTCTCCGCCCACGCGGGCTCGAGACCCATCAGGATCGCCTTCACCACGGAGCGCACCGCGACCGCCGCGGCTTCGCGCGTCGCGGAGACACTCGCGAGCGCGTCGATCCTCCGCGCGCGCGGCGCACGCTCGGGGGCTTCGAACACGATCCGATACCCGTCGGTCGGCCGGCCCTCGACGACGATCGTCGGCGCCGTCGGCGAAGGACACACCTCGGGCCACGCGACATCGGCGTCGAGGTCCGCGAGCTGCCCACGGATCCGCGCCGCGACGCCGGGATCCTCCGGCGGACAAACGACGACGTCGGGCGATGCACCGACGACGAGGAGCGGGACCACCCACAGCACGCGCGCAGATGGTACTTCACACGGTGTGACGCGGGCGTCGACTCCACGGCTGGTCGTCGTAGGCGCCGGCAGCGCGGGGGCGTCGATCGCCGCGTTGGGATCCGCGTCGCAACCCGTCCTGCTCCTCGAGGCGGGCCCGGACTATGCCCCCGAAGCCGCGCTCCCCGACGAGCTCGAACGCGGCGGACGGAACGCGCTCGTCCACCACGACTGGGGCTATCGCCACCGCCGATCGCCGAAGCGAACGATGCAGCGCATGCCCCGCGGCCGCGTCGTCGGCGGGTCGTCCGCGGTCAACACGTGCATCGCGCTGCGCGGTGCCCCCTACGACTACGACGAGTGGGGCCTCGCCGACTGGACCTACGAATCTTGCCTCCCCGCCTTCCGCGCGCTCGAACGCGACGTCGACTTCGGCGACGCGCCGCTGCACGGCGCCGACGGCCCGATCCCGATCCGCCGACACCCGACCGAGGAGCTCGTCCCCTGGCAGTTGGGCTTCCTCGACGCATGCGCACAGCACGACGTGCCCCGCGCCGACGACGCCAACGATCCCTCCCAGACCGGCGCAGGCCCCACGCCGATGAACAAGATCGAAGGCCGCCGCGTCAGCGCCGCCGCCGGCTACCTCACCGCCGAGGTGCGCGCGCGTGACAACTTCACGCTCCGCGCCGACACCCACGTGCGGCGCGTCGTCTTCGAGCGTCGTCGCGTGGTGGGGATCGAAGTCGAGAGCCACGGCGCGGTCGAGACCATCGCGGCGGATCGGGTGTTCCTCTGCGCGGGCGCGCTCGCGACGCCGGGCATCCTCCTGCGCTCCGGCGTCGGTCCCAAACAAGAGCTCGCGCGCCTCGGCGTGGAGCTCGTCGCGGACGTCCCCGGCGTCGGTGCGCAGCTGCTCGATCACCCCGGCACCGCGATCTTCTTCCGCCCGCGCCCCGGCGGGCTCGTCCGCGGCGCGCCGCTCATCCAGACGTTGATGCGTTACGCCACCGAACGCACCAACGACATGCAGCTGCAGCCGGGCTCGGTCGTCCCGCTCCCGCGGTTCGATCTCCCGCTGATGTCGTTGATGTGCTCCGTCGGGAAGCCGCGCAGCCGCGGCACGATTCACTTCCCGTCCGCCGACCCGCACCAAAAGCCGGTCGTCGAGTCGAACCTCTTCGACGATCCCGCGGATCTCGCGCTCGCCGTCGACGGCATCCTCCGCTTGCGCGCGCTCTTCGCCGACTCGGATCTCGCGCGCCTCGGCCGGCACTTCCTCCCGCGCGAGAAGACGTTCGCGGATCGCGCCGCCGTCGCGCGCTGGATCCGCTTCGCGTGTGACTCCGGCTATCACCCCTCCGGCACCGCCCGCATGGGCCCCGACTCCGACCCGGGCGCCGTCACCGATCCCCGCGGTCGTGTGCGCGGCGTGAAGGGGCTGTTCGTCGCCGACGCGAGCCTGTTCCCGACCATCCCCTCCTGCAACATCAACATCCCCACGCTGATGCTCGGACACCGCTTCGGGGTGTGGCTCCGGGACGGCGCGTTCGAGGTCTGAGACATCGATCCCTCATGTGACCTCCACGCGAGCGATCGAGCCGCGCATCTCGAACCACACCCGGTGGCACGGCCCTGGCAGTCCAAGGCGCCGTGCGCCGACTCCTCCTCGTCGCGAGCCTGATCGCCGGACCGTCGTTCGGGTGCAGCCGTGACGTGGACTCCGTGGAGGTGGCGCGTGTGCTCGTCGAGGACGCGGCGGCCCTAGTGTGGGCGGCCGAGCGGGCCGGCTGTTTCGACGGCGCGCCGTCCGAAGTGACCGGCGCCGTCGGGAGCTTGGGCAGCGCCGTGGCGCGCGCCGAAGGGTGCGCCGTCGAGCTCGCGACCGACTTCGATCCGTGTGGGCCCGTGCAGCGCGCGATGGGCGGCACGGTCGTCGTCTCCGGCACCCGCCGCACCCTCGGCACCGTCACCGGCGACGCCGTGCGCGCCGTCGTCCCGGACGGTCCCGACGCCACGTCCTACGCGATCGAGGCGACGCTGGAGGGCTTCGTCGGCGAGCGCCGCGGGGAGCCCGTCGCGGTGATGAACGTGAGCGGTCGCCTCGCGATCGAAGCGCGCGTTCGCCACGCCGCCGGCTGGGCCGGTGGCTGCGCCGCGCCGACCCCGCACGTCGCGCTCGACGCGGTCGGCCTCGATGTCCACGCGTCGATCGTCGACGGCGCCACCGAATCCGAAGGTCACCTCACCGGGACCCTCTCGGGCGCGCGCGGCAAGGTCGGCGTGCAGGAGAACCGCGTGGCCGGCACGATCGTCTTCGACGGTAGCTCGGAGACGATCGAAGCGCCGCTCCGCCTCGGTTACAACGCCGCCGCGTTCCTCGAATCGTTTGCGTGCTCGGCCGACGTCGCCCGCCCGGTCTCCTTCACCTGTGGACCCCCTTCCCCCGCGGCGGCCACGCGCCTCGTCGCGGCGTCCGCGGAGGCCATGGCGGTCGTCGCGCGGCTCGCGAAGTCGGCGCCGTGTGGATTCGACGCGGTCGCGCCGATCGTCCAGGCCGACGAGCCGGGTCGCTCGCGCTCCACGAAGCAGATCGTCGACTGCCGGATCGACCTCGGCGAAGGCGTGGAGGTCGGCGTCGCGTGTGAAGGTGCGCCGACGATCGCGTCCGGCGCGGTGCGCGTGACGGGCATGATGACGTCGCAGGGTCACATCGCGGCCGGCGGCGCGGAGGTCGTGCCCTCCACGGACGACGCGCTGACGTTCGACTTCACCGAGGTCGTCTTCGACGGCTTCGCGGTGAGCCAGGGCGGCGCGCGTACGATACTGAATGGAACGGCGACGGGCGCGGTGCAGCCGCGGCTCGCACGGTCGAAGTCCTCCGGGCTCTGCACTGTGCTGACGCCGATGACCCGCGTCGAGCACGCGCTCGAAGACACGGTCGTGCTCGTCGACGCGCCGGACATCCACGCGACGGGGACCATCGAGCGCGCGTTCACCGGCGCGACGCTCGGACCGTGGACGCCGGATCCCAACACGATCGAGGGACAGGTCACGGTGGCCGGCGAGACCCACGAAGTGCTCGCGCCGATCACATCCGCGTTCGACGCCGAGGTGTTCGAGCAGACGTGGCGGTGCGGCGACGCATCGACCGCGCAGCCGCACGTCTGCGACGTCGCGACGGCGATGGCGGAAGACATCGGCCGCGGCGGCTCGGCGCTGCTCGCGACGATCGGGACGTTGATCGAAGACGACGCGCAGTGCGGCTTCTCCACCCCCTCGGTGATCACAAACGTGCAGACGACCGGAGCGGTCGGCTCACCGACGGGGCAGGGCGTGTTCACGATCTCCGCCTGCACGCTCGAGTTGTCGCAGCCCACCGTCGTCGGCACTGACTGCTTCGGAAACGAGACGTGGGTGCAGGGCCGCGTGTCGGTGAGCGGGACGAAGACGGTCGACGGTTGGATCACCGGCGACGCCTCCGAGCCGGTGCTCCCCGCCTCCCGCGACGGCGTTCGCTACGACCTCGTCCTCGACGCCGACGGCTTGACCGTGCACGCCGACACGGGCGCGTTGGAGGGGCAGCAGATCGAGCTCGTCCGCGGGACGGCCTCCGGGGTGTTCGCGCCGCGCGTGGCGATCGACGAAGACGTTGGCGCGTGCACGATCCTCACCCCCGAAGCGCAGGTGTCCGACCTCGACCTCGCGGCGACCGTGCGCACCACGCGTGAGGGCCGCACGTTGGAGGCAAATGTCGACGCCGCCGCCATCCACGCCACCGTCGGACGCTTCGGTCCGGAGGACGAGAACCGCACCTTCGGGAGCGTCACCGTCGACGGGCAGGTCGTCGCCTTCGAGGCGCCGCTCGACCTCGGCTACGACGCACGCCGCTTCGTCGCCGGCTTCTCCTGCCGCGAGGGGATGTACATCCCGTTCGACGACCGCGACTGCGACATGCGTCAGGTCCTCGCCGAAGTCGGCGCGCGGTTGCTCGTCCAGACGATCGGCACCGTCACGGAGATCGCGAACGGCGACGACTTCGACTGCGCGTTCGGCGGCGACGACGTCTACGACGACCCGTCGAACGTCCAGGGCGCCCACGGCCAACCCGGGTTCCTGGAGTGGCGGATCGCCGGCTGCCGACTACGGTACAACGACGGCAACCTCCGCGAGTACGACCGCGACTGCCGCGACCACGCGAAGATGATCCAGGGTGCCGCGGTCGTCGACGGGCGGCGCGAGATTCACGGCATCCGCGACGAGATCGACGTGACGTTCGGCTCGGACGTGCAATACGTCCACCCCACCACCCCGAACGCCACGACCGTCGAGTACACCGCGGTGCGCTTCACCGAGTTCTCGACGTATCAGCTCGCGCCGGGCGTGACCGAGCCCGAGCATCGGATCTGGATTCACTCCGGTGCGCTCGCGGGCACGGTCGAGCCGATGACGGGGCCCGACGACGGCTCGGACGACTACTTCGACCGCGGGGACTACGACATCCCCACGCCCATCGCCCGGATCACGGGCCTCGCCGCGAGCGCGATCGACGCGACGATCCTCTACGAAGGCAAGCGCTTCGACGTCACGATCGACGCCTCCGCGATCGACGCGTTCAGCGGCTCGTGGGAGGGCGCCCCCGGCGAGACGAACCGGCTGGCGGGCACCGTGACGATCGACGGGCGCACGATCGAGCTGAGCACGGAAGACCTCGACCCGGACTTCGACCAGGGACAGCTCGACGCGAGCTACGTGTGCACCGAGCGACTCTTACAGACGCTGCCCCCCGAGTGATCGGTGCGCCCGCGTCCCAGCCATCGCTCCAGCGCGTCCCGCAGCGCGCTCTTCGTGATCGGTTTGGCGAGGTGCTCGTCCATGCCGGCGTCGAGGCACGCGCGGCGATCCTCCGTCGATGCGTTGGCGGTGAGCGCGACGATCGGCGTGCGGTCCTCACCTTCCAGCGCGCGGAGGATCTGGGTCGCTTCGTAGCCGTCCATCACCGGCATCTGGCAGTCCATCAACACCAGGTCGAAGCGCTCGCGGCGGAAGCGAACCACCGCGTCGCGCCCGTCCGAAGCCAGCACGACCTCCACCCCGAAGGACTCCAACATCTTCTGCAGCACCCGCTGGTTCACGCGGTTGTCGTCGACGGCCAACACCCGGCCCGTGAAGCTCTGCTTCTTCTCCGGAGCGTCGTGGGCTTTGCTGCCCTGCACGGCGATCGCCAGCACTTCTGCGATGCGCGCGCCACGGCTCGGACGCATCAACGTGCCGCACGCGCTCGTCACGGGAGAGCGCTGCCCCAGCGGTGTCCACAAGACCCACGGGAGATCGTACGCCTCGAGGTCGAACGCGTCCGCGAGGGCGACGTCCACCAGGACGACGTCGATGGCCTCCGGTCCGCCGAGTAGGTCGCTCGTCTCTTCCAGGTCGTGCGCCACGTAGGCGCGTACGCCGAGCAACGCGAGCTGTCGAACGGCCGCGCCGCGGATCGCGTCGTGCGGGCTCAGCACCAGCACGCCGCGCACCGGAGGCCGTAGGGGGAGCGGAAGCGCTGGAGCGAGCGGGAGCGACACGGACACTGTGAACGTCGTGCCTTGGGACGGTTGGCTCGCCACCGTCACGTCGCCGCCCATCATCTGCGCGAAGCGCCGGGCGATGGGGAGGCCGAGGCCGGTCCCTCCGAACTTGCGGGTCGTCGACGCGTCGCCTTGGGCGAAGGCGTCGAAGATCGACTCGAGGCGGCCGGGTGCGATCCCGATCCCGGTGTCCGCGATCTCGATCTCGATGTCGGCGTGCCCATCACGCTCCTTTCCCCGCGCCACGATCCGCACCCATCCGTGCTCCGTGAACTTGACGGCGTTCCCCACGAGGTTGCCGAGGAGCTGACGCAGTCGACTCGCGTCACCGACGACCGAGCGCGGTGTCTTGGGGTCGACGTCGAGCACGATCTCGAAGTCGCGGTTCGAGCTCACGCCGCTGAATGTCTCGACGATCGACTCGAGCTCCGCGAGCAGATCGAACGGTGACGACTCCAGCTCCATCCGCCCCGCGTCGATCTTCGAGAAGTCCAGGATGTCGTTGAGGAGCGCCAGGAGCGCGCGCGCCGAACCGTGCGCGGCCTGCGCGTACTCCCGAAGCTCGCCTTCGTGAGCCTGTTCGAGGAGCAGCTCCGTCATGCCCAGCACCCCGTTCATCGGCGTGCGGATCTCGTGGCTCATGTTGGCGATGAACCGCGACTTGTGCGCCGACGCCTCCTCCGCTTCGACGCGCGCCTCCTCCAGCTGCTCCGTACGTTGCGCGACTTTCTCCTCGAGCTGATCGGTCTGGGCACGGAGGCGCCGGAGCATTCGGTTCAGCGCGTTCTCGAGATCGATCGCTTCCTTCGGTCGGTAACCTTCGACGTGCGGGATGAAGTCGTTGCCCGCTTCACCGTTGGCGCCGATCCGCTCGGCGGCGTCGGAGATCTGCGCGATGGGGCGCGCTGTCCACCGCGCGAGCAAGACGGAGAACAGCAACCCGAACGCGAGCACGACGCCGGCCAGGGCGACGGTCCGTTGGAGCGCCGCATCGGCCGCGATCGTCGCCACCGACGCGGGTTGAAGGACGAGGATGGTCCACTGCGTTTGCCCGACCGCGGCCGCTACCACCGCGCCGTTGGTTTCGACACCCTCGATCGTCGCGTGGCGCTCGCGTCCCTTCGTCTCCATCGTCGGCGTATAGATGGGGACGTTGGGGAGGATCTGAACGTCCTCACCGAAGGGCTTCGCGGTGTCGAGGATGACGCGCCGGTCCGCGTCGAAGACGATCGCACGCCCCGACGGGACGTGTTGAAGGGCGCGCTCGGTTGCGCGGCGCAGCGGGCCGAGATCGAGGGACAGCGCGACGTAGCCCGCGAACTTCGCACCGCCCAGTGGCGCCGCGAGGTGAACGTTGCGGACCTTCGTGGTGTAACCCACCTGCGGTCGCGAGATCACGGCGCGACGGAGCTCTCGAACCTTCTTGAAGTAGTCGCGCTTCGAGTAGTCGGTGCCGGCGGAGCGCCCGGTGGCGTCGCTCGATGTGATCCCTCGCCCGTTTGCGTCACCCACCACGATGTGTTGCGCTTCGCTGAAGCGTTGCTGGTACTCGAGCAGCAGCTTTCGGGCGAAGCGGTCGTTGCGGAGGACGCGCTTCGTATCGAGCACCGCCGCGAGCCCCTCGATCGTACGCAGCTCGCGCTCCATCTCGGCCTCGATCTGATCCGCGAGGCTCTCGACCACGAGCTGCCGCTCGGAGGACGCGGTGCTCGACAGCACCGCCTCGAGCTCCTGCGTTTGGAACGCACCCAACACGAAGGTCGCGACGCCTGCGCTGGTCGCGGTGCAGACGAAGATGGTGGACACGAGACGCATGGAGGTCCCACTCGGTCTTCGGACCGGTGTCACCCGTACTGGAGGCCCAACGTCTCACGACGGCGCGCCCAAGCTCAGAAGTTGTAGCGCACCTCCGAATACACGCCGGACAGCTTGCGGAACGTCGTCATCTTCGTGCCGTCCTGAGCCACGCCGAGCTGGCCGCCGAGGGCAAACGTCCAGTCGTCGAACCAGCGCTCCGCGTACTCCACCCGCAGGAGGTGATCCGTCGGGTGGGTGATGTCCATGAGGTCGGAGATCTCGACGCGCGCATCCACGTCGTTGTTGAGCGCCCAGCGCAGCCCGTAGACCACGTGGTTCGAGAAGAAGCGCGAGGTGTCGTCCGGCGGGATGTCGTCGGTGAACAGCTCGCTGTCCGTGTCGCCGAACAGCTCCGCGACCAGCGTGAGGTTCGTACCGAAGAGGTCGTCGATGTTGTGCTCGACGCCGGCGACCCACCCGATGCGGTGGCCGGGCAAGAGGATCGGCGCGGCCATCGCGCCGCTGTCGAGGCGGATCGGCGGACGGTCGGTCTGCGCCGTGCGCTGGTGCCAGATGGACGAGACCTCCACCTTCACCGCGGTCTGCCCGAACAGCACCTGCGTCTCGAGGCTCCCGTGGTGCACGAGCGGGAACACCAGGCTGTTGGTCGCCTGGTGTGCGATCGGCGTGCGGCGGTAGCCGTAGAAGTAACTCGCGCGCACGTCGACGCGGTGGAACGCGAGCGCGAGCCGCGCGGCGCCTTGCGGGTGCCACGCGCCGAGCTCGGATCCGTAGATGATGTTCCCGTACGAGGCCTCGTCGAGCACCGTTGCGTCGTAGGGAGAGAACGGCGACGACGGCGGCGCGAAGCGCGGCGCGACGAACGGCGTCATGTACAGGATCGTGAGCGAGTGGTTGTCGAGGAAGAACCGCGTCGACAGCATCGGCTGACCGATCTTCGGCGCGTCGGCGTAGCCCTCGGAGAAGTCGCGGGCGTTGATGATGTCGGCGATGTTGATCGTGGAGGCCGAGCCCCAGGTCAGCGCGTCGAACCCCACGCGCACTTCGTAGGCGTCGGTCGCGTACTCGACGAACCCTTCCTCGACCATCGCGCGGTGGAGGCGCGGCTCGATCACGCTCATCTCGATGCGGGGGAGCAGGCGGAGGCGGAGGCCGTTGCCGGTCCGTCCGGTGAGCGTGGGGCGCAGCCCGACCTTCGCGAAGTTGCGGCTCTTCTCCGCTTCGAGGTCGCCGTGGAAGAAGCCGCGGTAGGTCGTGCTCGCGTAGCCGCGGAGCGTCCAGTCGAAGCCGAGCAGGTGCAGCGCGTCGGGCTCCGGCGCGGTGAGGTCTTCGACGGCGACCGAGACGCCGGGGTCCTCGCCGAAGAACGCTTCTTCGTCGTCGGAGGCGAACGTGGCGGGTTCGTCGTCGAAGAAGTCGGCTTCTTCGTCGGAGCTGAACGTCGCCTCGGGTTCCGGCGCGGTCGCGACCATTGGCGACGGTGCGAAGTCCGGCTGGGCGGCGGTCGCGAGGTGCGAAAGCACGCCGAAGCCGATGATCCGACCGCGCTCGCGTGCTTCGCGTCGCGGGTCGTCGTAGCGGGCGGAGGTGGTCTTGACCACGACGCCGTCGGCGCCGCGGATCAGGCGTGTCTTCGCGACCCACCCGCGTCGGCGTTTGTGGATCGAGACGTCGATGACGTACGCCGCGCCGAGGCGTCGCGCGGCGCGCCCCAGGTTATTGGCGCTCGAGCGCTTCTTCCTCGGGACCCGCAGCTTCCGCATCGTGCGCGCCACGCGCCGGTGCGGGAGCACCGCGACGTCGCCGTCACGGAGCGCGTCGCGGATCCCGCGCATCAGCGCTTTCGGATAGGCCCGACGCGGCGCGCGTTGTTTGGTGATCGCGACTCGGAGCTCGGCCGCCTCCGCGGGGGCGGCGGCGACGAGCGCGAGCACCAAGACGGCGGCCGCCGAGCGCATCAGTACACGCCGCTCCCGGCGCGCGGACGCAGCGCACGCTCTGCGGGGGTGGCCGGCGCGCGTCGCCAGTGCGCGATCTTCAGGGCGGCCGGAAGGAGCGTCAGGTCGAAGATCAACCCGAACACCAGGATGCTCGCCGACATCGAGCCGAACTTCGCGGACACCTTGTAGTCGGCGAGCATGAAGATCGAAAAGCCGACGACGAGGATGATCGTCGTGAAGAGCATCGCCTTGCCGCTGTGGTGCATCGCTTCGAGGACGGCGGCGTCGTGGTCTCCGCTGCGCTCGCGCGCGGTGCGGTAGCGCGCCATGAAGTGCAGCGTGTCGTCGACGACGATCCCCATCGCGACGCAACACGAGACGATCGCCGAGATGTCCATCGTCTGCCCGCGCACCGCGATGAGCCCGAGCATGACGCCGACCGGGAGGACGTTCGCGATGCACGCCGGCAGCCCGATGCGGAAGGAGCCCGCCGCGAGGAGCACGAGGAGGGAGATGACCAGGACCGCGGAGCCGACGTTCTTCACGAAGCCCGCCGCGATCTCCGTGACCGTGTTCGTCACGAGCCAGCTCTTGGAGGTGATCGTGAGCTCGAGGCCCGGCACGTTCGTCGCCGCCCACGCGTCGAGCCGATCGCCCCACGCGAGCAGCCACGTGCTGGTCTGGCTCTCGAGCCGCAGGTCCAGCACCGTCGCGGCCTCGTCGGAGCTGACGCGGTGGCTGAGGTTGCGCCCGGCTTCGAGGCTGAACGTGAACGCGTCGTAGTGCGCGGAGATCGTTTCGTCGTCCTCGGGCAGGCGATAGGACGCCGGTTCGTCCTGGTGCATGACGCGGTTCATGCGGCGGTGGATGTCGGTGAGGCTCACGACCGACTTCACCTCGGGCATCGCTTCGAGGTGCGCTTCGAGGGCGGCGACGGCTTCGAGGTGCTCCGCGCTGCGGACGCCGCCGGGGGTCTTCGTGTCGGCGACGATCTGAAGTCCGTAGGCGCCGGAAAGCTCGCGTTCTTCGATGAGGTTGGTCGCGATGAGGATCGGTGCGTCGTCGCGGAACGCGCCGAGCTCGCTCGCTTCGAAGCGGAGGTCGGAGAGGCCGACGAGGGCCAGCACGATCGCTCCCGCGCCGACGGCGAGGATCGGGCTGGTGTTGTGGTTGACCCACCGGCCGAAGGCACCGAGGGCACGGTCGACGACGCCGTCGAAACGCGCGAGCCACGGTCGTTCGATGGCGGCCTTGGGCACGGGCAACAGGCCGAGCAGCGCGGGCATCAACGTGAACGAGAGGACAAACGCGGTGAGCACGCCGATGCCCGCGATCCACCCGAACGTCGCGACCGGCACGACCTTGCTCGTGCACAGCGAGAAGAAACCCAGGCTCGTCGACGCCGACGTCCACAGGCACGGCATGAAGTTGTCGCGCACCGCGTGCTCGGTCGCGAGGGGCACCGAGTCTCCGCCGCGCAGGCGATCGGCGTAGGTGTTGAAGAGGTGCACGGCGTCGCCGATGCACGCGGCGAGCACGACCTGTGGGCCGACCACGGTCATGTTGTTGAGCGACGCGCCGAGGTGCCCGGCGAGGCCCATCGAGAACCCGATCGCGGCGACGACGAGGCCCAGCGGGACGAGCAACCCGGCGGGGCGTCGGTAGACCACGATCAGCATGATCGCGAGGACCGCGAAGAAGAGCGGGAGCAGCCGGTCGATTTCCCGCTGCGCGTACTCCTCCATCACCGTCTCCTGCACGATGCTCCCCGTGAGGTGTACGCCGAAGCCGGTCTCGGCCTTGGCCTCGTCGATCACGGCGCGCAGGTCGTTCGTCACGCGCTTCGAACGCTCCAGCGCGCCGTCGTCGCTCGGCTGGTGCACCGCGACGACGAAGAGCGTCGCGTCGAGCGCCGGATTCAACACCGCGCCGAAGGCCGGCGGATCCGGCGGGCGCGTCATCAGGTGCTGTAGCTCGGCGATGCGTCGCGGCTGCATCGGGAGCGCGAGCGGGGAGGGCCGTGTCCGCGCGAACGTCGTGAGGAGCTCGCGCGCTTCGCGCGGGCCCTCGATCTCGGCGGCGAGTGCCTCGGCGAGATCCGGCGCGATGAACACGTCGCCGTAGGGGGCGAGCGCATCCTGGGTCGCGGGGAACGCGGCGACGAATGCGGCCGTGGTCATGCGCGGATCGGTCGGCGGCGCGACGGCGGCGCTCACGCTGAAGGCGTCGTCGGACGGCATCTCCAGGTGGCTGGTCTGGTCGGGGTGCAGGTAGACCTCGGCGGCGTCGATCTCGGCGCCCTCGGGATCGAAGAGGCGGATCGCGGCGGCCGTCGTGCAGGTCGGCGTGGTGCGTTCCCAGTCGCAGTACTGACCTGCGCCGCAGCCCGCGTCGCAGGCGGTCGGCGCCGCGATCGCGATGTCTTCGAAGCGCGCGGAGGCCCCGGCGGCGATCGCGCCGAGCTCGCGCTCGCCGATGCGCGCCACGACGTCGAAGCGGAAGCCGTTGGTGATCGCGACGGCGGCGCGCTCGTCGCCGGAGGGTGCGCGGTCGACGAAGGTCTTCGCGGGCGTGCGGCGGTGACGGGCCACGACCTCGCCGCGTTCGAAGACGTACAGATCGCCGTCGTCGCCGAGCGTGTAGAGGCGGTCGCCTTCCAGCGCGACGCGGCGGACGGGGGCGCGGTGGAAGGGGAGCACCGTCCGTTTGCCGTGGGCGAGGAGTGTGACGTCGCGGTCCCGAGATCCCGTGACGATGCGGTCGCCGTGGACGGCGATGTCGGTGATCCAGTCGCGGTGCAAGATCTCTTGCGCGACGACGTCGTCGCGGATGGTGTGCAGCGCGCCGTCCGCCGTCCCGACGTAGAGCGCGCCGTCTGCGGCGGCGACGGCGATCGCGGGGGCGCGCGCGTCGTAGACGAGCTGGGACGTCGCGCCGTGGGCGTAGACGCGGCCGTCGTCGTGGGCGGTGTAGAGGGTGCCGTCGTCGACCGCGACGTCGAGGGCGGGGCGGTCGTTCGCGAAGGTGCGGACACGGGTGAAGTCGGCGTCGTAGACGGAGACCCCGTTGGCGACGACGAAGAGCTGCTCATCGGCGACGATGTGTGTGACGAAGCCGTCGGCCTCGCGGCGCAGGCGTTCCTTCGCGCCGTCGCGGGTGTAGGCGACGAACGCGTCGAGGGTGCCGACGAGGAGCGCGTCGTCGGTGAGCGCGAGCGCGGAGATCGGGTCCCGCAGGCGCACTACGCGCTGGACACCCTCGTGCACGTTCCAGACGCGGACGCTGCGATCGAGCGCCGCGGAGTAGAGGGTCGCGCCGTCCGCGACGAGGTGCTCGACGACGCCGGTGTGCCCCTCCAGCCGTTCGTGCCGACCGTCCTCGAAGAACACGTCGATCGCGCCGTCGTCGCCGGCTGCCGCGACGAACCCCGCCCCGAACGCGAGCGCAGCCGATTCGTGCTCCACGCGGTTGGCGCGCGCCACGGAGAAGTTGGTGAGCGCGTCGACCCGTTTGACGCCATCGATCTGCCACAGCCGATCCGCGAGGCCCTGGATCGCGGCGAGCGCTCCGTTGTGGAAGAGCGATTCGTCGTCCGTCAGCATCACCAGCGCGGTGTCGTCGCTGCCGAACCGGGCGAGGAGCTCGTCGTACTTCGCGAGGTGCTCCGAGTCTTCCTCGAACCAGATGCGGTAGGTCGTGTCGTACTCGAGCCGCGCAAACCCCGTCGCCGCCAGCACCAGGACCACCGCCACGACGCCCAGCACGATCCAGCGCCGCGCGAGAATCGTGTGGGTGTAGCGGGTGAGTAGGTGTGTAGTTTTCATCGGCGTTCGAGTGACGAGGTTACGAAGCAACTCGGGGGCCAAGCCGTGCCGACCGCCAACTACGCGAAATGGAGCGGAGAAGATCGGGGCACGTGCACCACACGCGGGACACGTGCGCCCCGCGGCGTCACTGACGCTGGAGCTGGGCGACCGTGAACATCCGGTCGGGGAGGTCGATGCCGAGCTGATAGCCGCCGCTCGTGACGACCGTCTTGCGCTTGGTCTGCACGTTCTTGATCTGCGATTTACTCGGGCGCCACTTCCCCTTCACGCGCTGGTACCCCTTCACGAGCATCGTCTTCAGCGGCTTCCCGGCGCGGTCGTAGAACTCGGTCTTGAGCGGGTAGCCGGCCTTCTTGTCGTAGTACGTCACGGTGCGGGAGTAGCCGCTGTCCGCGAACTTCGGGCGCGCCTCGACCTTCCAGGTGTCGCGTTTGCCCAGCCGGTGGTCGCCAAGGAGCCGGTAGTCGTACTTGTCGAGCGCTTCGAGCGTCATGTCCTCGTAGCTGACCTCGCTGCCCTTGAACGACGCGCTCATGCTCCCGCTCCCGATCTGTTTCACGCGGCGCGTCTCGGCCATGTAGAGCCAGCGGCTCTCCTGGCCGTTCTTCTGCTCGTGGGTGAGGAGCGCCGTGCCCTTGGCGTCGGCGGGGCCCGTGAAGCGCACCAGGCTCTTCGTGGTGCCGTCGCTCTGCTTCGCGCCCTCGCGGTTGAAGGTCATCAGCTGGTACTCGGCCACGCGCTCGCCGTGGGCGTCGTACAGCTCCATCTTCGAGGCGAAGCGCTCTCCGCCGAAGCCGACGCTACTGATCTCGTGGGCGCGCTTCGCGATCTCGTAGGCCGAGGGGGCGGTCTTGGTGGTCGCGGCGGGGGCGGCGAGCAGGGTCAGGACGAGGGCATGGTTCAACACGGGGTGGGGGCTCCTTTCGTCCGCCGAGTATGTGCGTCCGATGTGCCCGAAATGAAGGCGCGTGCGCGTAGTCGTCGAACGACCGTCGGTCGGCGGTGAGGCATCGCCGCCACGTTGACACCGCCTCCGAGTACGCGGCCCCCTGATCTCGTGGTGAAGAGGAACGTCGCCGCCGCCTTGCTTCTGTTGTCGTCGTCGTGGGGCTGCGCGGACGATGGTTTCGAAGAGGACGTGGCCGGGATCGCGCGCCTCAGCGTGCTGCAAGTCGGCTTGCTCGCGAACGTGATCGCCGAAGACGACCGCTGCGGCTTCGACGCGGCCGCGGTGCGCGACGCGGTCGAGGTCACGGGCGCGTACGGCGAACGCGGTACGGCGGTCTATCGCGTCGACGACTGCGCGCTCGGCTTCGACGCGATCGAGACGGTGCTCGACGGCTGCGGTGCGGAGCCCGTGCGCCTCTCGGGGCGTGCGCGCGTCACGGCCACGCTCGAGATCGACGGCACGGTCACGGATCGCGCGAGTGATCCGATCATCCCGGCGGGGCCCGACGCTGCGAAGATCGTACTGGAGCAAGTCGTCTTGCAGGGCTTCACGGCGCGCTTCGAGTCGCGGAACGCCGAGCTCGTGATGCGCGAGGGGACACTCTCGGCGATCGTGCGACCGCGCCTCGCGAAGGGGAAGGACACCGCGTTCTGCTCCGTGCCCACGCCGGACGCCGCGGTGACGAGCCTCGTCTACGACGGTGCAAGTCTACTTGCGCGCGAGAAGGGTGAAGCGGTGGTGTTCGTCTCGTCGTCGGATCTGCGCGGGCAGATCGGGCGCGGCGCCAACAGTGAGAACAGCTTCGGCGGGACGATCTCCATCGGCGGTCAGACCTTCGACCTCCCCGGCGACGTCTCCCCCGCGCTCGACGACGGCTACGACCGAGAAGACTTCGTGTCGCGGTTCGCTTGCGATGAAGAGCTCGCGACCCCCGTCCAGTACGACTGCGCGTGCGAGGGCAACGCGTGCCACCCCGACGCCCCCGTCGCGGACGGCGTCGCGCGCCTGGTGCCGCTGACGTTCGCGCACGTGGTGCGGATGATCGACGAGGACGACCGCTGCGGCTTCGCCGCGATCACGCCCAGCTACGACGCCGAAGTCGGCCAGCAGGGCACGGCGACGTACGTGTTGCCGTCGTGCACGCTCGACCAACCGATCGAACGCGAGCCGGACTGCCACGACGTGAGCACCTCGATCTCCGGGCGCGTCGTCGTCTCCGGGCAGCGCACGGTGTACGGCTACCTCACCGGTGACTTCGAGGGGGACCCGGTGGTTCCCACGCGCGCGGACGCGGCGGCCTTTTCGCTGTCGATCGAGCTGACGGACTTCTACGTCCGCACTTCCTCGGACACGCCGGCGCTGCGGATCCGTCGCGGGACGCTGACCGGCACGATGCGTCCGCGGCTCGCGCTCGACCCCGAGGAAGGGGCGTGCATCCGCGCGACGCACCACGCGGCGTTCGAGGGGCTCGAGCTGGTGAATGCGGAGGTAGAGATCATCGATGACCACGAGAGCTTCCCGCTCACCGTGGGGCGCCTCTCGCTCGACGCGGTCGCAGGGACGCTCGGCGATCGCACGAACACCCTCGCGGGGACGCTCATCTCCGGCGACCAGACCTTCGCGGTGCCGTCCGACGACGGCGGCCTGGATCCGGACTTCGACGCCGCGCACTTCGACGCGGGCTTCACGTGTGAGGACCTCGAGTGGCCGACGCCCCCCGAAGCGTGTTCGTTCCGACAGCGCCTCGGGCCCGAGGTTGCCCGTGCGATCGCGGCGGTCATGGCCACCGCGACGGGGCGGGTGGTCGAAGATGACATCTGCGGCGTCGAGTCGGCCGCCGCGCAGGTGAGCATGACCGGCGCGGAGGGGGGCAACGGCACGGTGACCGCGAACGTCGCGGCGTGCACGCTCGAGGAGTCGAGCCTGGAAGCGGTCGGCGACGACTGCCACCGCGACCGCACCTACGTCGGCGGTCGCGTGACGTTGTCCGGCACCCACGACGCGACGGGGATCATCGTTCGCGAGTCCGGGCGAACCACCGTCGAGCCGCGCACGCGCGAGCCGTACCTCGACGCGTTCGACGCGACGTTCGACGGGTACCGCCTGTGGACGTTGTCGCGTGATGTGCCGACGCCGCGGATCGAGATCGAGCTGGCGAGCGGCTCGGGGCACATCGAGCTCGTGCGGGTGATGGGGGAGAACGAAGAGGCGCCGGGGGTCTATGACGTGCCGACGCCGATCGCGGTGGTCCCGCGGGTCACCGCGTCGAACGTGGAGGCGATCGTCGCGAGCGAGGGCCGACATTTCGCCGTGCACGTCGATGCCGCCGAGCTGGAGGTGGCGTCCGGGATCTACCAGGGCGTCGGGAACTACATCCGCGGCTTCGTGACGATCGACGGCGAGCGTGTCGCGCTGGGGCCCGACACGCCGCTCGACGACACCTACGACCAGACGATCTTCGACAGCTCCTACGCTTGCGCGCCCGAGCTGCTGGAGCCCGTTCCGCCGAACTGACGCGCGTCCAAAAGGCTCGCGAATCGGTCCGCGGGCTGCCAGTATCCCGCCCGATGGCGACACGCCCCAAAGGGATGCGCATCGCGGAGCTCTCGCGGCGCTCCGGGACGACGAAGGAGACGATCCACTTCTATCTGCGCGAAGGTCTGCTTCGGAAACCGAAGAAGACCAGCCGCAACATGGCGTACTACGACGAGACCCACGTCGAGCAGCTCAAGCTGATCAAACGCCTGCGCACCGAGAGTTATCTCCCGCTCAGCGTCATCAAGAAGGTCCTCAAGGAGGGCAAGCTCGGCCAGTCGGCGCGGCAGCTCGACCTGTCGGGGGAGCTGTTCGGGCAGGGCGCGCGGACGCAGCACGAGCCGATCACCAAGAAGGAGCTCGCCGAGCGCTTGGAGATCGACGAGGCCGCGATCGCCGACTTCGAGGCGGCGGGCCTCCTCAAGCCGACGCAGGACGGGAAGACGAAGCGCTACGGTTACGAGGACCTTCGTGTCGCCGAAATCATCCGCGACGCCCAGCGCGAGGCGGGCGAGGGCGCGGAGTCGCTGGTCATCGAGCGCTTCCAAATCCTGGAGCGCCACATGCGCGCGCTGGTGCGCGACGAGGTCTCACACTTCTTCTCGCGCGTGCTCACCGAGGGCGACCCGAAGCGCGCGCTCGTCATGCTGCGGGGCGGACGCGAGACGCTCGGACGTTACCTCGCCGTGTCGCGCGCCCGGCGCCTGCGGCAGGAGGTCGACGCAATCCTCCCCAGCCTGGAGGCGGAGGCGACGACGGAGCCGTTCCTCTACCCGCTCCCGGAGGCGCGCGGCGTCGCGCTCGAGGAGCACGAAGCACGCGAGGCGCTGCGCGCGGCGTTCGACGCTCGGCCCACCGTGCTCAAACGCGCCGTTGCGGTGCTGTCCCACCTGATCGGCGTCGGCGACTCGGCGGCGGCGATCGATCTTTGGGCGGAGCTTTCGCCCAAGATGCGCGCCGCGCCCGAGGCGCGCGAGGCCTACGCCGAAGCGCTGATCCTCGAGGAGCGGTTCGACGAAGCCTTCGAGTGGATCCGAAAGCTCCGCGAGGACTCGAGCGGTCCGTACGTCGAGGCGCTGTGGGGGACGATCCAACTCATCCGTGTGCGCGCCGACTTCGCGAAGCTCGAACCGAGCACCGAGCTGATGGGGTTCTTGTCGCAGGCCTTCGGTGCGTACGACCACGCGCGGCGCGAGCTCCCCGACGACGGCTTCCTGCGCGCCCGAGTGCTGCTGCTCCTCGGCCGCGTCTGCCTCGCGACGCCCGAGTTCCTCGGTGTGCACGAACAGGGGCGCAAGGACCTGCGCGCCTGCCTCGATGTCGTCCGTCGGCTCCGGCGCGACGCCGACCGCGATCCGAAGCTGCAACCTCTCTTGCGCGGGCCGTTGTCCCGCGTCGAGTTCAACGCCGTCCACTTCCTGCGCGTTGGGACGGACGACCCGGACGAACGTCGTGAGCTCGAGGCCCGCGACGCGGAGCTTCGCTCTTGAGCACCTTGATGAAGGACCGCCTCGGCCGCGCTGCGATCGACTGCATCGCCGAGAACATCGTCCGCGTGATGCCGGCGTTCGATCGACGGGGGTTCGTACGGGCCGCGACGAAGGACTTCGCCGCGCTCGAGCTGAAGGCGCGCGTCCTCGCGACGATCGAAGCGCTCGCCGCGTACCTGCCGAGTGAACCCGCGGACGCAATCGGCGTGCTGGTCGCGGCGGGGGAGGGGTGGACGCAGGGCGACGGCGTGGAGCTCGACTTCGCTTCCTGGCCGGTGATCGACTTCGTGGGGGAGAAGGGCCTCGGCTGCTTCGACGTCTCGATGGAGGCGCTGCGCGCGCTGACGCACCTGTTCACCGCGGAGTTCGCGATCCGCCCGTTCATCACGGCGCGCCCGAAGGCGGCACTGAAGTACCTGCGCCGGTGGGTGAAGGACCCGAGCGCGCCGGTGCGTCGGCTGGTGTCCGAGGGGACGCGTCCGAGGCTCCCGTGGGCGCCGAAGCTGACGGTGTTCGAGGACGACCCGTCGCCGGTGCTCGCGTTGCTCACGCGTCTGCGCGACGACCCCTCGGAGAGCGTGCGTCGCTCGGTTGCGAACCACCTGAACGATCTGTCGAAGTCACACCCGGCGCTGGTGTTCGAGACCTGTCGAGCGTGGCTGGACGGGGCGTCCGACGAGCGTCGCTGGATCGTGCGGCACGCGTTGCGGACGCGCGTGAAGGCGAAGGACCCGGAGGCGCTCGCGATCCTCGGCTTCGATCCGCGGGTGAAGGTCGAAGTGCAGGGGCTGAAGCTGTCGAAGAAGCGGCTGCGGCTCGGTGAGGACCTCGCGATCGCGTTCGTCGTGCAGTCGCGGGCGAAGACGGTGCAGCCGCTGGTGATCGACTACGCCGTGCACCACCAGAAGGCGGATGGCTCGATGCGGCCCAAGGTCTTCAAGCTGCAGACCGTGACGTTGAAGCCGGGCGACGAGGTGGCGGTGTCGAAGACCCACCGACTGCGTCCGATCACCACGCGGAAGTATTACTCGGGGCGGCACGCGGTGGAGATCCTGATCAACGGCCAGTCGCAGGGCACGGCCGAGTTCGAGTTGAGGGTAGAGTCATGAATCGAGTCGAAGCCTACGCGCGGATGTACGAGACCATCCGCTTGATCCTCGAAGAGGAGCAGGACTGGACGGCGGCGATGGCGACCGTCGCGTGCGAGCTCCACCACGCGTTCGCGTACTTCCACTGGACCGGCTTCTACCGGAACGTGGACGAGGAGCTCGTCATCGGACCGTACCAAGGCGGCCACGGTTGCCTCCGCATCACGTTCGACCGCGGCGTGTGCGGCGCGGCGGCGCGGACGAAACAGACGCAGCTCGTCGAGGACGTGCACCAGTTCGAGGGGCACATCGCTTGTTCGTCATCGACGAAGTCGGAGGTCGTCGTCCCCGTGCTGACGCCCGACGGCCGGCTCCTCGCGGTGCTCGACATCGACTCGGACGACCCGGCGGCGTTCGACGCGCAGGATGCGAAGGGGCTGGAGACGATCGCTGCGTGGTTGGGGATGCGTTATGGGTGAGCCGATGAACCGAACCGGGAAGTGCCTGTGCGGCGCGGTGCAGTACACCGCGAAGGGCGTGAAGTCCGAGATGAGCGCGTGCCACTGCGGAATGTGCCGCCGCTGGGCCGGCGGCCCGTTCCTCGCGGTGAGCTGCGACGAGGTCGACTGGTCGGCGGGCGCCACGCCGAAGGTGCTGAAGACCTCCGCCTGGGCGGAGCGCGGCTTCTGTGAGGCGTGCGGCTCGGCGATGTTCTACCGCATCACCGCGGATGGCCCGATGAAGGGCGCGACCACCGTCGCGTTCGGGACGCTCGACGATCAGGCGGGCTTCGCGATCGTGCGCGAGTGGTACATCGATCTGAAGCCGGACGCGTACACGCTGGAGGGCGAGCGCGAGGGTCTCACCGAGGCGCAGATCAACGCGATGTTCTCGATGGGTTAGAGCGCCTCGAGGTCGGCGTCCGAGACGAGGAAGATCGGCGTGGACGACGCTTCGCGCCGGTCGAGGATCGGGCGCGGGATGCCTTGCGTCGGTTCGTCGTCGAGGAGGTCGTCGATCGCGACGGCCGGGCCGGCTTCGCGGAGGGTCTCGGTGTACGGCCCCGGGTGTGCGGCCTCGGGCGCGGGGTGTTCGTCGAAGAGCGGGGCGGCCTGCTGTGCCGACTGCTCGGCGAAGGCTTCGGCTTCGAACACGCCGTTGCGTGTGAAGAACCGCGCGAGGATCCACGGGCGGACCGCGCCGCCGACGCGGGTGAGCCAGCCATCGAGCGCGAGCGCCATCTCGGCGGCGTCGTGGAAGCGGCGCTGCGGTGAGAACTGCGTCGCGCGCTGGATGACGTAGACGAGGTCGGCGGGGACGCCGGCGCTCGCGAGCTCGCCGTAGTCGGGGCCTTCCTTCACGACGCGCTGGAGCGCTTCGACGAGCGTCGCGCCCGGGAAGCACTCGCGGCCGGTGACGAGCTCGAACAGCATCACCCCCAACCCGTAGACGTCGGTCTGCGCGGTGCACTTGTCGCCCGCGATGTACTCCGGCGCGAAGTACGCCGGCGCGCCGCGGAGGCGACCGTGGTTCGTCATCGGCTGCGCGCGGTGGCGCATCTGTGCGTGGGCGTGGCCCGTCACCTTGATCTGACCGCGGCGGGTGATCAGGACGTGGCGCGGGTGCAGTGTGCGGTGGACGATCTCGAGCGGACGCCCCGTGGCGTCGTGCGCGGTGTGGCTCGCGTGCAGCGTCCACGCGATCTCGGACGCGACGTACGCGGCGACCTCGAACGCAAACAGCGTCCCTTGTCGCGCGAGGTGCTGCAGCGCGAGGTCGAGGTGCGCGCCTTCGATGAACTCGTGAACGAGGTGCGCGCCTTCGCTGTCTTCGACGAAGTCGATCAGCGTGGGCACCCCAGGGTGTTCGATCGCGAGGAGCGCCTGCGCTTCGTCGAACAGCATGTCGCGCCCGACGCCGTAGCGATGGTCGCTCGCGAGGATGCGCTTCACGCCGACGCGCTTCGCGAGGCCGGCCGATGCAACTTGTCTTGCGAGGAAGCGATCGAAGGGGGCTTCGGAAGCGACGGGCGCGAGGAGCTGGTACTGGCCGCCGATCAGGAGGTGTCGATTGCGCCGCGCCTCGTCGAGATCGATGGCACGCCACGGGTCGCTCTTCGGATAGGAGACCATCGCGCGCTTTCGATTATCGGCGAAAGCGCGTCGGAATTGCTTACGGTCCCTTACGGCAACTGTCCGATGTCACACGGACTTCGCGTCGCGAACCGAGACGGATGACTCAATCTTCGACGAATGCGGCGTCGGGCGGGAGGTCCAGCCGGCTCTTCTGGAAGCCAAACCAGTAGGTGACTTCGAGGCCGAGCATCACGCCGCCCGTCACGAGATCTCCACCTGGGAACAGAATACCTTCGAGGAAGCCGGTGAAGGCGAAGCCCCCCGTCTCGTACTTATCGGGTTCGTACCAGGGGAAGAGCTCGTAGCTGACGCCGAGGGTGTACACCGCGCCGAACGCGCCCGGGGGATCGTTGTCGCGCTCTTCACCTTCGGCGCGCGTGACGCCTCCGCCGCCCACGCCGATGCTGCCTCGGATCGCGAAGTCCTCGCCGGGCAGCGGCGTCAGCTGCATCTCGAGCGACAAGGCAGCGAAGCCGCCGGCCCACTCGTCGTTGCTCCCGCCCGCGTTGTTGATCGCGAGGCCGATGCCGAGTTTGTCGTTCACGACCTGGCCGAAGCGCAGGGTGAAGCCGCCGCCGAGGAACAGACCGAGGTTGCCGATGTCGTCGTCGCTCGAGGTGAGCAGCGCCTGTCGCAACCCACCGCCGATGTAGAAGCCCTGGCGCGCCGCCGGCTTCAGCAGCTCCTGCGCCGAAGCCGTCACGGGCGCCGACGCGGCGAGCGCGAGGAGCAGTGCCGTCGTACGCATCATCAGAACTCTCCTCGCACGCCGAGGATCGGGAAGATCGGCAGCCCTTGAATCGGCGTTCGCTGTGAGTAGTCGAAGCTGTACTGGAAGCCTTCCGTGTTCGTACGGTTGTACGAGTTGATCAGGCTCAGGTACGCGGTGAGTTTCCAGTAGTCGAACACCCAGGACTTGTCGACGCGCAGGTCGAGCTGGTGGAACAGCGGCAGGCGGTCCGAGTTCACGGGGCCCGACACCGGGTCGTACTGGTCGATGGCGTCGTTGTACACGGCGTCGATGAACGGCGTGTACGGGTTGCCGGACACGAGGCGCCAGCGCAGCCCGATCTCCCAGTTCTCGGGCAGAACGTAGGACGCGACGATCGCGAGGATGTGGGTCTGGTCGAAGTCGAACAGGCGCGTCGGCTCGTTCGGACCGTCCTGACGCTGCGCACGGTTGAGCGTGTACGTGAGCCAGCCGCGGAAGTTGTCGTTGAACTTGTGCTCGAGGAACAGCTCGAAGCCGTACACCTGGCCGAGGCCAATGTTGTCGACGTTGACCGGCGCCGGGACCCGAACCACGAGATCCTGCAGGTCCTTGTAGAAGACCGTGCCGTCGATCTTGATGTGGTCGAGCGGGTACCACTCCGCACCGAGCGAGTACTGCACGCCACGAATCAGCGCGAGGTTCGGGTTGCCGAACACCGGGTCCGTGTCGACCGGCTCCGGCGCCTGGTGCACGACGCCGACGCCGGCCTTCGCGGTCCACTGGTCGGTGAGTTTGTAGCGCGCGACGATGCGGGGGTCGACGCTGAAGCTGTCGGTGTCCTGGAAGTAGTCGAAGCGAACGCCCGGCACGAGCTGCAGGTCACCGAACTGCATCACCGCTTCGAAGTACGGCGCGATCGCATGATCCCACACGCCTTCGACCTTCGTGAACAGGGTGTCCGTCGCGTTGGTGTTCCCGACCGGCTCACCCTCGCGCGGCGGTCGCGGCGCGAGCACTTCCACGTCCGCGAGGAACGCGCGGTAGTCCACGCCGAACGTCACCGTCAGCCAGTCCTCCAGCTCCCAGTCGAACGCGTTGCGCACCTGGAACGAGTACGACTCCAGCTCGAAGCGGAACTGGTCGCCGAGCCGGAACCCGAGCGCGTCACGACCGACCGCGAGGGTGAGTTTGTTTCGAACCTTCTCAGACGGCGTGTAGTTGTACTCGAGGGTGCCGCGCTGGAAGTTCGTCCCGAGCGACAGGTTCGCGGACTGGAACTGCGGGCTGATCTCCGCGGGGTTCTCGAAGAGCAGCTCGAAGATGTCGTCCGAGCCGAGGAAGTAGAACCGAAGCTCGTGTTTTGCGCTCGGCCGCCAGTTCGCGAGCACGTGGTAGTCGTAGTAACGCGGCGCGCTGACCAGCGACACACTCGCGTCGTCCGGCGTGACCGCACTGATGACGCTGCCGATGTAGCTGCGGCGCCCGGCGACCGCGATGGCGGCGTTGTCGCCGATCGGCATCTCCAGGAACAGCGACGAGTCGAGCAGACTCACCTCCAGCGCACCGTGGAGTTGGTCCGGCTTCAGGCGTCGGATATGTCCGTCGAAGACGCCGCCGGTCGCGCGCCCGTACTTTACGGAGAAGTTGCCGGGGTAGAAGTCGATCGAGTCGATGACGTCGGCCGGCAGCACGCTCTTCAGGCCGCCGAAGTGATAGATGATCGGGATCTCGACGCCGTCGACGTACACGCCCGTGTCCTGCGGCCCCGAGCCACGCACGATGATCTGACCGCCACCCGAACGCGCCACACCCGGGAGGTTCTCGACCACTTGCACCGGGTCGCCGAGCGTACCCGGCACACGAACGATCTCCGCGGCGGTCAACGTGCGGCGGTTGACCTCCTTCTTCACGCGCGTCGCTTCGACCACCACGTCGTACGGGTTGTAGCTGCCCTTCTCGATGTAATAGGTGACGTCGGTCGCCTGGTTCACGACGACCGTCTCCGCCGTGCGCAGCGGGTAGTAACCGGGGGCCTCCGCGAGCACCTTCCACTGCCCGGGTGTCAGGTCGTAGAACTCGAACTTGCCCTCGTCGTTCGTGACCGCCTCGTAGCCGCCGGCTTCGCCCCCTTCGGTTCGGAACACCGTGACCACCGCACCGACGACGAGCGTTCGGGTGCCGCGCTCGCGCAGCGTTCCGGAGAAGTTGACGATGCCCGGCCCGGGCTCTTCCGCGACGGTCGCCGTGCTCACCGTGGACGGCGGGGGCGGCAACGGCTGGGGCGGGAGCGAGAAGTTGTACGTGAACGGGATGCGCACCGGCACCGGGACGCCTCCGGCCTCCGCCGGTTCGAACGTCATCTGCGCGACGGCCGTCGTCGCGGAGGCGACGAAGCCCCAGTCGGTGATGGTCGACGAGCGCACCACGCCGAGGATCTCGGCGGTCGTCGCGGAGAGCGTCTCGGCGGTCGTCGCCGACGACACCACGATGACATTCTCGACCGAACCCTCGGCCGACAGATCGATCTGCAAGACAACTTGCGCCGCCATGCGGTCGCGCAGCGCGGTGGGCGGGTAGACCGCCTCGACGAACTCCTTGATCTTCGGGAGCTTCGTGATCGGCGCGTCCTCGGGGGGCGCCTCCTGAGCGGAGGCCGCCACCGGCGCGAAGAGGAGCGCCAGCGTGAACAGGGCAGTGTGTTTCATCTTACTGGAGCCTCACTGTCCGCCGCAGCCACGAAGTGCCGCCCCGCCCGTCCCTGACCACCACGATGACCTCCGCCGTGTCGTCCTCGAAGTCGACCTCGGCCGGTATCGACCACACGTTCGACTGCGCGATGTCGATCGGCACCTGCCCGTCGATGAACCCCGTGCGACCGCTGTCCAACTCGCCGCCGCGCACGAACCAGGTGACGGTGAGGACCTCCCGAACCGTCTCGTCCATCATCGTCGCGGGGTCTTCGCGTGTGAACGACTGGGACTGCGCCTCGGTGAGGTCCAGCGTCAGCGCGTAGTCGCTCGAGCGCTCGAGCGTCTGCGGTGTGTCGAGATCGAGTGTCTCGCCGTCACCCTCACCGTCCTCGTTGGTGTCGAGCGACGCCGACATCCCCGTCGCGACGGGGTTCGTGTTCACCTCCGCGCCGAACCCGAACACCAGCTGAACCTCCTTCACCGCGACGATCCGCTCGGTGCCGTTCGACACCTCCACGCGGATCGTGATCGGAAGGCGGTTGTCACACGACGGGATGCTCACGAACGCCGGCACGTCGTCGATCATCGTCAGCGCATCACAGAAGCCCTGAACGACCAGCTCGTCGAAGGGGTACGTGAAGCCCACCGTCGCGGTCGTCCCGAGCTCGAACGGCGGCACGACGATCGGCACCGGCGCCTCGAACATGTCGATCTGCGCTTGCAGCTCGTCGCGGGTCACCGCGCACTCGTAGCCGCCCGCCGAGCCGGACGTGAACGGGCACCAACTCCAGTCGAACGTTACTCCGGTGGTCGTCGACGTGTCGGACGCGAGCAGCACGCTCATCTCGGCGGTCTCTTCGGGGAGGATCCACGGTTTGTCGGCGCCCACCGCGAGCAGTCGGAAACCTTCGATCTCGTTGTAGCTCGGCAGCTCGTCCATGCAGCCGGCCGCGCCGCACACCAGCGCGATGAGGCAGAGTCGTTTCTTCATCAGTCAGTCCGAGAACGTGAAGCGGTAGGAGAAGGAGAGCGTGTGTTTCACCGGCTTGCCGCCTCGCGTGGCCGGCTCGAACAGCGTGGCTTTCGCCGCGGCGAGCGCGGCGTCGTTGAACTTGGGGTAGGGCGACGGACGCAGCACCTTCACGTCGCCGGTGCGGCCGTCCTCGAGCACGGTCACCTGCACGGTCACGATGCCCTCGAGGTTCTGCGCGCGGTACTCCTCGGGGTACTTCGGCTCCACGCGTTTCTTGTACTTGGGCGCGACGAACTTCACGTTCGCCACGGGCACGCGCGTCGCGCGGCGGTTCACCTTCGCGGGGGGCGGCGGCGGCGCGTTGGTCTTCGGAAGCTCCTTGACCTCGGTCTTCTCCGCGGCCGTCTTCTCGGTCGTGCCCATCCGCGTGTTGCCGACCGCGAACGACGGGCCTTCTCCACCGCCGACCGTCGACTCCAGGCTCAGCCCGACGATGCGCCGGGGCGGCGGCTTGTCGGAGGGCGGCGGCGGCGGCGGCGCGTCCTTCGGGACGTCGATCGGATCCGGCGGCGGTGGCTCGGTCTTCTTCGGCTTCGGCTCGGGCTTCGGTTTGGGCTTCGGCTTCTCGGGCTCCGGCTCCGGTTCCGGCTCGGGCTCCACTTCGACGGGCGGCGGCGGCGGGGGCGGCGGCTCCTGCTTCACGACCGCCATCTCGATCGGCTCGTTGTCGATCGTGTTGTCGGGCCCCGCGCCGCGCATCACCGTCGCGGCAATCCCGAGGCTCACGAGCGCGACCACGTGCAGCACACCGGCGAGCACCACGACGCCGCCGACCCAGCCGAGCTTCTTCGCGAACGAAGGCTCCGCGTGGATGAGCGGATCCTGCGCCTTGAGCTCGGCGGGGATCGGGGCCTTAACCCGGGCGACGGCGCGCGCGCGCCGCTCGGCTCGCGTCGGCTTCTTCATCACTACTCGCTGCCGACCTCGTCCGTGAGTGTGTCGTCCTTCGCGGCGTCGAGCGTCGGCGTGCGCTCGATGTTCAGCGCGAAGCTCTTCACGCCGTTCGCCTTCACGATGTCGATCACGCGCACCACGTTGCCGTACGGCACGCCCTTGTCGGCGGCGATGACGGCCTGCAGCTTGTCGTTCGCCTTCTTCTGCGTCTGCGTCTCTTTCGCGAGCGCGTCCTCGGTGATCGCGTTGCCGTCGAGGTAGATCGTGCCGTCCTTCGTGACCACGACGTTCAGCGTGGACTCCACCGCGCTACCGCCGCTGGCGGCCTTCGGCAGGTCCACCTTGAACGACGCCTTCACGATGTGCGTCGACGTCACCATCAAGATGATGAGGAGCACGAGCACGATGTCGACGAACGGCGTGACGTTGATCGCGGAGATCGCCTCGTCGTCGTTGTTCGCTGCGCCGGCCATCCGCTCAGCTCCCCGACGCGCCCTCGGCCTTGAGCGAGGACAACAGCGTTCGGCTCAGGAGCTCGCCGTTCGACGCACGCTCCTTCACCTTCCCGATGAAGTAGTTGTAGGCGATGACCGCCGGGATCGCGACGAGCAGCCCGACCGCGGTCGCGATCAGCGCCTCGGAGATACCGGCCATCACCGTGCCCGACGCGTCCGCCATGTTGCCCGCGAGATCGCGGAACGCGCGGATGATGCCGAGCACCGTACCGAACAGTCCGATGAACGGCGCGTTCGATCCGACCGTCGCGAGGAAGCTCAGGCGACGCTGGTAGCGCAACCGCTCACGGCTCTCGGCGCCTGCGAGCAGGTCCTGCACCGAGTCCGGGCCCTTTTCGTACTCACGCAGCCCGAACAGGACCACGTTGGTCTCGAGACTGTCGTACTTCGACAGGAACGCCGCGGCGCCGGCGAAGTCACCGGCGTCGAGCAGGCGGTTCAGCTCCGTCCGCACCGCGTCGCTGTCGATCGTGTGCTTCGAGTAGAACACGAAGCGTTCGACCATCACCGCGACCGACACGAGCGACATGACGATCAGCAGCCAGAGCACCCACTCCGCTTCGAAGATCGGAAGACCGACCAGAACTCCAACGATGCCACCTGTCTCACCCATGACGACGGCGTCTCCTTACTCGATCTGGGAACGGGAGGTCGACCTTTCGGTCAATCCACCCTCCGTGCCCGGGTTTTCTCAGTGAAACAGGCGCGCCGCGGCGACGAAGCCGTGACGTGACCGCGACAGACGCAGGACGAGCCGCTCCGCGAGCCGCGTGATGCTCCCGTACGTGAAACGCACCATCGCGAGCCGCGCGGCGTCGATCGGGGCGCCGTCGCGAGCGCGGCTGCGCGCCGCGAGCGCTTCGAACAGGTGCGGCAATTGGACGCGGGCCGTGAGCCCGTCCCCGAGGGCCTTCGGCGCCTCCCGCAAACCCCGTTCCGATTTGCCGAAGGTGATCGCGACCACGCGACCCCGCACCGCCACGCGCGCCCCGGGGTAGATCGGGGCGGTCGTAGGGGCCTTCGACGAACATGATCCGAGCGCTTCGCACAGCTGCGTGGCGCGCCGTGCATCCTTCGACTCGATGGCGACGACGAAACCGCCATCTTTCTCGAGGATGGCTTCGACTCGCCCGGTCACGAACGTTTCGTGGTCGGATCCTATGCCGAGACTCGCCAAGATTTTCTTCACCCCGGCACGCGGCACGTTCGCGGCGACCTCGACCACCGCTTCGCCGTCCTCCAAGAAGCGCCGAGCGCCGGACTTGGCGACGAGATCCCCCAACTCGGAGGTCGCGAACGCATCCAGCGCGAGGCGGGCGTCGAGATCCGTCGTCGCCTCCGCGAGCTTCGCCGTCAGCTCCAGCGACGTGACGTGTTCGACGTTGCGCACGGTGACGGCGACGTCGCCCTTCGCCCTCGGGATACGCCGCGGCGCCTCCCGCACCAGCCCCGCCATCACGGGCCCCTCCCGCTCGATCAGCTTCTGGGTGTCGGCCCGCCCCAGCCCGAGCGCCCGCGTCGCCCGAATCGCGAACAGACGCGCGCCGTCGCGACGGAGGATCGTCTGCCAGCGCCGGTTCGCGCCGATCACCACGTGCTCCCCCTCCACCACCACGTCCGAGCCTTCGGGCGGCGCGCGCACGGCGTCGTCGAAGCGCTTCGGTGCCGCGAGCCGCGCGAGCAGGAGCGGACGGGCGTCCGCGCGGACGCGCACGAGTCGGATCGGCGCCGACACGTCGACGCCGAGCTTCTCGAGCGCCACGGGATCGAAGGGATCGACGAGCCCCCCCGCGAGCCGACGGGTCCGCGGCACGTCGAAGCGCGGGTCCACCGCGGACATCGCGGTGAGGAGCCGTGGAAGGACCGGGAGGGTCTGCTTCGGGCGGGCGACGACCACGTCGACCGCGGGCGGCGGCGCCGCGAGCAGGAGGAGGAGCGCGGGGATCACTCGTTCGAGAAGACGCGCCCGATCACCTGCTCGGCCGGCTTGTTGAGCGGGTTGAATCCGTGCGCCGGCTCGGACGCCGGGTCATCGGGATCGGTCGGCACCACCCACACGAGCAGGCCGCGGACGCCCTCGGCGTGGAGCCAGTGCGTGAGGACCGCCGCCCACGCGCGCGCTTGCGAGGGGTGGTCGACGAGCGGCTCGACCTCGTCCGGCCACGCCCACGGCTTCACATGCGAGAGTGGGCTGGAGCGATAACCGACCTCCAGCACCACGACCGGCCGCTCCGCGATGCGCGACAGCGTGGTGAGCCGGCGCGCGTTGATCTCCGCGCCGCGGATCGGGTCGGGGAGCAGCGGGTAGTAGCCATTGACTCCGGCGAAGTCGACCGCCTCCCAGAACGCCACCGACTCCGCCTCGTCCCAGTTCGCGTGGTAGGTGAGCGCGCCCGCGTAGTCGCGGCGCACGTTGGCGGCGAGGCGTCGCATCCGACGGTTCGTATCGGGCTGCGCGGAGAGCGCGCGCAGCTCCACGCCGATCGAGAGCATCGACGTCCCCGTCGCCGCCGCGACCCCGGCGGCCTGCCCGATGAACGTCTCGTACGAGGCCCACCAGTCTTCGCGCAGCTCGTCGTCGCCGAGCTCGATACGCCCGCGCCACGTGCCGTCGGCGATGTAGATGTGCGGGACGAGCACCGTCGCGAAGCCCATCTCGTTGGCGTCGAGGAGGGCCTGGTGGACGGCGTCGATCTCATCGCGGTCGGGCGTCTGGATGCGGGGATCGTCGACCGCCCGCATCCGCCCCTCCATGAGCACGGAGATCGTGTTCACGCCCAGCTTGCGGAGGCGCTGCATGGTCAGGCGCGCCGTCTTGGTGCCGTAGCCCCGGCGCTCGTCTTCGACGGGTCGAAGGTTCGCCCCCTGGATGACGACGGGCAGCGCGACGGCGGCGGGCGGAGGCGCCCCCGGCTTCTGCGACGGCGTACAGGCCGCCACGAGCAGGACGAGCGGCAGCGTTCGGCGGATCCGGCGCACCCGAGGGCCAGGCTAGCCCGCGGAGCGCACCGCGTCACGTTCGGATCGAAGCGTGCGTGAATTGGCCTGATCTCGGGGGCGAGCCTGCGGCGGGGAGGGTATGCTGAGGCCGATGCGCGCATCCTACCTCTGGCTCGTGGCCCTCGCCGCCTGTTCGCGTCCCGTCGCCATCCCCGCCACCGGAGACACCTTCATCACCAACGCTTCGGCCGAGCCGTTCTACGTGAAGGACAACGTCCCGTTCGAGATCGTCTACACGCAGATCGGCGCGGAGCCCGCCTCCGTCACCTACGAGATCGGCGGACGCGAGTTCGACTGCACGCCCGAGGACCGCGGCGGTGGCCGACGGGCCTGCGTCCACGACGGCGTCACGCGCGACGCCGTACAGCAGGGGCAGAGCATCATCGCCCTGCGCGCGACGGACGACGACGGCAAGTCCTCGATCGCCACCACCGAGGTCGTCTTCGACTTCGATTGCCCGCGGTTCCTCTCGCTCACGATCGACCGCACGATCGCGTCACCCGGTGACGTCGTCGCGTTGACGATGGAGACGAGCGAGCCGCTCGGGGGCACGCCGATCGTCACGCGGCTCGGGCGCGACTGGAGCCCGGTGATGGGCGAGGGCACGTCCTACTCGGTGCTCCACGACGTGACGGGCCAGGACCCCTCCGAGCTGTCGATGGTGCTCGTCCGCATCCGCGACCGCGCGGGCAACACCAGCGCCGACTGCGGCATCGACGGCGAGGTCCCGTTCGCCGTCGACCACATGCCGCCGACCGCCGACGCGCGCGGCGTCGTGCTCGTTCGCGACGCGCCGGGCGCCGCGGCGCGCATCTCGGCGCTCCCGGGCACGTTCGGCGACGACGTCGGCATCGACCACATCCGCGTGCTGGACGAGACCGGCGAGGTGTTGATCGCGCAGGTCAGCGCAGCCGAGGACGGCTCGCTGCGCGACACGAACATCGGCACCACGACGGGTTCGCGCGTGCAGCTCGAGGTCGAGGATCGCTTCGGGCGCACGAGCCCGCGCATCACGATTCGCGAACGCTGGCGGGTGTCCGTCGGGCAGGGCGCGACGCCCGGCGCTTCGATCCGCACGGCCGTGCGTTTCACGCCGGCGCCGCCGGTGACGACTTCGATGCGCAACCGAACCTTCGAGTTCGCGCCGGACGTCGCGGCGGCCGACACCCGCACCGCGATCGTGCGCGCGTCGGTCGGGTTCGAGAAGGTCGGTGACCTGCCGTCGCGCTACGAGGACACGAACCTCATGATGAGCGCCTACGACAACGTCGGGAAGACGATCGTGGCGGTCGGCGGCTACGACGGCGACCAGTACGTGTTCTTCGACGAGGTTGTCGACGAGACGCTGCTGCTGGCCTGGGACGAGCGCGAGGGGCGCTACCTCACCGAGCAGGGCCCGCCGCTCTCCTACGAGGATCCGAACCTCCCCTTCCCGCGCTACGGCCCGCCGATGGCGTTCGACGGCAACGGCTGCGGCGTGATCGTCGGCGGCGACGCGCGGACCGAGGAGTTTCGGTTCGTCGTCGTCGGTGACGTCTGGCAGATCTGCCACGGCCCGGGCGGCTACACCTGGGAGCGCATCAACATCGCGCCGCCCGTCGCCGACTTCCGCAAGTACACGCCGATCACCTGGGACCCGATCAACGAGCGCTACGTGATGATCAGCGGCTCCGAGCTCAGCGAGACGCGCGTGCTCTTCCTCGAACCCGGCACCGACGCCAACTCCTGGCGCTGGGTCGTGTTGAACCCGCTGCCCTCCAACTTCAACGGCCGCTCGGACCACGTGCTCTACTTCGACCCGATCAGCGAAGCGATCGTGACGGGGCTCGGCGCGGTCTCGCCGATCGGCAACGGTGAGCAGCTCCTCTACTGGAGTTACATCCGCGGACAGTGGACCGCGACACAGATCCCGTTGTCGCTGCAGTTCCGCTTCGACTTCGGCTCCGCGTACGACCTCGCGCGCAATCGCCTCGCGCTGTGGGGCGGCTCGTACGACACGGCGCGCGAGCCGCCGCGCGAGGAGGTCTGGTACCTCGTCGGCTCGTCCACGAGCGCGGCCGACCGCTGGCGCAGCGCGACCGTCGATCACCCGGTGCCGCGACAGAACCCGACGATGGTCTACGACTCCGACCGCGAGGTGACGGTGATGTTCGGCGGCATCCGCTCGATCGACGACGTGCGCATCCCGCCGGAGGTGCACCAGCTGATCTCCGAGCCGAGTTATCCGTACCTGCAGGCGAACGCCGACCTCGCCGCGTCGCGTCCGAAGGGGATCGAGACGCTCCACCTCGACGTACGGGCGAGCGGCCTCGGCGACGCCGACGGCGTCGGCCCGGGGCGTGCGCGTGGGTTCGGGGTACGCGTGATGCTGTGGGATCACGACGCACGCGCGTGGACGGAGGTCGCGGTGAGCGCTGGCGCGGCGGACGGTGGGATCGAGACGTTGTCGATCAACGTGGTCGACAACCCGAGCCGCTTCGTCTCGCCGGACGGGCGTGTGCCGATCACGATCGTACCTTCGCGACCGACGACCGAGGGGGTGAACGGGCGGCTGGAGGTCGACCAGATCGACGGCTACCTGGACCTCCGCGCCGGCGTCACTCTCCCGTGAAAGTGCTCCCAGCTCTGCTCCTCGTCACCGCCACCTCGTGTGCGCACGGGGGGGAGGTGACGCGGGTGGCGTTCGGGTCGTGCGCGCACCAGGACCGGCCGCAGCCGATCTGGGATGCGATCGGGGCCACGGCGCCGGAGCGGTTCTTGTTCATCGGCGACAACGTCTACGCGGATACCACCGACCCCGCCGTGATGAAGGCCGCGTACGCGAAGCTCGCCGCGGAGCCGCACTACCGTCGCTTCGCGGCGGCGGTGCCGGTGCTGCCGGTGTGGGACGACCACGACTACGGCGCGAACGACGCGGGCGCGGACTTCGCGATGCGGGCCGAGTCGGAGCGGATCTTCCTCGACTTCTACGGGGTGGCCGCCGACGACCCGCGTCGGCAGCGCGAGGGGGTCTATCACGCCGAGGTGTTCGGGCCGCCGGGGCGGCGCGTGCAAGTCATCTTGCTCGACGTTCGCTACTTCAAGAGCCCGTGGTCGCCGCGTCCGCAGGGTGAGCATCCGGTGTACGGGCGGTGGGCGCCCACCGACGACGTGTCGAAGACGATCCTCGGCGAGGCGCAGTGGGCCTGGCTGGAGCAACAGCTCCGCGAGCCGGCCGAGGTGCGGCTCATCGCGTCGGGGATCCAGGTCGTCTCGGAGGAGCACGGCTGGGAGAAGTGGGCGAACTTCCCGCACGAGCGGCAGCGTCTCTTCGATCTCATCCGCGACACGGAGGCCGCCGGCGTGGTGCTCCTCTCCGGCGATCGACACAAGGGGGAGATCTCCGAGATGGACGCAGGCGTCGGCTATCCGCTCTACGACGTGACCTCGAGCGGGCTCAATCAAGGCTTCAAGGGGTGGTTTCACTTCGAGCGGAACCGCCACCGCGTCGCCGAGCACCGGTGGGGGAACGTCTTCGGTCTGATCGAGATCCACTGGGCGCACGACGACCCGAAGATCGATCTCGAGATTCGATTCGAGGACGGTGAGATCGCGGTGCAGCACCGCATCCGGTTGTCGACGCTCCAACCCGGCGCGCTCCCCGAGATCCCGCCCGATCACTGAATTTGAACGTGAGGCCGATGCCTGCTACTTCGACCTTCGAAGGAGCGATTCGCGATGGCAGGTAAATACGTCCTCAGCAAACAACGCGGCGGCAAGTTCCGCTTCAACCTCAAGGCGTCGAACGGCAAGGTGATCCTCAGCAGTCAGGGTTACAAGTCGAAGGACGGGGCGATGTCGGGCATCAAGTCCGTGCAGAAGAACGGCAAGTCCGACAAACGCTTCGAGCGCAAGAAGGCCAAGAACGGCGCGCCGTACTTCACACTCGTCGCCACGAACGGCGAGGTGATCGGCACGAGTGAGATGTACTCATCGAACGCCGCCATGGAGAACGGCATCCGGTCGGTGATCAAGAACGCCGGCTCCGCCGTCCAAGACGACAGCTGATTCAGAGCGCGCGCACGTACGTTCGGTGCAGCGCGTCGTCGCGCGGCGCGCGCTCGAAACCCATCTTCCCGTAGAACGCCCAGTGCCGAGGGGCGTCGACCCCTTCGATGACCAGATGTTCGAACCCGCGCTCGCGGGCCGCGTTGGCGAGTGTCTGGAGCGCCTCGCCGTAGCGCCCGGTGCCGGGTTCGTTGGCGTCCACGCTCGTGAGCGTGACGGCCTTGCTGGACGACGCCGCGATCGACATCCCTTTCCGGAACGCCATCGTGAACGGCCCGAGCTTCACCAGCGCGCGCTCCGTTTCGTGGTCGAGGAACCGGGTCAGCTCGGCGGTGTCGAGGCCGAGTGACTTCACGTACGTCGGCTCCTCCACGACGCGACCGCCCTGACCGATCGGCACCGGTCGCATCGTCGTCGAGAACGCCGGGTCTGCCTCGAACACTCGGCCCTCGTGGATGTTGGACCAGTCTGCAAGTTGGATTGCGGTGAAACCTTCGCTCCGCGCGATCCGTTCGAGGTGCGCCAGCGTCGACAGCGACGCATTGTCCGAGCTGATCTTGCTCCGCAGGTCACGGACCTCCAGCGTCTTGCCCGGAACGCCGTCGGCGGAGCTGTCCCGGACGCACAAACGCATCTGGTAGGGGCCGAGCGTCGCGGCGGTCGGGTCGCGGTGTTTCATCGCCTCGCGGACCGACGCGTCCGAGGGCACGTCGGATCGCCGGAACGCGCGAATCCGCGCGACCACCCGTCCGGCGTCATCCGAGTCGAGCGTGCGGGCGTCCGGGAGCGAGGCGAGCGCGGCGTACGCGCCGAACACGAAGTCGAGCGCATCGCCGTCGAATTGCGCGCGCGCGAGGACCGCGTTGTCGAGCTCGACGCGCACGTCGTGAAAGCTCCAGCCCCGCCCGATCTTGGGGGTGTTCGACAGCGTCTTCAGGCGCTCCACACCGTCGTACAGCAGATCGACGAACGCAGCGCGGTGCTCCGCGTTCCCCGCCTCGACCACCGCGGACGCCAGGCGATCCAGGACGCCGCGGTGCTGCCAGAGGCGGTGCGCGTCGTGCCCGATCATCGCGGTGTACGCGTGGTAGACGTCGAGGCACTCCGAGAACGCGGGCGTGGTCGCGTCCATCTTCGCGAGCGCGGTCTCCATGCGGTCGATGCTGTCGGCGGCCGGCTTGAACTGCGCGAGCACCCCTGCGGCGATCTCGCGCCTCGCCGTCGTAGCGAGCGCCGTGCCGGTGGCCATCAGCGCCGTCGAGGCCACCCGCGCCGGGAGCTGTTCGGGGCTGCGACGATCCCCCGGTGGTTGAAGGCCGATCGACACGCCGCCGTCGAGCGCGAGGAGCTGGTCGACCGCGCCGAACACGGCGAGGGCGTGGACCTCGGCGCGGTCGAGGAGGAGCTGCTCGGTCTCGACGAGCGTGGAGATCTTGTCGTTGAGCATCCACGTGTTCGCGCGGGTCTGGATGCGCTCCGTCGCGCCCGAGAACAGCGCGAGCAGACCGCGCGCGGCGTCGTCCGGGATCGGCGTGTCGAGCTCGACGATGCGCTCGATCAGGAGGTCGACGATCGCCGCGACGCGCGTCGTCATCAGCGCCGGGTCGAGGCTCGCGCGGCGCGCCTGATCGCTGCGATCCTCCGCGGCCGGCTTCGCGTCTCGGTGCGCCACCCACTCCAGGTAGCCGGCGAACACCGCGCGGGTGTTGGACGCGGGATCTTCGAGGTCGGCGACGAGCGCCGGTGCGTCGATCTCCCCTTCGAGGCGCGAACGAATCCCCTCGAAGATACGTGCGACCTCCGGGTCCGATTCGCGTACACGACGCAGAAGATCGATGCGCTTCTCGAACGCGCGGCCGCGTACCGGCGTACCCGGGAGGAGCGACGGGAGGTTCGTCAACGCGACGGACGGCGCGCGCTCTACGCCCGGCTTCACGACCGTCGGCAGCAGCGTGTCCTGCGGAACCGCGGGCGCCTCGACCTCGGGTGCGAGGACTTCAATCGGGCGGCGCACTCGGCCGATCGGGCTCGTCGGCTTCATCCAGCACGCTCCGTCAGCGCGGAATCGTCACCCCGGCGCGCAGCGTCATCCAGCCGTCGAGGAGATCGACGTCGAGCTGCGCGGGGACCGCCTCGGTGCCCGGCCACCGCGTCGTCACCGTGACCGGGACGACGCCGTCCGCGCTCACGAAGCGCGCCGGCTGATCCGTGATGCGCACCGTGATCGTCTCGGTGTCGCCGTCCGGGTCCGTGTCGGCGTCGGCTACGTCCACCCAGGCGCGGGCCACGTGATCCCACAGCTTCACGACGACGCCGCCGGCGATGTCGACGTCGGGGCCGACGCCGTCTGCGTCACCCAGGCCCGCGGCGCGTACGACGAGCATCATCTCGGTGATGCCCGGCGGCTGCATCGCTCCGAGGTCCACGTCCGCCGCGAGGTGCGGGTACGAGGGCTGCGAGATGATGCTGTAGATCGTCGGCGGCACGAAGCGCTCGTCGAAGCGCAGCCCACCGAAGGCGATCGTCGCTTCGCGGTTCGGGTCGTAGACGAGGGTGGGGTGCGCGCGCGGCACCGGCGGGTCGAGGTTCGCGCTGCGCCAACCGTCCGTCGCGTTCGTCGCGGTGCCGGTCAGGTACTGCGTGTTGACGTTGGGGAACGGGAAGTCGTTGTCGCCCCAGATCACGAGCTGCCGGCGCGCGCGGTCGTACGCGTAGCCGAAGCCCTGGCGCTCGTCGAGGAAGCCCGGCACGGTGCCCGCGGCGGTCCACTGCCCGCCGAGGTACGCCCAGAACGTGTCGGACCCGCTGAAGGGCACCACGTAGCCGAGGCCGAGCGCCGCGGCGCCGAGCTCGTGGTCGTAGTAGAGCAGGTGGCTGTGGCGCTCGCCGAAGCTGGTGGGCAGCGGCGTGATGTCGTCCCAGCGCCAGTCGTTCTCGGTCGCGCCGGGCACCAGGAACATCGCGCCTTCGATCGGGAACAGGCCGCCCGCGTTGCTGTAGCCGCCCGCGATCACGTAGCGACGGAACTGCGGGTCCCAGATGATCGGCGTGCGTCGAATGAGCGGGAAGCCGTTGCCGTTCTCGTTGACGGGCGTGATCCGGCGCCAGCGGTACGCGCCGTTCTCCTGCCGGCAGATGCGCCAGACGTCGTTCAGCGCGCCGAGGCCCAGGATCTCACCGCCTCGCTCCCGGATGCCGTCGCCGCCGAACATCACCCCGCAGCCGGAGCCGTCGAACGCGATGCGGTGCGCGCCGCGCCCCGCCGGCGTGACGCCGAGCTGCGGCGGCGGGCCGTCGGTGAACTGGTATCGGCCCTGTCGGTCGTCCCAGCGGAGCACGAGCGTGCGGTCCTGGTAGTCCTCGTTCCCCTCGATGAGCTTCTGCCCGCCGAACGTGACGATCGAAGATCCGATCTCGTCGTAACCCGCCGCGATCCAAAAGACGTCCTCGTAGCTGTTCGGCAGCTGCCCCGCCTCTTCGAAACCGATCCGCGCGGTGATGCGCGCGGAGCTCGCGTCCTCGGAGAGCAGCGCGGGCGCCAGCTCGAGCGTGCGGTTGTTCAGGAACGTGCTGCGCGGGGGCGCCGCGTTCCGGCGCGCGGCGGTCTTCACCCCGGCGTTCGGCGTGGACGCCGTGCCGAGCGACAGACGCCAGCGCTCCGGGACCGTCACCATGCCGGTGCTCTGCCCGAGCTGGTCGATCGCCTCTACGAGCACGCGGCTCGACGAGGTGCCACCGAGGCTCGTCGGCTCCAGCGAGCCGTCCTCCTCCGGCGTCACGCGCGCCAGCACGAGGCCGGAGTCCGCGGCGATGACGCGGACTTCTTCGATCTGCACGTCGTCGGTGAACGCGCGCGGGCCGCCTTCGATGATCGTCGGCGTGCCCGGCGCGCCGCGCGTGACGAGCACCGCGCCCGGATCGATCGCGGGCGCCGCGAGGTCCACAGCGAACTCGGCGCGCCCGTCGATGCCGCACTCCTGGCTCGAGTTGCCCGCGCGGTCGACGATGCGGACGACGATGTCCTCGGCCGACGGCGGATCACTCGCGGTGATCGGGCGGGTCACGGAGAACGAGCCCGGGCCGCGCTGCATCACCTGCTCCCAGGCGCGACCGGCGCGCGACACGGCCGGGGCGCGGAGGAGCGGCTCGTTGGTTTCGATCGCGAGCACCGCGGTGTCACCGACGGTCGCGATGCGCGGTTGGACCGAGAGCGAGAGGAACTGCGGGCAGTCGAAGTCGATGGTGATCGGGGCGGTCGTGACGCTGCGTTTGCCTTCGTCGTCGGTCGCGGCGACGAGCGCGATCGCGTTGCCCTGCGTGTAGTCACCGATGGTCAGGCCGGGGTGTGTGCAGACGAGGCGGTCACCTTCGCGCTCCGGCTCACACTCGTTCACCACACCGTTGCCGAGCTCGAACGTCACGGTCGCGGGTTGGTCCCCGATCGCGCGGAAGCTCAGCCGAACCTCGACGTTCGCTCGAATGTATTGAGGGTCGACGATGAGGTCGGTGAGGAACGTGTCACCGACGTCGCGGCCCGCGACGGGGCGCGAGCAGGCGGCGGCGAGGAGGAGCAGGAGGGCAGGCCGGACGGATGGCGTCACCCATTCAGGGTATCAGGCCGGCGCGGCCCTTCAAGGCGCCTCGTGCACCGGGGGGTCACGTGTCCCAGGCGCGCAGGAGCGCGTCGACGCAGCGCGCGAGGCCGCCGGTGTCGTAGCCGCCTTCGAGGACGGCCGCGATTCGACCGCCGGTCAGCCGCTCCGCGAGCTCTCGCCAGCGCGCGGCGAGCTCGTAGAAGCCGTCCACGCTGACTTCGAGCTGCGCGAGCGGGTCGGAGGCGAGCGCGTCGAAGCCGGCCGAGATCAGGATCACATCCGGGCTGAAGTCTTCGACGCGACGCAGGATGACCTCTTGGTTGGCTTCGAGGAGCGTGCGGTCGCCGGTGCCCGCGGGGAGCGGGATGTTGAGGGTGTAGTCCTCGCCGTCGCCTTTGCCGCGCTCGGCCTTCGAGCCGCTCCCTGGATAGAACGGGAACTGGTGCGTCGACGCGTAGAGGACGTCGGCCGCGTCGTAGAAGATGTCTTGCGTGCCGTTGCCGTGGTGGACGTCCCAGTCGTAGATGGCGACGCGCTCCGCGAGGCCGCGCTCGATGAGTGTTCGCGCCGCGACGGCGACGTTGTTGACCAGGCAGAAACCCATCGCGCGCTCCGCGACCGCGTGGTGACCGGGCGGACGGACCAGAGCGATACCGGGCGGCGTCTCCTTCGCCGCGACCTTCGTGCACAGATCGATCGTCGAACCCGCCGCGAGGAGCGCGGTGTCGACGGAGGCTTCGCATGCGCGTGTGTCGGGATCGAATTGGACCTGTCGTCCGCGCGCGCCCTCCAGTCGTTCGAGGTACTCCGCGTGGTGCACGACGGCGAGCTCGTCGAAGCTCGCGGCGCGCGGCTCGAGTCGGACGACGTCGTGCTCGCCCGCATCGAGCATCTCGTGGATCGACGCGAGTCGCGCCGGGGACTCCGGGTGGTGTGCGCCCGGGTCGTGTTCCATGAAGCGATCGTCGCGGACGATGGTGACGGTCATGGACCGAAGAATCCGATCTTTTGCAGCTGCTCTTCCAGCGCCTGCGCGGCGATTTCGTGGCCGACCTGGGTCCAGTGCGCGTGGGCGGGGTCGTAGACTTGCACGCCGGACTTCGACTTGGCGTGCAGGCGATCCGTGAAATCGACGACCGGGAGCTCGAGGGACTGCGCGGTGTCGACGACCATCTTGCGGAGGCGGACCGAGTCGTAGGCGCTCTCGTAGTGCATCGAGCCCCACACCAACACGACGATCTGTGGCTTCCGCGGCTGCTTCGCGGCGAGCGCCTTCAGGTCGCGCAGGAGGTACTGCGTGACCTTCGTGAGCTCCTCGAACTTCGAGTCCCACATGTAATTGCCGGTGTTGGAGAGCTTGATGCGTTTGTAGACGAACTCCGCGGCGTCGACGATCCGCGGACGATGGTCGAGCGGCACCATCGACGGATCGAACTTGTCGACGGTGGGGATCGGGACGTTGGTCAGCTCGAGCTCGTCCCCCTTCACGATGAAGCGCGGCTTGATGTACTCGCGCGCGTCGACGCCGGCGCGCAGGATGTCGTCCTCGTAGATGCCGACGACGATCACGTCCGGATCGAAGTCGCTCTTGTAGCGCTCGTACTCCAGATACATCTGGTCGAGGCCCCAGCTGTTCGAGGCGCAGATCAACACTTCGACGTCGTCGTGGTTCCGCTCCACGACGCGCCCGTAGACGTCCTCGTCCTTCGCGCCGAGTCCGTGGGTGAACGAGTCGCCGAGCAGCATGACGCGTTTCTTCCCCTCGACGCGCTCCTTCGGATAGTCGATCGCGCCGCGCATCCCCCACTTGTTGGTGTGCACGCCCTTGAAGTCGAGGTTGGGCTGCATCCGCCAGGCGAGGACGGGGTCGTGCATGATGTCGCGGCCGCGGTAGTGCAGGTGGCTGGTGTCCTGCAGCGCGAGGTACCACAGCTCGTTTTCGGCGGGGTCGAGCCACTTCGACTCGTGGAACATCACGCGGAGCGCGACTTCGGTGACGCCGACGCAGAAGGCGACGACGCCGAAGAACAGGATCCACGTGGCGCGGCGCGCGTTCATCGCGTGCGTCTTTTCGGTCGAAACCTCGTTGGGTTCAAGGACCGAATCCGGGAACGCGAAGAACGTAGAGGTCGGGCTTTCCGCCGATGTAGACCACGCGGTTTTGGGCCGTGTCGCGCCACGCGGCGGCGCCGCGGAGGTCGGCGTCGTTGGGGAGTCCGAAACCGTTGCGCGGCATGACGACGAATACGTCCTGCGCTCGCTTGTAGCGGGCGGCGCCGCGTTGGTTCGCGAACCACACGTCGCCGTTCGGCATGACGGCGGCGTCACGGAAGTGCCCGTCGAACCCCACATCGAAGTCCGTACCTGCGACGAAGGTGCGAAGCGATGCAGTGGCCGTCGTGGTGTCTCGAATCCAGGCGACGCCGGGATCGCCGGTGATCCACAGCTCGGCGTCGGCGGCGCGGCGGATCGCCTTCACCTTGTCGTTTTCGTCGGGGAACAGATCGATGCGCGGCGCGGCCGCGTCGAGCGGGAACGGCGAGCCGACGACGCCGTCCTCGGGCGCGTTTTCGTCGAGGCCGAACCAGAAGCGCCCCGCGCCGTCGTAGGCGGCGCCGCGGTACTTCGAGCCGGGTGCCATGACGTCGAAGTCGATCGTGGTGACGATCTGGTTCATCGCGACGTCGAAGAAGTGCACGCTGGGATCACCGCAGAGGAAGAAGTCGTCGGACCCCGGGACGGGGGCGATGCCGCGCGGTTTTTCGCCGGTGGCGGCGACGGGTGTGCAGTCCGTCCCGTCGAAGATCGTGATGCCGCTGTCGGAGCCGAACGCGACGTCGTTGGTCTCGTCGAGCAGCGCGATCGCGTTGGTCTTGGACTGCGGCGCGCACGTGATGTCCTCCGCCTCCATCGCGCCCGGCAGGTAGCGCCGCACACCCTTGCCGGTGGTTCCGATCCAGAGTGTCCCGTCCGCGGGATCCACGGTGAGGGTCTCGACCTCGTCGGGGTTCACCAGCGTGATGACCTCGAAGCCGACGACCCGGAACGTCGCGGCGTCGGTGGCGTTGAGCTCGCCGTCGGAGACGTCGACGGACACGGCGTAGTCACCCGGTACGCTCACATGGAGCGTCGGGGTCGCCTCGGTCGAGGTCGTCGCGGTGCCCGGCCAGTCGCCGAACCCGCCGGTCGCTCCGTTGGGGAGCTCGACGCGCCACATGTACGTGAGCGCGTCGCCGTCGATGTCGGTGCCCGCGGGGAGGACGATCGAATCGAACGGGAACTGCGTCGCGTCGAGCACCGCGATCTCCGGCGCTTGGTTCCCCGGCGGGTCGCCGCCGTCGCGGAAGTCGCCGGCGTCGCGGCCCGGCCCTGCGTCGGGCACCGCGCCGCCGTCGCGATCGGGATCGGCGCCGGCGTCGCGTTCCATCCCGGCGTCGCGGTCGCGGTCGATGTTGCCGTCCGGCCCCCCGCTCGGGAGCGCCGGATCGAACGTGCAGCTCGCGAGGGCGAGGCACAAAACCGCGAGGCTCGGACGCACGCCGTCAGATTAGCGGTTCACTCAGGCGGCGGCCAGGTTGCGCGCGACGTGAATGGCCATGCTCATGACCGTCATCTGCGGATTCACGCCGAGTGAGGTGGGCATCAGCGACGCGTCCGCGACCCACAGACCCGGTACGTCGTGGGTCTCGCCGGAGGGGCTCACGACGCTGTTCTTGGGGTCGACGCCCATGCGGCAGGTGCCCATCGGGTGGCTCGCGTAGATGTTCATCTCGCGCTCGCGCACCTTGGGGGTGAGGGGGGCGAGCGCTTCGTTTTCCGTCTTCGCCCAGACTTCGCCGTCGCCGATGCCCGGGTACACCTCGGTCGCGCCTGCGGCGAAGAGCACGCGGACGATGCCGCGCAGCGCGCGGATGAGGCGGTTTCGGTCCCGCGTGGAGAGCGCGTACGTGACCTTGGCCTTGCCGTGTCGACCGGGTTGCACGCGCCCGTTCGATTGGTCGCTGACGAGCCCGCCGCACATCGCGATGTTCTTGAGCATCCGCATCTTCCGCATGCCGTCGACGCCGCTCCAGGGTTGCGTCGTGAAGAAGACCTCGGGGGGCGCGTTGTAGGTCTGGAGCAGCACGCCCTTCTCCAGCTGGATCGCGTACGCCTGCGGGACGCCGTCCCAGGAGTTGATCGCGTCGTCGACCATTCCGTACGTACCGACCGCCGGGTGGATCGCGAGGTTTCGACCGACTTGGTCGGAGCGGTTGGCGAGGTCCTGCGCGAGGAGGAGCAACGGCGTGCCGACGGTGCCCGCCGCGAGCAAGACGGCGTCGGCTTCGACGGTCAGGCGGCCGACCTCTTCGTGGGTCTCGTTGTCGACGACGCGCGCTTCGACGCCGACCGCGCGCCCGTCCTTCGTGAGGATGCGCGCGACCTTGCAGTCCGCGCAGACCTCGGCGCCGTGGTCTTCGGCGATCGGGATGAAGTTGCGGTCGACGCTCCCCTTCCCGCCGCTCGGGCAGCCGAGATAGCAGATGCCGCAGCCGACGCAGCCGGGCGCGTTGCGGTGCACGAAGCGGCCGTCGAGGCCGAGCGCTTCGGCGCCGCGTTTGATGAAGAGGTTGTTCGCGCGCGCCTGGAGCGGGTGCATCTCGGTCACGCCGGTGGTGCGTTCGACGTACGCGTAGATCGGCGCGAGGTTCTCGGGGGCGAGGCCTTCGAGGCCGGTGGACGCCCAGGCGTCGAGCACGGCGTCGGGCGCGCGGTAGCAGATGGCGCTGTTGATCAGCGTGGACCCGCCGACGCCGCGGCCGGCGGGGAGCGGGTAGTAGGCGTCGCCTTCGACGATGCGCGTGCCGCGCTCGGCGTAGAGGTGGTTGATCGCCCAGCCGTAGCTCGCGGGGAACTCGTTGGGGCGGTAGCGGTGGCCCTCTTCGAGGATGACGACGGAGAGGCCCTTCTTCGCGAGCTCGGCGGCGGACGCGGCGCCGCCGGCGCCGGCGCCGACGATCACGACGTCGGTCTTGATTTTGCGGTGGCCGCGGAGGGTCTTGGCGTCCTTCGCCACGTCAGACTCCGACCGCCGACTTGCCGAGGTGCGACAGGTGCGCGGGCGCGCAGCCGAGGTACCAACCCATCGCGGCGCGGGCTTCGGGTTGTTCGGCGTACATCATGCCGCAGAGGAGTTTGAGCGAACGGAACGCGAGCTTCTTCACGTAGACGCTGGTGAGCTCCCACTCGCGGATGACGGCGGCTTGGGTCTCGGCGTCGAGGTTCGTGAAGCGGCCGCCTTGGAAGACGATGGCCTGCTCTTCGATCACGTGCAGAACGCTGCGGGTGAGGAGGCGGGCGTCGGGATCGGAGTGGGCGAGGTGGTCGTCGATCTTCGGGACGATCGTGTCGACGTCGGCGATGGGCATCCCGTGCGCGCCCGGGAACATCGCGAGGAGGACGGCGCGGAGGATCTCTTCTTCGCGGGCGGTGAGGACCTGTCGGCCGTTCGCGGGATCGTGTTTGAGGTAGGACGCGAACTTCACGAGCGCGCCCGCGAAGGTCAGCGCGCCGGACGCGACGGCGGCGCGCACCAGCAGCTGCCGGCGGGTGAGCTTTCGATCTTTTCCGCGTACGTGACGCGTCCCCAACAATGGCAGCACCGAGCGCCTCCTTTCGGCGTCGGTTGATCCATCGGCACTTTTCAGTCGCGTTTGACGAGGCCGCCCATGACCAGGTCGAGGCCGACCCCCATGAAGCGCTGGATCTCGATCGGGTAGTCGAGGCCCATGAGGCCCTCCATACCGTCGAGGAGCGCTTTGAGGATGGCGGCGACCACCTCGGAGTCGATCGGGCGCACGACGCCCTCCGCGATCCCTTGGTCGATCATTTGACGCGCTTCGTCGATGTACGCGGCTTGCATCTCGAGGAGCTTCTTCGCGAGCTCTTCGTCCCTGAGGGCCATCTCACCCATCACGACGAAGAATCGCGGGGCGTCCGGCGCGGACGAGAAGTACTCCAGGTAGTGCGACGCGAGGACCTGCATCTTCTCGGCGAGCGGCGCCTCTCCGGTGCGCACGCCTTTCAGGAACTCCATCGACCGCCCGTACTCCTCGTCCACCAGGGAGTTGAAGACCTCTTGCTTGGACTTGAAGTGGAAGTAGACGCCGCCCTTCGACAGGCCCGCGGCGCGGGCGATGTCGTCCATGCGGGTGGGGTGGTAGCCCCCCTCGATGAAGCAACGCCGCGCGGCCGTCAAAATTTGCTCGCGGCGAGCCTGCTCGGGCATGTGACGCGTCATCTTCCTCTTCGACCTCCTCGAACGATGAGGGCCGTCGGATAACCGACTCGGTAGTCGTTATCCGCCGAACCCCGTCGGCGCGTCAACCCGACCACGGGTGGAGGGGGAAGTCGAGGCTTTGAGCTGCGCGCTCAGGGCGGCCCGAAGGGGTAGACCTCCGTTGCGCCGTTGGCCTCGATGACGACCGCGAAGCCGTCGGCGAAGGGGAGGAGCGCGCGGTCGAGACCTTCGAAGCGGGCGAGGGCGCCATCGCATGGGCCGAACCCCGGCACGAAGTGGTAGACGGCGACGAAGTCCGCCGCGCCGGTGGTGTACGTCGCGAGGTAGGTGACGCCCCGGTCGGTCTGGGTCGTTCGATCCACGAAGCCCTCGGGCCCGGTGTCGTGCAGCTCTTCCCCGATCTCGCCGTGCTTGGTGAGCCGGGCGAATCGTCCATTGACCGTGCCGGCGCGTAACGCGGCGAGCAGCGTGGCACCTGTGGCGTGCAGCCCGACCACCGCCTGTGGCAAGGTCGCGATCGGGGTCAGCGCGTCACCGTCGAGACGAAACAGCGCGTCGTCGGCCGCGAGCCAGCGCGTGGCCTGGTGATCGTCCGCGGCGTTCATCCACCGGGCGACCCCGACATCCCCGACGCGGCGCACTTCGGCGCCGTCGAAGCGGAAGAGGGCGCCCGCGGGCCCGACGAGCACCACGTCGTCCCCGATCCGTCGTGCATGGACGATACGTTCGGTCGGTTCGGAGGCGATCGCGGTGACGGCGGGCGCGCCGAGTTCCCAGCGGGCCAGCCCGCGCGCATCGACTTGCGCAAGGAGCTCCCGGCCGCCGGTGGCGACCGGCAAGGCCTCGAGTCCAGCAGGGAGGGGGTGCTCATGGGGCGCTTGCCCCTCCGCGATCAAGGTCAGTCGGTCCGAATAGATCAGTCCGATCGCTCCGTCGCCGAACGGCACGGCATGGCGAACGCGACCGGGGGAGAGCTCGATGCGTGGGCGAGTTCGCCATCCACACTGCGCGGCGTCGTTCAGCGGCGCGAGTCGAAACGGCGAGATGGTGTCCGGGACGTCGGTTTGCGGGAGCCAGCTACCGATCTGTTCGCCATCGAACGATGCGACGAAGATGCTTGCTGCGTCCGGAAGCGGGCGTGCCTTGGCCGACGTGTTCGACGCGACCCGGCCCGGCGCGAGGGCCAAGGCCTCGAGGCTCGATTCGAACGTCGCGAGGGCGACGGTGCCCACGCGATCGCGCTCGAAGTCGAGCTGCACGACGCCATGCCGACGGGTCGCGACGTAGGACGCCTGGGCCGCTTGCTCCATCGCGATGAGCCCAGATCCACCTTCGGGGATCGAGGGCAACGCTAGAAACAGATCGCTTCCACACCCGCCGAGCGCGAGTGCGATCATCGCCGCGGTCGTGTGTCCCGCGTGCTTCACACCAACGTCGACAACAACGCGGCGCACATGAACGCCGCGACCGCGGTGCACAGGATCGCCGCGCGCGTCGTGACCGACATCCTCGAGAACGCCACGCGGCGCCGCGCGGGGAGGGGCTGGTAGCGCCACTCGGTCGCGCCGCGCCTGCCGATCACCGTGGGGCCCACCGCGAGGCCCTCGCGGGTGCGGCGGCGGAAGACGTCGGTGTCGAGGCCGGGGAGGGTGGAGGCGACGGGGAAGGCGCCTTCGAAGTCGGGGCGGTCGCGGCCGCTGACGAGCGCGTCGATCACCCGGCGCTTCTCGACCATGATCGCGCCGAAGAGCTCCTTCACCCACGCGCCGACCTCGACGCTCGAGGTCGCCGAGCCCCGCAGGAACTCTTCGAGCGCGCGTTGCAGGTCCAGCGCCGTCGCGTAGCGGCGGTCCGGGTCGCGCTCCAGCGCGCGCAGCACGATCGCCTCGAGCGCCTTTGGGTAGCCGCGCACCACCTGCGAGGGGGGCGGGATCGGTGCCTCGGTGATCGCTTCGAGGATGTCGTGCGAACGTTCGAAGTGGAACAGCCGGCGCCCCGTGGTCAGCTCGTACAAGACGACGCCGAGCGAGAACAGATCCGAGCGCCGGTCGAGTGACGTCCCCATGCACTGTTCCGGGCTCATGTAGCTGTACTTGCCCTTGAGCATCCCCGCGCCGGTCTTCGACGTCTGCGTGCGCGCCTTCGCGATCCCGAAGTCGACGATCTTCACGTCGCCCGCGTAGGTGACGAGCACGTTGTGCGGCGACACGTCGCGGTGGACGATGTTGAGCGGCTTGCCGTCGTACCCCGTCTGCTCGTGCGCGTGGTGCAGCGCCTTGCAGGTGTCGGCGACGATACGCGCCGCGATCGCGACGGGGATCGACTGCTCCAGCTCCGTCGCCCGGTGCGTGATCTCGACGAGGTCCTCGCCCTCGATCAGCTCCATCGCGATGAAGTACTGATCGTCCATCACGCCGAGGTCGTAGATCTGCACGACGTTCGGGTGGTTCAACCCCGCCGAAGTGCGCGCCTCGTCGAGGAACATCGAGACAAACGTCGCGTCCCGCGCGAGCGCCGGGAGGAGCCGCTTCACGACGACGAGCCGATCGAAGTCCGGGAGCGCGTGGTGCCGCGCGAGGAAGATCTCCGCCATCCCGCCGGTGGCGATCTTCTCGATGAGCTCGTATCGGCCGAAGCGCCGCACCTGCCCTCCATTGAACACGATCCGGGGTGGTGATCGAAAGGGTGCGCACCCGCAACGATCGTCCCTGCGCGGTTCGTCGCGCAGATCACACTCTTGGCGCTCCCGGGGTGCGGAAGCGCTGCACTGTCGCACCTCGTAGACGGACGCGTCTAAGAGGGGGCCCGCGGTGAGCGGCTAGTCCACCTGCGTCATCGCGAGCTCTTCGCTGCTCGCGGCGCGCTTCTTCTCCATGATCGTCGCGAGGATCACGCCGATCTCGTAGAAGACCACCAGCGGTACGGCCATCATCAGCTGCGAGAGTGGGTCGGCCGGCGTCAGGAACGCGCCGGCCACGAACGACAGGACGATCGCGTACTTTCGGTACTTCCTCAGGCCCGCCGCCGAGACGATACCCACCGCCGCGAGCATCGCCAGCGCGAGCGGCAGCTCGAACACCACGCCGAACGCGACCGTGATGCGCAGCAAGAGCCCGAGGTAGTTGTCGACCGTGAACGAGCCGGTCAGCGACGCCGGCATCATCTGGTTGACCAGGAAGTCGAACATCACCGGGAACATCGCGTAGTACGCGAACAGCCCTCCCCCGATGAACAGGAACGACGCGCTCGCGATGACCGGCGCGACCGCCTTCTTCTCGTTCGAGTACAGGCCGGGCGCCACGAAGCGCCACGCCTGGTACAGCCAGATCGGACACGCGAGGAACAGCCCGCACACCAGCGCGATCTTCAGGTACGCGAAGAACGGCTCGAGCGGCGAGAGCACCACGAGTTTGTCGCCGGACGTCGCCTTGCCCGCCGCCGCCGCCGCGCGCCGCACGACGCGGTTGAGCGCCGCGTTCCGCGGAGGGTCGAGCACCACCAACGCCCCCTCCAGCTGCAGCTCGATCACGATCTCGGACTTCGGATCGTCGACGAGGTACACGACGTACGGCGTCGGCTCGATGTCCTCCAGGATGTCGGAGACCAGCGCGCCGTCGTCGCCGATCGACTTCGCGTCGACCAGCACCAGCTCCACCGGCGCCTTCTTGTCGACCGCGTCCTCCGCGAGCTCACGCACCGGCTCGAGCGACGAGAACGTCCCGAGGAAGCGGACGCGCTCGTGGTCGTCGAGCCGCTCGGCCAGCGCCGCCCCGCGCTCCGATTTCAGGTCGTGCACGAGCACCGTCTCGACGCGCGCGCGCGACTTCAGGACGTTGGTGAGCGGGGTGATCGAGTAGTCGAGGATCTCCGGCGCGAAGAACGCCGCGCCGGCGGTGGTGACGACGATGGCGAGCAGCGACTTCGCCAGACGCATGCGCAGCTCGCCGAGGTGTTCGGTGAGCGAGAGCTTGGTGTCGTCGAGGCCTTCGGAGGTCGCCATCGGGAGCGAGGGGGGTTAGCTGCTGCTCTCGACCGCCGCTTCCTTCTTCTGTTCGACCGGCTCGCCGTCGGCGGCCTCCGGCGGAAGGAGCTCCGCGACCTCTTCGGATCTGGGCGCCTCGACCTGCTTCGGCGGGTCGGGTTTGTGCATCTCCTCGTCGACGGTCGTCTTGAAGTCCTCGGTGGCCTTGCGGAACTCACGGATGCCCTTGCCGAGGCTCCGCGCGAGCTCGGGGAGCTTCGTCGGCCCCAGCACGATCAGCGCGATGGCCAGGATGATTCCGATTTCCCAGAAGGACAGACCGAACACGGCCGAAACAACATACCAGAGTCGGTTTTTGTTCGCGCGGGCCTTTGACGCGTGCCGAGTTAGTGTGTATTAGACACTAAGACATGAGCACGAGCCCGAAAGCGCTGATGACCGACCTCTACCAGCTGACTATGGCCGCCGGGTACTTCCGGCACGGTCTGCAGGACAAGCGCGTCTCGTTCGAGCTCTTTGTCCGCAAGCTCCCGGAGCATCGACGCTACCTCCTCTTCGCCGGCCTGCAGTCGGTGATCGAGTACCTGCGGAACGTCCGCTTCTCGGAGTCGCAGATCGCGTACCTCGCCGAGGTCCCGGCGCTGCGCAGCGCGATGTCGTTCGACCTCGTCGAGTACCTCAGAGACTTCCGCTTCCGCGGCGACGTCTGGGCGATGCCGGAGGGCACCGTGGTCTTCGAGCGCGAGCCGATGATCCGCATCACCGGCACCCTCCTCGAGACGCAGCTCGTCGAGACGTTCCTCCTCTCCACGATCAACACCGAGACCACCGTCGCCACCAAGGCCTCGCGCATCGTGCGCGCCGCGGGCGGCGGCACGGTGTTGGAGTTCGGCACCCGCCGCACCTCCCCGGAAGAAGCCGTCGCCTCCGCGCGCGCCGCGTTCCTCGCCGGCTTCTCGGCGACGTCGAACGTCGAGGCCGGCTACCGCTACGACATCCCCGTCGCCGGCACCGCCGCACACTCCTGGACGATGTCCCACGCGTCGGAGGAGGAGGCGTTTCGGCACTACGTCGAAGCGTTCCCGAACCAGGCCACCTTGCTCGTCGACACCTACGACACGCTGGAGGGCGTGCGCCGCGCCATCGCGGTCGCGGGTGACAAACTCAAGGGCGTGCGCCTCGACTCCGGCGACCTCCTCGAGCTGTCGAAGGGCTCGCGCAAGTTGTTGGACGAAGCGGGGCTGAAGGACACCGAGATCATCGCGTCGGGTGACCTCAACGAGTTCAAGATCGCCGCGCTCCGCGAAGCGGGCGCACCGATCGACGGCTGGGGCGTCGGCACCGAGCTCGTCCGCTCGCGCGACAACCCCACGCTCGGCGGCGTCTACAAGATGGTCTACGACCACACCGAGGACCGCCCCGTCGCGAAGTTCTCCGTCGACAAGGAGACGCTCCCCGGCCTGCACCAGGTCTTCCGCCTCGAGCGCGACGGCCTCGCCGCGCACGACGTGCTCGGGACGCTTCCGGAGTTCCACGTCGACGCGAAGCCGCTGCTCGTGGAGTGGATGAAGGACGGCAAGCTCACGCGCGAGCTCCCGTCGCTCGCGGGCCTGCGCAAACACGCGCGCGCGCAGCTCGCCGCGCTGCCCGAGCGGGTGTGTTCGTTCGAGCCGTGGTCGGCCGAAGAAGCCTACGAAGTCCGCGTCAGCGACGGCCTCACCGCGCTGATCGAAGAAGTTCGCCACCGGGAGATGGACTGATGCGTGTCGCCATCGTGCAGATCAACACCACCGTCGGTGACCTCGACGGCAACGCGAAGAAGCTCCTCGACGGCGTGAACGCCGCGGCCGAGGAGGGCGCGAAGCTCGTCGTCGCCTCCGAGCTCTGCATCCCGGGCTACCCGCCGCAGGACCTGCTGGAGCGCCCGTCGTTCATCGACGCGTGCGCTCGCACCGAGCAGGCGATCGTCGACGCGCTCCCCGAAGGCGTGACGGTCGTGTTCGGGAACGTCCGCCGCCGCCCGGTGCCGCCGACGTACGGTCGCGCGCTGCAGAACGTCGCCGTCGTCGCGCGCCGCGGTGAAGTGCTCCGCCACGTCGTGAAGTCGCTGCTCCCGACCTACGACGTCTTCGACGAAGCGCGCTACTTCGAGCCGCGTCGCGACCCGACGCCGAACATCGTCGAGATCGACGGCGTCCGCGTCGGCGTCACCGTGTGTGAGGATCTCTGGAACGACGACTCGCTGTGGAAGCAGGTCGACCTGTGGCGCGACAAGTCGCCCGGTCACCACCGCCTCTACGCCTCCGACCCGGTGAAGGAGCTCGCGGACGCCGGGATGGAGCTGCTCGTGAACGTCTCGGCGTCGCCGTGGGCGCAGGGCAAGATCGACGTCCGCACGAAGGTCATCAACAACGCCGCCACGCGTTACGGCGTCCCGGTCGTCTACGCGAACCACCTCGGGGCGAACGACGGCCTGATCTTCGACGGCACCTCGTTCGTCTACGCCGCCGACGGCGAGTGCATCACCCGCCTCCCGTGTTTCGAGGAGGCGGTGCGCGTCGTCGACACCGACGACACCGCCCGCGCCGCGCCGCTCCCCGCCGCGACGATCGGCCGCGTGCACGACGCCCTCGTGCTGGGCGTGCGCGACTATTTTCGAAAGACCGGCCTCACCCGCGCGGTGATCGGGCTCTCCGGCGGCATCGACTCCGCCGTCACCGCGTACGTCGCGACGCAGGCGCTCGGGAAGGAGAACGTCATCGGCGTCGCGATGCCTTCGCGTTACTCGTCGGAGCACTCCGTCGCCGATGCAAAGGCGCTCGCCGAGAACCTCGGCGTGCGGTTCGAGCTCATCGGCATCGAGGGTGTCTTCTCCGCGTACCTCGAGGCGCTCGCGCCGGTCTTCAGCGACCACCCGCAGGACGTCACCGAGGAGAACCTCCAGGCGCGCACGCGCGGCGGCATCCTGATGGCCTTCGCGAACAAGTTCCGCGCGGTCGTGCTCTCCACCGGCAACAAGAGCGAGGCCGCGGTCGGTTACTGCACGCTGTACGGCGACACGATCGGCGCGCTGTGTGTGATCGCCGATCTCTACAAACACCAGGTCTACGATCTCGCGCGCTACGCGAACCGCGACGGCGTCGTGATCCCCACCAGCACGATCGACAAACCGCCGTCCGCCGAGCTGCGCCCGGATCAGAAGGACGAGGACAGCCTCCCGCCCTACGACAAACTCGACCGGATGCTCGAGCTGTTCCTCGAGCACCGCTACACGGCCGCGCAGATCGCCGAGGACGTCGGCGTCTCGCCGGCGCTCGCCACGGAGATCATCACGAAGGTCTACAGGAACGAGTTCAAGCGGAAGCAGCTCCCGCCGACGCTGCGTGTGTCGCGCAAGGCGTGGGTCGGTCGCGAGTATCCGATCGTCCAGAGGTTCTCCGAGTAGTGGCTGCGCACGCCCTCGGCGTGGCGGTCGACGTCGTCATCTTCACCGTCATCGACGGCACCCTGCGCGTCCTCCTCACGAAGCGCCCCGCGTCGCACGCGACGTACCCGGACTCGTGGTCGCTCCCCGGTGGGTTCGTCGCCGCGCGCGAGAGCGCCGAGGCGGCGGCGGAGCGCGAGCTCGCCGCGAAGGCCGGCGTCGAAGGTGTGTACCTCGAGCAGCTCTACACGTTCAGCGATCCCGACCGCGACCCGCGAAACCGCGTGGTGTCCATCGCCTACTACGCGCTCGTCTCGCCCGACCGCCTCACCTCCGAGCGCGGCTCCCACGAGCCGGACTGGTTCGACGTCGGCGACACCCCCAAGCTCGCGTTCGACCACGACACGATCCTCCGCGTCGCCGTCGAGCGCATCCGCGGCAAGCTCGACTACACCCCGATCTGCTTTCAGCTCCTCCCGGCGCGCTTCACCCTCACGGAGCTGCAGAAGGTCTACGAAGCCGTCCTCGACGAGCCGCTCGACAAACGGAACTTCCGCAGCCGCGTCCTGAAGTCCGGCCTCGTCGCCGAGACCGACGCCTTCCGCACCGGCAACCACCGGCCGGCGAAGCTCTACGAGTTCGTGCGGCGCGAAGGCGACCAGGCCCCCTACGGCCCCTCGCCGGGTGTGTTCAGCCGCGCCGGCTGAAAAAACGACACGGGCGATGGAACCTTTCCGCCCACACTCACGTACTCCTCCCGATGTCGTGTGAAGCCGAGCTGGCTGCGCTCCTGTTGCGCCGCGATCCGGACGGCCAGCTCCTCTACGCCGAGCGCGACGTCGTCGCGTGCTTCGCGATGCTCGCCAAGGCGAACCCCGACTCGCGGGGTCCCGCCGCCCAACGCTACCTCGACCGCCTCGCGCTCTACGCGAACATCAAGGCCGAAGACCCGAACGACGTCCGCGTCGCGAAGCTGTCCGCGTACTTCGAGGCCTACCCGATCCCCGACGCCCTGGTGCGCGCCGTCGAACGCGCGCTCGGCGACGCCGTCCAGCTCAGGGCGCCGGTCGACTGTGGTCGGTTCCTCGGCGTCGACACCCCCAAGACCTGCGTGAGCGGCCCGCGCGCCGGCGCGCTGCACTTCCTGCTCGACGAGCGGACCAAGAGGAGCCCCCGATGAAACTCGAACAACCCTTTGTCGACGCCCTCGCCCAGAGCATTCGATCGCCCGGGCGCGCGGTCGAGATCTCGCCGGAGCTGTACGCCGAGTTCGTCCGATCGATCGCGGCGTCCGACGTCGACGTCGACGCCCTGGCGAGGGAGGTGGAGGCCCAGCGCTGGCCCGCCCGCACGTTGAGCTTCGACCTGAAGACGACCGACGACGTTCACGTGGGCTTCGGTCACGACCTCGACGACCTCGTCGACGCCGTGAAGGCCGAAGGCAAGGTCAAGATCGACGTCACTGAGTCACCGGCCGATGCGCGCGGGCAACACGCCATCGTGTTGGAGCTTCGCGGCGCCGTGAGCGACGTCAAAGCGGTGGAGGGCCGAATCGCCGATCTCGCTCGCGGCGTCGCGCGCTTCCAGGCGTCGTAGCGCTCAACGACTCGCGTCGTCGACGTTCACGCCGTTTCGCTCGAAGCGAACGCGATCGAGGATCTTGTACGGGTCGAACGGGATCTCGCTCCTCAGGCCCACATCGCTGTCCGCGATGCGCGTGTGGCTGAGCGTCAGCTGGGGCGCGGCGACTCCGATCGCGATCCCGTTCTCGTGCCGGACGTCGAGGTCGCGCGCCGTCATCGTCCATCCGCCGGCGAGCAAAACTGCTGGGTTCTTGCACGCCCCTGCGACCGAGGTCCTGCGATCGACGCGCACCCGCAGGAGGTCCGTGGACTGCTGTTCGACGTCGTCGAGCACCCCCTGAATCGTGATCCCCGGTGCCGAGGTCGCGACGATCGAGACATCCTCGCCGACGAACCGGCCGTTCCTCGATCGGAGGCTCGACTTCTCCTGGCCACCGCACACCTCGGTCGTTGCACCGGTGAGCTCTGCGCGCCGCAGCTCCAGCTCGCCGGTGTTGACCTCCACGCCGTCGTCCTCGTGGTCGACGACGACGAGGTCCTCGACGACGGCCACAGATCGGACCGACTGCACCACCGTACGCTCCGGGCGGAGCACCGCCATGCGCCTCACGTCCGCGCGCGCGTCGTCCATGGCGAGCACGACCGACTGCGTCGCGATCCCCCCTTCGAGCGCTGGGCCGGAGTCACGGACGACGACGTCTTCGACGTCGAGCTCACCGCCCTCCACCGCGACGAAGTCGCCGTTCACGCTGCGTTCGATCCACGCGCCCCGCACGACGAGCACGCCGCCTTCGCCCGCCGAGAGGGCCGCGGAGCGTTGGTGGTCGGCGACCCAGACGTCGCGCGCCGTGACCGTCGCCTGGAACGCGCGCAGGCCGTAGTCACCCACTTCGATCAACGCGAGGTTCGACACCTCCGCGTCGCGGGACTGCCCGATCTGGACACCTCGCCCCGCTCGTCCGTGGACGACGACGTTGGTGACGCGCGCCTTGTCGGCACGCGACTGAATCCCGACGCCCTCGCCCGGCCCGATGTAGAGGTCGCGCGCGTCGAGGTTTGCGCCGACCTCGACCACCGCGGCGCTTCGGTTCGTGAACGCGTGGAAGCGCTCGAGGTGCAGCGTCCCGCCATCGACGAACACCGACCGGCCCGTCGTCCCCGGCGCGTCGGCCTCGATGCGCACGTCTCGGAGGGTGAGGTCGTCGTGGGCTTCGATCGTGCCGCTCAGACCCACCGCTTCGATCGTCGAGGTCGACGTGAGTCGGAGGTCGCCCGAGATCACCGCTTCGGCGCACGCGCCGACGATCCGAAGGGGCGCAGAGATCGCGGCGGCACCGAAGTCGTGGACCCCCGTGTCGAGGGCGACGGTGCCGACGAAGCCGTTGCGTAGGCGTTCGTCGACCGACGAAAAGTCCACGTACGGTTCGGCGCGTGTCCCGTTGGCCGGCGCCGCCGAAGCGCGCGCGGTCAGGTAGATGACGTCGCCGTTCAACGGCGCGCTCGGCCAGCCGTCCGCGGGGCAGGGCGGGCCGACCACCGAGCACACCTCTTCGCCGGGGTAGCGTCCGGTGCCCGTCGGGCACGGCGCCGGGACGGCGGCGAATGGACGGCAGAACGTGAACCCCGCGTCGAGCTCCGTGGTCCATCCTTCGGGGCAGCGATCCCGCGGTCGCATCGGAGCGACGGGGGCCTCGGGTCCGTCGGACGTGCACGCTCGGCAGTAGCGGTCTTCGAGGCACAGCCCATCGTCGAGGCATCGATTCGCGTCGAACGCCGGGACCCTGAGGTTGTTCTCCCACTGCGGCGGATCGCTTCGCCAGGCGCCGGGCGAGTCGAGGTCGATCGTGAGCGCGCCGACCGGGGTCACGGCCTCCCCTTCGAAGCCGATCGCACCGGGCAACAGACCGCGCGTTTCGAGGCTGTCGCGGAGGAAGAAGACCTCGGCCCGCCGAGCGCCGGGGACGTCGATCGGGCCGAACGTCGTCGGGGCGTTCGGGTCCGTGGCGAACGCGTGGGTCGCCCGTTCGTCGTCGCCGACGAGCAGGATTTCACTTCGAGCGTCGTCGGGAGCGGGCGCACGAGGGAGGTCGACCCGTCCGCACGCGATGCACAGGACGAGGGCTGCCGCGGCCGTGACGCGCACGCCCGACTCTAACGCGGTTCCGGGGCGTCGGACGATCAGCTCTGGGGATCCGCGTCGTCAGCCGGAGCCTCGGCCGGCGTCTCCTCGAGCGGCGGCGGTCCATCGACGAGCTTGGCCAGCGCGGCGATCTGGACCTGGAGGGTGGCGATGCGCGCGCGGAGCATCTCCGAGTGTTCGACGATCGCGAGCGGCTTCTTCGCTTCGGTGCGGTACGTCTCGCGGCTCTCGTCGGGGTGTTTCTCCGCCTGCGCGTCGATGGCGCGCAGCGTCGCGGAGACGTCCTCGACACGGTCGGTCAATCGCTCGTCGAGGTGATCGAACAGCACGGTGAGCGCCTTCTTGAACTCCTCGCCTTTGCGCTCTTCGATGCGGAGCATCTTCTTCGCCTGATCCGTCAGCTCGGCGACGCTGCGCGTCGCGGCTTCGCGGATCTGTGTCGCGCTGTGTCGTAGCTCCTCGACGCTCTTCTCGACGCTCTTCTGCGCCTGCTCGACCGGCGACTTCACCGATCGATCGAACAGGTCCTGCAGGGTCGTGCCGCCGGTCTGGATGAGGTTGCGCAGCATGCCGAGGGGCATCCGGCTCTCGCGCTTCTCTTCCTCGTAGATGATCTGCGTGAGCGTCACCGACGTGAGATCTTCCTTGGTCTCGTTGTCGATGATCGTGACCTCTTCGCCCGCTTTGATCATCTTCGCGATCTCGTCGAGCGTGACGTACTTGCTGCGATCGGTGTCGTAGAGCTTTCGGTTCGAGTAGCGCTTGATCACCTTCGCGGTCGGTGTGGCTGCTTCCTCGGGTCCGCCGTTCTGCGGCGCGTCATCTCGGCTTGCCGTGCTCATCGGGTCCGTCCTTAGCACACCCTGAGGCCCCATGGCGCCCCGCGTCGAGGCCCTCCGGCCCGAATGTTGCGGGTGGGGCAGACCGGCCCTAGACTCGCCGAGCCCACCGGGCGCGTCATGATCGTCCAGTGCGACAAGTGCCAGACCAAGTTCCGCATCGCGGACGAAAAGGTCCGGCCCAACGGTGTGAAGGTGCGTTGCAGCCGGTGCGCGCACGTCTTCGTCGTGCGCAAGGAGCCGGCGACCGCGCCCAACCCCGCGATCTCCGCGATGAGCGGCGAAGGACGCGACCCGTTCGAGAGCCGCACCGTCCCCACCATCCCCGACGCCAGCTCGATGGTGTCCGGGCTCCCGACCGCGCGGGCGCCCATCCCCGCCTCGGCGACCGCGTCGAGCCTGGAAGCGGCCGCTGCGCTCGGCTTCTCGGGCCTGCCCGCGCCGCCGAAGAAGGCGCCCCTCCCGCCGCTCGATCAGATCCGTGGACTGGGCGGTCCATCGGGGCTCGGCGAGACCTTCCGCAGCTTCACCGGCTCCGAGGCGCTCACCGTCCGCTCCGAAAACGACGGCGACGACAGCGACGACGAGCTCGACTTCCCGTTCGAGGTCGACGACGACGGCTTCGAGCCCGCGCCGGATCCGCTCGGCCCGCTCGCCGACGCGGACCCGACGCCCGATCTGGACGTCCATCGTAAGAAGACCGCGCGGGCGGGGCTGCCGTCCTTCCCGGAGAGCAAGCCGAACAACCCGCCCGCCGAGGAGCGGTTCCCCGCGCCGCCCGAAGACGAGGTGGGCGGCGCCACGGAGATGAACCTGCCGGGCTTCGATGGCCCGAGCTCCGATCCGTTCGGCGCCATCGACGAGGCGGACCCCTTCGGTTCGCCCGCGCTCACCGCGTCCGGGAGCTTCCCACCGCCCCCCGGGGTCGGCGGGAGCGGAGGTTTCCCGCCGCCGGCGGCGTTCCCGGCGGATCCGCTCGGCGCGTCGGGGAGCTTTTCGTCCCCGTCGAAGTCTTCCACCTCCGGGTTCCCGACGCCCGCCGAGGGCTCGCCTCGCCCCAACGCGTTCGCCGGCGATGGCCCCGCACCGACGGGGGCGTTCCCACCGCCGCCGGGGCTGACCGGCAGCGGCGGCTTCGCACCCACCGGGACGGGGGCGTTTCCGCCGCCGGTCGACTTCGGACCACACGCCGCGCCGGCCACGGCCGAGGAGCTCGGCGACATCCCCGGCTTGATGGACGCCGACGGCGACGACCCGTTCGCGGGCGTCGATGTCGACAACGCCGCGTCGGTGGGCGCCTACAGCGCGTTCCACGCGGGCGCCGATGACGTCGGCCCGTCGAGCGCGCCCCTCGAGCCGCCGGGCCACTCCGGCGAAGTGCTCGCGAAGCTCGAGCTGGGCAAGGCCGGCCTGTCACCGGACGGCCTGACGCACCACGAACCGACGGCGATCGCGCGGGCGTACCAGCCGCCGGGCGCGCGCAAGAAGACGGCGGTCTATCTCTCCGACGGCGGCGACGGCCTCGGCTGGTGGCCGACCGCGTTGGGAGTCGCCGCGGGGATCGTCGTCGCGGCGCTGTTCGTGCCGGGGGTCGCGGAGCACGTCGCGCCGCTGCTCGGGACGACGCCTCGCCCGGTGATGTCGAGCGGGAACGAGCCGGTGGTGCCGGGGAGCCTCGATGAGGTCTTCGCCGAGTCGACGTACGTCCGCACCTACGAGACCGCGGCGGGGCATCAGCTCCTGGTGGTGGGCGGGTCCGCGGCTGCGTCCGCGGCGGTCGGCAAGGTCGACGCGGTGGTGGCGGTGCTCGACGAGGGGCGCGTCGTCGAGCGACGAACCGCGCCGGTCGGGGTCGTGCTGGACGAGGCCACGCTGTTCGACGCGCAGACCGAGAGCTACCTGTCGAATGCGATGGCGGCGAAGGTCCCACGTGCCCTGTCCGAGGACGATCGTGAGCCGTTCATGGTCGTCTTCTGGGCGCCCCCCGCGAACGCGGAACAAAAGACCTTCCGGGTGGCGTTCGTGAAGTCGGACGCGGCGGCGCGCGCAGAGAAGTGAGCGGTACGCGCTCGCATTCGTGATAGAACCGTCCCCGGAGCTGTTCGATGGGTTGCCCGAGCATTCAGGAAGGGTTGATCATCCTCTTCGTCCTCGCGCTGATCCTCGGCGCGAGCCGCCTGCCGCAGCTCGGCGACGGCCTCGGACGGGCCATCCGCAACTTCAAGCGGAGCCTCAAGGGCGACAACGAGATCGACGTGACTCCGCGTGAACCCAAGAAGATCTCGACCTCCGACGACGACAGCTGACCCCCCTCCTCGCCTCGCGTGTCATGACACGCTAGCTTCCCGCCGCTGCAGTGACACACCTGTCGGATACGGAAATCCGTCGCGTGGCACGACTCGTGCGAATGGTCGCTTTGAAGAAAAGCGCGGGACGGACTAACCCCCGCAGGAGGGATGAGAAAAATGCGAACGACGATGAAACTCTTGGCCGTCGCGGCTCTGGCGGGGGCCATCGGCTGCGAGGCGGTCGAAGGCGGGGGCGAACCATTGCCCAGCCTCGATGGACCCGTGGAGGTCGCGACGACGAACACCGGCCTCGACGCCGACTCGGGCTGCCTCTACGTCAGCGGCGCCAGTGAGTGCGGCGCGAAGGAGGACTTCCGGACCGCCTCGCTCGCCGCATTCTACGGCTGCGTCTATCACCCCGCGTGTAAGGAGACGAAGGTCGTCATCCAGCACGTCTGTGATGGCGTCACCGAGAACGTGCTCGTGTTCGGCTCGAAGAGCGGAACGTATCGCCAAGTCCCGTGCGCACCGGCCGCACCCCCGATGTGAGGAGGTCTGAAGTGAACCCGAACACGAAACGTTACCTCCCCATCCTCGTCTTGGTCGCCGCCGTCGCCGGCGGTGTGTACCTGACGCGCGGTCGGCAGCTCACCGGCGAGGCCGGCGGCATCGGCATCGAGGGCCACCTCGCGCACCTCGGCAAGGTCGACCAGGGCCTGATGGCGCAGCTCGACGGGCTCGTTCAGAAGACCTCGAGCACGAACGTCCACACGGTGGATCAAGACGCGATCAAGTCGATCAGCGACGCGCTCGAAGCCCGCGGCGTCAGCGCGCTGCGCTCCGCGACCACGCACTTCTCCGAGAACGGGTGTGTGCAGCCCGGCTCCGCCGCCGAGGTGAAGCTGATCGTGAGCATCCTGAAGCGGCCGGACGTCACGCCTGTGCAGCGGCGGGTCGTCAGCTACGTCCTCCTCGACGCGGCGAAGCACGCGATCGGCGACCTGAAGATCGGCAAGGTGGCTTCGCCGGGTGACAAGCCGTTCTCCTCGCACCCCGGGATCGCGAAGGCGGTCGACGACATGAAGGCCGGCGCGTTCGACGGTGAGCTGCCGAAGCCCGGCACGTCGGTCGATCCGAGCGCGACGATCTGGGACTGCACGTTCGGCGCGCTGCAGGGCGTGGCCGATGCGCTCCGCGCGGGTGTCGTCGACGCGAGCACGCTGCAGCGGCAGGCGCTCGAAGGCCTCGATCTGCTCCCGAAGGATCACCCGGCCGCGGTCGGCTTCGTGCAGGTCGCGACGATGGCGGCGAGCGCGGCGAAGAAGCCCGCGTCGGACTACCTCCAGATCATCGAGCGGAAGGATCTGTCGGACGTCGTGCGTGGCATCGCCTGCAAGGCCGCGGTCGACACGGGGGTCGAGCTGTCGACGCTGAAGACGTCGATCGGCGAGCGCCCGCCGCGTCCGTTGGTGTCGTGCCTGGTGTCGGCGGGTGACGAAGACACGATCCGCGAGGCGGTGAAGGCGAGTGACTTCAACCTGCGGATGCAGGCGCTGCGGAAGCTCCCGATCCCCGCGACCGCCGAGGGCGTGAAGACCGCGCTCGACGCCGCCGCGCTGCCGGAGATCTCGCCGCGTGAGCGCGCCGTGCGTATCGGCGCCATCGCGGGCGCCGCGACGAAGTGCGCAGACCCGGCTGCGTGCCTCGCGCCGCTCGACACGTTCGTGCAGAACAAGCCGAACCTGAAGCTCCCGCAGCACCTCGCGAGCGCGCTGCACGCCGCCAACCCGAAGCACCCGATGCTCTCCGCGGCGGTCGGTGAGCCGAAGGTCGGCATCGCGGCGACGCTCGGTCAGATCGCGAAGGGCGACGCGCCGGTGCAGCTGCCGTCGAGCATCGCGGCGAAGCCGGCGGCGGGTGCGTCCGACGCCGCGGACACCGCGGGACTCGAGCTCTCCGCGCCGGATGCGTCGGCGGTCTGTGACTTGGTCATCGAGCCCGGTCTCGCGCAGAAGACGATCGACGAGGCGTTCCACAACATCGAGAGCGGTGTCGTGTGCGCGAGCCCCGGTCGCTACGTCGGTCCGGTGGTCGTGTCGAAGCCGAACATCTTGCTGCGCGCGCTCCAGGGCGCGGTGGTGCTCGAGGGTCCGGTGATCGTCGAGGTCCCGACCACGCTCGTCGGCTTCCAGGTCGAGGGCCCCGTGGTGGTCGCCGAGACGGCGCACGGCGCGGTGCTCGCGAACAACATGCTGAAGGCCGGCGGCGTCACGCTGACGGCGCAGCTCGGCCTGGTCGGCAACACGATGGACGAGGGCAAGACCTTCGAGGCGCCCGGCGGCGTGATGTCCCCGGCGCAGGCGAGCTCGAACCTCGTGCTGAAGGGCCAGCAGAGCAAGAAGCTCGGCGTCGGCGAGTCCGTCATCGCGCTCGACGCCCGATGGCCCCCGAGGATCTAGGCCCAAGCCCGCCGCGAATGCGGCGGGCCTGAGGACTGTGCCCAGTTCGTTCGCGCAGCGAACGACCGTGAAGGGCCAAGGCCGAAGCCCGCCGCGAATGCGGCGGGCCTGAGGACTGTGCCCAGTTCGTTCGCGCAGCGAACGACCGTGAAGGGCCCCGCCGCGAATGCGGCGGGCCTGAGGCCTGTGCCCAGTTCGTTCGCGCAGCGGGCGACCGTGAAGGGCCAAGGCTGAAGCCCGCCGCGCATGCGGCGGGGCTGAGGTTTGTGCCCAGTTCGTTCGCGCAGCGGGCGACCGTGAAGGGCCAAGGCCGACGCCCGCCGCGAATGCGGCGGGGCTGAGGTTTGTGCCCAGGCGTCCCGCGTAGCGGGCCGGCATTATGGCCAAGGCGCAATGCCGTTCACTTAGCGGACGGGCCTGCCTCGAGCCCCCATCAGGCCGCGAGGTGCGCGTCGAGGTAGGGAAGCGCGCCGGAGCCGCGGAGCGACTCGTCCCTCGGCCGCCGTTTCGCCGGGCTGGTGACGGCGGGGGTCCCCGGACGGCAGTGCTCAGAAGGAGGGCGGCGCTCTCGAACACCGGCTGGTATCGCTCTCACGAACTGCCCTCCGCGCGTGCCGGTGGCGTCGGATGCGGTTCACGCCGAGGACGCTCGGGACATGCGCCTGGCCTGGTCCGGGTGGAGCGGCGCTCGTGAATCCTCCGATCGATGAAGGCGCGACCCAACACCTCCCGCGCCGCGTGAAGGTTGTGCGCGCGACACAGTAATCGCAGCTCGCCGACCACGCTCTTGGCGCCCAGCGTGCGGCCGCCCACGTGATCGAATTCGAGGTTCGACCGTTCGCTGCACCGCCGTCCGTCCGGGCTCACGAACGTGCACTGCGCGCCGTCGCGTTCGACCACCGCACGCCGCGTCGCCGCCGGGACGTACGCTGCGCCCGCGGGTGCATCCTCGACGGGTCTCGATCGCGGACGGGTCGTCTTTCCGTTCTTCCTCCGTTCCAGCTTCTCCACGTAGAGCGCGAGCGCGGCTTCGAAGATCTCCCCGATGTCCGTCCCAGGCGGGGTGAGCTCCTTGGCTCGATCCAAGAGCGCCTCGGCTTCGGCGCTCCCGTCGAAGCGAAAAGCGAATGTCACCGCGGTCGCCGCCTCGACGCGATCGTCACTGCTCTTCGCTCCCGGGAACTCGGTAGCGATCAGCATCTCGACCTCGGCCTTGGACTTGTTCCGCGCCTGCTCGACGAGGCTGTGGGCGTTTTCATCGTTCATGAACTTCGAGAGCTTCGCGACACCGGTCATGTGCAGCTCTCCGTTCGCGATCATCTCGAACACCTCGGGCACCCGCCGCGCCGCGCGCACCACGGCGACCCGCCGGCACGCCTGGTCCTCGGTCAGCCCGAGCCCCTCGACGCAGAACCGGAACAGCGAGCTGAAGCCACGCTCCACGTAGAGCTTTCGCCGCTCGATCTCCGCCATGAACCGGAGCGCCTGCACACCGCTCTTCAGCTCGGCGCGAAGCGCTTCACGAAGTCCGCTCAGGAGA
>JAVJQW010000002.1:0-52355 GCA_040218735.1 Deltaproteobacteria bacterium
GCGCCCGCCGGCGCATCCTCGGCGGGTTTCGACCGCGGACGACTCGTCTTTCCGTTCTTCCTGCTCTCCAGCTTCTTCACGTACAGCGCGAGCGCCGCTTCGAAGATCTCTCCGATGTCCGTCCCAGGCGGGGTGAGCTCCTTGGCTCGATCCAAGAGCGCCTTCGCTTCGGCGCTCCCGTCGAATCGAAAAGCGAACGTGTCGGGCGTCGCCGCCTCGACACGGTCTTCGCAGCTCTTCGCGCCGGGGAACTCGGTCGCGATCAGCATTTCGACCTCGGCCTTGGACTTGTTCCGCGCCTGCTCGACGAGGCTGTGGGCGTTGTCGTCGTTCATGAACTTCGAGAGCTTCGCGATGCCGGTCATGTGCAGCTCCCCGGTCGCGAGCAGCTCGAACAGCTCGGGCACCCGCCGCGCGGCGCGCACCACGGCGACGCGCCGGCACGCCTGGTCCTCGGTCAGCCCGAGCCCCTCGACGCAGAACCGAAACAGCGAGCTAAAGCCCCGCTCGACGTAGAGCTTGCGCCGCTCGATCTCCGCCATGAACCGGAGCGCCTGCACACCGCTCTTCAGCTCCGCCTGAAGCGCTTCGCGAAGTCCGCTCAGGAGATCGTTCTGGGTCATGCAAGATAGGTTGCAAGCGTTCGGGCTCATGTATCGACGGTATCATCGAGCCCTCGAAACGCGATTGAGCAGGCCTCGAGGACGAGCCTCTGAGATCTGCGAGGACGCACGATACAGACCGTCAGCGTCCGAAGACGAGTCCAAGCTCGAAAACTTCGAAACGGACTGCGTTCGTCGAGGAGATGGCCCGGACAGGGCCTTTGATTCCGTCAACCCCCAAGAGAGAAAAAGAAACCGCTTCTGCAACTCAACTTGCGCGACCGGCCATCCCCCTTGACCAGCCGGCGAATCTCGCCGGTTCATCGCAGCCCTCGACCGCCGCCGGCGCAATTAACCGACGCTCAATCCGGTCGTCTTGTGAACGCGTCGAAGGCGGCGTGGGCGACTCGCGTGCGAGGCCGCGAAGATCCATCTGGCGGATGACCGCGCCGCGAGCGCGACATGGGGAGCATGGCGAGTGCCGCCGACCATCGAGCGGATCCGACCGCCGTCCTCCTGCCAACATGGAGCGCGGGCCGGCGGGGTACCAGCGTAGGGCGATGGTTCCGGGGTGCGTCGGGCGCGTCATGCCCCGCCTACGGCCTTTCCAGGCGAGCAGATCCACTAAGTCAACGGCATTGCGGCTGGTGCCAGCGTTCCGAAGTCCGTTCCGAGTTTTCGCGAGCGCGCTTTGCGTCTGGAATGCTGGCGCTAGGTTCGCATCGCGTTCAGCGTCGCGCGGCGCCGTACCTTGGCGCGCCGCGCGACCTTCGGTGTCACCGGGTGCGCGCGGCAGTGGATGACGTTGTAGCTACACGTGATCTCCTCGCCCGGCAGGATGTCGCGCACCGCGCGGACGTGCGCGTGCGGTCCGTTCGGGAGGATGACCTCCGTGTTCGGATCGTCCGAGTGGTTCGTGTAGCGATCGTTGTCGCCCGAGAGCACGAGTAGGCCGAGCTCCGGGAAGTACTCCGAGTACACGTCGAGGAAGCTCACGACTGCGGCCGGGAGGCTCGCGAGGTCGCGCTCTTCGATCAGTTTGTCGAGCAGAGGCTCGAACCTCCAAAGCGTCGTTCCGCTTTCGATGTGCTCCTCGGCGAAGAGGCCGAGTCCGTGGATGGGGCTCTGTTGAACAGAGGTTCTAACGAGTAGCAATCAACCTCGATGTCGAGCCAAAGCGCTCCGTTTGTAAAGAGGGGGCGGATCAGATCGTCTCGGGGCGTCGTACGTTGAAGCTCCGAACGAGGATCCCGCGTGCGCCGAACCCAACTCCTGCCGCTCACCCTCCTGCTCGCCTGCCTCCCGGAGGAGGAACCGGTCGACCTCCCGCCGCCGCCGCCCGAGCCGGTCCTCGTCACCGCGGGCGGCCACATCGACGCACCGCCCGAACCGGAGCGTGACCCCGTCGCCGCCCGCGCTCGCCTCGACGCCCTCCGCGCCGCCATCCCGGAACAGACCCCGGCCGCGTTCCTGGAGAGCGCCGAGTCCGCCGCCGGACAGCAGCACCACAAGGAAGCGCGCGACGCCTTCCGCGGGCTCTTCCTCCACCACCCCCAGCACGAGTCCGCGCCGAGCGCGTTGGAGCGCGCCACCCGCGCGTCCTTCCAGCTCGGCGAGCACCAAGCCGGCCTCGACTTCTACGAGGACGGCCTCGAGCTCGTGCGCGGCACCCTCGCCGAAGCGCGCCTCCTCCGAGTCCTCGGCGCCCTCTACCTGGAGGTCCCGCACTGGGGCACCGAGAAGGCCGGCGAATTCCACCGCGCGCGCTACGAGCAGGGCACCTACCGCTACACCTACCGGCGCGATCGGCGCACCGCGGTTCGCCGCCTGGAGGCCGCGCGCGCCGCCTTCACGAAGCTCGGCGCCACGACGGAGCTCTACGACACGCAGCTCGATCTCATCCTCGCGCTCGGACGTTTCACTCCCTACGACAGCGGCTGGGGTTACTGGTACGACGCGTGGGACGACGGGGTCGACGACGACCGCGTCGACGAACACGGCGCCGACGAACGCGCCGGGCACTACGGGCGCTCGATCCTCTTCCGCAGCGAGCCGCGCGGCGTCCCGGTCGACGCCCAAGGTCGAGTCGTCTTCACGGAGCGCCCCGAGGTCTACGCCGCCGAGCTCGACACCACCGCGAAGATCAAGTTCCTCGCGCACGAGCTCTCTAGGATCCAAGGCGCCGAAACCCACGCCGCCGTCGCGCTCTACCACCAGGCGCTCATGTTCGAATCACGCCACGGCGCGAACCGGCTGCTGCGTCTCAGCGGTTGGTGGTGGAACGGCCGCACGCCCTACAAGGCGACGATCGACGAGACTCCGCTCTATGAGCTCGACGACGACCAGGTGCTCGGCCTGATCGCCACGCACATCGGGCGCTACCGCGTGCCGAAGAACGAGTCGACGCTCGCGCTCCTCGACCGCGTCCTGTCCGAGTACGGCGAGGAAGACATCGTGCAAGACGCGCTCATCGCGCGCGCGACCTTCTTCCAGTCGCGACAGCAGTACGACCGCGCGGCCGACGCCTACGACCACTACCTGGAGCGGTTCCCGAAGGGGCGCCTCGTGGGCAGCGCGCGGAGCGGGCGCGCGCTCCTCGCGCGCACGGAGGCCGTCGTGGTCGGGACCAGCGTGCAGCCCGCGGGCTCCACGGCGAACGTCGAGGTCTCGCACCGCAACGTCACCACGCTCTACGGACGCGCCGAGCTCTACGATCCCCGCGCGCTGCTCGAAGCGTTCGAGTCGGCGTGGCGGGGCGACGCCGAGCCCGGCTTCTACCCCTCGAACCTCGCCTACTACCTGTACGCCAACCAGGGTCGCGTCGAGCGCGCGCGGCGCGGCGAGCCGGAGGACTTCGTCGCCACGGTGAAGGACGACGGGACGCGGCGCTTCGCGAAGTCGAACGTGGACGTGCCGATCGAGGACGCCGGGTTCTGGGTCGTGCGGTTCTTCGCGGACGAGGCGCGGACGCAGCAGCTCGGACGCGGCGTGGTCATGCTGACCGACACGGCGATCGTCGAGAAGGGGACGCCGAAGGGGCCGATCGCCTGGGTCGTCGACGCACGCACCGGGCAGCCGATCGAGGGTGCGAAGGTGCGCGTCTTCGACTTCTGGCGTGACTACAAAGAAGGCAAGTCACACCGTCGCTACCTCGAGAGCACCGCGACGACGAACGCCGATGGCATCGCGCGGGTGAAGCGGCGCAACTACCAGCGTGTGCTCTCCGTCGAGCACGGGGATCGCTTCGCCTTCACGGGCGACGGCTTCTACTACAGCTACGCGCCGTCGAGCTTCGGGAGCGCGAACGTCGGGCTCGTCTACACGGATCGACCCGTCTACCGGCCCGAGAACGAGGTGCACCTCATGGCCTGGGCGCGCCACCGTCGAAACGGCGAGTTCCTCCCTGCGAAGGACGTGCGGTCGATCCAGATCAACGTCTACGACCCGAAGGGCGCGCAGGTCTTCACCGGTAAGGCGAAGGCGGACGGCGGCGGCGCAGAGTTCTCCTATCCGATCCCCGAGGACGCCGCGCTCGGCCTATACCGCGTCAACGTCTACGCGGACGGTGCGTGGGTGCAGGGCCAGGGCCAGTTCCGCGTCGAGGAGTACAAGGCGCCCGAGATCGAGGTATCGGTGTCCGTCGGCGACGGTCCGGCGCGGCTCGGGACGAAGATCCCCGTCCGCATCGAGGCGAGTTACCTCTTCGGCGGCCCGGCCGCGGGCGCGAAGGTGCACTACAAGATCCACCGCGCGGATCACGACCACCGCTACGTCGCGCCCGGGCCGTGGGACTGGCTCTACGGTCCGGGGTACGGACGTTGCTACTACGCGTACCGCTGGTTCGATTGGTGGGGCGCGTGGGGCCCGCGACCGTGGGTCTGGTACCCGTGGTGGGGGCCGGCGCCGGAGCCCAAGAAGGAGCTGGTGCTCGAAGGCCGCGGGACGCTCGGGGCCGACGGCACGATCGCGGTGTCGATCGACACGACGCGCGCGAAGGCGCTCTACGGCGAGAAGGATCAGCGCTTCACCGTCGAGGCCGAGGTGACCGATTCGACGCGTCGGACGATCGTCGGCGCGGGCGCGATCGTCGCGACGCGGCACGCGTTCTTCGTGTCGATGGCGACGGACCGTGGCTACTACCGCCCTGGCGAGACGATGACGCTCGAGGCCAGCGCGCTCAGGTTCGATGACTCACCGATCGTCGACCGCGCGGGGCGTTTCGAGATCAGCCGCATCCGTTTCACGGGGGGCAACGGGGACTCGGTCGTCGAGAGGCCCGTGTTCTCTTCGCGCGCGACGACCGACGAGCGCGGGATGGCGCGGGTGAAGTGGGACGTCGCCGAGCCCGGGCAGTATCGACTCACGTTCACGGCGGAGGACGAGGACGGTGAAGAGGTGCTCGGGAGCGCCGTGGTCTGGGTCTACGGCGCGCGCCTCGATGCGTCCGAAGCGCGCTTCAACCACCTGGAGATCATCACGGACAAACGTACCTACGCGGTGGGTGAGACGGCGCGGCTGTTGATCGCTTCGAACGTCGAGGGCGCCAAGATCCTCTTCTCCGACTTCGTGGATGGCGGCGCGCTGGAGAAGCCGCGGGTGCTCGCGTTGAAGGGGAAGACGACGGTGGTCGAGGTCCCGATCACGGAGCGTCACGTGCCGAACTTCTTCGTCGAGGCGTTGGTGGTCGGTGAGGGGCGGTTCTCCGAGGAGGTCCGCGAGATCATCGTCCCGCCGCCTGCGGCGAGCCTCGACATCGAGCTGAAGCCGGCGGCGAGCGAGGCGAGGGCGGGGGCGCCGTCGTCGCTGGAGATCGTCACACGCGGCGCGGACGGTGCGCCGGTGTCGGCGCACGTCGCGGTGTCGGTGTTCGATCGTTCCGTGCTCTACATCCAGCCCGAGCTCACGCCGGATCCGCGCGTGGTCTTCTGGGGGCAGAAGCGTCACCACCGTGCGTCGTCGGCCAACAGCCTCGCGGTGCGATTGGGGCCGTTCGAGGCGCCGTCGAGCCCCGCGCAGCAGGCGACCTGGGCGTTGAACGCAGCGCAGCGGAGCGCGGAGCGGCTGGGCGCGAAGGCCGCGACCGCCAAGCTCGACGTCGCCGACGAGAAGGCGGAGGAAGAGCGACCGCGCGGCGAGGCGGAGGCCTTCGGCGACAAGGACGCGAACAAGGAGCTCGGGCGACGCGAAGGGAAGAAGCGACAATTCGCGGCGAACGAGGACACGCCCAGCGACGACGCGGTCGGCGCGGAGGGCGCCGACGGAACGACCGCCGAGCCTCGCGTCCGGAAGAACTTCGCCGACACGGCGGCGTGGCGCGTCGTGAAGACCGGCGCGGACGGGCGCGCGAAGATCGACTGGACGTTCCCGGACAACCTCACGACGTGGCGGGTCAAGGCGATCGGCGCGACGGATGCGACGCGCGTCGGCCAGGCGTCGACCTCGATCGTCACGACCAAGAAGCTCCTCGTCCAGCTACAGGCGCCGCGGTTCTTCCGCGAGCGCGACGAGGTGTTGATCACCGGCGTCGTACACAACCGCCTCCCCGAAGCGCACGACGTGAAGGTGAAGCTCGACGTCACCGAGCAATACCTGTTGCTGCAGGGCCCGGCCGAGACGGTCGTCGAGGTGCCGGCCGGTGAGCACCGTCGTGTCGACTTCCGCGTGAAGGTGCAGGGCGAAGGTCGCGCACGCGTTCGGGTGTCGGCGTTGACCGGCGTCGAGTCCGACGCGAAGGAGCTCGACTTCCCGGTGCTCGTGCACGGGTTCGAGAAGACGGACGCGGCGGTCGGCAGCATCCCGTTCGGCACGGGGACCGAGGAGCGCTCGGTCGTCGTGCGGGTGCCCGAGGACCGCCGCCCCGAACAGACCGAGCTCGTCATCCGCGCGGCGCCCTCGCTCGCGACCGCGATGATCGACGCGCTGCCGTTCCTGCTCGACTACCCGTACGGGTGCACCGAGCAGACGATGAGCCGCTTCGTCCCGGCGGTGGTCACCAAGAAGACGCTCCAGCAGACCGGCGGCGTCGCGCTGCAGGAGCTCGCGAAGATCCGCGCGAGCCTCGACCCGCAGAAGCTCGACCCGGACGGGGAGGGTTACGACGCGCGGCGCGCGCACGAGTACGCGCACCTGTTCGCCAACCCCGTCTACAGCGACGCGAAGATGAACGACATCATCCGCGCTGGCCTCGCGCGAATCGCGAAGTTGCAGCGGCCGGACGGCGGCTGGGGTTGGTGGGGCGGCGACCACAGCTCGGTCTACACGACGGCGTACGTGCTGTGGGGCCTCGCCGAGGCGCGCGACGCGGACACGGCGATCGACGCGTCGATGCTCGCACGCGGTGTGGCGGCGCTCGTTCGGCTGACGCCGGAGCACATCCGTCGCTACGAGACAAAGGGCTGGGTCTCGGACACCGACGCCTTCCTCGCGTATGTGCTCGCCCGTCACGGTCGGCCGAACCGCGAGCTGACGGGGTTGCTCTACGAACGTCGCGGTCAGCTGAGTGTCTACGGCAAGAGCCTGCTCGCGCTCGCGCTGTGGCGCGCGGGCGAGAAGGACGACGCGCGGGTGGTGCTCCGCAACGCAGCGCAGTTCATGAAGGAAGACCCGGAGAATCAGACGGCGTGGCTCGACACGCCGCGCGGCGGGTGGTGGTACTGGTGGAACAACGACATCGAGTCGAACGCGACGTACCTGCGCGCGCTCGTCACGATTCGGCCGCACGATCCGAGCGCGCCCAAGATCGTGAAGTGGCTGCTCGCCAACCGGCAGAACGGCTACTACTGGCGGTCGACGCGCGATACGGCGATCACCATCTCCTCGTTCGGGCACTACCTACGCGCGCGGCGGGTGAGCGACACGGACTACGACCTCGAGATCCTCGTGGACGGCGAGGTCGCGAAGACGGTGCACATCGACCACACCAACCTGCTCACCTTCGACGGCGAGGTGCGCCTGCGCGGCGACGCGCTGAGCTCGGGTGAGCACACGATCACGTTCCGCAGGAAGGGCAAAGGCGCGGTCTACTTCAACACGTACCTCACCTACTTCACGACGGAGGAGGACGCGCCGCCGTCCGGCTTGGAGATCCGCGTGGCGCGTCGCTACTTCCTCCTCGAACGCGACGATCGCGAGCACACCGTGCACGACGACCAGGGGGGGAAGCAGGCGATGCGGGAAGTCGCGTACCGCAAGGTGCCGCTCGAGACCGGGGCGCGCGTCGACAGCGGGGATCTCATCCTCGTCGAGCTCGAGCTCGAATCGAAGAACGACTACACGTTCCTCGCGTTCGAGGATCCGAAGCCGGCCGGGATGGAGCCGGTCGCGCTCCGAAGCGGGACGGTCTACGGCGAAGCCGTGACCAACATGGAACTCAGGGATGACCGCGTCGTGTTCTTTTTGAGACACCTTCAGCAGGGCAGGTTGCGCATCGACTATCGCCTACGTGCCGAGATTCCCGGTGAGTTCCACGCGATGCCCACCCGTGGGTTCGCGATGTACGCGCCCGAGCTACGAGCGACTTCTTCTGAGATGCGAATCGGGGTCGATGGATCAAAGTGAACGGCGGTTCTCTCGTCGCTCAACCCCGGATCTCTCGTGACCGAAAGAGCAGGCAGGTGTCATCGCCGCCTCGCATTCTGTTCGTCGACGACGAGCTCCAAGTTCGCAACGCCTTCCTCCGCCGCTTCCGCGGACGGGGCTGGGACGTGCAGGTCGCGTCGGGCGCGGAGGAAGCGCTCCGCGTCCTCCGCACCGACGAGTTCGAAGTGCTCGTCACCGACCTACGCATGCCGAAGGTCGACGGTCTCACGCTCATCGCGCGCGCGCGGAAGGTACGTCCGAACCTCGGCTGCCTGATCGTTACGGGCATGCCGGATCTCGATCTCAACAGCGATGTCGCGCGTGACTCCGCGATCGTCGGCATCCTCCCCAAGCCGTGGAACGTCGACGAGATCGCGGCGTCGATCGAACACGCACGTGCGGTCTATCGCGAGCGATCGGGCCAAACCCTCGAGGGCGCCGCCCAAGACGCCACGCACAGCCTCCTCCTCGTGGAAGACAACGAGGGCGACGCGGTCCTCGTGAGTCGATACCTGCGCTCCGCGCGGTGCGAAGTCACGGTCGCGAGGCGGTTGTCGGAGGCGCTGGACCTGGTCCGCTCCGAGAACTTCGATGTCGTCCTCTCCGACCTCTCGCTCCCCGACGCGCGCGGGCTCGACTGCGTTCGCCGCCTCACCGCCGCGGCCCAGGAGTCGGCGGTCGTCGTGCTGACCGGACTCGAGGACGAAACGATCGCCACGCGCGCGCTGCAGTTGGGTGCGCAGGACTACATGACGAAGGACGAGCTTCGTCCCGAGAGCCTTCGCCGGGTGATCCGGTACGCGGTCGAACGCAAACGCACCGAGCAGCGCATGCGTGCGCTCGCGTCGCGTGACGCGCTCACCGGGCTCTCGAACCGGGCGACCTTCCAGGAGCGGCTCAACGAAGCCCTCGCGCGCTCCGAGCGGAGCCAGGAACCCGTCGCGCTCTTGTTCGTGGACCTCGATCGATTCAAGGCGATCAACGACACGTTCGGTCACGCCGCCGGCGACACCGTGGTGCGCGACGTCGCATCCCGACTGAGCGAAGCGGTTCGCGAGTACGACGTCGTCGCGCGCCTCGGCGGCGACGAGTTTGCCGTGTTGCTCGCCGAGCTCGACGATCCGCTGACTCCGCAGCGTGTCGCGGACCGCATCCTCGACGCGCTCGCGCTCCCCATCCCGCTCGGCGACGCGACGGTCGCCATCTCGGCGAGCATCGGCATCGCGACCTCACCCGACGCGGGGCGTACGTCGGAGCAGCTGGTGAAGTCCGCCGACTTCGCGATGTACGCGGCGAAGCGCGCGGGACGAAACGGCTACCGCTCGTTCAACGAGGTCGACGATCCGCGCTCGACGCGTCGTCACCAGCTCCTCAACGACCTGCGCGCGTCCCTCGACGACCAGCGCTTCGTGCTGCACTACCAGCCGCAGTTCCGCGTCGAGAACCACGAGCCGGTCGGCGCCGAAGTGTTGCTCCGCTGGCAGCGGCAAGACGGGACGCTCGTCCCGCCCGGTGAGTTCATACCGTTGCTCGAGGACAGCGGACTGATCGTCGACGTCGGTGCGTTCGTGATGCGCGAGGCGTGTCAGACCCTCGCCGCCTGGAGGCGTGACGGCGCGCCCGACTGCCGCATCGCCGTGAACCTGTCGCCGAAGCAGTTCGAATCCGATGGTCTGGTCGACGTCGTGCAGCGCGCCCTCGCGGACGCCGACTTGGATCCGTCCGCGCTGGAGCTCGAGATCACGGAGTCGCTGCTGATGCGCGACACCGCACGAACGTCGAACACCCTCGGCGCGCTCGCGGAGTTGGGGGTGCGGATCGCGCTCGACGACTTCGGCACGGGGTACTCTTCGCTCGCGTACCTCGAACGCTTCGACGTCGACGTGTTGAAGATCGATCGTTCGTTCGTTCAGCCGCTCGACAAGAGCGCCGTGTCGGCGGGCTCCGTCGCCGGCGCGATCGTGAGCCTCGGTCACCAGCTCGGACTCGAAGTGATCGCCGAGGGCGTCGAGACCGTGCGCCAGCTCGACGCGCTGCGGTGGGAGGGCTGCGACGTGGTGCAGGGCTACCTCCTGGGGCGCCCCGCCGCCGACTGGCGACCCCCGCGCCTCGCCGCCCGTGTGGCCTGAGCGCGCTGCGTCCGGGAGAACCCCGGCCACCCGCCACCGATCCAGCCTCTAAGTCAGCGAAAATCCCGAGTGTCGTCGGTTCTGTAGCTTTCTGTACCGACGGTCAGTCATGGTGGTCGGGCATGAGGTCGCACTTCGCCCCGCCCGTTGCCGAAAATGATCGCGACGTGGCCGCTTCACCTCTCTCGCGAACGTTGGTCCTCGCCTGGCTCGCCGGCGCCGCGTGCACGCCGCTCGGTGCGTTGCAGCCGTACGACGTCGACCGCATCGAGGACGACATCGAGGCGCCGTCGGGTGAGCTCGAGACGACGGACTCACTCGGCCTCGCGTACATGATCTTCGCGACGCGCGCGGTGCTCGCTGGCGTGTCCGTCGCGTCCGCGGAGCTGCCCGGCCTCAACCGCTCACCGCTGTTCGATCAGGAGGACGTCGTCCAGTGCCGAAGCGAAGCGGAGAACGGCTTCGAGATCGACTACGCGTGCCTGCCGGACAAGTCGGGTCGGCTGCGCGTCACGGCCGCGAGCGGCTTCGCGAACGAGAACGGCGACTACCGCCTCGGCCTCGAGGGCCTCTCGGTCGTCCCGGGCCTCTCGATCGACGCCAACGCCGACATGCGCGTCGAAGGCGTCGCCAACCCCACGATGACCGAACGAACGACCGTCGCGCCGCTCGGGTTCGTGAACGAAATGCCCGAGCGCTTCCGCGCGGTGGAGCAGACGGCGTTCGTGATCGACAATACGCGGGGCAAGGAGAAGCTCACGTTCGTGACGATCATCCTCGAGGACACCTACGCGTGGACCGTGACCGACAGCCGCCGCGACGGCGAGCTCGGTTACACGATCCGCGATCGCCGAAACGTCTGGGACTGCACGTCCGAGGTCGACGGCACCTCCATTCTCTCCAGCGAATGTCGCACGCCGGTCGGGCAGGGTGACTTCGCGGTGCTGAGGTTCTGATGAAGAAGCTGGTCTATCTCGCCCTGGCGTTGTCTTGGGGGTGCACGGACGTCCGGCTGTGGAAGCCGGGCGAGCTCGAGCGCATCTCCGTCGAGTTGGAGCGGCCCACGCCGGTCGAGCCGACCCAGACGTGGGGCTTCGTGCCGAAGCCCGGGGAGACGATCCGCTACCGGGTCGGTGACGTCTTCTGCACGAACCCTTCGAAGGAGCTCACCGTCCCGTTCAAGCTCCTCATCATCATGGACTACTCCGGGTCGATGGATCAGAGCGACCCGCAGGGGCTGCGCATCCAGGCGGTGCAGCAGCTCGTGAATCGCTACGCGGGGGATCGCTCGGTGTACTTCGGCTTCCTGCGCTTCGGCACGACGGTGTACCCGCTCGACGGCCTCGGCCAGGAGTTCACGAACGATCCGAACCGCATCCAGTCCGCGCTGACCGCGCTCGCCGCGAACAACACCGTCCCGCAGGGCGCGACGAACTATCAGGAGTCGCTCGAGTGGGCGTGGGACGCGATCGACGAGGACATGCGCAAGGAGGATCAGATCCCGGGGACGCGCTACGGGATCATCTTCGTCACCGACGGTCGTCCGAACGAGCCCGAGGGCGGCAACGAAGACCAGGCGCTGCAGGCGAACGTCCCGAAGGTCCACGACCGCATCACGGGCTGCTACGGCTACAAGTCGTTCCAGCCGCTCAACACGATGATCGAGTGGCTCAACACGTACTTCATCAACGTGGGCGGGCCGGATCCGGCGGCGTCGGATCTGCTGCGGCGCATGGCGGAGGGCACCGGCACGCAGGCGTGTGACCCGGACAACTGGGGCCACGGTCTGTACACCGAGGTGACGAACGCGGGCGACCTCGACTTCCAGCTCGACCTTCCGACGCTGCGCAAGGTGTTCGTGAACCGAAGCGGCTTCAACTTCATCCACCACCACCTCAAGGCTTCGTACAAGGACGGCGAGATGGTGATGGCGCGCGACTCCGACGGCGACGGCCTGCCGGACTTCGAGGAGAGCATGGCGCCGAACGCGGCCGACATTCACTCCAGCAGCATGTTCTCCTCGGACACGGACGGCGACGGGATCAGCGACCTCGTCGAGTACGCGTTGGGGATGGCGAGCAACGACCCGGCGCCGCTGACGATCTACGAGCGCCCGCCCGTCGACCCGACGCTCGCGCAAGACGGCATGCTCGTGCAGCTCGGGAAGCTCACGCCCTCGGAGTTCGACACGGACGGCGACGGGCTGACCGACGCCGAGGAGGACTTCATCGGGACCGACCACCTCGTGGTCGACACGGATCGCGACGGTGTCTCGGACTACGTCGAGCTCCGCTACGGCCTGAACCCGAACGACCCGACGGACGCCGCGCTCGACGGCGACGGCGACGGCTTCGACAGCAAGGCGGAGATCGAGATGGGCATGGACCCGCACCACCGCGAGCCCGACTGGTTCCGCGAGGCGTACGCTTACCAGGTGCACCGCGGCCAGGAGTTCCAGGTCGAGGATCCGGTCGCGGGTGGCTCGCCGAAGGTACGCAGCTGCTACAACTTCAACATCTCGAACGTGCTGTTCCGCCGGCCGCTCCTCGCGGACGGGACGGAGGGCAACTACAACGTGTTCGAGCTCGCGTTCATCGACCAGACGCGGCTCCCGATCAGCGAGTTCGACTACATCTCACGCCGCGAGACGGTGAAGGCGGTCCCCGAAGACGACAAACCCGCCTACTACTTCCGTCGTCAGTTCCCGGAGACGTGGTGATGAAGAAGCTGTCGCCCCTGTTCCTGTTGTTGGCCGCGTGCATCGACACGACCCCGACGAACCCGTCGGCGGTCGGCGAGGATCCGACGAACGAGGATCCGATGATGATGTCGATGGAGGAGGAGATGACGCCGCCGATCTTCGAGTGCGAGCCGCTCGACGACTCGGGCTGCGTGGATCAGCAGTCGTGCGTCTGGGACACGAAGGACAACTCCGCGGTGTGCCGAACGCTCGAGATCAACCTCGGCATCGAGGAGGCGTGTAGCCCCGGCTCGTTCGAGTGCAGCAACGGCATGACCTGCGCGGCGCTCCCCAAGGACGAGGGCGCGAGCTGCTACCGCGTCTGCGACCCGACGGACGAAGCGGCGTGCGCAGGGCTGCCCGGCTCCTCGCCGAACTACATGTGCATGGGTCTGCGCGGTTACGACTACGGCGTCTGCGTCGGCGCGGGCGTGCAGTGCGACCCGAACCAGGATCCGTGCGGCGACGACGAAGCGTGCTCGATCCGCGGCGGCCAGCCGGTGTGCATCCCGGCGGGCGAGACGGAGGTCGGCGGCGACTGCTCGTACGAGCTGTGTGAGAAGGGCCTCGTCTGCGCGAACCTCGCGGACCGCCCGTTCCCCACGTGCCTGTCGCCGTGTGACACCGCGATCGGGACGTGCGGCGAGGAGAACGAGGTCTGCACCGGCCTGGAGGGCTTCAACTTCGGCGTGTGTCAGCTCTCGATGGCGTCCTGCAACCCGCTCGTCGACGACTGCGGGAGCGACCGCACGTGCTCGATCTCCGGCACCAACGTCCGCTGCGTCCCCACGGGCCCCGTCGCGATCGGCGGCGACTGCACGAACGACACCTGCGCCGAGGGCGGCGTGTGCGTGAAGATCGTGGACCGCGTCCCGACGTGCATGGAGCCGTGTGATCTCACGTTCCCCGAGTGCGCGACCGCGGGGTTCGAGTGCAGCAGCATCGGCCTGGACTTCGGCGTCTGCCTCTAGGTCTCGACCGGGATCAACGCACCAAGGTCCGGAGGCGCCACGTGCGGGAGCGTTCTTCGGAACGCCGAGACCGCGGTGCGTAGCGCCGATGCGCTCGCGAAGCGGTCCTTCGGATCGCGGGCGAGGCAGCGTGCGACGATCGCCGCGGCGTCGGGCGCCAGCGTGTCGAGCTCCGGCGGCGCGGCGAGCCGGATCAGATCCAAGGTCTCGGGCACCGACGTGCCGTCGTACGGTCGGCGGCCGAGCACCAGCTCGTGGAGCAAGACGCCGAAGCCGAACTGATCGCTGCTCGCGCTGAGCGCCTCGTTCGCGGCCTGCTCGGGGGACATGTACGCGTACTTCCCTTTGCGGATGTCGGGGCGCGTCTGCTCGATCATGTTCGTCGCCTTCACGATGCCGAAGTCCGCGAGCTTCACTTCGCCGGCGCGCGAGAGGAGGACGTTCGAGGGGCTCACGTCGCGGTGCACGAGGCCGAGCTCGACGCCCCGCTCGTCGCGCGCGGTGTGGACGTACTCGAGCGCGAGCGCGATCTCCTCCGCGATCAACCAGGCGTGCGGCTCGGGGACATCGGTGAGGGAGGTGAGGTCCGCGCCGTCCACGTACTCCAGGCACACGAAGTACGAGCCGTCGGCCGAGCCGAGATCGTAGGTCTGGACGAGGTTTCTGTGCCGGAGCCGAGCTCCGAGCTTCGCTTCCTCGATCAGCAAGCGCTCCCACCGGCCTTCGCCGCGGAACGGCACGCGCAGGCGCTTCAGCGCGACGTGCCGTTCGAACCCGCTCGCGCCGTGGTGCACGCCCAGGAAGACCTCGGCCATCCCGCCCCGGCCGAGCCGCGACAGCACGCGGTAGGGCCCCAGTCGCGTCGGCTCTGCGTCGGCGAAGCTCAAGGTGCGCCTTCGAGTGTACTATCGAAGGCGACCCCTTGGAGCGCGCGACGACGATCTTCAGCGAAGCGCTGCCGGACGGTAGCGAACCGCGGGCGCGCTGCCAGCTCGTCGTGGTGGAGGGCCCCGACCGCGGGCGTGCGGTGCGCCTCGACGCGCGGGTGGTGGTCGGCGCCGACGACGACTGCGATCTCGTCCTCACCGACGAGCGGGTGTCGGGGCGGCACGTCGAGCTGAAACCCGACGGCGTTCGCTTCGAGGTCACCGATCTCGAGAGCCGCAACGGCACGCTCTTCGAAGGCTCGCTGATCGTGCGCGTCGTGGTGCCGGTCGGCGCGACGCTGAAGGTCGGCAAGACCTTCCTCCGCGTTCAGCCGGTGCGCGAGCCGGTCGAGGTCGAGCCCAGTCAGTCCCGACGCTTCGGAGATCTCGTCGGAGAGAGCCTCGCGATGCGCGAGGTGTTCGCGGTGCTCGAGCTCGCCGCGGAGTCCGACGTCACCGTGCTCCTCGAAGGTGAGACCGGCACCGGCAAGGAGCTCGCGGCGCGCGCGATTCACGAAGCCGGCGGGCGGCGCTCCGGGCCCTTCGTCGCGATCGACTGCGGCGCGCTCCCGGAGACGCTCCTGGAGAGCGAGCTGTTCGGCCACGTCCGCGGCGCGTTCACCGGCGCGTCCCACGCGCGCAAGGGCGCCTTCGCGCGCGCCGACGGCGGGACGATCTTCCTCGACGAGCTCGGGCAGATCTCGCCCGCGGTGCAAGCTCGCTTGCTTCGGGTGTTGGAGGAGCGCGCCGTGAAACCCGTCGGCTCCGACGACGTACGCAGAGTCGACGTTCGTGTCGTCGGCGCGACCCGCCACGACCTCGACGCGCTCGTCGCGACCGGCGCCTTCCGCGCCGACCTGTTGTACCGGCTCTCCGTCTTGAAGCTCACGCTGCCGTCGCTCCGCACGCGCCGCGAGGACCTCCCGATCCTCGTCGACACGCTGATGACGCGCAGCGGCCTGTCCGCCGGCGATGTCGCGGGGCCGAACCTCGACCGCCTCGTCGTTCACGACTGGCCCGGCAACGTGCGCGAGCTGCGCAACGTGATCGAACGCGCCATCGCGCTGACCCCGGGGGCGAACGGTTTCGCGGAGCTCCGCCTGAAGGTCGCGTCGCAGGCCACTGGAGAGCCGCTCACGGTCCGCACCGACCAAACCTGGGCGGACGCCAAGCAGGCCGTGCTCACCGCGTTCGAGCGTCGCTATCTCACCGACGTCTTCGCGCGCAACGACGGCAACATCGCGGCGACCGCCCGCGACGCGCAGATGGATCGCAAACACCTGCGGACGCTGCTCGAGAAACACGGCTTGCTCAGTCGACCCGACGCAACAGAAGAACCGTGATGTTGTCGCGGCTCCCGGCGTCGTAGGCCGCGCTCGCGATGCGCTCCGCTGCGAGGTCGCCGTCGAGCAACGCGCCGATGTCTTCGTCCGACAGCACGTCCGTCACACCGTCGGTGCACAACAGCAGCGTGTCGCCGACCGCGAGCGCCTCCGACCTCAGGTCGGGGTCGCGCTTCGGCGTCTCGATCCCGAGCGCGCGCGTGATGACGTGCGCGTGGAGGAACTTCTCCTTTGGCGGCACGTCGGCGCCCGACGCACGCAGCTCTTCGTACAGCGAGTGGTCGCGCGTGAGGCACTCGATCTTCGACGCGCGCCGCCGGTACACGCGGCTGTCGCCGACGTGCGCAACGACGACGCGGTCTTCGATCGTCTGCACCATCGCGACCGTCGATCCCATCTGCGCGAGCGGACCGACACGCGCCGCTTTGATCCGCGCGTCCGCGAGGCGAATCGCCGCGGCGACCACGTTCTCCTCGGGCGGCCGCGCGTAGTCGACGTCACTCGGCAGAAAGAGGTTGTCCCCGCGGGCGAGGCACGAGGCGAACCCGACGAGCGTCTCGATCGTGATCCGGCTCGCGACCTCGCCCCCCTCGTATCCGCCCATCCCGTCCGCGACCGCGAACAGCCCGAGCCCGGGCCGCGCGCAGCAGGCGTCTTCGTTGGAGGCCCGTCGTCCTTCGGTGGTGGTCCAGTCGAATGTCAGTTCCATGCCCCCTACAGGAGCGAACCGTGGACCGGAGGTAGGGGGGCCATTTCACTCGGCGGGGTGGGGCGCGCACCCCCCTTCGCGGCGAGGGAGGCGGTCGGACCGCCGTGTCTACCCCTCACTCGAAGGTGTGTTTGTAGCCGAGATAGATCTGGAGCGGCTGCCCGGGACGCGCGCCGAACGGGCGTCGAGACGCGATGTAGGCGGTGTTCGTGACGTTGAAGGCCTGCACGTAGAGGCGTCCTCCGAACAGTCGGTAGTACGCCGACGCGTCGATGATGACTGCGCGATCCGTCGCGTGGATGTCCTCGAGCGGGCCGTCGTCGGCGCGGTCGCGCATACGGTCGATGTAGCGCGCGGTCACGTTGAGCCCGAAGTCCGGGCGCGTCGCCGCGACGGTCGCGGCGAGCTGGTGTCGCGGTACGTACGGGAGCTCGTATCCGGCGAGGACGTTGCCCCACTGCGGGAACCCGGAGTCGAAGTCGGTGAGGAACTCCGAGAACGTGAGTGTGTAGGTCAGCTCGCCGCTGACGTCGAAGCCGAGCGGGGCGTGTGTGCCGTGGCTCGCGACGGCCTCCAGGCCGTACACCCACGCGGCGCCGCCGTTGAACTGGTCGGTGGTCATCGCGTCCGTGCAGCCGCTCGAGAACGTGCAGGTCCCGCTGATGTTCTGGTAGTCGTTGAAGAAGCCGATCACCTCGGCGCGCGCACGCGCGAGCTTCACCCGGGCGCCGGCTTCGTAGTTGAGGCTCTTCTCCGGGAGGGTGTCGTCGCTGGCGCCCGGCGTGACCGGGCTGAAGCCCTGGTGCACGCCGGCGATCACGCTGAGCCATCGCGTCGGCGAGTACGAGGCACCGATCCCAGGGAGGAGAACGGCGGTCTCGTTGTCGATGTCGCGTCGCTCGGGGACCGTCGACACGAAGGAGGTTTGGATCAGCTCGGCGCGGAGACCGGGCGTGAGGAGGAGGTCGCCGATCTCGATCTCGTCGAGGATGTGGAACGCAAACGCGAGCGCACGGCCTTCGTTGTCGGTGACGGTCGCGATGTCGGAGGCGAGGACGGTGGTGCCGTTGAGCATGTCGTACGTGCCCTCGTCGTGGTCACGTCGGATCGAGTCCTGGTGAACACGGAGGCCGGCGACGATGTCCTGATTCACGAGGTAGAACAGCTGGGGCGCGCGCCACCGCGCCGTGGCCTGGACGCCGGTCGACACGAAGTCGCGCGCGTTCGTGCCGATGAGGAGCGCGCCGCTCGCGTCCTGTTCACCTCGGAGCACGGCGAGCCGCACCGCGTCTTCACCGCTGTCCTCGGCCTTGAGCAGGCTTCCGAGGTCGACGCCGGCGAGCCCGTTGAGCTTCTTCCACGCCCGCGAGAAGTCGTGCCGATAACCCGTGACGCGGACCTCGACCCGGTCGGTCTGCAGCAGGTACGACAGCGTGGCCTGCGTGCGCCACCAGTCCATGTTGCCGAGCTGACTTGCAGCGTACCTGCGGTACGGAGTCGCATCGAAGTCGCCATCGCTCAGGCCGAGGTAGGTCTCGTTCGACTCCTCGTCGGCGTAACCGAGCTTTACCTCCAAGCGGTGCGCGTATTCGTCGCTCCGGTTGGTCCCGACGTACGCCTTCAGCATGACTTCGTTCTTCGCGAAGCCGGTGTCGCCGCCGCCGTCCAGCTCCTTGAATCCGTCGGTCTGAAGGTGAACGCCCTCGACGAGCACCCCCCAGTGCTCGGCGCCGTATCCGGTCGCCGCGTGGAGCTTTTGGTATCGGTTCACGCCGTACGCGGCGTCCACGTAGCCCTGTACGCCCGGGTCGATCCGGCGCGTTCGGAGATCGAGCGCGCCGCCGATCGTGTTCGGGCCGTACACGATCGAGGCGGGCCCTTTGAAGACGTCGACGCCGACCAACCGGGTGACGATCGGAAAGTAGTACGCGGCGGGCGCGGAGTAGGGCGCTGGGCCGAGCAGGACGCCGTCCTCCATGAGTGCGACCTTCGCGCTTCGATCGGAGTTGGCGCCGCGCAGGCCGATGTTCGGACGGAGGCCGTAGCCGTCCTCGCCGCGGACGTACACGCCGGGCACCTGCATGAGCACGCGGTGGATGTCGTCGTACTCGAACTGTTCGAGGGCCACGTCGTCGACGCGGTAGGCGGAGCCCGCGATGCGCGCACGCTCCGCCGACGTGCCGTGGACGATCACCTCTTCGATCTCGCCCTCGTCATCCGGCTCGGAGGGAGGAGCCGCGGTGACCTCGAGCGAGACGTCCGGGAGCACTTCGTCGAAGACGAAGTCTGCCGGGGTCGAAGTCTCGGTCTGGCTGACGGTCGACGTGTGCGTCGTCGTGCCGGTCGCGACCTGTCCGGCGAGGGTCAGCAAGAGGAGGAACATCGTCGTCTCAGTGGTGCGCGGTCAGCTGCACCGGAGCCCCGGTCGGTCCGGGCATGAGCCACGCCGCATAGGGGACATCGTGGCCGACTCGCCGCACGTCGATCGCGGGATCCACGAGGAGCTGCGAGCGGCGTCCGTTCAGGGAGACGAGCGCCTCTGCACGAACCTCGACCGGGCCGAGTCCACGCCGTTCGAAGTCGGCGGCGACGTGTTGTCCGAGTTGGAGGATCATGTCCGGCTGCGACGACATCTCACTGACCTGCCGCCATGCGAGGTAGCGGTGCGGTGTCACCTGCCAGCGTCGATCCGTCAACGTATTGCGGACGTGGTACGTCACGGCGCCGTTCTTCTCGCGCACCATGACCTTCCAGGACCAGCGCATCCCGCGTTCGTTCCACAGGACGTCGCCATCGAGCAGGTAGTGGCGCAGCGGGACGGCGACCTGGAACGCGCAGTAGGCCACGACGATAGCGGTGGCGAGCCGACCCGGACGCGGCGTGGGGGCCTCGGCGAAGGACGGTGCGTTCCGAAGGATCCTGCGCGGCCAGCTCGGGTCGAAGAAGATCGTCGTCGCGACGATCATGATCGTCGGGAACATCCCGATGTCGAAGAACACCTGGGTCATCGCGTGGAACCCGAGCACCGCGAGGTACGCGAGGCCGCGCGTCCTTCGGATCGACAGCCACAACGGGATCGTCAGGTCGTAGAGGAAGCCGACCCAGCTCAACAGGTACGCGACCCAGAGCTTGCCGAGCCAGGACCCGATGAACGGGAGGTCGGTGCGGGAGCTCAGCCAGATGTTCAGCGGCTGAGCGTGCAGCAGCCAGTCGGCGTTCAGCTTCGCGAGCGCGGCGTAGAAGTAGACGACGCCGACCTGGAATCGCAGCAGCGACACCATCCAGCGCGGGACGGTGCTGCGCCTCAGCTCGGGCCGACGTCGAGCGTCGATCGAGAACGCGGCGTGCGCGGGGAGGACGGCGAGCAGCCCGCAGAGGAGGAAGACCAGGTAGTAGTGGTTGAGGTAGTTGGTCTGGTCCATCAGCTGGACGTAGGTCCACCCCAGCCCGAACGCGACGATGCTGAATCGGTAGTACAGGCCGAGCGCGACGCACAGGGCGAGCACGGCGAGGACGGCGTGGTGCAGGTACAGGCCCGTCGGCCCCCAGACCCGCACCCACTCGAAGCCCGGGTACTTGAAGAAGAAGCTCGGCTCGACGTAGACGATCTCGATCCAGCCGGACGCCATGAAGCGCACCAGGCCGGCGCACATCATCACGCCGAAGAGGATGCGGAGGGCGGCGATCGACGCGATGTCGACCGGAGCCGTCCAGCGCTCGCCGAGCCGCCGTTCAGTCATTGTCGCCGGCGCCCTCCTGCGGGACATCGAGGTTCAGCACGGATACGAAGCGACTCTTCAGCTCGTCCGTGACCTTCTTGACTGCGGCGTGGATCGGCATCGCTTCGTTCGGGTTGGACTGAAGCATCGTGCGCAGGTCCGGGTCTCCGGCCGCCGCGGCGATCGCTGCTTCCGCATCAGCCACCATCTGGTCGGCGAGATCGCCCGCGTTCGACGCGCGCAGGTAGTCATCGAAGCCGACGCCTTCGCCCGCCGTGAGGCCCGCGAGGAAGCCCTGGAGGTTGGCGTGCACGGCGGCGCGCGAGAAGTCGGCGAAGCGGAACTCCAGCGTCTCGGGGCACACCTCGGTCGTGCAGTCGGGGTGCAGCCCGAGCGGCGTCGCGAGCTTTTTGTCCTTGGTCGTCAGCTCGAGATAGAACATCGCCGCGAACAGGTCGTTGAGGGCCTCACGCTCGCTGCGATACGGGGAGTCGTCGTCGCCGGGCCGGGCGAACGCGTCAGCGAACCCGTCTGTCGCCCAGGCGTCCCTCAGCTGCGTCGCGTCCGCGACCACCTTCGTCGCCATCACGCGCGCGAGCGCCGCTCGACGCGCGTCGACCTCACCGGCGATCGCGTCCCACTGGCCCTCGGAGTTGATGCCGAGGACCGGCGAGCACGTGTTCTCGGGCGAGTCGTAGAACAGCAGGTACTCGATGGCGTCGAGGCCGTAGCTGTTGACGAGCTTGCCGTCGAAGTAACTCGGCGCTTCGAAGCCGTTCGCGACGATCTCCTGGTCGACGCGGCACGTGTTCGACGTCGGCCAAGAGTAGATCTCGTCGCGTAGGTTGCGACCGTCGATGACCTTGCTGCTCTGACCGGCGGGGCCGACCTGAAACACCTCGGCCTGCTGCCACATCGCCATCACGTCGCGCCACGCCGCACGTGCTTCATCGCGTGCGGTGGTCGACGTGGGGTCCGCGGCGTACGCGGCGGTGGCCGACTCGAGGCCGACCGCCGCCGTCACGACGCGCTCGTAGATGGGCAGGATCGCATTGTCGGCGACGCCGGCGAGCACGGCCTTGCGGTCGAACCCCTGGGGGTCATCGCCGCCGTTGCCGGGTTTCGAACACGCCGCGCTCAACAGTGCGACCAAGAGGACCTTACGTCGCATCACCTACCAGCCGTTCTCCCCGACCATGTCGCCGAGGTTGTCCGAGGCGAAGCCCATCGCGCTACCGATCATCGCGCGGGCGTCCCGCAGGTCCGTCTTGTACTGCTCGATGTCCGCCGAGCCCGGGAGCACCGGCGCGTCGCGCAGCAGCGCGTGGAGCATTTCGAACTGAGCGTCCGTCAGCGACGAGTGCCGGCTGAATTGGAACGCGAGCGCGAAGCCCTTCATCTCGCTCCAGTGTTTGGCGTGGTCGTAGAAGTTGTACTCGGACGTGCCGAACGCCTCCATGTCCTGCAGCGTGTCGTTGATGTAGTGGACCACGGTGGCGGCGATCGCCGCCTCCCAGGCGGTCAGCGCCTTGTCACGCTCCACGACGAGCGCCGCCATCTTCTCGGTGTCGAGCGCGCCGCCGGCGGTGGCGATGATGTGTCGCCCCGCCGTGAAGGCGTCGATCGCGTCCTTGGTGAAGTCGGTCGCGACGACCGCGCCGCGGTCGCGTTTGCCCGCGTTCTGCGCGTGCCCGAAGACGTACTCGCTGAGGAGATCGATCGAACCGTCACCGTCCGTATCGTGGTACCCGCTCGACCACCCTTCGCGGCCGCCCGCGGCGGCGATCTCGTCGTCGTCGTACATCGCGTAGTCGTGCGAGGCGCCGAAGTAGCCGAAGCCCTCGTCCCACTGGTGCTCGAGCGCGGTGTAGGGCGAGTCGCCGTCGGCCATCGTGTTGTCGGTGCGCAGGCCCTTACCGTCCGTGTCGTCGTCCAGGTAGTCGTCAGCGCCCTGCGAGTAGGCGATCGCGCCGGTGAGGAACTTCTGGAGGAGCTGCGAGTAGTCCAGCCCCTCCGGCGAGACGTAGACCTCGCTGATCGCGTTGCCGTCCGGGTCGACCGGGATGTCACCGGCCGCGCGTCGAGCGGCGAGCGTGTCCAGCTCGGCGAACCACAGGCGCACCAGGCTCTCCGGCGTGGTGACGCTCGCGTCGTCCCATCCTCGGAACGCCATGGTCCAGTCCTCGTGCTGACCGGCCTCGTCGTTGCCGGCGATCTTGCCGATGAGGTTCGCGCTGCCGATCTCGCCGTAGGTCGTCTGCAGCGCGGCGGGCGTGGTGTCGATGCCGTGCGTCTCGCCGCCGGCCGAGGCCGCGTCGAACTCGAGGTAGAACTCGAGCTCGGCCATGACGTCGCCGGTCGTGGGTGTGAACGTGCCCATGTCGATGCGGTCCGTCAGGCCCGACACGCGGTTCTTCATGTCCACGATGAGGACGTGCCGCAGCGTCTGTCCGCTGTGGACGACGCTCGATGCACCCGCCTCGAAGCGGCTCTCGAAGGTGTAGGTCGTCGGAGGATCCGTCGGGTCGACCGTGGAGCCGCCGTCCCGCGTCACGCCACCGTCGCGATCGATCGTGGTGTCATCCCCATCGTCGTCGTCGCCGCTGCAAGCGAATCCGGCCGCGAGGGCGCCTGTGAGGAGCAGTCGGAGTGCACACGTCTTGTTCATGCTCCAGATGCTGTACTGCTTTTGATTTTGAGAATCAATCGCATTATCGGTGCGATCGCGCGGCTTGACTCGATCGCGTCCCCTCAGTACCCGGGCGTCATGAAGGCTCTCCCCCTGTGTTTGGCCATCGTCTCGTTGCTCGCTACGGCGTCCGCCCGCGCGGACGAGGCCACGCTCGCCCGAGGTGGGCTGCTCTACGACAACTGGTCGAAAGTCGTGAGCAAGAAGCCCCCGGCGAAGCCGAACCCGGCCTATCCGAAGACCGGCAAGTACTTCGGGAAGGATGGCGCGGACTACCGGTGCAAGGAGTGCCACGGCTGGGACTACCGCGGGAAGGACGGCGCGTACGCTTCAGGGAAACACGCGACGGGCATCGCGGGCATCCGGGCCGCGGCGAAGCGACCCGAAGCGAAGATCGTCAAGGTGCTGAAGGACTCGACGCACGGCTACGGGGACCTGCTCTCGGACGCGGACCTCGCGGCGCTGGCCGCGTTTGTGTCCAAGGGCCAGGTCGACATGGACCGCGTCATCGATCGCAAGACCAAGAAGGCCCGCGGGAAGGCCGCGCGGGGCAAGCCGGTCTTCGAGACCATCTGCGCGAAGTGCCACGGCGTCGACGGTAAGGGGGAGCCGAAGATGGACGCCCTCGGTCCGCTCGCACGCGGCAATCCGTGGGAGACGCTCCACAAGATCCTCAACGGGCAGCCGGACTCCGAGATGCCGGCGCTCCGCGCGCTCGACCGCCAGGTCGCGCTGGACGTCCTGACCTACGCGCAGACGCTGCCCGACTGATCAGAACCGCATCGGCACGTACGTCCCGACCAGCTGCGCGTTGTTCTCGTACACCACGCCGAGCAGGAAGTTCTCCACGCCCGAGTCCGTCTCCACGGCGATCGCGTTGTCCCGGACGTAGCCGTCGCTGAGGCGCATGAAGGCCGACGCCAAGCCGTAGATCGCGACGTCGCAGTTCTTCGCCTCGAACGCGTCGATCTCGAGCTCGCCGAAGTTCTCCTGACCGAATCCGACGCGTCCCTCCTCTCCGCAGTCGATCGCCACACCGGTGAGATCGGCGATACCGCGCCAGTCGGCGGTGACCGCGTAGCGCGCGTCCGTGATGCGCACGTTCGAGCCGGTGATCCGGCCGTCGTAGTACACGCCGACGCCGCGAATTCGCGCGTTGTCGACCGCGAAGTCGTCGATCGTCACCTTCGCGCTCTGCGTGACGTCGAGGCCCCAGCCACGGATGTCATGGATATGGACCCGGCGAAAGGCGACCTCGGCGTCGCACCCCACCTCGACGCCAAAGTACGGGCTCGCGCTCTCGTTGCCGAGCAGCTCGGCGTCGGTGATGCGCAGCATCCCCGTCCGTATCTCTTCCGAGCAGTCGTTTTGGCTCTCGAGCTCACCGTCGTCGATCGCGAGGGCCGACGTCAGCGCGCCCTCCACGTGGATACGATCCAGCACAGCCGAAGCGCCGGAACGGATTTCGATCCCGACGCTGTTCTCGTCCGACGACGCGCCGCGCGCGATGCCGACGAGCCGGACGTGGTCGGCGTCGATGGACGCGCGGCTCTCCACGAGCAGGCCCCAGCGCGCGCTGTTCGCGATGTCGACGTGGTCCAACGTCAGCGTCGCTGCCGAACCTGCGTTGACCGCCATGCCGTGCCAGCCGCGGTCCGGCTCGGTCGCGACGTCGCGGATCAACACGTTGCGGAGGGTTGCCGCCGACGACACGAACCAGCCGGCGCTCGTGATGACCCGTGCGATCCAGCTGTGCTCGACGAAGACCGTACTGTTGTTCGTCGCGAAGATGGCGCGCCCGTCGCGCTCATCGAGCGCGACGCTGTCTTCGATCACCGCGTAGTCGAGCGTGACTTCGGCGCTGTCGACGCGGACGGTGCTCCCGGTGGCTTGGGTGAAGAGCGCGCGCGTGACCGTCGTCGACGCGCCGGACTGCGCGCGCACGGCGGAACCGCCGACGCGCTCGACCACGACGTCGTCGAGCGTCGCCACGACGTCCCCGTCGAAGCTGAACGCGTCGTCCGCGCCGTCACGGATGACGACGTTCGTCGCCACCACGGTCCCGGCGTTCGCGGCCACCGCCACGCCGAGGGCGTCGTCCACCACGACGCGGTTCAACGTGATGTCCGCGCCGCCGATAAACGGGACCCGCAGACCGCCGCCCCGCGAGAAGATCGCACGGTCCGCGACGATCTTGGCGGCGCCAGACGCCGAGACCGCTCCGCGCTGCACGGTGACGTCCATGAACGCGAGCTCGGACGCTGCGCCGTTCACCGCCCAGGGCCCGCCGAGCTGGATCGTGGACTGTTCCGCACACGCGCCGACGAACTGCACCAGGCCGGTCAAGGAGCGCGCCGGATCGATGTGGGTCCCACGGCGGAGCGCGATCGCGACCGAGGCGGGCGCGCCGTCGAGCGCGGCGTCGATCGTACGGAACGGATCCTCGCGGGTCCCGACGCCGTCCGGACCCGCGTCGGGGTCGACGTAGCGGACCGGCCGATCGTTGGGGACCGTGTCGGGCCAGCCGCTGGTCGGGCACGCCACGCCGACATCGCCGCAGTCGGCGTCCGCGATGAACTGATGGCCCGCGCAGTCACGCGTCGGCGGACGGCACGCGGAGATCCCGTCCACGTCGACGGTCAGCCAACCGTCCGGGCAGGTGCCGAAGTCAGGGGCCTCGGGGGGCATCGGTGGGGTGGGCGCCTGCGGCGAGGTCGGTTCGGGGCAGGTCGCGGAGCAGCTGTCGTTCGCCGCGTCGCTCTCGGTCGCGAAGCACCCGCCCGCCATCGCGCACGACGCAACGGAGTCTCCGGCGATTCGGAACGCGGCGAGCTCGTCGTCGAGGGTGTCGCGCGGCGCCCAGGTCGAAAGGCCACTGGCGCCGACCGTCGCCGAGAAGAGTTGGTCGGGGAGGGGGAGGCGGCGGTTGTTCGCTTCGCCACGCGCGTCGGTGAGTGGACCGGGCCGGAGGCCGAGCTCGTCGAGCGTGCGCGCGTAGTAGAGCACGGAGATGTCCGTGTTCGTGGCGATCCCGACGCGGTCGGGACGTCCGTCGGGGTACACGAAGGCTTCGACGCGTACGCCGCCAGCCGGGAGCGCCAGCCCGACGAGCATCGATCGGGTGCCTTCGTCCGCTTCGGGGAACGTGGCCGAGCGCTGCGCGTGGCACGCGCCGAGCAGGACCAGTAGGGGCGCGAAGACGCGGCGCACACTTCGACTCTGCCAGGCTGCGTCCCCCAACAGAAGGGGCTTCGGAAATGTCCCACGGATGTTCCACCGATGAATTCGACAGCCCGCGCGCCCTACCATCCGGCGCCATGACACACATCTTTCGCCACGCGGCGCCGATCGCGCTCCTCGTGCTCGTTGTCGCGTGCTCCGACGAGCCGTTGGACGCCGGCGACGGGATGGTCCGAGATGCGGGCACGACCGTTGTCGCGGACGGCGGCGGCCAGGACCGCGACGCCGGCGAGCCCGCGGTCGACGCCGGGGTCGCGCGCGACGGCGGTTCGGTGCGGGACGGCGGGACCTCGACGTCCACGGTTCCGCTCGGGACGATCGACCTCGGCACGATCTCGACGGGCGCCGACGGGCGCACACCGCCGATCGAGTTCGAGCTCCCCGCCGACACCGTCAGCTTCATGGTCGTGACGGAAGCGGCGCCCGAGGCGTTCGTCGTCGTCTACACCCTCGAAGGCCCGGACGGCCCGCTCGTCACGAACGACGAGTCCACGCTCACGCCGCTCGAGCGCCTCCTGCTGGGACCCTTCGCCGCGCAGTTCAAGAGCCCGAACCGCGTCGTGCAGGACAGCGGCATCGCGGCGGCGCTGTTCCCGAACAACCCGGGCGTCTCGGTGAGCGGGGGCACGTACACGATGCGGATCGCCGGGCTGGTGCCCCAAGGGCAGCAGGGCCAACCGTACGTCGGGGACATCGATGTCGAGATCCTCTTCCGCACCCAGGTGCCGTCGTCCGGGCGCCTCGACGTATCGCTGTACTTCACCGGTGCGGGGGGTATCGACGCCGCTTCCGCTCCGACCGCACCGTTGATCCAAGACGCGCTCGTGGATCTGGGGGAGATCTATGCGACCGCCGGCATCACCATCGGCGCCATCGCGTACCACGACGTCGACGCCCGCTTCCGCACGATCGAGGTCGCGCTCAGCGGTGGCGCCGGGCCGCTCGAAGAAATGTTCGAGGCGACCCAAGGGCCCGGGCTGCACTTCTTCTTCGTGGACCGGTTCGAATCGCCCATCCCGGGCGGTGCGATCGGTGGGATCGCGGGGGGGCTGCCCGGACCGCCGCTGCGTCCATCTACCCTCAACAGCGGCGTCGCCGTCGCCCTCGAGCCCGCGAACGAGGACCCTGCCGTGTTGGCGCACGTGATGGCGCACGAGGGCGGCCACTGGCTCGGGCTGTTCCACACGTCGGAGATCACCGGCAGCGAGGATCAGCACCCGGAGACGCCGTCGGGCGAGGCCGGCAACCTGCACCTGATGTACCCGGCCGTCGGCGGCGGGACGATGATCTCACCGTCGCAGGCGCGTGTGATGCGACTGCACGCCGAGACGATCGCGCAGTGAACGAGGAGCGTACGAAATGATGAGCCTGACGCTGATGATGACCCTGATCGCGACGCCACCGGCGGCCGTCGAACACGAGCCCCAGCTCGTCCGAATCCTGTCCTACGTCGACGTCGCAGTGACGCGCGAGGCCCTCGACGCGGTGGCTGCGACGCCGCAGGCACTCGAGGCGATCGCCCGCGATCCCCGACTCGCACGGTACCCGCGGATGCGCGCCGCAAGTGCGCTCGGCCACTACGCCGAAGCCGGTCGCGCGCTGGTGGGGCTGCTCGAAACGCCCGAGCTCGACCGCGCCGTACGCATCCAGGCGATGTCGTCGTTGACGTACGTGGATGGGGCGCGGGCGATCGATCGCCTGCGGTCGCGGCTCGGTGACGCCGACCCGGAGCTGAGGGCGGCGGCCGTGCGCAACCTGGGCCGTATCGACGCGCCGCGGGCGCAAGCTGTCTTGCGCGACCGACTCGAGCGTGGCGTGGAGCGCGTCCCGTGGGTTGCGGCGGAGCTGTCGCGCGTCGTCGCGCGCCGAGCGAATTGATCGACCGCCCGTCTGTCGTTGATCTCTAGTTGCAGGCGGCGCCTTGGAGGAGCTCGATCGGGTGCTGCTCCGGGTTCTCCTCGGTCGGCTCGGCCGCCACGAGGCACTGGCCGGCTTCCACGACGACCTCTGCGTTCGCCGCCTGCGAGGACAGCGAGAACCGACCGCGGAGCACCTCGAAGACCGACGCCGGGCCGCGCGACGGCTCGTCGTCGCCGGTCGTCGGCGCGTCCGAGATGCCCGCGAGGCGAATCGCCGGGTTGCTGTCGCCGTCGAGGCGCATCTGGATGCGGTCGGAGCTCAGGCCGGCCGGGATCTCCATCTCGTCGGCGAGGCTCGTGACGTCGAGGTCGATGACCAGGTCGATCAGCGGGCGCACCGCGAGGATGAAGCCGTCTTCGCTGCCGGTCAGCTCGGCGTCGAGCGAGCGACCGTTGCTGGCGTTGAGGTCCATCGAAAAGGTCTGCGCACCGTCGATCTTCATCGTCATCGCGTCGTCGTAGCCGAGGTTCTCGACCTTGATCGTGTCACTCGCGTCGAGCGTCACCTTGCCGTGCGCGCCGGGGATGTGCAGCTCCATCGCGCCGTCGAACGGGCTGGGCTCGGTCTCGCAGATCGTCTCGCCGTCGGGGCCCGTCGTGCAGATCGTCGAACCGCCGATCGCGCCGAGCGGGAGCGACACGTCGATCGCGCCGCTGTCGGTCTCCATGACCAGCGTCTGGTTGTTGCCGTCGATGCGCATCGAAGAGAGCGGCGACGCCACGCCGACGTTCACCGAGAGCGCCTCGCCTTCGATGTTCATCGCGACCTTCACCGGCGCGAGGATCGACGTCGCGACCGTGTAGTCGAGCTCGCGGTTCTCGCGGATCTCGAAGCGCACCTTGCCGCTCAGCTCACCGTCGAGCCCCTCGATCGGCTCGCCGAGGATCGACGAGATGATCTCGGCCGACCGCACGGCCGCGCCGATGTCGAGCTGCGTCGCGAGCTGCCTTCGGTACAGCTCGAGCGTCACCGGACGGAGCGCCGCGGCGCCGACCAGGAGCGCGACGTCGATGTCACCCTCGGTACGCTGCGTCAGCTCGAGGCGAATCGGGTCCGCGGCGAGGCGCGTCGCGCAGTCGGCGTCGATGATGGGGTCGCCGGCGTCGTCCGTGCCGTTCGCGCAGAACGCTTCGGCCTTCAGGCTCAGCACGACCTTCGTCGGATCGCTCGTCTCGACGTTGGTCTCGTTCAGGACCCGCTCGGCCATCATGTCGGCCATCGCGGTCGCGCGCTCTTCGAGCGTCTGGGGGTCGGGCTGCTCGCAGTTGCCTTCGGGGTCGCAGGGGATGGCGCCGTCGCCGTTCAACAGGCCGCCGAAGAAGTCGGAGCTCTCCAGGAACAGGCTGCTCTTTGCGACCCCCACGCTCATCGCGCGGAGGTTTGCGTTCGCGGCCGTCAGGGCGCTGCTGGATTCGATGGGGAGGAGAGGCTTGGGCTCGATGTGACCGTCGTCGTCGCCAGGGCCCGGGCAGGCGAGGAGGGTCGCCGCACCGGCGACGAGGAGTGTGCTGCGGAGTATCGCGCTTCGAATCATCGGGCCGGCGTAGGAGCAACCGGCGGGCCAACGCCCGAGACACCGAGGATTCGTCCGGACCGAGTCGCGGACGCGACAGTCGCGCCGGCTCGCCTGTGCCGGCGCGGCACGATCCGCGATCGCGTTACTGAGACGCGCCGGCGTCGATCCAGTCGCGGATGTTGTCGATGTCACACTGCGACAGCGCACCACCGCTCGGCATCCGGCCGCCCGGGGGCAGCGGCTCCGAGATCTTCACGTAGAACCAGCTCGCCGTGGACGTGCCGGCTTCGATGCGCGTGGGGCGCGTGGCCTGCGAGTACTCACTCGGGGCGCCGACGAGCTGACCGTGCACGTTCGCCGCGCCCGCCGAGAAGTCGAGGCCGCCCGCGTTGGTCGGCGCCGCGTGGCAGCTGCTGGTCGCGCACGTCGGGGTGGAGAGCAGGTCGTCGTGGATCGACGTGAAGCTCGCCGTCACGGTGCAGCCGTCGCCACCGTCGTCGTCGCCGCTGTCGCCGTTGTCGTTGCCGCACGCGGCGAAGGTCAGTGCGCTCGCGAGCGCGATCGAGAGTCGGATGAGTCGTTTGTTTCGCATGAGTCCTAGTTGCAGTTCGAGCGGTCGGCGATGTTGGCCAGCGCCGACAGAATGAGATCACGAGATTCCGCGAGGTCGTCGAGGTCGTTGATGGTCGAGCCCTCGGAGGTCAGCGGCGGCATCCCGTTGTAGTTGCGGGTGAGGCCGTCGAGTTGCTCCTTGGTGAACACGTGGACCTCGGCGCCGATGCGCTCGAGGCCCGCCGCGACCTGCGGATAGGTGGAGAAGACCGGGAGGTTCGTCGAGAGCACCGTCGGCGCCTCCGCGAACGGGGCGTCCGTCGCGATGATCACCTGGATGACGTCCGCCGCCGGGTCGGCGTCGACCACGCTCTGCAGGGCGTCGAGCAGGTTCTCCTCGGTCTCCGCGTTGCGGACCTGGCGCGTGAGGTTCTGCTCGTTCGCGCCCGCCTCGATCGCCTGCTCGAAGGCACCTTGCACCGCGATCGGGCTGGTCATGCGGCGGCTCAACCCATCCGGGAACCAACGCACGTCGTTCACGAACGCGACGACGTAGTACTCGACGAACACCGGCGTGTCCTGGCTGTCCGTCTCCGGGAACGACGCCGCGAACGCCTGCAGCTGACTCGCGAGGTCCTCCAGGAACCGAACCATGGAGCCCGAGACGTCGATGACGAAGTAGACCTGGTAGGTCCGCGGCGTCTCGTCGACGAGGCACCCGCCGTCCCGCGGCGCCTCCACGGTGACGAGCGGCGTCGTCTCGCCGGTGCAGCCGGCCACCGCGAGCGCGGCGGTCAGCGCGATGATGGGTGCTCGGTGGTCCACGTCCCTTACTCTTGGGTCTCCAGCCAGCGCTCGCAGTCGATCGCCGCCATACATCCACTACCGGCGGCGGTGATGGCCTGGCGGTAGACATGATCCTGCACGTCGCCGCACGCAAACACTCCGGGCAACGACGTACGGGAAGAACCCTTCTCCACCTTCAGATACCCGGTGTCCTCCAGGTCCAGCTGACCCTGGAACAACTCGGTGTTGGGTTTGTGACCGATGGCCACGAAGAAGCCGTCGCACTCCATCTCGCGCTGCTCGCCGGTGTTCGTGTCCTCGAGCTTCAGGCCGGTCAGGCCACCTGGCGCGCCGGGCTTCTCGGGCCGGGTCCCGAGCGCCTCGACCACCTGCGTGTTCCAGATGAAGTCGATCTTCGGGTTCTTCTCCGCGCGGTCGGCCATGACCTTCGAAGCGCGGAGCGCCTCGCGGCGGTGGATGATCGTCACCGACTTCGCGAACTTGGTGAGGAACGTGGCCTCCTCCATCGCGGTGTCGCCGCCGCCGACGACCACGACCTTCTTGTCGCGGAAGAACGCGCCGTCGCAGGTCGCGCACGCCGAGACGCCGTAACCCATCAGCTCGCGCTCGCCGGGGATCTCGAGGAGCTTGGCGACCGCGCCGGTCGCGACGATCAGGGCCTCGCACTCGTAGGTGGGGGTGCCTTCGACCTCCAGCACGAACGGGCGCTTCGACAGGTCCGCCTTGGTGACGAAGCCGTGCACGATCTTGGTCCCGAACCGCTCCGCCTGCTTGCGGAACTTGTCCATGAGCTCCGGCCCCATGATCCCCTCCGGGAAGCCGGGGTAGTTCTCGACGTCGGTCGTGATCATGAGCTGCCCGCCCGGGAGGACGGACTGGTTGCCCGGGATGAAGCCGCCCTCGATGAGGACGGGCTCGAGGTTCGCGCGCGACGCGTACAGCGCCGCGGTGTAGCCGGCCGGACCGCTGCCGATGATGATGACCTTCGCCTTCTCCACGATTCGGCTCCGGTAGCATCGCAGGACGCACACGATCAATCACTTGGGGCGCGCGCGATCACGTTCGGCGGCGACGTTGTCGCACCGCCGCCCAGTCCCCATGCTGAAGGGGTGAAGAAGGCTCTCGTCCTCGGCGCTCTCGCCCTCGCGCTCGCCCCGGAAGCCGCCCACGCGGCGAATTCCGTCGGCCTCGGTGTCGGGGCTGGCGTCGCGGTCCCGCACGGTCAGGCCCTGCGGACGGACGCGGCGCTCAACTGGGGCTTCCACGTCGACATCCCGATCCTCGACTCCTTCGCGATCTCCCCGTCCACGTACCTGTACCGCGTGAACGGCGCCTCGGCGACGGACGTCTCCGTCAACTTCAAGTTCGTGATCCCGCTCGGCCGCCTCGACCTCTACGGCGGCGTCACCGCGGGCCTGACCAACATCGACCGCATCGAACCCCACGTCGGCGCCCTCGCGGGCGTGGAGCTGGTGCTCGTCAGCAACCTCGACCTCTTCGTCCAGGCGAGCTACCGGACGATGCTCCAAGAGGGCGACGACACCCGCGACCTGATGGTGTTCGCCGGCCCGGTGTTTCGGTTCTAGGCTGAGCCTCCGGCTACACGGTGCGATTCGGCGAGGACGCTACGGAGATCGCGAAGAGCGCCGAGGGTTACGACGTCGCCGCGTTGTCGCGCGCGGTGGAGGACGCGCGGCGCCGGCACCCCGACGTGGTCGCCGTGACCGTCGCGAGCGAGGACCGCGTGCCCTACCAGGCGCTGATCACCGTCATGGACACGTGCCTCGGGCACGGCTTCGACGGCATCGTCGTCGACGGCATCGACAGCTGACGCATTTTGTCGGGAAGGGTCGCGCTGCGGCGGCCACTCACGGGTGGAGTACGACGCGAACGTCGCCCCGCTCGGCCCGCGAGCCCAATCCGATCCCCCCTCAACGGTCGAGCGGGGCGTCGCACGTGTCTCTCAGCGCGCAGTCCGCGCACGCGCCGCCGCGCCAGATGGTCTCGTAGTAGGCCTGGACGTCGTCGAGCATCTGCTCGTCTTCGGTGACGACGCCGAGCTCGAAGTTGCGCTTCTTCGATGAGCGCACGCCGAGCCCCGCGCCCGTCCAGTTCGCCGAGCCGAGGTAGAGGAAGCGGCCGTCGACGATGACCGCTTTGAAGTGCACGCGCGGGCACAGTCGAAGCTCGAGGCCGCCCTCGAGGAGGTCGGGCTCCTCGTCGAACGCTTCGCGGAACGGGCGCGACGGGAGCTCGGCGTGGAGGATGCGCAGCTCGACGCCGCGGCGGGCGAGCGAGGCGAGCACCGAGAGCATCGATTCGTAGCGACGTCCGCGGGTGCCTTCGACCATGAGGGATTTCAGGTTGGCGGTGGCGATCCACACGCTGACCTGAGCGTGGAGGACCTCCTCGATCACCCGCTCGTAGTGCCCCCGTCCGCCGATGAGGCGAAGCGGCACGGCGCGCTCGGGGGTCGCGAAATCCACGGCGAATCACCGTGGCACCGGCCGGTGGGGCCCGCAAGAATTCGGGCTGTTGGGCCTCGCGTAAGAGAACTGTAAGAGAGCGCTGGGGCCTCGGTCGCTAGGGTGGAACCATGGCGACGCGGATCGACTTCCAAGGAATGGACCCCTACCTCCTCGAGATGCTGGACCCCTTCAGGGCCGGCTTCGAGATCTCGGCGGAGGAGCTGCCGGAGGAGGCCGCACAGATCCTCCAGGAGCGGCAAGCCGAGTTCGGCGACACGATCGACTCCAAGGAGGAGCTGCGCTCGCTCTTCGAGGCGCTGCAGGCGACGGGCGCGGCACCCGAGGGGCTCGAGCTCCCGGCCGGCAACGAGTTGCAGAACCTCTCCTCGGCCGAGATGCTCCAGCTGCTGATCGACTGGGTGGCGAACGGCGGCCCGCAGCGCGAGAAGCAGAACCAGGCACCGCGGATGCACCCCGGGCTGCCCGCGCAGACCGCGCCGATCCAGGCGGCGCCCGCGTGGAACCCGGCGACCTCCGGAGGTGGCGGCGGCGGGCACGGCGGCGGCGGCCACACACACGGCGGCGGTTCGGCGCCGACGTCCACGGCGCCCGCCGGGACGGTGCAGACCGACGTTCGTCCGCCGAACGGTGAGACGGTCATGCCGCTGCCCGAGCAGTACATGGACCTGAACGACCACGACTTCGGCGAGGACCGCGGCACCCACGCGCACGCGGGTGAGGACTGGGGCGCGCCGACGGGCACGCCGATCTACGCGGCGGCGGACGGCGAGATTGCATCGATCGGTCCGAACGGCGCCTACGGCAACCTCGTCACGGTCCGCCACGACGACGGCACCGAGACGCGCTACGCGCACATGAGCGCGTTCGGTCAGGGCCTCGAGGTCGGCGACCGCGTCGGCGCGGGGACGGTGCTCGGCGCCGTCGGCAACACGGGCCGCAGCACCGGCCCGCACCTGCACTTCGAAGTGCGCCAGAACGGTCAGCCCGTGCCGCCGAACGAGTGGCTGCAGGGCGCGACGTACGCGTAGGGGCGTTCGCGTCCTCAGGCCGCCAGGCGCGCCCAGACGCCGAACACGAGCTGGTCGATGTACGTCGCGTCGGCTTCTGCGCGTTCGGCGGTGAGGCGGGCGTCGAGGGTGTCGATGTCGACGTCTTCGGCGTCGACGCCGCTCGCGACGATCTTCGGCAGCATCCACCGGACGACGTCGGCGAGCGGGTGGTCCGTGGTGGGCGTGTGGACGAGCGCCTCCGCGCGAACGTCCGGCTGCAACCCAGCCTGCGTGAAGACGCGGTAGAGATCGAAGCCGAAGTCGCGCGGCGTCTCCTTCGGCAGCGCGCCCCAGATCCAGTCGCGCACTTGGACGTGGAGGGGGAGCGGCGCGGAGCTCAGGGGCGGCATCGACACGTCGATCTCCTGGAACGCGATCACCCCGCCCGGGCGGACGTGGCTCGCGAGCCGTTTCACGGCGGCGACGGGATCGGCTTGGTACATGAGCACACGTCGACCGATCGCGGCGTCGAACGGCTCGTTCCATTCGAACGAATCGATCGTCGCGGCGACGAAGTCGATGTTGTCGTGTCGTCGGTGCTCGCGCGCGAAGTCCACCCGGTCCGCTTCGCGGTCGAACGCGACGACGGATCCTTCGTCACCGACCAGCTCCGCCGCGAGCGCGGAGACCTTGCCGTGCCCGCAGCCCACGTCGAGGATACGCATGCCCGGTCCGAGCCCCGCGTCGAGGAGGAGGCGTCGCAGCATCTCGGCGGTCACGTCCGACATGGCGCCATGACAGCGTGTCCGCCCGGCGACCGCAATGCGGTGCCTTGACGCGGAACGGCCCCGGCGCGAGGTTGACGCCGTGAGGTGGTCGGTCGTCGTCGCGCTGCTCGGGCTCGTGGCCTGCGGTGGTAGTGCGCCGTCCGAGACGCTCGACGAGGGCGTGCCGAAGGCGTACTTCGACGGCGCGTGGCGCTACACCCGCACGTACGAGGGGACTGGGTTCGCCCCGCTCCGGCGCCATGTCCGCGTCACGATGCAGGAGCAGCTCGTCCTCTTCTACGAAGACGGGAGCGACCACCGCGTCGTCTGGGCGCTCGGCATCGACGAACACACGCCGACGGATCGAGACTGCGACGAACGCCCGCTGACGTCGGTCATCGAGGACTACGCGTTGGGGTGCCCGTGGTACCTGCGGCCGAACGTGGTCCTCGATCCGCGCTCCGAGCTCTACGTCCTCGAGCTGTCGGATCCGCGGGTGACGGAGGAGGTGTCCGTGGAGCCGACTTCGTGGGAGCTCACGGACGATCACATGCTGTTCGTGCAGGACGTCGGGGTCGGCTTCCTGCACGACAGGGCGCCGCGCCTCGTCACCGTGCGCCACGACTTCGAACGCATCGACTGAGCCGGTGGACATCCTCACCACCGAGCGCCTGGTGCTGAGACCCCAGCGCGCGGACGACGCTCCCTTCGTCCTCGCCCTCATGAACGACCCGGACTGGATCCGCTATATCGGCGACCGCGGGGTGCGCACCGTCGAAGACGCCAGGCGGTACATCCTCGACGGCGCCGTTCGGATGTACGCCGAGCACGGCCTCGGCTTGTACCTGGTGGAGGCCGCGGGGGAGCCGGTCGGGCTGTGTGGCCTCATCCACCGCGACTTCCTCCCCGACCCGGACCTCGGGTTTGCGTTCGCGGCGGCGCACCGTCGTCGCGGTTACGCGCGCGAGGCGAGTGAAGCGGTGCTGGCCGCGGCGCCCGCGCGGGTCGCGGCGATCGTTACCGCGGACAACGAAGCATCGATTGCGCTGCTGGTATCGCTCGGGTTCACGCACCAGGGGCCCTTCGAATACCCCGGCGGCGACACGGTGCAGCTCTACTCGAGAACGAGCGCTTGAACATGCCCTCGCCGTGTGTGTACGAGGCGATGGCGTGACGTTCGTCGTCTACATCGTCGTGACGCTCGTCTCCGTCGCGCTCGTCTACAAGGGCAGTCAGCTCCTCGAGACGGCGGCCGAGCGGCTCGCGGTGCACTACCGCCTCCCGGACATCGTCACGGGCGCGATCGTCGTGGCGGTCGGGTCGAGTTTCCCGGAGCTGTCGACCACCGTGATCGCGACGCTGCGTCACGGTGAGTTCGAGCTCGGCGTCTCGGCGATCGTCGGCTCCGCGATCTTCAACATCCTCGTCATTCCGGGCCTCGCCGGCCTCGCGTCGAAGCAGCAGCTCGAGAGCAACCGCGACCTCGTCTACAAAGAGGCGCAGTTCTACATGCTGAGCGTCGCGGTGCTCCTCATCGCGTTTGCGTTCGCGGTCATCTACAACCCGACGAAGGGCGCCGACACCGAAGCGCTCACGGGCACGATGACCCGCGGCATCGCGCTCATCCCGCTCGGGCTCTACGTCCTCTACGTCTTCGTGCAGTGGCAGGACACGATGGACTACGAGGCGGAGCACGTCCCGTCCGAAGTCGTCGCGTGGAAGGAGTGGCTGCGACTCCTCCTGAGCCTCGCGTTGATCCTCGTCGCGGTGGAGGGGCTGGTGACGTCGGCGCTCTTCTTCGGCGAGGCGCTCGGCACGCCGACCTACCTGTGGGGCATCACGGTCATCGCGGCGGGGACGAGCGTGCCCGACGCCTTCGTGAGTGTGCAGGCCGCCAAGCGCGGCAAGGCCGTCACGGCGCTCGCCAACGTCCTGGGGAGCAACATCTTCGACCTGCTGGTGTGTGTCCCGGTCGGCGTGATGTTGGCGGGGACCACGGCCATCAACTTCTCGGTGGCGACGCCGATGATGGCGATCCTCACGCTGGCCACGCTCGCGCTGTTCCTGATGATGCGGACGGGGATGCGAATCACGCGGGCCGAGGCGTGGTTGCTGCTCGGGTTGTACGCGGCGTTCGTGGTGTGGATCAGCCTGGAGTCGCTCGGGACGATCGACACCGTCGTGAGCTTGCCGCCGGCCGAATGAACGGCGTACTCCCATCGGCATGATGGGAAAGTTCCTCGGCCCGTTCGAGAAGCAGGCGTACGCGCTGATGCGGATCGTGACGGGGTTTCTGTTCTCGTTTCACGGCGCGCAGAAGGTGTTCGGGATCTTCGCGGACGGGACGCCTTCGATCGGTTCGCAGATCTGGATCGGCGGCGTCATCGAGCTGGTGTGCGGTGTGTTGATCGGGATCGGTTTGTTCACGCGCCCGGCGGCGTTCCTGTCGAGCGGGACGATGGCGGTCGCGTACGCGCAGTTCCACTGGAAGTTTGCGTTCGACGAGAAGTTCCTGCCCGCGCTCAACAAGGGTGAGCTGGCGGTGGTCTATGCGTTTGTCTTCCTGTTCATCGCGTGCCGTGGCGGCGGCATCTGGAGCGTGAAGCGATCGTGATTCACCTGGTGATCGGCCCCGTCGGCGCCGGCAAGTCGACGTTTGCGAAGGAGCTCGCGGAGCGCCACGGCGCGGTGCGCCTCACGCTCGACGCGTGGATGGCGCGCCTGTACGGCGACGACGAGCGACCCGCGGATCGCATCGGCTGGTACCTGGAGCGGATGGAGCGGTGCCTCGCGCAGATCCAGGAGGTCGCGGCGCAGGTGCTCGCGGTCGGTCGACCGGTGGTGCTCGAGGTCGGGCTCGTGCAGCGCGAGGAACGCGAGCGCTTCTACGGGTGGGTCGACGCCCACGCCTTCGATCTGAGCATCTACGTGATCGACGCGCCGCGCGACGTCCGCCGCGAGCGCGTCCTCGCGCGCAACGAGGAGAAGGGCGAGACGTTCTCGGTGGTCGTCCCGCCGGAGTTCTTCGAGATCGCGAGCGACGCCTGGCAGCCGCCGGACGAACAGGAGCAAACAGATCGCACGATGGTGTTCATGCACACCGCCGACCCGGATTATTCCGGGCTGCCGGATGACTCGGCCGAACGCGCGACGCTCGTCGCAGCGAAGATCGCGGACTGGATGAACGACGGCGGGGCGATCCTCGCGTCCTCGGTGACGCCCACGGAGGAGCAGGTCGAGGACATCCGCCGGCGGGCCGACGAGATGATCGATTTCTTCGACGCGCTCGGGCCCGAGATCTTCAGCCCCCCGCACTGGGACCTGGAGAAGGTTCGTCGCGCCGCCGTCGCCGTTCGCGACCTCCCCGCCTCGGCGGACGAAGCGACGCTCCGGTCGACGCTGCGTGCGTCACTTCTCGCGTTCGGAATCAGCGACGCGCAGCTCGACGCTGCGTTGAAGACTGCGCCCTGAGTGGTCAGTCGGTGATCCGCAGGCCGAACCACCACGACGTCCGCACCTGGTTGTAGCGCAGCAGCGTCTCCCCGAAGCCGTGGAAGATCTGCGTGTAGAAGTGCGGCGTCGCCTTCCACCAGGTCACGTACTCGCTGTCGATCGCTTTGCCGGGCGCCCAGGTCAGGCCCGCGAGGACGCCGCCGCGGAAGGGGGTGGACCACGGGTAGCCGCCCTTGTGCGCTTCGACTTCGAGTTGGAGTCGGCCCGCGAACGTTTCGCCCGTGCTCACCACGGCGATGAGTTTGCCGTAGCCGAGGTAGTCGGCGATGTCGTTGTTCATCCCGAGCTGGATGTCGGGCACGACCCAGACGCGAGGGTAGAGGGTGACGCTCGGGCCGGTGCGTCCCGCTTTCCACTTGAGCTTGGCTTCGACGTACGCGCGGTTCCAGGAGCGCGATCGACTCCCGGCGGTGCCGTTCGACTCGTGCTCGAGCAGGCCGAAGTTGGTGCGCACGAGGGGACCCCACCCTTGGTACCAGGTGAGGAAAACCTCCGGTTTGTAGTTGCTCTCCTCGAACGGCGAGCCGGAGGCGTAGAGCTGCCAGATCGACTTCTGCGTGAACCCGAACCACGGCATGACGCGACCGAAGATGGCGGCCTCCTGTGGCTCGGCGCAGTCGAACGAGCCGAGGTCGCGAACCCAGAGCGCGTAGCGCACGGAGATCTGGAACTTCACCGTGTCCGCGAAGGCCTCCTTCGCCTGGTCGTCGTAGAAGTTCACGAACGTGAAGTAGCTCGGCTGGTACTTACACAGGAGGCGGCCGGCGGTGCTGATGATGCTGGACTCGGCGGTCGACGAGGTGGTCGTCGAGGTCGCGCCGAGGAGGGCAGTCAGGACAATCGAGGCGGTCACCACGCGCGGAATCTAGGGCAGGCCGTGCCCCGCCGATAGGCGCGGTGATTCGTCGTTGATCTGCCGCGATCCGCCTCCTATCAAGCCGACATGACCGAGACCGTCACGCTCTACCAATTTGAGCTCTGTCCGTACTGCCACAAGGTTCGCGCGGGGCTCGACCTGAAGGGGATCGGGTACGAGCGCGTCGACGTGAGCCCGATGAACAAGAAGGAGCTCCCCAAGCTGCCGGAGGATGCGCCGAAGAAGGTGCCGGTGCTGAAGGTCGGCGATCGGATCGTCTACGACTCGACGGACATCCTCGAGTACCTCGACGAGGTGAAGCCGGAGCAGGTCCCGTTCATCCCGAAGGAGGAGGCGGCGGCGGCGAAGAGCCGTGAGATCGAGCAGTGGGTCGACGACGAGCTGACGTTCTCGATGCCCACCGTCATCTACGGCACGTGGGGTGAGGCCGCGAAGGCCGCCCAGGTCACCGCGCGTACGTCGAACTTCGGCCTGATGGAGAACCTCGCGGTGCGCGCGGGCGGCTCGCTGATCATGCACCAGGTCGCCAAGCGCATCCTCGCCAAGCGCAACAAGACCGACGCCCACGCCTGGATGGCGGAGAACCTCGACAAGGTCGAAGCGTGGCTCGGCGACGCCGACTTCCTCGGCGGCGACGCCCCGGACCTCGCCGACGCCGCCGTGCACGGCGCCGTGACCTGCATGGCCGAGTTCCCGGCGTTCGCCAACGTACAGAAGCGCCCGAAGCTCCTCGCCTGGTACCAACGCGTCGCCGACCTGCGCGCCCAGAACCGGCCGAACTAGGCCGTTATCGGCGAGCAAGCTCGCCTGCGGGCCCTTCGCTCGCCTTCGGCTCGCTGCGCGGCCCTTCGGGCCTTTGCCAATACCCAACTAACTCAACAACTCACCGATCGGCGTCGTTGTGGTGCCCTCCGCGGTTCCGAACGACGGGCGCATGTCGCCCATCGCGCGCAGCACCGTCAGCAGCACGTCCGAGGTGTTGCGGCGGTTGTTGCTGCGGTAGTGGCGGCCCGGGTTGAACGCGCCGGCGGCGCGGCCCGCCATGATGATCGGGAACTCGTCGTTGGAGTGCGTGTAGCCCTCCGACAGCTCCGTCGTGCCGAGGACCAACGTGTTGTCCAAGAGGTTGCCTTCGCCGTCCGGCGTCGCGCGGAGGCGCTGCAAGAAGACCGCGAGCTGCTCCATCTTGAAGATCGTCGCGGCGTGCACCGTGGGTTGCGGCTCGGCGCCGCCCGCGCGCTCGTCGTGGCAGATCTGGTGGAAGCTGTTCTGCGCGCCGACCATCCAGTAACGCGTGCCCGCGCCCGCGGTGCTGAACAGGACCGACGCCACCCGCGTGAGGTCACACGCCAGCGCCATCGCGACCAGCTCGCTCATCACCGCGTTCTTCTCGCGGATCTGCTCGTTGCCCTCGACGTCCGGGTAGTTCGGGTTCGGAATGTCAGGGCGCGTGCACGTCGCCGCCGACGCGCTCAGGCGCTGCTCCAACGCACGCACGCTCTCGAAGTGCTGCTCCAACCGCACGCGATCGCGCGCGCCGACGCGCCCCTGAAGCGAAGTGATGTCGCCGAGCACCGCGTCGAGCACCGAGCGGCGCGCGCCGTCGATCTGCGCGTCGCCGGGCATCCCGAACAGACGGTTGTACACGCGGATCGGCGCGTACTCCGAAGCGTTCACGTTGTTCGGCCCGTTGTGGGAGAGGTGCTGGAACGTCGTCCCCTCGTCCGTCCCGCGGAAGCGACAGATGCCGACCTCCAACGAACGGTACGGCGTCACACACTCCGGATCCGCCGCGAAGTGATCCGCGACGACCTGGTCGATCGACGGCTGCGCGAACGTCGACACGATCGTGTCGCGCGTCGGTCCGATCAGGTGGTACCGCGCGCCCGTCAGCATCCCCGTCATGCCCGAGTGGTGCGGGTGCGTCGCCGTCTTGATCTCGAACCCCGAGACCGGCGCGACGTACGGCCGCAACCCGTCCGCCACCAGCGGCGCCATCTCGGAGCGCGGCATCCAGTCGACACCCTCGCCGATCGGTGTCCAGTGCGCGCGCCGCACGCCGTTGCCCCAGAACCAGAGCACGAACCGCTTCGGCGGCACCGACCCGTCGGCGAACGCACGACCGGTGCGATCCATCATCGCGTCGAGCACCGGCAGGCCCACCGACACCGCGGTGCCCTGCAGCACCCCGCGGAGGAACGTCCTTCGCTTCAGCCGCATCACTGCTCCACCCCCGCGTAGCGGAAGCCGTCGCTCCGCACGATCGCCACCACCAGCTCCGTGAACGAGAAGTCCGAAGCCTCGAACGCGTCGGCCAGCTCGTAGAGCACCGCCACCTCACCGCGCGTCTCGAGGTGACCCGACGCGTAGCGGTACGTCATCTGCGCCATACAGGCCGCGACCTCGCGCCGCTCGCGCAGGATGCCGCCGAGGCCCTTCGCGTCCTTGAACGGGAGCCCGTCGAGCGAGCCGCGGGTGTCGACCGCGATCCCGTTGTCCGTGGTGCGGTACGCGCCGATCGCGTCGAACGCCTCCAGCGCGAACCCGAGCGGGTCCATGCGGTTGTGGCAGCCCGCGCACGTCGGCTCGGCGAGGTGGAGCCGCTCCAGACGTTGACGCAGCGTCTCGGGACCGACGTTCGGATCCTGCGCCGGGATCGTCGTGTTCACCGTCGGCGGCGGCGCCGGGATGTCCTGACACAACAGCGACTGCCGAACGAAGCGTCCGCGGAGCGTGGGCGAGGTCAGCGTCGCGTGTGCGTTCAGCGCGAGGAAGGCGCCCGAGGTGAGGATGCCCGCGCGCGGCGAGTTCTCGGCGAACTGCACCTTCACGAACTCCTCGCCGACGAACGAAGCCGGCACCTGGTACAGCCGCGCGAGCTCCGGGTTCACGAAGGTGGTGTCCGTGTCGAAGATCGTCCGGAGGTCGGCGTCGCGCTCGAAGACGATGTCGTCGATCATCAACAGCAGCTCCTGACGCATCGACTCCCCAAGCGTCGGCGACATCTGCGGGAACAGCGCCGGGTCCTTGTCGATCGTGTCGAGCCGCTCGAGCTTCAGGTGCTCGGAGAAGAACGCGAGCAGCGCGTCGCGCGCGCGGGGGTCCGCGAGGAGGCGTCGCGCCTCGCGCTCGATCCCCGCGGCCGAGTCGAGCGTGCCGTCCGCCGCCGCAGCGAGGAGCGCGTCGTCGGGCGTCGACGACCACAGGAAGTACGACAGGCGCGCCGCCATCTCGTAGCCGTCGTAGCGGAGGCGCCCGCCCTCCGGGACGCCGACGTCCACGCGGAAGAGGAACTGCGGCGACATCAACAGGCCCGCGGTCGTCATCTCGAGCGCCGCCCACACACTCCCGAGGCGATCCTCGACGTCCGCGATCACCGCCGACCATCGATCGAGCTGCTCCACGTCGAGCGGCCGTCGGAACACCTGTCCGCCGAAGCGCTCCAGGAACGCACGCACACACGGGTCGGCGGCGTCGGCCGGCGCGCACCCGACGAACCCTTCGCGCCGGTCCGGCGTGAACACCTGCGCGGCGAGGTCGCGCGCCGCGGCTTCGTACTGCTCCGCCGCGCGCGGTCCGATCGTGAGGTTGGACGCGCCGACGGTCGTGAAGCTGTGCAGCGGTGTGTCGACCTCGAGGTCCTCTGGCACGTCGACCGGCCCGAGCAGGTCGCGCACGGAGTTTCGGTACTGGCGCAGCGTGAGGCGGTGCAGCCGCGCTTCGGCCGGCGCAAACTCGGGGACGTACGGCTCGTCGGGCGGAGGCGGCGTCGGGTCGTCCGGGACAGGGGGCGGCGCCTCGGCCGGACCGGTGCAGCTCGCGACCACGAGTGACACGAGCAACGTATGTATCCGCGCCATCGCAGGCATCCTGACACGACCGCGCCCCGGACCGAACCGAGGCCTTCTGTACTCGGTCCTCTGACCGATGCGACCTTGACCCCCTCGCCAGCCTCGCCGAACAAGGAGGGGTGCGTCGCGCGCTCTGGATGCTCCTGTTGGCCGGATGCACGGCGCCGGCCGCCGTCGAGCCCGGCCTCCGCGACGCGGGCCCCGCCGACCCCTGTCTCGCGAGTGATCTCGACGGCGACGGCTTCGGCACCCACGACAGCTGCGCGGTGACGGACTGCGACGACGACAACCAAGGTGTGTTCCCCGGCGCGCCCGAAGCGTGCAACGGCCTCGACGAGGACTGCGACGGCGACGTGGACGAAGACCTCGGCGAAGGATCCTGTGGCGCCGGGCCGTGTCGCCGCGTCGTCCCGTTCTGCGTCGACGGCCAACCCGCCGCGTGCACGCCGGCGCCCCCTTCGGACGAAGTGTGCAACGGCCTCGACGACGACTGCGACGGCGAGACGGACGAAGGCCTCGTCGGTGAGCTGTGCGGCGTCGGCGCGTGTGTCGCGCGCGCGCAGTGCAACGGCGGTGCGTGGGCTGCGTGTGTCCCGGCGCCGCCGGGTGAGGAGTCATGCAACCGGATCGACGACGACTGCGACGGCGAGGTCGACGAAGGCTTCGGCAGCGTCGTCGTGGAGAGCACGTACTCGATCATGATCGGCGAGCACCCGCAGTGCGACGGGACGAGCCAACGCATCGGCTCCGATTGCAACGCAGCTTTCCACCGGTTCTGCGCGGACCAAGGCTGCAGCACGTCGGGGTTCGGTCCGCTCGAAAACTTCGGCGACGTCGCCGTCGCGGGGTGCGTCCGCGCGACGCCGTTCGACCTCGAGTACAGCGCGCTCGCCGGCTTCCACCCCGGGTGCAACGGCGTCGCCCAGCGGATCGGTCCCGAGTGCAACGCGGCGATGCATCGCTACTGCGCCGACCGCGGGTTCGTGAGTGGCTTCGGGCCGGCGGAGCAGGGGGCGTCGACGGCGCTCGTGCAGTGTGTGAGCGCCGACGTCGCGACGGTCGTGCAGACGACGTACACGGCGTTGTCCCAGCAGCACGGCGGGTGCACGGCGCAGTCGCGTATCGGCCCGGACTGCAACGCGGCGATCAACCGGTTCTGTCGCGGTCAGGGGCACGTGACGGGGTGGGGGCCGATCGAGAACTCGGGCGACGTCGCGGTCGTGACCTGCATTCGCTGAAGACGGATTGACCGGATCCGCGCGACGACCGAGGCTCCGCGTCCCGTGGCGACGGTTCAGCTCACACGGCACCTCTTTCGCTTCTTCCCGGATCTGGAGAAGCAGGACATCGTCGTCGAAGCGTCGACGGTGGCCGAAGTGGTCGAGCGGCTCGAAGCGATGGCGCCGGGGATCGCGTTTTATCTGTGCGACGAGCGCGGCCGGCTGCGGCAACACGTGAACATCTTCGTCGACGAAGCGCGCGTCGACGATCGGCGAACGTTGAGCGACGCCGTGGGCGAGGACTCGCGTGTCTTCATCGCGCAGGCGTTGAGTGGAGGTTGAGATGTCGGATCGGATCTTGGTCGGGACCCGCAAGGGGACGTTCTTCGCAGGGAAGGCAAACGGTCGCTGGAAGCCGAGCCTCGGTGGGCACGCCGGCGCGGGCGTGAACTTCGTCGCGCGCGACCCGAACACGGGGACGCTGTGGGCGGCGCTCGGTCACGGTCACTGGGGTGCGAAGCTGTCGCGTTCGACGGACGACGGGAAGACGTGGTCCGACGCGAATCAGATCACCTACCCGGAGGGCGCGCGTTACCTGTCGCCGCCCGCGCCGGACGAGGACGCGTCGAAGGCCGTCGTGAAGAAGGACGCGATCGTCCTCAAGCTGTGGGTCCTCGCGTTCGGGCCGACCGGCAAGATGTACGTGGGCACGATCCCCGGCGGGTTGTTCGTGAGCGAGGACGGCGGCGAATCGTTCGAGCTCAACCGTCCGCTGTGGAACCACGAGTCGCGCGGCGGGGATCTGTTCGAAGGCGAGGGCACGGGCACCACGCACTGGTTCGGCACACCCGCCGCCGAAGGCGACTTCGCGCCCGGCATCCACTCCGTCGTCACGGACCCGACGAACCCCGACCGCGTGCTCGTCGCGATCTCCACCGCCGGCGTGCTCGAGACACTCGACGGCGGCAAGACCTGGAAGGGCCGCAACGTGGGCATGACGAACGACTACCTGCCGGACCCGGCGGCGGAGTGGGGCCACGACCCGCACTTCGTAGCGCTGTGCCCGGCGCAGCCGAACCATGTCTGGCAGCAGAACCACTGCGGCGTCTTCTACAGCGCGGACGGAACGGCGAGCTGGAAGAAGGTCAGCGCGCCGGAGGAAGGCGTGCACTTCGGGTTCCCGGTGGCGACGGACGACAACGACGGCAAGACGGCGTGGCTCGTGCCGGGGCTGTCGGATCAGCAGCGCACCACGGTCGACGGTGGCTTGTTCGTCGCGCGGACGCAGGACGGAGGCGAGACGTGGGAGGCGCTCCGCGAGGGGCTCCCGCAGGAGCACGCGTACGACGTCGTGTATCGGCACGCGCTTCACGCGAGCGGCGATCGCGTCGCGTTCGGGAGCACGACCGGCAACCTGTACGTGAGCGAAGACCGCGGCGAGAGCTGGCAGTGCGTCGCGAACAACCTGCCGCCGATCTACTCGGTGCGGTTCGGCTAAGCGACGGGAACGCCGTTCATCGCGTCGCGCGCTTCGGCGAGGCGCGCTTCACTCTCGGCTTTGACATCGACGAGGGCCACGGCGATCGCGTCGAGGCTCTGGCCGGCGTAGAGGTCCGTCGCGATCGCGCGGAGGTCGTAGGCGCTGACCGAGGCGACCTCGTGATTGCGGAAGCCGTTGGCGTAACCGAGCACGTCGAGGTGCGCGACGACGCCTTCCGCGATGTCCTCCGGGATGTCGTAGTCGGGCGCGACGCGACGGATGTCCTCGGCCGTGAGGAGCGAGAGAGCCTCGCCGTCGTGTTCGATCTCGCGGTCCTCCATCGCCGAGGCGAGCATCTGGATCGCGCGGCGTGTCTCGAGGCGATCCCGTTCGCCGCGCGCCGCGGTGACGGTGGCGTCGAAGGACTCTCCGCCGTCGATCGACTCGGCGATCGTGCGGAGGTCGATCACCGACACGGTGTTCGCGCGGGGGTTGCGCGCGCCGTTTGCGTACCCGAGCACGTCGATCGCGTCTGCGATTCGATCGAGCGCGTGCGCGGGGAGGCCCAGCTCGCTGCCGATCTCGACGACGTCGCTCGCGGTGAGGAAGAAGCGCCGGTCGCCGTCCTCGTCGAGGAACGCCGGGTGCTCCTCGAGGGACGCCGTGCCGAGGTGGCAGATCGTCTCGAAGGTGTCCGCTTCGATCTGCCCGACCGCTTCGCGCATCAGCTCCGCGTTCCTCCAACCCATGAGCTGATCGAACGGGTTCGTCGCAGGCGCGCCGCGACCGCCGGGGTGAATCTCGAAGTGCAGGTGCGGGGCGGTGCCGGCGGCGTTGCCGGTGTCGCCGAGCCCGCCGACGTGGGTGCCCGCGGGGATCGTCGCGCCCACCGCGAGGTCCGGCGCGTGAAACTCGAGGTGCGCGTAGTAGAACGCTGCGCCGGTCTCGGCGTCCTGGAGCCACACCCAGTTGCCGCCTTTGCCGCCCGAGCCGAAGTCGATCACGACGCTGTCGACCGGCGCGACGAGCGGTGCGCCCTCGGGTCCGAAGATGTCGATGCCGTGGTGCCCGCTGGTGTGCCGCGCGTCGCTCGGGCGTGAGCCGGTGTAGTCGCTCTCGTGGCTGGGGTCGGCGGCCTGGTCGAAGACGTTCCAGTGCGCGTCGTAGCCGATGTTGTAGTGGTCGCCGTCGACGATGAAGGTGTTGCCGGGCGGCGTGAGCGCGGCGGCGTCGGCGGCGCACGTCGGGTGGGCGCCGGTGTCCGCGGCGGCCACTCCGGCGCCGAGCGGAGCGAGCACGCCGAACGCGAGCCCGCTGACGGCCGCGCGCGCGGCGATCGAGCGGCGGCCGACGCGGTGCCTTCGCGCGCGGTCACTCGCCTTGAACGGGGAGAGCAGCCGCCCACGCCCGATACGACGTCGCGCGCGGTTTTGCGTCGGAGCGTTTGTCTCGGAGGTCGTGATCGCCGCGGGGGCACGTCTGAGGACACGCATCGTCCTCCATGGAACCAACGCGCCCCGCGAAGTGCACTTACGCGCGGGGAGTAAGCGGTGGGTTCAGAGCGAGGCGAACGCTTCGCGCGTGAGGTTTCGGTGTCCGTCGGCGGTGACGAGCACGTTGTCTTCGATGCGAATCCCGCCGAACGGCTTCAGCGCCTCCACGCGATCCCAGTCGACGTCGTTCCCGCCGTCGCCGTCCTTCAGCTGACCCAGGAGCGTGTCGATGAAATAGAGCCCCGGTTCGATCGTGAACACCTGGCCTTCGGCGATCTTGCTGGTGTTGCGGAGGAACGGGTTGTCCTCGCGCGGTTGGCTCAGGCGCATCCCGACGTCGTGCACTTGCACGCCGAGGGAGTGCCCGAGCCCGTGCGGGAAGAGCTTGCGGGTCACGCCGAGCTCCACGGCCGACTCTGCGCTGCCGCGGTACAGGCCCGTCTCGACGAGCAGCGCGCCCATCAACGCGTGCGCGCGATCGTGCAGCGCTTCGTACTGCATCCCGACCGCGACCGCGTCGACGACCGCGCGCTGCAGGTGGTCCATCCGTTCGATCAGCTCCGCGAACGGCTCCGCGCCGGGGATCTTCGCGGCGTAGGTGCGCGTGATGTCGGAGCAGTATCCGCGGTGCACGGCGCCCGCGTCGATGAGGAGCGAACGCGACGTGTCCACGGTGCGGTAGTGGATGTGGTGGAGGATCGCCGCGGCGTCGTTGAGCGCGACGATGTTCTTGTACGGGCACTGCGGATCGTCGAGGCCGGTCGCAGCGAGGTACGCGAGGTGAATCGCGAGCTCGGACTTCTCACCGGCGAGGAAGGCGTCGCGCGCGGCGACGTGCCCGCGCGCCGCGATGCGGCTCGCCTCCGCCATGCACTCGATCTCGTACGCGGTCTTGATGGTGCGGCGCTCGTGGAGCATCTCGACGACCGGCGTCGGGTTCGCGTCGGCGCCGAGCGCAGTGGCGATCGCCGCGTCGTGACCGACGAACGCGATCCGCCCGCCGCGGACCATCTCGGCGACCTCGTCGAAGGACGACGCTTCGACCACCTCGATCCCGGTGCGGATGAGGTCCCAGTCCGGCTCTTCGGGGCGCTCCCAGAAGCTGTCGCTGCGCACCACGGCGAGGCGCGGTTTGTCGCCCTTGGTAACGAGGACCGTCGTGTCGGGCCAGTCGACCTTCGCCCAGTGCTCGACCGCCGGGACGGGGCGGAACGGCCAGTCCTGATCGTCGAACGACGACTTCAGCACGAGGCGCCCGCCGTGAATGGCGAGTTTGTCGTAGCCGGTTGCGTCGAGGAGCGCGTGGGCGTGGTCGGTCAGGGCGGCGACGTGGTCGCGGTAGAGGTTTTGGAGCGCGGTCATCCGCGGCAGCATCGATGTGCGACCGGGGCGGGTCAAGCGGTTGCCAACCGCGCCGCCGGCTGTTCGAGTAGGCGCCATGAAGGCCTTCTTCAAGCGCTTCGCGCTGGCCGTGTTCGTGGTGTTCGTCGTTCTGTACGCGCTCGCCGCGAGCTACTACCTCCCGCGCACCGCGCTGGTCCACGTGACCGGGACGGAGATCAAGCGGCAGGACCTCCAGTCCAAGGACGGTTCGAAGCAGACGTCCGACGTGCGCTACGTGATGACGAGCCGCGTCGACGACGGCAAGGCGATGGTCTTCAAGAACGAGGACACCGGTTGGGGGTGGCCGCCGTACTTCAAGTTCGACTCCGGCGACCTGGCCGGCGAGGCGATGAACCTGTCGAAGGACGACGACAAATCGATCGTCCTCGTCACCTACTATGGCTGGCGCACGAACCTACTCAGCATGTTCCCGAACGTCGTGTCACTGGAGGAGGTCGGGGAGGGGCACGAGCACATCCCGGTGTTCAACATCGCGTTCCTGATCTTCTCGATCGTGTTCTTCATCGTGTTGTTCGTGTACGCGCGGAGGCTCGCGCGTTGGCGGCCCGGCAAGAAGAAGGCCGAGGCGGCCCCCGAGGCCCCCGCCGAAGACGCCTCGCTTTAGGGAAGGCCCGAGGATCCGCCGCGCGTTGGCGGTTCATGACCACGATCCTGCGTCCGACCCTCTTCACGGTGGCGACCTGCTTCGCCGCCCAGACGGCGGTGGGGGCCTCCCCCGGCTACGTCGCGTCGGAGTACGGCGCGAAGACCGTCTTCGAGGCCATGGAGGAGGGCACGCCGGGCGCGCCCGTGCGTTCTGTCGCGCAGCAGCTGTCGTCGAAGCGGCGCTCGAAACACTTCGACAGGGTGTTCGACGACACCGACCGCAAGGCGTTCCGACGGCTACGGCGCCTCGCGAAGACGCACGGCAAGAAGTCCGGTCGGGTGTTGCGCCGGTTCCCGCCGGTGATGCCGAGTGACCTCGACGTCCTCGGCGCCCACGGTGTCGGGCGCATCGCGCCGTACCTCGTTGCGAGCGGGCTGAAGCCGACCAAGGTCGCGAAGTACTCGCTGCTGGGGCCCAAGAAGAAGAAGCGGCGGCACGAGATCACGCGCGTCGCGGATCGTTCGAACGCGTACGTGCGGGTGCAGGACGGCAAGCTGCGCGACGCCTACGTGTGGGCGCACACCGTCGAGGTCGAGCGCAGCGTCTACGAGACGAAGGACCACATGCTCTTCGTCTACGCGGACGACGGGCGCCTCGACCGGATGTACCGCCTCTCCGAGACCCGTATGGGGCTCGCGTTGTCGCGCGTGGATCTGACGTGGGGCCCGAACCACGTGACGGGGATCGGTCTTCGCGTGGCCGAGGGGAGCATCGACGACGATCCGATCACGTTCTACCGATTGGAACGCCTCGACGCCCCGACGATCGTCGCCGCGCGGAGGTGACGTCGTGCTGCTGCTTCTCCTCGCCGCGAACCTGGGATTCTCCGCTGGCGTCGAGCCGCTCGACATCGGCGGTCCGGCCGCGGAGCACTCCGCGTCGTCGTGCGGTTCGTGTCACGAGGCGGAGCTCGCGGAGTGGTCGAAGAGTCGTCACCGGCGCTCGGTCACCAACCGAATCTTCGTCGCGGGGTACGCCGTGGAGTCCGAGGCGCGGTGCATACGCTGTCACGCACCGCTCCCCGAGCAGGGCGCGGAGGTCGCGCGCGTCCGCCACGACCTCACGGCGCTCCCGACCAAGGCGCTCGCGCGGGAGGGCGTCACCTGCGCCACGTGCCACGTGCGCGACGGCGAAGCGCACGGCAACGACGCGCTGCAGTCCGACGCGCTGTGCGGCTCGTGCCACGAGTTCACGTTCCACGAGAAGCAGCGCGGGCGCCTCGTGCTCACGGATCTCCCGATACAGTCGACGTTCTCCGAGTGGCGCAGCTACGCCGCGGCAGGCGGCGAGGGGTCGTGCATTTCCTGCCACATGAAGAACGGCCACGACATCCGCGGTGCGCACGACGTCTCGACGTTGCGCGCGGCGCTCCGGATCACCCAGCACCACGACGCGCTCGTGTTCGAGAGCGTGGGGGTCGGGCACGACTTCCCGACCGGCGACGTGTTCCGCCACGTCACGGTGGAGCTGTCCGACGGGCGCGAGTGGCGCGAGGTCGCGCGGTTCGGTCGGCGGTACGCGCCCGCGCCGAATGGCGACGGTGGCTATTCGATGGTGCTGGAAGCGAACACCGCGCTTCGTGTCGGTGAGCCGCGGGTCGTCCCGTTTGCGGCGACGGACCAGGCCTACCGCGTTCGGTACCGGTACAACCGCGAGGGAACGGAGCGCGTCGACATCGCGGTGGCTAGGCTGAGGCCGGTCGGGTAGCGACCGGTCCGAAGACCGTGCCAAGCGCGGGCCGCGAAGCGGACCGTGCGTCATGGCCTCTAGGCTCAATGCCGTTCACTTCGCAGACGGGCCTGACTCGACCCCCATCAGGCGGCGAGGGGCGCCTCGACGGAAGGCAGCGCGCCGGCGACGCGGAGCGACTCGTCCCACGTGCGCCGTTTCGCCGGGCTGGTGAGGGAGGGGGTCCGCGGACCGCAGTGCTCCGAAGGAGGGCCGCGCTCTCGAAACATCGGCTGGTATCGCTCTCACGAACTGCCCTCCGCACGTGCCGGTGGCGCCGGATGCGTTTCAGGCCGAGTAGGCTCCGGAATCGAGCCTGGCCTGGTCCGGGTGGAGCGGCGCTCGTGAACCCTCCGATCGATGAGGGCGTGACCCGCTCTGGGTCATGCAAGACAGGTTGCAAGCGTTCGGGCTCATGCATCGAAGGTGTCATCGAGCCCTCGCAACGCGATTTGGC
>JAVJQW010000007.1:0-281713 GCA_040218735.1 Deltaproteobacteria bacterium
CCCTCGACGCAGAACCGGAACAGCGAGCTGAAGCCACGCTCCACGTAGAGCTTTCGCCGCTCGATCTCCGCCATGAACCGGAGCGCCTGCACACCGCTCTTCAGCTCGGCGCGAAGCGCTTCACGAAGTCCGCTCAGGAGATCGTTCTGGGTCATGCAAGACAGGTTGCAAGCGTTCGGGCTCATGTGTCGAACGTATCATCGAGCCCTCGAAACGCGATTGAGCAGGCCTCGAGGACGAGCCTCTGAGATCTGCGAGAACGCACGATACAGACCGTCAGCGTCCGAAGACGAGTCCAAGCTCGAAAACTTCGAAACGGACTGCGTTCGTCGAGGAGGTGGCCCGGACGGGGCCTTTGATTCCGTCAACCCCTATGAGAGAAAAAGAACACTCCTCTGCAACTCAACTTGCGCGTCCGGCCATCCCCCTTGACCAGCCGGCGAATCTCACCGATTCATCGCAGCCCTCGACCGCCGCCGGCGCAATCATCCGACGCTCAACCCCCGTGGTCTCGTGAACGCGTCGAAGGCGGCGTGGGCGACTCGCGTGCGAGGCCGCGAAGATCCATCTGGGAGACGATCGCGCAGCGAGCGCGACGTGGGGAGCATGGCGAGTGCCGCCGACCATCGAGCGGATCCGACCGCCGTCCTCCTGCCAACATGGAGCGCGGGCCGGCGGGGCACCAGCGTCGGGCGATGGTCCAGGGTGCGTCGGGCGCGTCATGCCAACCCTACGGCCTTTCCAGGCGGGCCAGATCCACTAAGTTAATGGCATTGGGCCTCTAGGCTGATGCTGCGATCAGCTCCCGGCTCGTCGTGACGAGCATGTCGAGGATCATCTTCGTGCGCGGGTCGCCCTGCGTGCGTTCGTGGCGAACGACCACGAGCTCGGCCGGTGGCATCTCCTCCACCGGGAGGCGCCGCAGGCGGCCGGCCGCGACGTGTTCGTGCGCGGTGACGTCCTCCATCATCATGAGGTAGCCGCCGCTGAGGCAGGCGTCGAGCGCGAGCGCGTGGGAGTCGACGGTGAGCGTCACGTGGCGGTTCATGCCCGACGGCCAGATCGCCTTCACGAGGCTCGGGCGTCGCTGCGCGACGAACTCCTGGGCGGCGATGTCCTCGACGGTCACGGTCTTTTGTTCGAAGAGCGGGTGTTCACATCCCGCGTAGACGCCGAGGCTCACCTCGGCGACGACCTCGGGGATCAACGAGCCGCCGCACACGAAGTTGAGCGCGACGAAGAGATCGATCGCGCCCGACTCGAGGGCGTCGATCGCGCCTTCGGGTTCGAGGTGCACGACGGAGAACCTCAGCTTGGGGGCTTCGCGGCGCAGCTTCAGGAGGGCGGGGAGGATGAAGACGCGGTCGAGCTGCCCGACGGTCGCGATGCGGCCGAACCCCGAGGTCTCTTTTGCGCTGACCGCGTCGATGACGCGGCACATGGTCGCCGTCGCCTTCTGGACTTCTTCCAGGAGCATGGCGCCGTTCGGGTTGAGCACGAGGCTGCGGCCGACCCGGTCGAAGACCTGGCAGCCGAGGCTCTCCTCGACGATGCGGATCGCGCGGGAGATCGCGGTCGGGCTGAGCCGGAGGCGCTCGGCGGCGCGGGTGATGCTCTCGGCCTCGGCGACCATCTGGAACACGGGCAGCCAGCGCCAGGCGTGCTCCAGCGGCTTCAGGGGGTCGTTGACGTCCAAGGCGATCGCAGCCTCCCGCGCGGTTGTCGCGGCCGTCAATCGACGGTCGCCGCGGCGCGCCGCGTTGTCTACACTCTCGTCGTTGAATCCCCTCGACACACGCATGGGATTTCGGAAGTCGGTCGAAGCGTCCGAGCCGGAGGTCGAGGCGCGTCCGGTGGGGACGCCGCTCGAGGTGCTCGCCGAGCACTACGACACCCGCGAGCGACAAATGGCGCGCGCGGTGGGCGTCGAGATGGATCCCCCCTCGCGGATCACGCTGGCGCTGCACGGTGTGAAGAGCGTGACGATGCCCGCGGCGTACGCGATGTCGATGTTGGATCGTACGATCGCGTCGGCGGAGAAGGGCGAGCGCGTCGATGACGAGAGCACGGCCGGAACTCGTCGCGTCCTCGCGCACCTCGATCGGTCGTGGGACTGGCTGCCGGTGCGGTCCGAGCTGCGCGGGTTGTCGCTCGATACGATCGAGAAGTTCGATGTCGATCTCGACCATCTCCGCGGGCGAATGGACGCAGCGCTGAAGGTCAGCGATGGAGCGCCGACGCTGCACGCGGATCTCGCGGCGCTCGCCGCGCGCATCGACGCGTGGCGCGAGGTTCCTGTCGCCGGCCCGGTGCAGCGGGTGACGCTCGCGGACGGCAAGGAGATCTTCGTCTCCCAGGCCGACCTCACCGACATCCCCGGCATCCTCGAGATCCAGAAGCGGTATCAGCTCGCGCACCTCGACGCGTCGGATCACCCGGAGAACGGTTGGCTGGTGCAGATGACCTCCGAGGCGCAGCTTCGGTTCGCGATGCAGGCGTTCAAGGACTACTGGGTCGCGAAGGACGGTGACGGGACGATCATCGCGTACCAGGCGATCACGGCGCCGTCGTTCATCAGTCGCCCGCCCGAGAAACACCGTTACTTCGGGCCGCGTGCGGAAGAGGCCGAGGCGATCCTGCGTGGCGGGCAGTTCCTGTACATGTCGCAGATCGCGGCGCACCCGGATCACCGCGCGAAGGGGCTGGCGGCGGCGCTGCAGAACGCGGCGCTCGAAAACTACGATCCAGCGATGCCGCTCCTCGCGCACGCTGCGGTGTTCACGCAGAGTGACTTCGATCGGTGGGACGGCGCGGCGCCGTTCGAGGCGCACAACAACAACATCGCGTCGCACAAGTTCCACCTGAAGCTCGACTACGAGCCGGTCGCGTGGACGTCGGACATCGCGCGGACGACGCAGTTCAACTCGGGCTTCCCAACCAACGATGACGACACCGACGGGATCTGCGGCGTCCTCTACCTCGCGTTCCGCGACGGGCGCCCGGTCGATCGCGATGTCGATCCGCTCGCGCTGGTGATGGACCACCCGGCCGACACCGCCTCGCTGTCGTACGAGGCGTGGCAGAACCCGTTTCCGGCTGGGTGGCCAGACTTCGAGCTGATGCGTGCGTCCGCGCTCGAGTACGACATCGGCTTCCTGCCCAACCCGACCGGGCTGGCGGAGCACGAGCGCGAGATCAACGCGCGTGAGCTCGACCGCTACCGTCGCTGAGCGCGTTCGCCGAAGACGCGATAGCCGTCGTTGGTGATCACCAAGATGTCCTCGATGCGCACGCCGTACGCGCCGGGCCGGTAGATGCCCGGTTCGTTCGACATCGTCATGCCGGGGCGCAGGACGGTCTTGTTGCCGCGCACGAGGTACGGCGCTTCGTGGCCGTCCAACCCGATGCCGTGGCCGAGGCGGTGCGTGAACGCGGTGTAGTCTTCGCCGAAGCCCGCGTCGGTGATCACCTTGCGTGCTGCGGCGTCGGCGTCTTCACACGCCGCGCCCGGTTTCAGGACTTCGAAGGCGGCGTCCTGAGCGGCGAGCACGGTGTCGAGGGCGCGCGCGGCTTCGTCGCTCGGTTTGCCGCACGGCCAGGTGCGCGTGATGTCGGAGCAGTACCCGTGGAGCTGGCCGCCGGTGTCGATCAACACGAAGTCGCCGTCGGCGAGTGAGCGCTCCTGGCCGGTGCCGTGCGGGAACGCGGCGTTCTCTCCGAACAGCACCAACGCCCAGACGTTGACGAGGCCGGCCGCGCGTTGGGCGTCGGTGACGATCGACTTCATCTGCCCTTCCGTCATCCCGACTCGGGTGTTCGCCATCGCGACCTCGAGCGCGGCTTTGGTCGCGAGGTTGGCGCGCTCCATCAGCGCGAGCTCGGCGTCGCTCTTGATCATCCTCAGCCCTCGGACGATCGCGCTGCCGTCTTCGAGCTGTCGTCCAAGCGCATCTTCGATGCCGCGGACGATGAAGTCGCGCGTCCGAGGTTCGACGGCGACGCGGCCTTCGCCCATCGCCTTCTTCGCGAGGGCGTAGGGATCTTCGTCTTCCTGCCAGAGGAGCAGCTCCGCGTCGGCGGCGCCGATGGACTCCTTCGCGCGGAGCGCTTCGAACGCGGGGGCGATCCACTTCGGTCTGCCTTCGGCCGGGACGACGAGTAGGAACGGGCGCTCGCTGGGCCGCCACGCGACGCCGGAGAGGTACCAGAGCGTTCGACCGGCTTCGACGACGAGCGCCGAGAGGCCGGCTTCGCCGATCCGCTTCTGTGCGCGTGCGAGGTGTTGGGCGTGGTGCGTCGGCGTGAGGGGTTGCGCGTCCTTGGTGAAACCGCGGAGCGACGTGAAGCGGTCCGGTGGAGCGGGTGTGGTCGCGCAGCCGAGGGCGGTGAGGGCCAGGCCGCTCGAACCGGCGTAGAGGAGGGTTCGGCGGTCGAGCAGCACGCGGGGACGCTAGCGCGGGCCCGTGCGTGGGTCGACCGGGTGCGTCCGAAGACGCTCGACACAAGCGGCGGCTGCGTCGCAGGATGCGCCGCGATGACGACCGACGACGTGAAGAAGCTCATCGAAGACGGCATCCCGGGCGCCGCGGCGTCCGTCACGGACCTGACCGGCACGGGTGATCACTTCCGCGCGGACGTGACGGCGGCGGCCTTCGAAGGCAAGTCGATGATCCAGCAGCACAAGATGGTCTACGCCGCGCTGGGGACGAACATCGAAGGTTCGAGCGCTCCGATTCACGCGCTGCAGCTGTTCACGAAGGCGTCCTGACGCCCGATCAACGCGGCTCGCGCCCCTGGGCGTTGATGACCGCGACCTCGAACGAAGCCGAGGGTCCACCGACCGAGGCCACGAACGCATGGTAGTCGGCCACGTTGAAGCAGCCGACCGAGTTCACGTACTGCCCGACGCCGATGTGAAAGAGGATCTCGCCGGCGGTGTCACCGCGTCGGCGCGACGCTTCCCACTCCTCGGGTGAGTGCTGCCCGTCCTGATTTGTGTCGCGCACCGCGGGCAGTCCGTCGCGACCGTTGTGTTTCAGGATGTAGAAGCTCGGCGCGCCGTTGAAGTCACCGTTGGACGTCGCGCGGAACGCACCCTCCGCGACCATGCCGACGTCCTTGATGCCGTCGCCGTTCACGTCGCGTCCGATGCGGCCGCCCTCGAGCGTGGCCTGACCGGGGTGGGTGGAGCCGACGAACTCGTAGACCGTCGGGTCGCCGGGGAGATCGCGCAGCACGACGATCGTGTCGCTCATCTTCGGGTTGGCCCACGTCCCGTGGATCATGTTGCTCGAGGAATCGAGCCCGCGTATCGCGAGCACGTGTGTTTTGCCCGGTCGCCATCGACCACCGGCGGCTTCGAAGATCGCGCGGTAGTGCGCGAGTTTCTGCGCTACGGGGAGAGAGGCCGCCGCGAGGGTGATCGGTACGTCTTCGACGATGCGCTGGGCAGCGGGGGGCGGACGTTGAGTGGTTTCGAGCGGAGCGCCGGTACGCGGGGAACCGCAGCCCACCAGCACGGCGGCGGCCGCGATGCCGAGGCCGCCTCGCACGAGGTTCGTGAGGCGCTGTGAGCGGGGAACTGACGCGGACGAATTTCGTCGGCGGGTGGAGGGACCCCAAGGAATTTCAGCGGGGGCTTGCTCGGCGACGCGGTTCGACGAGGCGAGGGGTTCGAAGAGAACGCGCTCCGCCTGCCCCACCCGCATGTACGAGGTATCGGCCGCCGAGCCGGGGTGGTGTGCGACATGGGTGTCGCATGTGGGACACCAGGCTCAGGCGACCAGGATGCGTTCGAGGTCCGTCGTGGTATTTGCGACCGGCGGCGCCTCGCCCCCGATGGAGACCAGGCGCAGCGGGATTCCACCCACTTCGATCGAGGTCTCCTGCACCGCGGGGGCCGCGTCGCGACCGAGCGCGGCGAGGACCTCGTGGTCCGCCTCGCCCACACCGGCGATGAGGAGCCCGTCGGTGTCGGCGAGGACCATCGAGCTCGCCCTGGTCCGGGCGGCGAGGGCGGTGAGGTACAGGCGCGAGGCTTCGGAGGGGCTGTCGGAACGTTGGCGTCGTCGTTCTTGGTGCATGTCTTCTTCCTACATGTGCCCACCCGAGACAGCAAAAAATCGGCCGTGGTATGTGCGGCGCCTCGAATGGACCGCACGCCGGAACCGGAGCTCATGGAGGACGTCGCGCAGGCGGAGGCCTACGCACGTGCGGACTTCGACACCCCGAACGAAGCCTTCGTCGACCGCTTCTTGGCGACGTTCCCGGATTTCGTTCGCGGCTCGATAGTCGACCTCGGCTGCGGGCCGGCCGACATCCCGCTTCGACTAGCTCGCCGCCTCCCCGAGGTGCGCGTGACCGGCGTGGACGGTTCGGCGGCGATGCTCGCCCCCGGGCGCGCCGCGGTCGAAGCGTTCGACGGTCGCGTCGTCCTCGTCGAGGGGACGCTCCCTGGCGCGGTGGCAGGCCGCTTCGATGCGGTGATCTCGAACAGCCTCCTTCATCACCTCCACGATCCGGACGTGCTGTGGGCCGAGGTCGTCCGCGTCGCGAACCCCGGGGCGGTCGTGCTCGTCGCGGATCTGTCTCGGCCCGACAGCGCCGACGCGGTCGATCGCCTCGTCGAACAGTACGCGGCGAACGAACCCGAGGTCCTGCGGCGCGACTTTCGAAACTCCCTCCACGCGGCGTTCACGACGGAGGAGATCGAGGCGCAGCTCGCCCGTCACGGGTTGGCGCTCGAGGTCGAGCGGATCTCCGATCGCCACGTCGCGATCCACGGCAGGTTGTGAAGTCGACTGCGCGCTGATTTCGCGGAGGGTGCGCAGTCAGCCTGACACTCGCGACACGAATGAATTTCGAAGCCGGCGTGGCACGCTGATTGAAAATTCGTTCGCGCATGAACACACGTGCTGCCGGTCTCGCGCTCATGACCTCCCTCCTGTTCGCCTGCGAAACGACCACCGACGATCCTGACGATCGCGACGCAGGCTCGACCTCCAACGTCCGCGACGCGGGGGACACGGCTCGCGATGCGGGCGAAATCGCCGACGCCGGAACGAACGCCGACGCCGGCAGCACCGACGCCGGGAGCACCGACGCTGGCGCGATGCGCGACGGCGGGCCTGGAGCGTCGCGCGACGCCGGAGAAGCGCGCGACGCCGGCTCGACGCGCGACGGCGGAAGCGTCCGGGACGCGGGTCCACGGCCGGTGGTGTGCAACCCGACGTTCGGCCCCACGGACGCCTGCGGCGGCGACCCCGTCGGCGTGTGGACCTACGCGGCCGCCTGCACCGACCAGGACTTCTACGCCGACCTCGCCACGATCTGCCCGGGCGTGCAGGTCTCGAATCAGCTCGTCACGACCGGCGGCACGGTCGAGCTGCGCGCCAACGGGACGTTCACGCGCTCGGTCACGACGGTCGTGACCGCGGACTCGTCGTGGCCCGCGGTCTGCGCCACGCAGGGCTGCTCGGCGATCCAGCAGCTCCTCACGCTCAACGGGTTGACCGCGTCGTGCTCGCCCGGCGGGGGCGGCTGCGACTGTACGATCTCCGGCGAGGTCGGGACGTTCGACAACGGCGCGTACACCGTGAACGGGAGCGTCATCGTCGCGGACGGTCTGCCCTACGACTTCTGCGTCGACAGCGGCGTGTTCGAGTACCGGGGCACCGCGCAGAACGCCGCCGACAACGTGTTCTCGTTCGTGCTCACGCCGTGATCACGCACCGAGGAATTCGAGCAGCGCAGCGTTGATGAGCTCCGGCTGCTCGAGCGTCGACAGGTGACCGGCGCGCGGGATGATCTCCAGGCGAGCACCCGGGATCGCAGCGGCCAACCGTCGCGACACGGAGACCGGCTGCGGACGATCTTCTTCGCCGACCATGACCATCACCGGACGATTCACCCGCGGGAGCGCGTCCATGATGCTCCCGCGTCCGAAGATTGCATTGCCGAACCGGATCAGCGCCTGCGGATCGTTGGCGGCGAACCGCTCGCGCCACGTCGAGAGCAGCTCCTGCTTCGACGCATCCGCGAACGAGGAAGCGCCGAACATCAACTTCATCGCCGTCGACAGCAGCGGCTTGATGCCGAGGAGACGGAGGATCGCGAACATGCCTTGGTACTTCAGCTGCGCGCGCTTCGGCTCCGGCCCGCCGGCGGCGTCCATGATCACCACCCGATCGACCAGCTCCGCGTGGTGCACGAGGAGCCGCGTCGCGATGAAGCCGCCCGTCGACAATCCGACGAAGTGGCACGGCGCAGCGTCGACGTGGCGGATCAGAGCGACGGCGTCGTCGACCAGCGACTGAAATTCGTAGGGCCCCGCCGCCCGGCCGCTGTCCCCGTGGTCCCGGTGGTCGTAGGCGATCACCCGGTACCGGGAGGCGAGCGCCTCGATCTGGGCCGCGAAGTGGCGGTGGTCGGCGAGGTAGCTGTGGCTGAAGACCACGGTCTTCGGCCCTTTTCCGTGTTCGACCCAGCTGAGGTCGATCCCGTTGATGTTGGCTCGTGGCACGATGAGGAGCGTACTTTCTTCGCGTCCTTTTCGCGCGGTGCTCGTCTGTTGGGGTGGAGGCAACGAACATGGATCAAACCCGCAACGAAATTCGCCAACACTACGCCAAGGTCGCCGTAACCGAAGGTGCCGTGGGCTGCGCCCCCGGGTGCTGCGCCACGGGCGCCGGCGCGTCCGCACAGATCGGCTACTCCGCCGAGGAGATGGCCGCCGTCCCCGAGGGCGCCAACCTCGGCCTGGGCTGCGGCAACCCCCAGGCGATCGCCGCGCTGAAGGAAGGCGAGGTCGTCGTCGACCTCGGCAGCGGCGCTGGCTTCGACTGCTTCCTCGCGGCCCGCCGCGTCGGGACCGGCGGCCGAGTCATCGGCGTCGACATGACCATCGAGATGATCAACAAGGCCCGCGGCAACGCCGAGCGCGTCGAAGCGAAGAACGTCGAGTTCCGCCTCGGGGAGATCGAGCACCTGCCGCTCGCCGACGCCACGGCCGACGTCGTCATCTCCAACTGCGTCGTCAACCTCAGCACGGACAAACCGTCCGTCTTCGCCGAGGCGTTCCGCGTGCTGAAGCCCGGCGGGCGCGTCGCCATCTCCGACGTGGTCGCGATGAAGGCGATCCCGCACGAGCTCACCGAGTCGTTGCTCGCCGTCGCGGGCTGCGTCGGCGGCGCCGCGCAGCTGACGGACGTCGAGCGGATGCTCACCGAGGTCGGCTTCGAGGACGTCCGCGTGACGCCGCGACCCGAGAGCCGCGAGGTCATCGCGGGCTGGATGCCCGGTACGTCGGCGGAGGACTACGTGACGTCCGCGACGATCGAAGCGACCAAACCGGGCGGCGACTGCTGCGAGCCGACGTGCTGCGCATGAGCTCGCTGGACGCCAAGACCTCCTGGGAGGCGCTCGCGAACGAGATGCGTCCGTTCGTTCGTCGCCGGGTCGCGTCGGAGGCCGACGCCGACGACGTGCTCCAGGAGGTCTTGCTCCGCGTCCACCGTGGGCTCGATGGCCTCGAAGACGAGCAGCGTTTCGCCGGGTGGATTCATCGCGTCGCGCACAACGCGATCGCCGATCACCTCCGCGTGCGTCAGCGGCACCCGATCGCGGAGGCGTCCGGCGAGGCGGCGGCCCCCGAGCTCGAACCGGAGGACACCACGCGAGAGGCGCTGAAGCAGACGCTCTCGCTGTTCGTCGCGCAGCTCCCTTCGCCGTACCGCGAGGCCATCACCCTCGTGGAGCTGGAGGGGCTGTCGCAGCGTGAGGCGGCCGAGCTCGTCGGCATCTCGGTGTCTGGGATGAAGTCGCGCGTGCAGCGCGGGCGGCAGCGTCTGCGAGACATGCTCGAGGACTGCTGCGAGATCGCGCTCGACGCGCGCAACAAGGTCCTCGACTGTCGCCCGCGCGGTGACGACTGCAACTGCTGATCAGCGCGGCGTCTCGAATCGCTTCTTGATGTTCAGGAAGAACGACTCGTAATACTTGAAGCTGATCGTCGCCGCGACGGTGGCGATCAGCGACGCGCCGACGAACTCCACGAGCGGGTGGTGAAAACCGACGCGCGTCGACGCCATCTTGAACGCGTTCAGCGACAGCATGTGCATCAGGTACATGCCGTAACTCACCGTCCCCATCCATCGCACCGGGCGCCACGACAGGAGCGGTCGAAGGACGTGGTCCTCGCGGATCACACACGCCGTCACGATCAGCACACACATAACGTGGATGCCCCAGTCGTCGTAGAGCGGCGTCGCGAGGAAGACGGCGGTCAGCACGAAGAAGAACACCGGTGCGTAGCGCCAGCCGAAGATCTTGTAGAGCACGTCGAACGACGCGGGGCGGTGGAGCAGGTGGGCGAGCACGGAGCCCAGGCAGATGCCGGGTGCGACACTCAGTAGAATCGTCCGGAACAACCCGTCCGGCACGCCGATGACGCCGATCTGCACGAACAGCGTCGCCGTCACGAGCGTCAGCATGAACACGACCGCGCCACCCCAGCCGAGGCGCTTCGAGACGGCGGGCCACACCATGTAGAACTGCTCTTCCGTCGCGAGTGACCAGGCGAAGTAGAAGATGACGCGCCCGTGGTCGTACTCGACGAACCAGTTCGACGTGTACGTCGCGTAGAACGGGAGGTGATCGAAGAACGCCGACTTCGCGTTGGGGTCCTTCTCCACGAACCACACGGCCGCGACGTAGACGAGCAGCACCGTGTAGTAGAGCGGGAAGATGCGCAGCGTCCGGCGCATGTAGAACTTCCGCAGCGAAATCTTCCCGGTCTTCTCCTTCTCGCGGATCAGCAGCGTCGTGATCAGGAAACCGGAGATCGCAAAGAACAGCGTGACGCCGTTGTTGCCGCGCGCGAACAGCGGGTTGTACGCGCCGTACACGGTGCCGGCGGCGTGGTGCCAGATGACGGCGAGGATAGAAATGCAGCGAAGACCGTCGAGTGACGCGAAGAACTTCGTCTCGCGAAACGCACGATGCGCTTCGCCGCCTATCGGCGTCACGGTCATCGCCCGGTCATAACATCAGGCTTGCTCGGCGGCGATCTTCACGAGCGCCGCTTCGATGCGCGGCGCCAACGGAAGGTACTCGTCCTCCAGCGTATACGGGAACGGGGTGTCGTAACCCGTAACGCGAACCGGCGCGGTTTCGAGGTGGTAGAAGCACCGCTCCGTCACGAGTGACACGAGCTCGGCGCCGTATCCACAGGTGCGCGGCGCTTCGTGCACCACGACGAAACGGCCGGTCTTCTTCACGCTCGCGGTGATCGCCTCGATGTCGAGCGGCAGCAGTGTACGCGGGTCGATCAGCTCGCAGTCGATCCCCTGCTCGGCGGCCTTGTCACACGCGGTGATCGCTTCGTGCACCATCGCCCCCCACGCGACGACGGTGATGTCTTTGCCTTCCCGCAGGACCTTCGCTTCACCGAGCGGAATCGTATACGCCTCTTCCGGCACCTCACCGCGCGCCGCGCGGTAGACGCGCTTCGGCTCGAAGAACATCACCGGGTCTTCGTCGTCGATCGCGGTGAGCAGCAGGCCCTTCGCATCGTACGGGTTCGACGGCGCTACGACCTTCAGGCCCGCGGTGTGGATGAAGTACGTCTCCGGGGACTGCGAGTGGTAGTGCCCGCCCTTGATGCCGCCGCCGACCGGCGTGCGGATCACCATCGGCGCGGCGTACTGGCCGCCGGACCTGAAGCGCATCTTCGCGAGCTCCGAGACGATCTGATCGAACGCCGGCCAGATGAAGTCCGCGAACTGGATCTCCGCGACGGGCCGCAACCCGTACAGCGCCATACCGATCGCGGTGCCGATGATGCCGCCCTCGGCGAGCGGGGTGTCCATCGTGCGCTCCGGACCGAACTTTTCGTACAGGCCCTTCGTCGCGCGGAAGACGCCGCCGAACTTGCCGACGTCCTCGCCGAGCACGACGACGCGCTCGTCGCGCTCCATCGCGATCGACAGCGCGCTGTTGACGGCTTCGATGATGTTCATCCGAGGCACGATGGGTCCCGTAGCCGACGGCCGGTAGGGGATCAAGCCTGCTCGTCCGGCGGCCTTTCGGTGTACGCTTCGGACCATGAAGGTCCGCATCGAATACTGCGTCGTTTGAAGCTACAAACCCCGAGCGTCCAGTCTGGGCGCCAAGATTCAATCGCGTTTCCCCGGGGCCGAGGTCGAGCTGATCGGCGGTGGCCGCGGAGACTTCATCGTCACGGTGGACGACGACGAGGTCTGGAACAAGAACCAGACGCACGGCGACTTCCCGAACGAAGATCGGCTGGTGGCGTCGTTGAAAGGGTGAGGCCCTGAGCGAGGAGACGCTCTCCGTCGAGGTCGTCGAAGGTGTCGAGGCGATCGATCCCGAACAGTGGGATCGGCTGCTCGACGCCGCGTCCTCGCCCTTCGTCGAGCACCGCTTCCTCGCGAGCCTCGAGCGCGCGGGGGTGCTCGGTGCCGACAACGGCTGGGTGCCGCGGTTCCCCGTCGTGAAGAAGGACGGCGTCGTCGTCGCCGCGGCGCCCGCGTACGTGAAGTTCCACAGCATGGGTGAGTTCGTCTTCGACCACTCGTGGGCGAGCTTCGCGGAGCGCGCCGGGCTGCGTTACTACCCGAAGCTCCTCGTCGGCGTGCCGTTCACACCCGTAACGGGCGCGCGGCTCCTCACCCACCCCGACGAAGATCGCGACCTGTTGCTCGGCGTCCTCGGCGGCGTGCTCGTCGAGATGTGTCGCGCGTTCGAGCTGTCGAGCGTGCACGTGAACTTCGCGCGCTCCGACGAGATCGAAGCGCTCGAACGCGGCGGCTTCATGGTGCGCCACGGCATCCAGTACCACTGGTACCGCCACGACGAGGAAGGCTTCGATGCGTACCTCGCGCGGTTCAAGAGCAAACGCCGCAACCAGATCAAACGCGAGGTCCGCGAGACGGAGAAGCAGGGCGTTACGATACGTACGTTGACCGGCGACGAGCTCACGCCGGACCTCGCGCCGACCGCGTATCGGATCTATCGATCGACGGTCGACAAACTCGTGTGGGGGCGGCGCTACCTCGAGCAGGTGGTGTTCGAGGAGTGGTTCCGCACGATGAAGGAGCGCGTCGAGCTCGTGGTCGCGGAGAAGGACGAGCGCATCATCGCGGGCGCCGTGAACTTCGCGAAGAACGGTCGCCTCTACGGTCGCTACTGGGGGTGCTTCGAGGAGCTACGGCACCTTCACTTCAACGTTTGTTACTACCATGGGATCCAGCGCGCCTTCGAACGTGGGTACGACGTCTTCGAACCCGGCGCGGGTGGCGAGCACAAACTCGTGCGGTGCTTCGAGCCGACGGTCATGAAGAGCGCGCATTTGATCCGCGAGCCCGCGCTGCACGAGGCCATCGGCAACTACCTGGAGTCGGAGCGCGTCGCGGTGGAGCGCGAGCGCGAGATGATGCTGGAAGAGCTCGGGCTGCGGTAGACTCCGCGCATGGCGAAACGGACGCTGCAGCTCGTGGGGCTGCTCGGCGGGTTCCTCTTCACGGCGACGATCGGCGCGCGCGAGGCGGGATCGTGTTCGCTCGTCACCTACGGCCAGCCGTCGGTGCCGCTCACCGAAGCCGCGCTCGCCGCCCCGCTCGTGAGCACGCCGCTGTACCACGCCGACGAGAGCAGCGGAGGTTGCGGCGAGCCCGCGTGCGGTGGCGGACCGTGGACGGAGCTCGACGTCGAAGCGCTCGGGTTGGATCGTTTGGCGGTGCGCTCCACGGACGGAGAGATCCGGCTCTACGAGCCCGCGGGGCGGCAGCCCGACGGGCGCACGTTTCGGTTCATCTTCTACAGCTGGGAGCTCCCGAGCTCGGCCGAGATCGACGTCGCGACCGTCACGTCCTCCGACGAGCGCGGCGCGTGGACGTCCGTGACGTTGTCGGAGGAGCTGTTCCGCTGAACGGTTCGCTCGTGGTATTCGCCGGCGCGCGATGCAGACGGTCGAACAGCTGAAGCAGGGATGGGACGCCGCGCCCGCGTCACCGAAGGGCAAGGGCGTCGTGAAGGCGATCGGCGTGCGGAAGGGCAACGGCGAGCACGAGTCCGCCGAGCACGCGGAGCTCACCGTCGAAGGTGGCTTGCTCGGGGATCGCTGGGCGGCCGGTGAAGATCCGAAACGCTTCGGACAACTCACCATGATGAACGTGACGGTCGCGAACCTGATCGCGCACGTGGGTCGCGCCGGGTACCAGTCGGGCGACAACTTCTTCGTCGACCTCGACCTCTCCGAGGAGGCACTCGCCGTCGGCGCGCGGATGCGGATCGGGACTGCGCTGATCGAGGTGACGCCCGAGCCGCACAACGGCTGCGCGAAGTTCATGGCGCGGTATGGCAAGGACGCGCTGCGGTGGATCAGCGAGAAGGAGAACCGGCCGCTGCGGCTGCGCGGGATTCACTGCGAGGTGATCGAGTCGGGCCGCGTCGAAGTCGGAGGCACGGTCGAGGTCGTCTGAGTCAGGGCCGTTCGCCCACGAGGATCATCGTGGTGGGCGGCCAGGCGAGCGGCTCGTGGGTCTGCGGGTCTCGCAGCTCCACCTGACCTCGCCACCGGTTCTCGACGATCCACGGGTTCACGTACGTCTCGGCGGTCCGGACCTCGAAGCCGGCGTCCTCGAGCGCGCGGCTCCACTCGCCGACGTCCCAGAAGCAGAACGTCTCGTGCATCTCACTCGCCCAGTTGGCGTCGTAGTCCTTCTTCGTGAGGAACTCCGTCGCGTCGCGCAGTGACAGCCGGGGGAGCTCACGGGTCCAGTCGATCTCGATCGGTGCCGCGAGGAAGTCGCGTTCGAAGCGCTCGAGCTTCGCGCGATTCTTGGCGTCGCACCACAGCGCGACCTCGCGGTGTTTGTCGGGCGGGCCCACGACGTCGCGGATGACGAGCCGCCCGCCGGGGCGGGTCTGTTCGTACTTGTGCGCGAGGTAGGCGTGCACGGTGGCTTCGCCGTCGCCGTAGGACCACAGCTCGTGGAGCGTCGAGTTGCAGAGCGTAGTGTCGATCGAGCGGGGGAGGAAGATGCGCTCCATGAGGTTGCGCTGGTGGAAGTGGGTATAGGTTCCGCCGTAGTCACCGCGGCGTTGGCGTTCGAGGCACTGCGCCATGAACTCACCGCTGATTTCGAGGCCGATGAGATCCGCGTCGCGGAACTCACGGGAGATCGGTACGAGGAGGGCGCCGTCGCCGCAGCCTTCGTCGACGATCTTACCGTCCGCGATGTGTGGCTTCACGTCGTCGTACTTCATCTGGATGACGGCGGCGTTACTCATCGCGGTTTGGTAGACCGCGTAGTTGCGGGTCTCGGTCAGGCTGCCGGAGTCGTCGAGGAGCGGGTCGGTGTAGAGGCGTCCGACGCGGCGGGGGACCTCCGGGAAGTCTTCGAACACCGAGCGTGTGGCTTCACAGAGCTCGGCGACGAGCGCCGGGTCGGAGGCCCAGTCGACGCCGGCCGCGCCGAGGCGCGCGAGCACCTCGACGGGAGGCGCGCCGTCCCCCTCGACGTCGACGACTTCGAATCCGAGCGCGCGGTACTGCGCAGCGACCTCGGCGGTGTTGGTCGCAACGCGGCAGTTGTCAGGGGTGAGGATGACGTCGCCTTCCGTCTGTTCGGCGACGTCCTGGATGGTGTTCTTCGCGAACCGATCCGTGGGCGGGTAGTGCGGGATGCCGATGATGCGGTGGTCGAGCCCGGCGGCGCGCGCGAGGCGGTCGGCGCCGATGGCGCGGACGTGGAACGGGATCGGGTTGAAACGCGCGTGCGCGCGGTTCGCGGAGGTGATGGCGAAGAGCACGTGCATCCCCGAGAACGCGGCGAGGCGATGCGCCTGTGCGGCGGTGAAGACGTGGTGGCGCCCGGGGACGAGCAGGTAGCGCGTCATGGCGACACTCGGCGTACGAGTGGTCGGGTGTAGGCGGCGGCGAACATATCCGGCCCTGGGACTTTACGCGGATGGGCGAGGTGAGGCATTCCATGTCTCATGGTTCTCACACGCGCCCTCTCCGTTGGCCTCGCTGCGCTGTTGCTCGCCTCCTGCTCGGGGAACACCGATCGCGACGATCTCGACAAGACCCCGCCGCCCGACGTGGCGGAGCTCGTCGCGCTGAACTTGTCGTTCGGTGGATTGCAGCACGAGGTCGGCACCCGCATCACGGCGAGCGCCGAGGCGCTCTACGACGACGGCACGAGCAAGGACGTGACGGCCGATGTCGCGTGGGCCATCGGTGACATGACGCTGCTCGAGGTCGGGCTGACGCCGAACGAGTTCGTGGTCCTCGCGGAGGGCCGAGTTTCGATCACGGGGGTGTACGAGGGCGAGAGCAAGAGCGTCGACCTCCAACTCACGGCGCCGTCGCTGGATTCGTTGGAGCTGTTCCCGCCGACGGCGGAGATCGGTATGGGCGCCGTGATTCGCCTGTCCGTCGTGGGTGTCTACAGCGACGGGACGCGCGAGACGATCACCGACCTGGTGGACTTCGAGTCGGACACGCCGTCCGTGCTGCGCCCGAGTGAGAGTATCAAGGGTCGCCTGGTGACTTTCGGTACGGAGGGTTCGGCCGAGATCACGGTGCGGTTTGGTGCGCAGGTCGTTCGAGGAACTTACACGGTCGGACCGGCGCGGATCTTCAACCTCGCGGTGAGCACGCCGGCGCAGCGCATCGGTGACGAGCCCGTGCAGCTCAACGCGGAGGCGGCGTGGACGGACGCGCGCACGCGCACGGACGAGACGACCAACGTGCAGTGGGTCTCGTCGGATCCTTCGATCGTGAGCGTCGATGCCAACGGCGTGGCCACGCGGGTCACGGACGGCACCGTGGTCATCACGGCGACGCTCCCGCAGACGAACCTCGGCGGCGCGGTGCGCCTGAAGACGCTCGGCGCCAGCGTCTGCGGCGACTACCCCGAAGTGCACGCCGCGGGCGTTCGTTACGGCGAAGTCATCGCGCCGATGTTCTGGCGGGACGCATACAACGAGGCCGGCGAGCAGGTGGACTTCTTCCTGGAGGACTTGCCGTGCGACACGGAGACGTACCAGACGGTGCTCTTCGTCGTGGGCGCGGGGTGGTGTGGCGTCTGCCCGGGGTACAAGCGAATGATCGATGCCTTGCAACCGCAACTCGAGGAAGCCGGAATGCGCGTGGTCTGGGTCGAGGCTCAGGACGATGGCGGAAGTCCGGCGTCCAACGCGCAAGCGAACGGCATCGTGAACCGGACCCTCTCGAGCTCGACGAACCCTTCGATTCGGATCGGGGACGGCGACGCAGAGGGCGGAGCTGCGCTTCCGTTCGTGCAGCCCATCACCGGCTTCCCGACTCCGATCGTGGTTCGCACGTCGGACATGGTCGTCATTGCGATCGGCCAGGGACACAACTTCCTCAACATCGCGAACAACCCCGACCAGCTCTACGGCGATCGCTGACCGACTCGTATCGGACGCAGCTCACCGGGGTCCGCTAGCGAGCGGCGAGCGTCATCGCCTCTTTTCGGCCTCTCGACTCCGACCCGGCTCTTCGTTCTGCTCTCAAAGAATTTCGGAAGCTGTCCGCGGCCAACGATCAGCACCGAGTTCGCTGGGTGAATTTCACTCGGATGGGTTTTCCAAAGGCTTCTGAGGAGATGTGCAAAGCTCAGAGATCGTTCCCGAATTCGGAACTCAAGTTCCCGATTTCAGAGGGGTTTTCTCGGATTTTCGCTATTCAAACGTGAAGTCTGACTTGGTATTCCGGGCCGATGTTCGTCGACATGCCCGATCCCACCTTGCCTCGTTGGCGCGAGTTCCGGAACGCCGCAGCTCGCTCAAGCCTACTCGCCGCTGGTCTGTTCGCGTTCAACACGACCACCGCTCACGCTCAACTCATCGGAAGCCAAACGAGTGGTTTGGTCAGTCCGAGCTCCCTCGCCGTTTCGAGCGATCCACCCTCCGGCAACCGGGGGGTCTACGCCTTCGCGATTTCACCCGAGACGCGCGCCGCGCGAGGCGCGGGGGCCCCGGCCGTCGAACTTCGATACAGCTCTGACCAGGGCGCCGGAATCGCGGGCGTCGGGTGGGACCTTCCGCTGCTCTATGTCGAGGAGGAGTTCTTTGGGCGGGTGCCGACATCGGCCGACAGCATCTCGTCGACTGGCTTCGCTCAGCGTCGGTACCGCTTCGTAGGAAGTATGGATGCTTGTGAGCTCACCGCGGCCGGGGCCGGCGAGCTACGTTGCAGCGTCCAAAGGGGGGACCTCATGGTGTTCCTGCCACCGTCAGGGAGCAACGACCATTTTCGTGCGTACGACGGAAGTGGTTCTCTCTACGTCTTCGGGTTGCGGGTCGATCTCGATCCGACGGTCGCCGGTGGCCACGGCTCGCAGCGTTGGTATCTCACGGAGCTCGTAGACTCGAACAGTAACTGGACCCGCTTCGACTATCGTCGGCGTGTGAATGCAAGCAGTGCTTGTGTCGCGGATGCGGAATCGAGCGACGAAGTGACGCTTCTTGCTGTCCGCTGGAACAACGTCTCCGCTCCCCCGAGCTTGTCCTCTGTTGATCTCGGTGCGGCGCGATGCGCGGACGGGGTGTTTCGTGACCGCCTCGTCGTCGACTACGAGGCCCGCGAAACGCCGCACTGGGACGTTCGCCTCGGTCGCACCGAGCGGACCGACATTCGCATCAAGAAGATCGAGGTGGAGAATCGACGCGGCACGAATGCTTGGGAGCGCTACCGTACCTACTGGCTGAAATACCACGAGGCGAACGTCACGCGACGCGACCGCTTGGAGTCTGTGACCGTCACGGGGGTGGGCTGCACTCAACCGCCGCAATACTGTACGCAGTCGCGCCTGCCTCCCACGACCTTCTCGTATTCGGACGGAGTCACACATCTGAAGCCGCTGACCGAGATCGAGTCTCTCGCGGGGCTGCCAGACTGGTTGTCGAAGTCCGCCCTGGACGGCTCCTTGCGCCATGTCTCCTTCGAAGACTTCGACGGCGATGGACGACGTGACGTTGTCACTGAGGACTTCGGATCCGTTCCTCCGGGCGGGCCAACAGCGCTCGGGTACACCGCGAATGTCGCGTTCGCAAACGACACGGGATGGGATAGTCCGACGGTTGTCTGGCCCTCCCACTACAGCCCAGCGCTCGCCAACCCCAGCACGCAGCAGGTCGACCTGGATGGAGATGGGAAGCTCGATATCCTCGACAGTGACGGCAGCGTCTACTTCAACCTGGGGAACACGTATGAGCGCGCTGAAACTCACCCCATCAACCCGCAGGCCTATCCGCTCCCAGTGGCCTCGTGGGACTTTACTGGGGCCATCGCACACCTACAGGGCTCACCCAACTCGCGCGTACGCGAGTGCGTCGATGGTCTAACGAACCACATCGGCGTGCTTCTCGATTGCGTGACGATTACCGACCTCGAGATCGTAACTCGGTCGCGGATGGTCGAGCGGCACGCGCTGCTGATCGACATGACCGGCGATGGAATCGACGATCTCGTCGTCGATGCCCGATCGACGACGACGTCGCCCCTGACCTGGTGGGTCTACCCAGGCTACAAATCGGGTCAACGATCCGGAGGTGTCAAAGCGGTGCCTGTAACCTGGACACTGTCCGGCACGCAGACGACGAACACGCGTGCTCCTCAGACGGTGAGACAGTTCTTCGACACGGCGAGCAGCGATAGCTCGTACACCTCGCAGCAGTTCAACGCGCTCATCGATGTCAACGGCGACGGCCTGCCCGACCTTCTGCATGCACCCAACCCGGGAACGACCCAGTCAACGGATCGGACGACGGTCACGACGTACGTCGCCCTGAACGTAGGGAATGGCTTCGCTCAGATTCCATGGTCGCACCCAACGATGCCCATGAGCCGTCGATACACAAAGCAGACGGTCGGCTACTACGACATGAGATTCGACGCGATTGAGAAGGTGGCCGATTTCAACGGCGATGGGCTCTCCGACTACCTCTTCACGTCCGGCTGCGCTGGGAACATCTGTGTGCAGTTCGGAACCGGCGACGGGTTCGCTTCAACGGTCAATCTCACCAACGATGCGCCGGATAGTCGATCTGGCTACCTCGAGCGAGGCTATGTCGTCGCATCCGACGGGAGCGGTGCGACGGCCCAAGGGCTTGTGGACGTAGACCATGACGGCCTGCTCGACCACCGCACGAACGCGGCAGGGACCTGGCAGTTCGTCCGCGCCGATACTCAGGGGATGGATAAATCGAAGTATGCGGACCTCCTCGTCCGAATCGACAATGGTCTCAGCTCCGGCCTCGACGTTCATTATGGAGCAGCCTCCCAGTTCTCGGGAGCACGCGCCCCCGGTCGATCGATCGTCGTTTCGCGCCTATCACCCTACTCCGCGTCGGAGGGGCCAGGTCCTAGTCACGACATCGAGTACTCGGGTGGCGCGGTCGTTTTCGACTCGTCCCTGAAACGATACGTATGGACCGGTTTCGAGACCGTCGTTGCGAAGGCCGAGAGTGGGGAATGGACGACCTCGACCTTCGATATTTCTCCCTCGCCAGTGATGGGGCAGGTGCTCAATCTCGTGAAGCGGGACTTGTCGGGCTGTCCATTCGAGGAAGTTTCTACGACGTTCGGGCTGCACAACACCGGATTCGGTCGCGTCATTCCCTACCCCGCCGTGCAGACGCGCCATGAACGTGAGTACTTCGCCCTGAATTGCTCAGCCGGCGGTGTGTATCCGCTCGCAACGTTCACGACACGCCGGGGCATCGAGCGGATCGACGACGACGGAAATGTGCTCGAGCGCTACGACTTGGGCGACCTCACGCGAACCGATGACGACCTATGCACGGTCAACACACTTGCGGCGACTCCGGGAAGCCGCGTCAGGAACCGGCCCGCTCGCACGGAGATCAAGACGACCTTCGACACGGCGACGAACCGCTGTTCACGCCTGCTTCGGGCGACGAACCGCTTGTATGACGGAGCTCTCGGGGACCCTTTCCAATCACTCGACCCTGGGGACGTCGCCCGGGGCAATCTAAAAGTCGTCGAGGAGGAGCTGTATTCAGTCGACATGACGATGCCAGAGCAACTCGTCGATACGTTCGTCTCGACTCGGTACGCGTACGATGACCTGGGTCATCGAGTCGAAGAACTGCAGATGTTCGATGCACAGGACGGCACCCGTCTACTTCGTACCTTCGATCCGCTCGACCGTCTCGTCTCCACGAGTGTCAAGAAGACCGGGCTGACGCAGGGCGTCCTCCCCTATGTCGAGCTCGAGACGACGTTCGACTATCAGCACGTGTCCGGCATGGTGACCTCCGAGACGGGGCCCGATGGCGTGCGAAGAACGATTTCATACGACCCGTTTGGTCGGGTCGATGAGGTCGACAAGATTGTGTCCGGGGCCACCTACGTCATGGCCGACTCCAGCTACGCCTATGTCGACTTGAACGGAGACGATGTCGTGGACCACTACAAAGTGACGACCACGACCTACGAGACCGCGGAGGTGACTTCGACCACCTACTACGATGGGTTGGGCCGCAAGTCGGAGGCGCAGAGGACATTGGGGCCAGACTTCGGAGATTCCGTGGTCACGACCCGCTTCAAGTATGATCCGGTCTACGGGCGCCTCTTAGAAGAGATCGGTCCGGAGTTTACGCCGCCTCAGGGGGCGGCTGTGACCGCGCAGCGGAGGATCTTCATCAAGGATCCGATCGGTCGGCCTCTGTTCGACATCGTGGCGCCCATCGACGCGGTGCCTCCTGAGACCACGCCGTACGGTACCGACGTCTCGAAGGGTATGTTCATGACGCGCTACACGTACTCGGTATGGAACGGAGGGCCGGACGGGGGCCTCGTGAAAGTGAAGAACGTGTATCCTCCTTTCGATCCAGCATTCCCTCACGCCCCCGGTGCGTCCGAGCCGCCGCCGCTCATTCAGCATTTCGATGCACGGGACCGCCTTCGGAAGGCCATCGATCGTGAGGGCCAGGAGGTGCGCTATGCGTACAACCCGCTTGGTCATCTCGTCTCCATCGAGAGGACGCTCGACCACGCGGGGCAGAGCATTCCAGTGACGGTCGTCGTCGATACGGACGCACTAGGTCGCCGTGTTGGTATCGACGACCCCGACAAAGGGGTGATTCGCTATGCGTACGACCATGCGGGAAATTTGACGCGGGTTTGGCAGGCCGACGCTCAGTTTCCGCTGTCGCCTACGCGAGGTCTCCAGATCGCCTATGACACGTTGGGGCGGCTACGTACGAAGAAGTCGATGGCCTGCAACGGCCCGACGCTCTGCCCATTCGCCGATGCTCCGAGCTCGTGGTCGTTCGATGGCAAGGTCAACACGACCTTCTACTATGACGACGCGGCAACCCTTCCGTCTCCGCTCGATGTCGAACACCCGGGCGTGGGTGCGGCCTCGGGCAAGTTGATCGCCGTTCAGCAGGGGACGCGGACTCCAGCACACACGGACTACGTCGTTTGGTACGGATACGACGAGATGGGGCACCGTTCCCTCGAGGGAACCTCGCCGCGCACGGGACCTTCCTTCGGACCTCTCGAACGAACGCCCTACTTCTCGGCCAAGGTCATGACGCCGGCGGGGAAGACGTTGTCGCTCACGGCCGGGGAAGGACGATGGCCGGGGGCTCCCGTCGAGCCCGGAGGAGCACCTCCAGCGAACTACAGACAACACGCGAGCTTCCAGCTCGCGTATGACTCGGCTGGGTACCTCCAGCGAGTCGACGATCCCGAGGCTGGCCTCACGATGTACGAGGTTTCGGATCTCGATCCTCGGGGCCTCCCACGACAGGCGACTCTGGCTTCGGGCATCGTCGTGCTCGACCACAGTTACGCGATTGATGGGCGTTTGTTGACCAGTTCGGCCCAGGGGCCGAGCGGAACGCTGATGGATATCGCCCTCCAGGATTTCGACGGAACCGGCAACCTACTCAGGTACATCGACAAGAGGCACGACTACCATCATCGTTTCGAGTTCGACGCGGACTCGCAACTCGTGGCCGCGCGAACCATCGGCTATGTCGACGGCACGCCAATCTACGGGCCGATCATCGACCGCGACTATGCCTATGACAGCATCGGCAACGTTCGCTCGATGACGGATAAGAGAGATCCCTCGCGGAGTCGAGTCTTCTTCTATCCGGACGACGGTACTCAGCCGAACACGCTCGTTGGTGTTCAAGAGCCTTCAACGATGACGACATCCTCGGTGCAGAGCTATCAGGGGAACATCACACAAAGCGCGGGGGTTTCTTACGCCTATCAGATCGAAGACGTCCTGCGTACGATTAGCCTTCCGAACGGAGATCTCATCGAGTACGACTACAGCGGGACTCACGAATGGGTACGGCGTAGGACCTATCGAGGCGGTGTCGTTGACGAGGATCGATACAGGATCTCGGACGGGGTGGCCTTGGATCGGACGTCTGCCCAGAACCCCAGTCTGGAAGTTACCTTTCGTGCCGGAGGAGTTAATCTATTTCGGAGGACGGTCGACATTGCGGCCCAATCCTCATCCGACGTCTTCTTTGTGGTTGATCACCTCGGTTCGATTCGATCCGTGACGGACGATCAGGGGTCGGAGATTGCCGAAGCGTCCTACTACCCCTACGGCGAGCCCCTGGACTCGTCCTCCCCGCGTTTGGGTTTCGGCGGCCATGAGCACCTCGCCGACACGAGCCTCGTCGACATGGGGGCGCGGCACTACGACCCGACGCTCGCCAGGTTCGTAGCCGCTGACACTCTCGTTCCGGGCGCAAGCCGAAGTGTCGAGTTCAACCGGTTCGCGTATGGCCAGAACAACCCGGTTTCCGTCGTCGATCGGAGCGGAAGGAACCCCGTTCTCGCTGCTGCCGTCTTCGGGGCGCTCCTGTGGACGGCTCGAGCAGCTGCCTACTACAGCTCGATCGAGAACCAGTCCGCCGGCAACGTCGTCAAGGGGATTCTGGTTGCGGCAGCGGTTGGCGCGGCCATGGGAGCGATCAGCTATGAGCTCGAGGTCCTCGGAATCTTCCATGGGCCGATGATGGGCGTGCTCGATCGATCTGCGCGATCGATCGTCTTTCCCAGGACGTTCACCCGCGACAGAAACGCTGACGGCTGGGATTCGCTAAAGCGATTCGGCGCGGACGTTGTCGGGAGCCTGGTTCAGCTCGGCGCCGCAAAGATCTTGGGTCAGATTGACGTGCTCCCCGGGTGGGTGGCGTCTGGACTCGCACGGTTCACGGGGTCTGCATCGATGGCTACGTTCAATCGTCTGACCTCGGACAAGTCAGAGTTCACAGACGATCGCCTGCCTGGCTTCCTCGTCGGCTCCGCGGTTGCGAGCTTCGCGGGTGCTGCAGCTTCGTCGGAGCTCGCGGACTTTGCTCCAGATCCCACGAAGGTCGCGACCTTCGAGAGGACCGCGCAACGCGTGGCCGAGATGGCTGTCCTCGAGCTGATCAGTGTTTCCAGCGTGTTTGCGTCTTCGGTCGTCGATGTGGAGGTCAACCCGGGAAGGATGCAGGTCACCGACGACGGCCTCAGCATTTGGAGTCACTTCGGGGACAGTCTCGCCGAGCGCCATCTCAACGTTACGGCGCCCTAGGCGGACCCACGTGCGGGACTCTAGGCTTCGACCGCCCTTCGGGCGCGGTCGAAGTCCCGCCACCCCTCCACGTTTGCCTGCGGCCACACCGGGAGGTCGAACGTCAGGCGATCGAAGTTCGTGAAGCTCGTGGGGCCGGCGCTCGCGACGGGGATGTTTCCTCGGTTCACGGCGACGTAGAAGAAGCGGTAGTGGAAGAAGGTCTTCTGCACGATCGCGTCGGCTTGCCAGGGCGAGAGATCGATCTCCCGCCAGAAGCGAGGCGCGATCGTGAGCGGTAGTCGCTCTGTCACCGCGATGCTCACCGTGCCGACGTCCAGGCGGACGACGCGCCCTGATTCGTTCTCACAGCGCGCTGCGACGACCGCGTGGATCGGGACCTCGGGTTCGCCAGCGCCCGTGTCGACGCCGCGCACGACCAGGTCGACTTCGGTGCCGAGCGGCGTGTTCCAGCAGGCGTCGACCGCGGCCGCGTCGTGCACGGGGACGTAGACACGTAACGTCTGGTCCGCGAGGAGCGCGCCGAGGAGGTGCGTGTTCCCGCCCGGGGAGCCCGCTCCGACGACGTCACAGGTGTCGACGAGGCTGATCGTCCCGGTGCGCTTCGCGAGGCGCTTCTTCTTCACCTCCGCGAGCGCCTCCTCCGCGCTGACGAACGGAGGTAGCGCTTCGTGGCGTAGCGCGAAGACGCGCTCCGCGAGCTCGTCGGCCAGGTGGTCGGCGAGCGCCGGGTCGTCGTCGGTCGTGACGTGCACCGCCCACCCCAGGTCCTTCGCGTCGTTGAACGGGTGGACCATGAACAGGTGGACGCTGACGACGCCCGCTCGCTTCTCGAGGCGGCGCATCTCGCGGAACACGCCGCGCATCGGCTTCATGAAGTCGACGGTCGTGCCGCCGCCGATCAGCATCGGGAGCTTGCGCCACGCGTGGGTCGGGCGGATGTGTCCCCGGAGCGCGCGGATCAACCGGGTGCCGGCGCGGAAGCCGGTCTGGAAGAGGTCGCGATGGGGGTTGGTGCGGTACGCCGTGAGCACCGTCAGCGGATCCGCGATCGACGGGGCGAGGTTGCCGTGGAGATCGAAGCTCGCGCCGACCGGGACGGCGAGCGCCGTCTTCACGTCTCGGATCAACACACCCTCCGGGGCTTCGTCGAGTCCTTCGACCTGCATCGATCCGTGCAACGCGAGGTACACCGCATCCACTTCGCCGACGGATTTCATTCGTGTCGCGAGCCGGTCGCGAATCCACTGAAAACACTCCGGCGCGAGCTTGCCGCTCGGGACGGTCATGAAGCTCACGAGCGGGACGGTCTCGACGTCCCCCGCCGCGGCCGCCGCCGCGACGAAGCCCGACAGCTCCGCTTCGCGCAGGAATCCCTCCAGCTCGTGCCCTCGGAGCGTGCACTTCGCAGCGAGCGCCTCCCCCTCGTGCGCGTGGAAGTCTTCGAAGCTCTTCTGCGTCGTCGCCAGCGGCGAGAACGCATTGCCTTCGTGGAAGATGCGCGCGTACGCGATCCGCAGGGGGCGTCCGCCCCGTCCGAATTTCGTTCCGATCACGAGAACAGCTCCCCAAAGAACTTCACCAGGAGCGCTTCGCGCGCCTTCGGCGACGCGGCGTCGAGGAGACGGTGGATCATCGCCTGCTCCGTCGGCAGCTTCCCGTCGACGATCCCCAGCTCGCGCATCATCATGCCGGCGTCCAGGTCGGCGCCGCCGCCCTGGCCGAGCATCTCCATCATCTGCACCACCGGCTCCGGCGCCTCCATCGGGTCGGGGAGGTCCACGACCGCTTCCTTCAGATCCGCCAGCAGCGCGCCGACCCGATGCGCGTTCGACGCATCGATACCGAAGTGGATGTGCGTCGGCGACGTCCCGAACTTGTACGTCGGCTGCAGGTGCCAGCCCTTGGCCGTCATGCGATCCGCGAGGGTGAACAGATCCTTCTCCGCGACCACCGCGATGAGCCCCATCGCTGGGTCCCCGACGACGGACAGACCGTCGATCGCGTTCACGCCGTCGACGAGCTGCCGCTTCGCCTCGTACATCTTGCCGAAGATCTCGCGGTACCCCGCGCGACCGAGGTGGCGCAGCACGGCCCACGCCGCCGCCATCGACGCGAGTGACTTGCTGCCGAGCGTCGTGGTGTTGATGACCGAGTAGCCGGTCCAGTGCGCGCACGTGAAGTACTGCGCGTCACGGAGCGCGGGGTCCCGGTGCATCAAGACGCTGATGCCCTTCGGCGCAAACGCGTACTTGTGTAGATCGACGGAGATCGACGTGACGCCTTCGACCGTGAAGTCGAACTCCGCCTGCTCGACGCCGAGCTCACGCTGGAAGGGGAGCACCCAACCGCCGATGCAGGCGTCGACGTGGCAAAGAAGGCCGTGCTCCTTCGCGAGCGCGCCGATCTCCTCGATCGGATCGATCACGCCGTGCGCGTACGACGGCGCCGAACCCACGAGCAGGATCGTCTGGTCCGTAATCTTCGATCGCATGTCATCGACCGACGCACGCATCGTCACGGGATCCACCGCGACCGGGATCAGCTTCACCCCCAGGTAGTGTGCGCCCTTGTGGAAACACGCGTGCGCCGTCTCGGGGACGAGCATCTCCGGCGCCGTCACCTCGGGCCGCGTTCGGCGCGCAAAGTCACGCGCCGCCTTCACGCTCAACACGACGCTCTCGGTGCCGCCGGCCGTCGCGGTACCCACCGCCCCCTCGGGCGCGCGCAGGTGCGCCAACGCCGCGGCGACGACGTCGTTCTCGATCAGGCGCGCGCTCGGGTACGCCGTCGGGTCGAGGCCGTTGCCGGTCATGCACTTCGCGAAGGCGCGGCGGGCGATCTCCTTCGCCTCCTTGCCTGCGTCGTACACGAACGCAAACGCCGACCCGTCGTGCGGGATGTCGTTCGCGGTCATCGCATCGAGTCGATCGAAGATCGCATCGTCGGTGAGGCCCTGTTCGGGAAAGACGTCGTTGGTCATCACTTCTCCTCCTCGTCGCGCATGAGCGGACGCAGCACGTGGTCCCAAAGAAATTCGTGGATGGGCGCGAGATCGCACCCGGTCATGACCCGCTGCACCATGAGGCCGTCGACGGTGCTGCGGATGAGGCGGATCAACGACTCGACGTCGCACGCATGCATGCGGCCGTCGTCGATCGCCTGCTTCAAGCGTTCGCGCATGATCGCGCGCTGCGCTTCGAAGGCGAGGTTGCCGATCTCGATGAAGCGGCTGGACTTGTCGATCCCCGCCGCGGCGATGGCCTGCGAGAGGAAGACGATGCGCTCCTCACGCCCGTCGTGGAACGCGTGAACGCCACGTACCTGCGCGTAGAGTTGGCGGAGCGGGTGATCTTCCGCCTCCATCTTCGCGATGACGAACTGCGCCTGCTCGAACAGGAGCCCCTCGAGCGCGTGCTCGACGATCTGCTGCTTGCTCGGGAAGTAGTAGAGCAGCGTGGGGCGCTTGATCCCGAGCGCGTCAGCGAGGGCCTGGTTCGACAGATCGAGGCCGCGCTCCTTCAGGATCTCCACCGCGCGGCGCGCGAGTTGCTGCCTCTTGGCGTGGTCGACCGGGCGTCCCATTACCTGACAAAACGTCAGACTATGTTTGCTGACGAAGTGTCAATGAATTTCGCTCGCGTTCGGTCAGGGGGCGGACCCGGTCGCTCGGATCAGCAGAAGTCGGAGCAGGAGTCGTAGTACCCGCAGCGCTGGCAGCTGAGCTTGCAGCGGCGGCGCAGCATGGGCCCACAGCCGTTGGGGCAGTGGAACGCACCCTCGGCCGCCGGCGGATCCGCCGGGGCCTCCACGTCTTCGGCCGGTGCGGTCTGAGGTTCGCGGGGGGCGGTCGACTCGGCGGCGGTCATCGCGGCGCACCTTAGCGGGCGCGCGCGTCGGCGTCGATCGTTCCAAGGTACAGTCGCCACACCGTGCGGTGCGCTCTCATCGTGTTCGCCGTCGCGCTCGGCGGCTGCACCGAATCGGTCGTGACGCAGCTCGACCTCCTGGACGACACCGAGTCGGTGGTGTTCTCCCGCGACGGATGTGGCGGTGACGACCAGCGCGAGCTCCTCGCGCTGCCGACGGAGGGCCTGCGCTTCGACTTTGCGTACTGTGAGAACCAACAGGTCGCGCTGCACGAGTACGACGCCGCCCTCGACACCCTCTGTCTGCAAGAGGGCCGCCTGATCCCGTTCGACGGGGCGGACCAGCTCGCGATACCGCACCGAGCACAGTCCGGAGTCGTGATCGATGACGAGGTGCGGTGGATGAAGCTGGCCTCGGATGAACGTTCGATCACCGCACCGGTCGTTCCCCGGATCGACGTCCTTGCGTGCGCGTCGGCCGAGCGCTGTATCGGGGAAGGAGATGCGTGCGTCTGCACCCAAGCGTGTGCCACGCCCGAGCGGCCGCAGCTCGAGGAGGTCGCCCTCCCCAGCGCCGAGTGCCCAGCCGGGTGGCTCGCCGCGACGCCGAGACCACAACTCCGTGTGTGTCGCGCGTACGACGCGGCTGTCGATTGCCCCGCAGGTGAGGTTGCGCTCCCCGGTCGCGGTTGCGTCCGACTTCGCTCGGCGTGCGCGGGCGATGGATGGCCCGCCGCGTCCGCCGATACTTTCGTACGCAGCGGAGCCACGGGCGGCGACGGTACTCGCGCAGCCCCCTACGGCGATCTCGAAGCGGCGCTGAACGTGGTCCCGCCGGGAGGCGTCATCGCGCTGGCGTCCGGCACGTACACGCTGCCGAGTATCCAGGGTGGGCACTTCTCGTTGATCGGTGCCTGCGCCGACGAGGTCCTGCTCGAGATGGACGGAGCCCGCCAACTCGGTGCGAGCGCGCTCGAGATCGAAGACGTCACCCTGGTCCTCGGTGCCACGCTCAATGTCCTCGAGACGACGACTGCGACCCTGACCCGCGTCGTCGTCGAGGGGGGAGGCGGTATCAACGTTCGGGGGTACGCCATGGTGCAAGACGCCGAGCTGTCGAGTCTGCTTCGCGTCGTCGGAGCGGCGCGCGTCCGGGGCTCTTGGCTCACCGGCGGCGTCACGGTGCGCAGCGGCGCGCTCCAAGTGTCCGGCTCCAGCGTCGTCACGGACGACCGCGTTGCGCTCAGCTCGGGCCTCGCTTCCACGCTTCACCTCGACCACTCGCGTGTCGCGTCGAGCTCGATCGCGCTCCAAGCGATTCAGGGCGGTGAGCTCCGGGTCACTGCGTCCGAAATCGACGGCCCGACCAACGTCTTCACGGATTCCGCCGTCATCGAGCGCACGTACATGAGAGGGGGTGCGCAGGCCTCGACGCTCGGCCGCTGTAACTCCGACGTCGACGAGGCGCACCTGACGGACGTCGTGTTGGAGTCGACGAACGAAGACATCGAGGCCCTCGTTGTCTTCTGCTCGGAGATGACACGTTTCAACCGCGTCGCAACCTTCGGTGGACGCGCTCTACGCGTCTCGGTCGCGAACGTTCGGCTCCAGGATGTGCGGATCTTCGACTCGACATTACACGGGGTGCAACTACAGGGCTCGAAGAGCGCAAACCTGACCCGAGTGCACGTCTCCGACGTGGCGCGCGTCGGCGTCGCCGTCGACGACAACTGGGACAGCCGTCTCCAAGGGGGCTTTCACGAGATTCGCGGTCTGTTCGTCGAGCGCGCGACCGAGGCGGCCGTGCGCTTCGACGATTCGGAGGGTGTGTGGCTGAGCGACGTTCACATCGTCGAGGCCCGCGGAGACGGCATCGTCGTCGCACCCAACTCCGTGCAGGAATCGATGTGGCAGTTCGATCACGTCTTCATCGATGGAGCGGACGGCTCCGAGGCGTGCGAAGAGGCCGTCAACCGAGCTTGCGCAGGCGCGGGGATCCTCGTCGATGGCGACTTCGGAGACACGAGCGTCTACTTCGAATTCGAGGACCTGGAGGTCGCGAGCGCTCAGACCGCACTTCATATCCTCGGCATCCTCGACCTCGCGATGACGCGGGTCCTCTTTCGTGGCAGTCGCGTGGGCGTCTACGCGCTGACGCCGAACGTCCCCGCGCGAACCTTCGTGACCGATGTAACCTACCGCGACAACGAAACCACGATCATCTTTGGTGATTGATTCGGTTCATTCACCGTAGGCCACGTTGGTGAACGTCGAGTCGAACTCTTCGATACTCATCGTGAACACCCCGTCGTTCGTCCCGTCCGCCGCGTTGCCGTCCGCGTCGACGGGCTCCGTGCGGCCCCATGGGTTCCGCAGCGTGACGGTGTCGTTCTCCTCGTCGTAACCCACGACGCTGTACGCGTGTCCCATGGGGAGGCCGTCGCGGCGGCTGTCACCCCACGGTGCGTCTTTGTGGATGTGCGCGGTCACCGCTTCGTGGTTGTCGAAGGCGTTCCGCAGCTTGGTGCGGGTGGTGTCGAGTGACGTCGTCGAAAGGAAGTCGACGTCGGAACCGTCGGTGAGGTTCGAAACCGCGGTCCCCGGCAGCGCGCCGTCCCCAGCGTCGCCGGCGACGTCGGTATCACCCTCCAGCTCGCCGTAGGCCTTCTCGAGAACCGTCATCCACAAGCCGTTCTCGCCGGCCGTGGAGTAGCGCGCGATCTCCGCGTCGGTGGGCGCATCGACGGTGACCGATTCATCCGGGAAGGCGACCGTGTACGTGCCGTCGCCGTTGTCGGTGATCATGTCTTCGAGCCGGTTCCGATCCGCGTCGCCGTGGTCCTGTGCGGCGATCGAACCCGCCGCCGCGTTGAGATCACACGTCCCGACTCGGCCCTGGCGCATGTGTTCCGTCGAAGCCTCTCCGACGAAGAGATCTCGGGACGTCTCTCGGATGCGTCGCTGGCCATCGCGGTACGCAAACTCGGTGCTGCGCACGGTGTCGTCGTCGGTGCCGAGCCGGCTGTTGTACTCCGCGAGGTCGCGCAGGGTGACGCCGTCGTTCTCGTCCCCCCACTCGTCGTCCGACAACTCTTCGATCTCGTCCTGGCGGTGGTGCAGCGCTGCCGCCGCTGCCGCGTCGCTCCCGGTGTTGTCGGAGTCGTTCACGGCGGCGGCGACCTCCGACTCCGAGAGGTGGCCGTTGTCGTCCGTGTCCCACGCGTCGAAGTTCTCGATCGCCCGATCCACGAATCGGTCCTCGCCCTCCACCGGCGCAGGCAACGGCTCCTCCGACGGCCCCCGCGACTCCAGCATCGCGTGCAGTCGGAACTGCTGCTGGGAAGCGGACGCGTCCGCGAGGTGCCGCTGACGCGCCGACTGTCGCGTGTCGTTTCCGACGCGCGGCTCGGGCGCGGTCTCGCCGGGAGTGGCGGACGCTGGCGCGTCAGCCGTAGGTTCCTCGGTGAGCACGGCGTCGGGAGCCGTGGTCGTGACGGTGGGCTGCGTTTCGGCGCGGGCGGGTGCAATCATCGCCCCTCGCCAACGCACGAAGCGCGCCAGCGCGTACGCGCTCCAGACCACGTCCGGCGGGTGACAACTCGGGAGCCGCCTGGGGTTGACGAACTGTCAGGCGGTGGCGCTCGCGCTAGCGACCAATGAGGCTATCCACGAGCACGCGGAGGACCTGGACGTCGTACGGCTTCTCCAGCCGGTGGTGAGGGACGGAGCGCAGGAACGTCTGAACCCACGGCGTGAAGATCCCTCCCGTGAGGAAGATCGTCCGCTCGGCCAACTCGGGGTAGCGGCGCTGCACCTCTTCGAACAGCTCGACGCCGTTCGTGCCGGGCATCATGAGGTCGCAGATCAACACGTCGAACGGACCGTCCTCCTCCAGTCGAACCAACGCCGTCTTGGCGTCCAGAGCCCCCACCACACTGTGACCCATCGCGAGCGCGCGTTCGGCGGAGCGAAGCACGATCGGCTCGTCGTCGACGACCAGCACTTTGCCTCGGCGCGCCTGCGCCACGACGGGCTCCGGCTCCGACGTCGGTGTCTCGGCGGAGGGCGCGAGCGGAAGTTTGACCCGGAACGTCGTCCCGCGCCCCAACTCACTTTCGAACGTCAGCTCCCCGTCCAACGACTTGACGATGCGTTGGCAGATGGAGAGGCCGAGCCCCGTTCCCACACCTGAGGGTTTCGTCGTGAAGAAGGGCGTGAAGATCCGCTTTCGAACCGACTCCGGAATACCTTCTCCCGTGTCGGTGACCTCCACGATGAGACGCTCGTCCTGCTCGAACGCCGATACCGTGATCGCGTTCTCCTCGTAGTGACCGCGCGGGATGGCATGAGCTGCGTTGATGACGAGGTTCAAGAAGACCTGACTCAGTCGCGCCTCGTTCCCATAGGCCGGCGGCACGCCGTCGTATCGTGTGACCACGCGCGCGCGCTGCCGCACCTCGTTGCGCGCGACACGCAGCGTCGAGTCGAGGAGACGAGGGATGTCGACCGGCTCGCGTCGTTCCTTCTCGACCCTCGAGAACACCTTCAGGTCCCGAACGATGGTGCGAATCCGATCGCCCGCGTCACGGGCGTCGACGAGGGCCTCGACGATCTCCGGGGACACCGGTGCTTGCTCCGATATCCGCTCGAGCTCACCGACGGCGAGCTCGATGTTTACGATGAGCGCCTGCATCGGGTTGTTGATCTCGTGGGCGACGCCCGCCGCCAGCAGTCCGACCGAAGCCATTCGATCCGCAACGATGAGTTTAGCGTCGGTGGCCTTCTTCTCGGTCACGTCGCGCGCAATGACGACCACTCCGGCTCGTGAGTCCTCCTGCGCAACGGGCGCCATCTTGATCCAGTAGATGACTTCCTCGCCGTCGTCTCGGGCGTACGCCTCTTCCCAAGACTGAGCCTCGCCGGTCTCCACCACGGCCTGCAGGCGTTCTCGCATCTCGGCCGCCTCGTGCCCCACCTTCAGTCCGAGCAGATCACCGTCCTTCACGATGACTTCGTCCGGCGCGGAGGTCCGCGACACGTAGCGAACGAGCCCCTCGCGATCCACGAAGACCACGATGTCCGGGGCGTACTCGAGCACCGCGTCCAAGAAGGCGGTGCGCTCGCGCGCGACCTTCTCCGCACGCTTTCGCTCCTCGAACGCCGCCCCGAGCGCCAGGACTTGGGCGATCTGGTTGGCAATTGCGCGCGTAAACGAGGACCACGTCGATCCCGAGAGCTCGCTGGTCCGCGAAAACATCGCGAGCACACCCAAGGCCTCGCCCACGTAAGTGAGGGGGATGAGTAGAGCGCTACATGTTTCGCTGCGGCCGAGCACGTCCTCGGCGACCGCCGGATCGATGTCCTCGGAGGGGAGTTGAATGGACTGCCCCGTGCGAAAGCACCGTTCCACGAGCTCGGGGTGTCCGAACAGCGTGTCACATTCGTCGGCGTCCCATTCACGGGCGCCCACGATGGAACGAACCGACAGCGCGTCTCCTTCGCGTAGATAGAGCGCACCCAGCGAGATGCTCCCGGCGTCGAAGCACGCGGCGAGCGCCTCGTCGAGCGCGACGTCGAGCCCCCGCTGGCCGAGGACCAACTCCGAAACGTTCGAGAGGATGGCCAGCTCCGCGGAGAGGGTCGTGCACCGCTGCGACAGGTGGCTGTTCAAGAGGACCTGCCGCTCCAGCTGGCTCACGACGCGGTGGAGTCGGTCTTGATCGAGCGATGACTGCGACGGCGTCACATTCGGCGGGGGTGACCGCAAGGCGTCCTCGAGCGCGCGTAGCACCTGCGACAACGAGGGCGTCCTCACGACGAGGTCGACGGCTCCCGAGTTCTTGGCGAGCTCGCGATCCGCATCTGCGGTGTAGCTCGAAGTCACCAGCAGCACCGGTATCTTGCGGTGAGCGTCGCTCGACCGGATGGCGTAGGCCATCTCGAACCCATCACAGCGCGGCATCATCACGTCCGCGACCACGGCGTCGACATCGCGGTTCCGCACGATCGAGAGGCCCTCGGCGCCGTCGCTCGCGGTGAGCACGTCGAAGCCGACTTGCTCCATGCTGATCCTGAGGAGCTTCAGTTGAAGTGGGTCGTCGTCGACGACGAGGACCGTCTTGCCCGCCCCGAAGGGGCAGCCGTCCACGTTCCCCCGCAAGCGAGCATCGACGATCGATGCGAGCCGTCCTGGATCGACCGGCTTGCCCACGACGTCGTCGAAGCCGGCCGCCGCCAGGCGCCCCTCCTCGAAGTTCGAAATCATGCTCGAGAACGCGATGATCGTGGTGTCCGCGCCGCCCTTCGAACGCAGCGGTGCGACGAGCTCGAATCCATCGAAGTCGGGGAGGATGAGATCGAGGAGCACGAGGCGAGGTTGGTGTTGCTCCATGAGACTCAGGCCGGTCGCGCCGTCGGGAGCCTCCAAGATGTGGTAGCCCTGCTCCGCGAGCGCGAACGCAACGAGCTTGCGGGTGGTCGAGCTGTCGTCGATGCAGAGGATCTCTCGAGCATCGCCTCGGTTGGAGTCTTCGGTGAGGCTCATCTCATTTCCTGTCGGGGTGAAACACAGTCGAGGAACTCCCCGACGACGTCCAGAAAGGTGTTCGTGTCGATCGGCTTCGATACATACCCATCGCACCCGGCGGCGAGCGCACGGTTTCGATCACCTTTCATCGCTCGCGCCGTGACCGCAACGACGACGATGTCTTCGGTGGCGGGATCCGACTTGAGTTGACGCGCCAACTCGAGCCCGTCCGCGTCCGGTAGCTGCAAATCTAGCAGCAGCAGATCAGGCCTCCGCGCGGCGATCATCCGCTTGGTCTCACGTGCGTCGGTGGCTCCGCCGACATCGTACCCACCGAGCTTCAAGAGGTAGGCCACCAGCTTCAGGTTGGCAGGGTTGTCGTCGACGACGAGGATGTAGGGCGTACTCACTTCAGAGCACCTCGAGGACCGACGACTCGACGCGTCGCGGGAAGACGGCAAAGAAGGTGCAACCTCGGTCGGGGTTCGGCCGTACACCCACGTGTCCCCCTTGCGCCTCTACGATTCGTTTCGTGAAGGCGAGCCCGAGGCCCGTGCCCTGGCGCCGCCGTGATCGTCCCGCACCAATCTGCTGGAACTCGGTGAAGAGTCTTCCCAGGTCCTTGGGGTCGATACCGTCGCCGTCGTCTTCGACCTCGATGCGAAACGCGTCCGGTCCTTCGGGGAGGCTGCGCACGATCACTTGTCCTTCGCGCGCGGCGAACTTCAGGGCGTTGGAGAGGAAGTTGTAGAGCACCTGCGTGAGGCGTACTGCGTCGACGTAGACGCGAGGCACCTCATCCGAGAGCTCCGTCCGGACGCGCACGCGTCGTTCGGTCTCGGACGAGCGGAGGATCATGACGACTTCTCTGATTGCGTCCCGCAGGTCGAGCTCCTCCGGATGGAACTCCATTCGGCCAGCCTCGACTTTGGCCAGGTCGAGGATGTCGTTGATCAGTCGCAGAAGGTGTCGGCCGCTCGAGAGAATGTCCCCGAGGAACTCACGGTATTCGGGCGCGTCCGGCGCGACCTTGCCGCTGTGAAGCAGCTGCGAAAATCCGATCACCGCATTCAGCGGCGTCCGAAGCTCATGAGACATGTTGGCCAGGAACTCACTCTTCAGGCGGTTGATCTCGTGCATGCGGTGGTTCTCGGCCTCCAGCTCGTTGGCTCGCCGCCGGAGCTCCGTCGCCTTCCGGGCCTCCGTGACGTCGCGGAGGGAAGCGAGCGAAGCGGGCTCCGACTTCCACGTCATGGGTACGACGCGCATCTCACACACCCGCTCGCCGTCGCGTCGCGGGACCCCGACCTCGGTGGTGGTGCGGTCCTTCACCGAGAAGGCCATCGTCTCTCCGAGGAGCGCGCAACGCTCGACTCCGAATAGATCCACCGCGGCCTGGTTGACGTAGCGGACCGTCTTGTCGGTACCCACGACCAAGATCGCATCGGGTGTGGTTTCGAGCAGCGCGGCGATCTCGGCGTGACGCGCTTCGGCGCGGTTGCGTTCCACCACGTACAAGACACACCGCGAGAACAGCCAGCTGTTCGCCTCCTCTTTGGACAGGACCTCGGCGGCACCCTCGGCCCGGAGCTCGTCGCGCAGGTCGGTCCTTGCGGCACCCGAGACGACGACCACGGGCACGTCCTGTGCGGCGGCGCGAACCCGTCGGAGTGTGTCGACACCGCGCGAGTCGGGGAGGTCGAGGTCGAGGAGGACCGCGTCGAACATCGAGCGTTTCAGCTGCTCGGTGGCGTCCGCGAGCGTTTGACTGACACACATGTCGACGACGGCGGCTGGCGACTCGTCGAGCCACTCCCGCGCCAGGTCGGCGTCACCCGGGTTGTCCTCGACGAGGAGAACGTGGAGGTTCACGACTACTCCTCCGGGTTGAAGAGTCCGCCGATCCGCGTCAGCTCGTCGAGTGCGACCTGTTGCGGGAAGCCAGAGAGGATCCCGGAGATGTTCCGGAACGGCTTGCCGATGTGCATGCCCTCTCCGTCGATCGTGAACTCTCGGATGTCCTTGTCGTGCATCGAGCCACGCATCTTCAGGACGGTGAGCCCGCGACGCATCTCCCCGAGCATCTCCACGTACCGCAGCAGGATGATGGAGTCCGTGATGGTCGAGATGTGCGCTTCGGTGACCGAGCTCCCGCCGAGCAACGTGGGCGTCGTGGCGGTGAAGAGCCCGCCGATCTCCTTGTGTTTGATGAACGACGTGATCCCGATGACGAACTCGCGATAGCCCTTGAGCGAAGAGACACGCTCCAGCGCGGAGAGGCTGTCCACGGCGATGCGGTTCGGCTTGAACTTGTCGATCGTCTTCTTGATGCGGATGAGGTGGTCCTCGAGCCCCATCGCTTCCGGGTACAGACAGACGACCTCGAGGAGCCCGTCGCGTTCCATCTGCTCGAAGTCGACGCCCCACCCGGTCGCGTTGCGGAAGAGCTGATCGCGACTCTCTTCGAACGCAAAGAGCAGGCAGCGCTCACCCTTCGCGGCACCTCCCTCGATGAACTCCGTGCACATCAACGTCTTGCCGCAGCCGGTCGCGCCGGTGACGAGGATGATCGAGTCGCGAAAGAAACCGCCGCCGCACATCTTGTCGAGCTCGTCGTTTCCGGACTGGATGCGAATGTTCGAGGAACCCTGCTTCAGCTCCATGGCCGAGAGGGGGATGACGACGATGCCTTCCTGCGGAATCACCGTGAACGGATACTCACCTTTTTGGTGAGGCGTTCCGCGAAACTTGAGCGTCTCGATCGTTCGCCGTCGCTTCTCGTCCTCGAGGATGTTGCGAAGGACGACCACGTTGTCCGCGACGAACTCCTCGACGCCGAAGCGACTGATGTCTCCGTACTCATCCCGCCGCTCCGCAGTCATCACGGACGTGACGCCGAGCTGCTTGAGTGCACTCGCGATTCGGAAGAGCTCACGACGAACGATTGCGGCATCCGAGAACTGCGTGAAGATGGCGCCGAGTGAGTCGAGCGACACGCGCTTGGCGTTCGTGCGGCGAACCGCATGCTCGATGCGCGTCATCAGCGCCCCGAGGTCGTAGGCACCCGTCACGACGATCTCCTCGGGTTGAGGTGATGCATCGACGAAGGCCCACATGCCCTCCGCCTCCCAGCTCGGGATGTCCCAGTCGAGCCCCAACATGTTGCGACGAATGTCGCCCGGGGGCTCCTCGAAGGTGACGAACACGCCGGGTTCTCCGCGCTTGACGCCCTCCGCGAGGAACTGCGCCGCGAAGATGGTCTTCGCGCTACCTGCGGTCCCGGCCACCAGAGTGGTTCGTACTTCCGGCAGCCCTCCTTCGGTGATCAGGTCGAGGCCGGGGATGCCGGTCTCGAGCTTCTGAACGGGGGCACGATCGATGGTGGAAGATTTCATGAGCGCTCCTCGTATCCGCCCGTCGGGCTCGGCTGAAGGTCCAGGCCCAGCAGGACCTTCTCGGTGTCCGATAGGTCGCCGATGATTCGTCGCAGGGGTAGCGGGAGCGACTTGATGAGCGTCGGCGTCGCGAGGATCCGCTCGTCCTCCGCGAGCTGCGGCCGTTCGATGATGTCGAAGACCTGCATCTCGTACTTACCTTCGAGCTCGACGCGACAAATGCGCTCGAGGTTTTCGATCGCTCGTTCGGAACGCGGCGTATTACCGGTGATATAGAGTTTCAAGATGAACCGATTCATGAACCAACCCCCATGGTTCGGGTGACTCGAGTTCGGTAGAACGAGACGAGATCGCCCATGAGCTCTAGGAGGACTAGACGAGCCTCCTCGACGTACGCCGTAGCCCGTGCCGCCGTGCAGTTCGCGATCAGCGAACGCACCGCGAGCGTGTGAATTTCGATGACGTCTCGGGGGCTGCTCCGCACGAAGCCAAGGCGGTCCGAGAGCTCCAGTACTGCTCCGTGATACTCGGTGGTCTCTTTGTGGACGCGATGCTCGAGGGCCATCTCGAGGATTCGCGCATAGTCCTCGATCGCCCGCTCGAAGGCCTCCGGCGCGGTGTCCCGGAGCCGCCCCGCGGCGTAGAGCTGCGCGGTGACCGCCGTGCCTGGATCCCTCGAGAGCTCTTCGATCCCGGCGATCTCCTCGTCGCGTCGCTCGCGCTCTCGCGTCTGCTCCAGCTCGCGCTGCAGACGCGCGCGCTCGAGCGCGTAGCGGATCGCGCGCGACAGCAGCGAGGCATCCAAGGGCGCCTTCGGCACGTAGTCTTGTGCGCCACGCTCGACCGCGTCGCGGCCCAAGGCTTCGTCGCGTGGTGAGCTCACCAGCACGAGGACCGGCACCTGCGGGGCGCACGTGTGGAGGCGCGCGAACGTGTCGAGGCCGCTCGAATCGGGCAGCTCGAGACCGAGGAGCACCAGCTCGAAGCGGCGGTCCACCAGGGCCGTGATGGCCTCGGCGAGGGTCTCCACGCTCGTGATTTGCCAGGAGGTGAAGGCCTCACGGCACGTCTGCTCGACGCTCGCACGGTCGTGGGCGACGCTCTCGACGAGCAGGATCTCCGCCGTCTGGGTTTCTTCGTTCCCCCGGTTGTTCAGCCCGGCCACGTCGAGAGTGTCGACGCTATCGGGGGATCTCGGGAGTCGCGAAGGTGCCGATTCTCTGTCAGGAAATTGCCGACGCGCGTGTCCGCAGTGTCACTCGACGACGCCGTTCTGGAGCGCATAACGCGCGATATCGACGTAGGAGCTCAGCCCGGTCTTCTCGCGGATGCGGGCCAGGTACGTGGCTACGGTCTTCTCGCTCAACGAGAGCTCCGCCGCGATCTCCTTGAGCGCCCCGCCCAGCGCGATGCGCCGAAAGATGTCGAGCTCTCGGGGGGAGAGTGACTCGTGCGGGAGGCTCGGTGGCGGCTGGCCGATCGACTTGGCCACGGCGTTGGCGGTCTCCGGGTGCAGATACTTACCGCCGCTCGACGCCTGCTCGAAGGCCTCGACCAGGTCTTCGGCCGCGCGGTGTTTGTGGAGGATCCCGTTCGCTCCGGCCTGGAGCGTCTGCACCACGTACTCGACCTCGGTCAGCGCGGTCAGCACGAGGATCGGGACCTCTTCGTAGCGGCTTCGAATCGTCCCGATGAGCTCCACGATTCCGCGGCCCGGCATCATGATGTCGAGGATGATGCAGGTCCACGCATGGGCGTCGAGCACCGCGAGCACCCCGGTCTCGTCTTCCGCTTCGTGGACCTCGATGTCTTCGAACGCGTCCGCGATCGTCTCGCGCACACCTCGGCGCGTAATCGCGTGGTCGTCGGCCACGAGCACGTAGCGCATCGTCAGCTCCTGTCCTGCCAGGGCACGGTCACCCGAACGCGAGTGCCCGTGGGTTGGGATCGATCGATGGATGCCGTGCCGCCCAGGCCTTCGGCCCGCTCCCTTACGCCGAGGAGGCCGAGTGAACGAGGTGAGTCGATCAGGGCTTCGTCGATCCCGACGCCGTCGTCGGCAACGACGAGCTCGAGCTCGTCATCACGCCGCTTCAGCGTGACGTACACGTTCTTGGCCACCGCGTGTCGGGCGACGTTCGTGAGGAGCTCCTGAAGGACGCGGAACAGCTCCGTCTCGATCTTGTTTCGTGGACGACCGAGCTCTGCGATCTCGAGGCTGACCTTCGTTCGCGCGCGACTCTCGAAACGCCTCGCTTCGTCGCGCACGGCGGCGGCCAGACCAAAGGAGTCGAGCGCCGCGGGGCGAAGGCGCGCCGCGATTCCGCGCACGGCTTCCGCCATCTCGTCGGTGAGCGCCGACGTCTCGTGCAGTCGGACATCGACCTCGCTCGGGATCTTGGAGCCGCGGAGGTGCCGCTCGATCCACTTGAGGTCCATCTTGATCGCCGTGAGCATCTGACCGAGGTGATCGTGGACCTCGCGCGAGAGGCGGGTCTGCTCTTCCTCGCGGATCTCGTTGAGGCGCTTCGTCAGCGCGCGCATTCGCTGCTCTCGGTCGACGAGCTCGGCGTTGCGTCGTCGCACCTCGCGACCGCGCCGTTCCAGCTCGGTGATGTCCCGGCAAACGATGGTGCGTCCGTGGACCTTGCCGTGTTCATCGCGCAGCGGAGTCACCGCGACGGAGGCGGTGATCTCCTCGGAGCGTCGCGCGATCTGAATGACGTCCTTGACGACCGTCGATCCGTTGAGACGTTGGGCCGCAGCTGCGACCTCACGAAGGCCCACCACCTCGGCGCGCTCCGACGCGAGCTCTTCGATGGGTTTGCCCACGGCGGTCGCGCTGGGGATGTCGAAGAAGCTCTCGGCGGCGAGGTTCCAGCTCGTGACGATCCCGTCGACGCTCGTACTCAGGATGGCGTCTGCCGTGCTGCCGACGAGCGAACCCATGAGTGAACGCACACGCTCCTCACGCTTCCGTGCGCTCGACTCACCCATCCGGGCCATCGCGAAACCGAGCGCCCGCGTCAGGTTCTCGATCCCGACGTCGTTCTTGGAGATGTAGTCCTGAGCGCCCTCCGTCAGGCACGCGAGTGCGAGCGCCTCGTCCTCGAGCGCGGTCAACACGAGGATCGGGGTGTTCGCGGCGACTCTGCGTATCGCCCGAACACACTCGATGCCCACGCAGTCCGGGAGGCGAAGGTCGAGGATGATGGCGTCGACCGCCTCGTCTGCCAGAACCGCGTGAGCGGCCTTCATCGTCTCCGCACGGAAGATGGGGAGCTCGATGTCCGGGGCGTCCTCCTCCAACAGGCTGACGATGTAGTCGGCGTCGCCGGGGTTGTCTTCGACGATGAGGAGGCGAGGGACCTTGCTCTCGAAGCGCCTCACGGGAGCCTCGCGACGCCGAGCCAGAACGACTGGATCGAGCGAACGGCGGCTTCGAACTGTTCGAGCCCGACCGGCTTCGTGACGTAGCAGTTGGCCCCCAACGCGTAACTCTCCGCGATGTCCGGCGCCGCGTCCGACGAGGTCAGCACGACGACGGGCAGCCGCGCGAGCGTCGGGTGCGCTCGAAGGTGCGCGAGGACGTCGTGCCCGGACTTACGGGGGAGGTTGAGATCGAGGAGCACGAGATCAAACGCCTCCTGGGCGTCGTTGGCGCTCGCTTCGAGCTTCGCGATCGCATCGATGCCGTCGATCGCGATCGAGAACGCGAGTGTGGCGTCACCGTCGCGGAGTGTCTCTTGCGTGAGGTCGACGTCTCCCGGGTTGTCTTCGACGAGGAGGATGCGACGGAGTTGGTTCATGCCGACACCTCCGCGCTCTGCAGCGTCACGAAGAACGTGGTGCCGCCGCCCGGCGTCGCCTCGAACCAGATTCGGCCTCCGTGACGCTCGACGATGCGCTTCGTGATCGCGAGCCCCATGCCGCTGCCCTCGTAGGTACCGATCGGGTGGAGCCGCTGGAACATCTGAAAAACGCGCTCCGCCTGCTCCGGATCGATACCGATGCCGTGGTCGATGACCGCGACGCGCCACGCGCTCCCTTCGGCGCAGGCCTCGATACGGACGCGCGGCGCCGCCTCCCCGTGGAACTTGATCGCGTTCTGGATCAGGTTCTGGAAGAGCTGCGCGAGCTGCACCGGATCCCCCTCGACGGTGGGGAGAATGTCGTACGTGACTTCGCCGCCCGTCGTGTGGAGCGTGCTCGCGAAGGATCGAACGACGCGTTCCATGAGCACGCCGAGGTCGACCGGTTCGAACGGACGACCTTGGGAGCCGACGCGTGAGTACTCGAGCAGCGCGTGAACGAGCGCCTGCATGCGCCGCGTACCGTCGACCGCGTAGCGAATGTACTTGTCCGCGCGCTCGTCGAGTTGCCCTTCGTAGCGGCGCGCGAGGAGCTCCGAGTAGTTCGCGACCATGCGGAGTGGTTCCTGAAGGTCGTGCGACGCCACGTACGCGAACTGCGCGAGCTCGGCGTTGCTTCGCTCCAGCTCTTGCTCGCGCGTGATGCGTTCGGTGAGGTCGGTGATCGACGCAATCGTCGACAAACCCGACGGACCGTCGATCGGCGTGAGCCCGACTTCGACGGTGACCTCGCTGCCGTCGCGGCGGACGGCGCGCAACTCGCGGCCCTTGCCCATCGGTCGCTTCGAAGGGGCAGCGTTGAACGAGCGGATGTGGTCGCCGTGTTCGCCGCGCACGTGGGCGGGGACGAGCCCGTTGACGTGCTGCCCGAGGAGCTCGCCCTCGTCGTACGCGAAGAGATCGTCCGCGGCTTGATTCGTGAGCGTGATGACGCCCTCGCGATCGACGATCACCATCGGGTTCGGCGTCGCCTCGATGATGCGAGCGAACCACGCAGCCGAACGCTCGATCTCCGTCACGTCGACCACGGAGACGAGCGTATACCATTCGGTCTCCGCTGCGAGTCGGGTCCGGACGACCTGGAGCGGAATCTCGTGGCCGTCGCGATGTCGACCGAGGCACCGCTCGGATCCTGCGTCCGCGTCGACCTCGGAGTCGGCGTCTTCGATGTCCGGGAGAAGGGTACGTACGGACGCGCCGATCAAGTCGCCGTCCTTCGCACCGAAGATCGCCAACGCCGCAGGGTTGGTGTGCACGATCGTTCCGTCGCGGGTAGTGACCAGCTTGCCGTTGGGGGAGCGGTCCACGACGAGCCGGAACTGCGCGCTCTGCTTTGCGAGGCGTGCATTGCGATCGAGAATCGTCGTGCGCATGGTTTCGAACGCGCTCGCGAGGGTGATGACCTCTCGACCCCCGTGTTTCGGGAGCGACGGGCCCGGCGCGCCGTCCGATGCTTCGAGCGCGGCGACAGCGGTAGTCAATCGTTCCAGGGGTTGGGTGAGTGAGCGTGCAATAAATGCAGAGAGCAGCAAACCCACCAAGATCGTGACCAGCCCGACGACCCAGACCGTTTGGACGGCGCGATCGATGGGGCCGCGGAGGTCCGACAGGGGCGTCGACTCGACGAACACGAGCCGCTCCGCGTTGCGTTCCCACGGCCGCGTTGCATAGACGAGCGCGTCGAGCTGGATCGTCTGCGGGGAATGAGAAGCCAGCGCGGTCTCGAGAAACGGGAGCTCCTCCCCGGCTCGGTGTTCGTGCCCCAGCTCCGTCGCGAACGTGTGCTCCGCGTCGGGGTGCAGCAGGAAATCCCCGCGTGCGTCGATCAGGTAGACGGCGCCCTCCGCCGACGCGGCGGTCATGTCCGCAAAGATGTTGGTCATGTCCAGGTTGAGCACGAGGATGGCGCGTGCTCCGCCGTCCGCTCCGACGGGGCCGGCGATTCTCAGCGTTGGTCGGTACGGGACCTCGATGCGGTGGTGCTCCTGGTTGAGCTCGATCTTCGAGACGAAGAGCTCGTCGCCCTCGAGCGCGGCGGCGCGTTGAAAGTAGGGGCGGTGTGCCTTCGTTTGAAGGTCCTCACGTGGGACCACGCGCGGCGGTCCTCGCGGGCTGCGCTCCACGCGGATGCGCTCGTGGCCGGTCGGGTGATCGAGCACCCGTAGCTGGAGGATCGCCGGGTGGCTGGCCACCACCGACACCAGGTGGGCGGTCAGCCGTGTCTCCACTGTATCGTCCTGGGATGCGGACGCGAGGAGCTCCGCAACGAGCGGGCTCGTCCGAAGCTCGACGATCTCGGACTTCGCCGCGTCCAAGTGCTGCGTGAGCATCGCGGCGAGTCGATCGGTGCGGCGGTGCATCGAACGGGTCGCGATGGGCAGCAGCGATGCTTCGAGTCGAACGCCGACCAAGACGACGGTTGCGGCGATCGAAACGAAGACGAGGCAGGCACTCGCGAGCCCAAAACGCCTCGCGATACTCATGTTCTCGCCGACCGGGCCGATGGGTTCGAAGGAGTGGTGTCGGCCGCGTTGGCCTTCATCCGCACCGTCGTACCACCGCGCAGCGATGGTGCCAACGCGGTGGTGTGGATGGGCTACCGCAACGTTTGCGCCTCTGGGATCCGTGTTGGAAGTGATGACGAGCGGGGAGGCGATTCGAGTCGACGCGGGTCGGCGGACGCGTCTGTTGATCGTCGACGACGAACCCACCGTCGCTCGTTCGATCGCCCGGGCGCTCGAGTTCAGTGGGTACGAGACCTGCGTCGCGTCGTGCTACGCCGAAGCGATCGATCTCGTCGACAGCATCGATCTCCTCCTGACGGACATGCAGATGCCGGGGCCCTCCGGGTTGGACCTCTTGCTGGAGACGCAGCGTCGGCGTCCCGATGTGCCGGTGGCGATCATGACGGCGTACGCGTCCGTGGAGGACGCGCTCAACGCGATGCAACACGGCGCGTACGACTACCTGCTCAAGCCCTGCAACACGGATGAGATCATCCTCAAGGTCGAGTTGGGACTGAGGCTGTCGCGTTATGAGCACGAGCTTCGACGCCAGAACGACGAACTGCTCGCGATGTCGAAGCGACTCGCGCACCAGAACTCGGAGCTGGAGCGGCTCGCGACGACCGACGACCTCACGAAGTTGGCGAACCGCCGTTCCTTCCTGCGGCGACTCGACGAGGCCGTTGCGAGCGCGACGCGGTATCGCCAGCCGTTGTGTCTACTCATGCTCGACATCGATCACTTCAAACGAATCAACGATGGGTTCGGTCACCCTCGCGGTGACGCCGTGTTGGTCGAAGCCGCAGCGCGACTTCGGGCGAGCGTGCGTGAGGTCGATCTCGTCGGCCGGCTCGGCGGTGAAGAGATAGGCGTGCTCCTCCCCAACACGGAGCTGGACGGTGCGCTCGAGCTCGCCGAACGAATCCGCGTTCGCATCGGTCGCGAAGACTTCGAGGAGGTTGGTCGCGTGACGGCCTCCATCGGAGTCGCATCGCTTCAGGCCGACGCCGCGCGGTTGATCGCCGAAGCGGACGAAGCGCTCTACGACGCCAAACGCAGCGGCCGCGATCGCGTCGCGTTTTCGTCGGTGCGCGCCGCCTGAGCTCAGTCGAGGAGGTCCGTCACGATCCGGTTGTGCGCGCCGCGCTCCGCGTCGACATAGCGGTGGTGCTTCGCCTCGATCACGCGACCACTCTCCGTCGCGACGTGCACCTCGTACTTCGTGGGGCCGTCGACGAGGTCGAAGGAGCGCGCGAAGCGCCCGGCAGCGACGCGGCGGAAGACACACCGGTACGTCGAGTCGATCTCGAACAGCGCCGGCGTCACCGTCGCGTTCATCGCCGCCTGAAGCTGGGAGCGATAGGTGTCGTCGCGCGCCGCGATCGCGAGGTTGGCCTCGGCCACGGTACGCAGCGCGACCTCCGCCGTGACGCCGCGGTTCAGCCCGTCGTCCAGCGCCGTCATCGACGCGCGCTCGATGCGCGCCTTGCCGTCCGCGTTGGCGAGCACCGCGACCACGACGACGGTCGACGCGATCGAGAACGCCGCGAGCGGAGCGAGGATCGGTCCGCCGCGAGTGATGCCGAGGAACGCGAGGACCAGCAGCCCGCCGAGACCGACGAGGTCGACGATCCCGGGCAGCGGTCGCATCACGGCCACGCACGCACCCGACGTCGGCGCGTAGTCGTCCGGCGCGAGCCACCCGGGGACGTCCGCGAGGCCGCTGGACATCGCGACCGTGACGATCGCGACGAGCAGCCAGGGGAGGGCGCGCATCACTTCGCCCGCTTCCTCCGGCGCCACCAGACGAACAACCCGATCAGCAGCAGCACGTCCACAGGGATCGGGATCGTCGTGCGATCGTCCACGACGTCGGGCGGTGGTTTCAGGATCGGCGCGTCACGGTGAGGCGCGAAGAACACGTCGTCGACGCCGTTCCGCGGCGCGCTTCGATCCACCCACGCGTGCAGCCACGCGTCGGCCGCGACCTTCACGCCCGCGACTTCGCCGAGGCCGTGCGGCGCGCGGTAGACCGTCTCCCCCGGCCACGCCTTGCCGGCCAACATCCCGCGCATCGGAGCGGGCGCGACGAGGAACACCCGCAGCGCGCGAGGGCCGGTCATCGAGTCGGAGCGTTGGGACGCGGGTTCGCGGTACGGATAGAACGGCTCGTCCGTCGCGAACGTCATGCGCACCGCGGAGGTCGAGACGCTCGAGCCGTCCGCGTTCTTCGCGATCGTGAACGCGGTGAGCTTCCACTTCTTGTCGACGTAGGCCGTGAGCCACGCTTCGAGGTCGTCGGTCTTCGCGAACCCACGCGCGTCGAGCCAGTCCGCGAGCGCCGCCGGGTCGTCGGCGGCGAGCACCACGGCGTCGTAGCCGCCGACGCGCTGGGTCTTCAGGACGGCGACCCGTGGCGCACCCGCGATCGACTTCTCGGCCGAGCGCCCGAGGAACATCGTGAACGGCGCGAGCACCAGCGAGAAGGGGAAGAGCTTCGGGCCCGTCTTGACGACCGTCTCGGGCTCGATCGCCCGCGCCAGTTCGTCGAAGACCGAATCGTCGACCGCGGCCAGGTCGGGCACCGACGGCGAGGGCACGAGGAACCCGAACGACGCCGCCCCGGTGTCGAAGCGCGCGCGCCGGACGAAGTGCTGCTGCTTCGCGGCCGGATCCCAGACGATCAGGGCCTCCTCCTCGACGATGGCGACCTCGACCTCGGGCGGGGGCGCCGGGGCGCAGGGCCGCGCTTCGCGGGGGAGGGCGAGGGCCAGGGCGGCGAGGGCGACGGCGCGCTTCACGCCGCCATCATGCCCGGGGCCGCCCGGAGCCTCCACATCTCGTGGCCGGCCGGTGCGACGACGCCCACAGGTTGCGTTTTCTTGCCTTTTGCGCCGGATCCGCAGGATCCTGGAAAGGCGTGGCTCGCAAACGCAACACGGCGCCCCAGACGGGCGACCTCTTCGCGCCCCGCCCGGCCCGCGCCGAGCGGCCGGCGGAGCCGCGTCCGCCTACGCCGCCACCCGAGGATCCGCCGGCACCGCCGACGACGCAGTCCAAACGCGAGAGCCTCTACTTCGACGAGCCGTTCCGCGAGTTCGAGCACAACGGTGGAGTACACCTCGCGGATTCGATCCTCTGGTGCGACGCCGACCGCCGCCACGACCTGTGTTTCATCTCGCACGCGCACGCGGACTACATCGGGAAGAACCGCCGCATCCTCGCGACGGATCAGACGGTGCGAATCCTCACCCGCGGTACGGGGAAGATCGACTCACTCACGTCGCCCTACCGGCGCAGCTTCACGCTCGGACCGCTGACGCTCGAGATGCATCCGGCGGGTCACGTCCTCGGTTCGGCGCAGCTCCTCATCACGCGCGACGACCGGCGAATCGTCTACACGAGTGACATCAACACGCGCGTCACCGCGACGGCCGAGGCCGCGGAGCCGATCCCCTGCGACGTCCTCGCGATCCCCGCGACGTACGGACTGCCGGCGTATCGGTTCCCACCACGCGAGGAGGTCATCGCGAACATCGAGAAGTTCGTCGCCGACTGCCTCGAAGACCGCGCGACGCCCGTCCTCATCGCGAACCAGATCGGCACCGCGCAGGAGCTCATGCAGATCCTCGGCAAGGCCGGGCATCGCCTCCGCGTGCACCGTTCGATCTACGACGTCGCGAAGATCTACAAGGAGCACGGCATCGACTTCCCCGGCTCGCGTCGCTTCCAGGGCTCCCCGGCGCGCGACGAAGTCGTCCTGTTCCCGCCGATACTCCGGCGCCACGCCTCCATCCGGCGCCTCCGCAAGTACCAGACGGCGTTGGTCACCGGGCGCGCACTCGACGAGGCCTTCGTCCATCGCCACCGTGTCGATGCGGCGTTTCCGCTGTCGGACTCCGCGGACCACGAGGAGCTCCTCGCGTTCATCGAAGCGACCGGCGCCTCCGAGATCTACCTCGTGGGGGGACACATCGAGGAGTTTGGCGAGACACTCCGCGCGCGTGGGCATCGTGTGTATTCGCTCGTGCCTCCGCAACAACTCAGCCTCTTCTGAACCGTCATTTGACCGCCGACCCAGCCCGGCGCAGCATCCCGGCGTGCGTCTGCCCTGGTGCGCGCTTCTCGGCGCGATCGGCATCCTCTGCGGCGTGGCCCCCGCGTACGGTCAAACGGCGACGGCCTCCGTCGCGACGTCGTCGACCGCCGCGCCGCCGCCCCCTGCGGTAGCTTTGAAGGTCACGCGGGCGGCACCGCCCGTCGTCGCCAAGAACACCGATTCGATGACGCTCGACGAGCTGGTCGAGGGCAAGGATCTGACGGGGACTCCGAAGCTGCCGCCGCGCGAGCCGGTGCTCCCTCCGGTCTCTGCGAAGCCCGGCGAGGATCGCCCGCTCCCGAACTACGACGGTCGCGATCCCGAAGGCACCAACGCCGCACAGGCGTTGATCTGGTTGCCGCGCGTCGTCTTCTTCCCGGTGCACCTCGTGTTCGAGTACCTGGTTCGCTTCCCGCTCGTGCAGGGGCTCACGAAGATCGAGGAGCACTACGTCATCAAACGCGTCGAGCGCATCTTCACGTGGCGCGACGGCAAGTCCGGCGTGTACCCGACGTTCCTCGCGGACTTCGGGCTCCGCCCCGCGGTCGGGCTGACGACGTTCCACCGCGACCTCTTCGTCCGCGGCAACACGTTCAACGCGGCGATCGGAACGTGGGGGCCGAAGTGGCTCCGCATCTCGGCGACGAACGAGACCCTCGTGCTCGACGAAGACACCGGTCGCGTCGAGCTGTCCGGCTTCTTCGACACCCGCCCCGACCAACCGTTCTACGGCGTCGGGTCGGCGACTTCGAAGGAGGACGAGGTGCGGTTCCAGTGGTCGCGTTGGCAGGTCGGCGGACGTTTCCTCGCGTCGCTCGGTGGCTTGTCCCGGCTGCAGTTCGGGACGGCGTTTAGACACGTCGACTTCCTCGACGACCCGATCGATCCGCCGTACGACCCCTCGCGGATGAGCGCACCCGGCTTCGACGCGGGGAGCTACGAGATCCTCGAGTCGGAGGCGCGCCTCAAGATCGACACGCGCGACCCCGACACCGAGTTCAAGGGCGGAACCGGCTACCTCCTCGAGCTGTTCGGGACGTTTGCCTTCGACCCCTCCTCGACGAGCCGCAACTACGTCCGCTGGGGCGCCGAGACGGCGGTCTTCTACGACTTCACCGAGCGCGGGCACGTGTTGGCGCTGCGCCTTTCGACGGAGATCGTCGAAGAGACGGGCGGCACCGAGGTGCCGTTCACGGAGCTCGCGTCGCTCGGAGGGCTCGAGTCGATGCGCGGCTTCCTGCCCCGGCGCTTCGTGGGCGACAGCGCGGTGTTCGGCACGCTGAGTTATCGCTACCCGGTGTGGTCGATGATCGACGCGGAGGTGTTCTCGAGCGTCGGCAACGTGTTCGACGAACGACTCCAGGGCTTCGCGTTGAAGCGCCTCTACCTCAACTCGGGCATCGGGCTGCGGACGAACCTCGACCGCGACGTCGCGCTCACGTTCATGTTCGCGGTGGGCTCGAATCGTTTCGACGGTCTGCCGACGCGACCCGATCTGCCCCGGGCGGAGCGCGACTTCCGCATCGAGTCGTACCGCATCGTCTTCGGCCTGACGCAGGGGTTCTGAGAAAATGAAGAAGCTCGCAGTCCTCCTCTCGATGTCCCTCGCCGCGTGCGCGACCGACGTGCGTCGCTTCCCGCTCGCCGATCCGCTGTGGATCGACGAAGACCAGAACCACGTCCCCGAGAAGCCGTCCGACTACTACTCCGGGCTGATGGCCGACGGCGCCGACATGATGGCGTTCTATCCGCTGTCGCGGATGTGGACGTTCCCGCTGGCCAAGGAAGCCGCCAACGCCAACGCGCTCGACGAGGTCCCGAACAGCTCGTGGTTCACGAACCGCATCGGCCTGCATCCGGTCACGCCCGAGGAGGCCGCGCTCGGTGCGTGCAACGGGCAGCCGAAGCTCGACCCCGCGGACGGCAAGTGGATCGTCAGCGGCGCGAAGCCGAACGGCGCGAACCCGGGGTTCTTCATCAAGGCGCCGAACGGTCAGCGGTACCTGCTGAAGTTCGACGGCCCGCAGCAGCCGCCGCGCGCGACGTCGGCGGACGTGATCGGTTCGAAGCTCTACTGGACGGCCGGGTTCTTCACGCCGTGCAACCAGGTCGTCTACTTCCCCGAGACGATCTTCGCGATCGACCCGGAGGCGACCGCGGAGAACGAGTTCGGCGAGAAGCAGCCGATCACCGACGCCGACATCGACAAGACGCTCTCGAAGGCGTTCCGCCTCAAGGACGGGCGTCTGAGGGCGTCGGCGAGCCAGTTCGTCCCCGGGCGACCGATCGGGCCGTTCACGTACCAAGGCACGCGCGGCGACGATCCGAACGACATCATCCCGCACGAGGACCGGCGCGAGCTGCGCGGGTCGTACGTCTTCGCGGCGTGGATCAACCACTTCGACTCACGCGAGCAGAACACCCTCGACGTGTGGTCGAAGGACGGCGAGCGCGAGTTCATCCGGCACTACATCATCGACTGGGGTGACTCGTTCGGGAGCCGGTGGCCGCACGATCAGATCAGCCGCCGCCTCGGCCTGTCGTACTACTTCGACTTCCAGCACGTGTTCCTCGACCTCATCACGTTCGGGCTGATCCCGCGCGCGTGGAACCGCTCCGAGGTGAGCGCGGAGGAGATCTTCGGTTACTACAACGTCGAGCAGTTCGACCCGGTCGACTACCGGCCCGGCTACCCGAACCCCGCCTTCGACGCACGTCAGCCGCGCGACCTCATGTGGGCGATCCGGGTCCTCGCGCGGTTCACGCCGGAGCACCTGCGCGCGATCATCGCGCAAGGCAAGTTGCCGGACCCGCGCCAGGAGCGCGAGCTGTACCGCGTGCTGCGCGGACGTCAGTTGAAGCTGATCGAGTCCGTCGTGACGAAGTACTCGCCGCTCACGAACTTCAAGCTCGTTCGCCGCAAGGCGGACAGCAAACGGCAGTCGCTGTGTTTCGAGGACATCGCGCTTCAGTACGGCGTCGTCAGCTCCACGGTCGCGACGTACAAGATGCGCTTCATGGGCGGGGAGGCCGCCGACGAGGAGCTCGGTTGGCTGCAGTTCCGGCCGGACTCCGACCACCCGCACCGAAGCTGCGCGGCGCTCCCGATCGGCCACCGTCGGCCGGCGGACCTCGTCGACGCGAGCGCGCCCGACGACGACCCGAAACGCTACGGCATCATGCGCATCTTCGTGCACCAGACGCGCTCGGTGCTGCCCACGTCCGAGACCCGCGTACACATGTACGATCTCGGCCGCGAACGTGGGTTCAAGATCGTCGGGATCGAACACCCGACGAACGCCACGAGACCCGACGTCTACTGAACGGTCACCAGCTCGATCGAGGGCTTCGTCATCCCGCCTTCGATCGCGTGCACCTGAGGCTCCGCGTTCTTCGCGACCTGCACCCCACGCAACACCACCCGCGCGAAGTCGGCCGCCGCGACGAACCCGCCTTCGTCGGCGCGGTTGTCGTGCGCGAAGCTCATCGCGATCGTCACCTTGGCGTCGCCGCCCGCGAACACCCCGCCGCCTTGCTCGGCGCGGTTGCCCGCGAACGTCGTTCGCTCGGCGCGCAGCACGCCGCGTTCGACGTACGCGCCGCCGCCGCGGTGTTTGGCGCGGTTGCCGCTGAGGACGCAGTCGAGGAGCCGAACGCGGGCTTCGTTGTCGATCGCGAGCGCGCCGCCGTAGCGGCCGCGGCCGTTGACCACCGTGAGGCCCTCCAGGGTCACCTCGCCGTCGTCCACGCGGATCGCCGTACCTTCCTTCGCCGCGTCGAGCACGGTCTCTCCCGGCACGCCGACGATGTGAATCGAACGACGAATCACGATCGCCCCGACGTAGGTCTTCGGCTCCAAACGCACCGTCGCCCCGGGCTCCGCCTGGTCGATACGCTGCTGTAGCTGAGTCGTCGTCACTGTCGCCGCCATCGTCATCATCAGCACCATCACGCGTCGTTGATCTTGAGGCTGTCGAAGTTCGCCCGGAGTTTGTCGAGCGGCACCTCGTAGATGCTGTCTTCGAGCTTCCGAGATCCGTCGTTCACGCCCCACGGGTTGTAGATGCGGATGTACTTCTTGCCGTCGCGCTCCACCGCGCCGAGCACGGCGTACGCGTGGTCGCCCGGGTAGTCGGTCGCGCCGTCCTTCGTGCTGAGCGTCATCGGGTGCCCGCCGCGCTCCGCGGCCTTCACCTTGTCGTAGATGTCGTTCGGGTCCGTGGTGGAGCCGATGCTCGTGTTGCGTGAGCTGCGCCCGGTGATGAGCTCCATCGCGCGCCCGGAGTTTCCGCCTTCGATCTTGTCGTAGCCGCCCTTGTACTGCGCGTAGGCCTTCTCGATGAGCGCCGGCCACAGCGTGTTGTTCTGGTTCCCGGGGGTCGGGTCGGCGTAAGAGTGTTTGCCGTCGGAGTTGTGCGGGAACGTCGGCGTGACGTTGACCGGCACCGTCTTCCACTTGCCGCCCTCCTTCACCCGGAGGCGCACCGTGTACGTCCCGTCGTCGTTCTTGCTGATCATGTTCCTGAGGAGGTTCGGGTCGGTCTTGGCGACCGCGGCCATCGCGCCCATGAGGTAACAGTCGCCGAGCCCGCCCTGGTCGACGTCGGCGACCGTCGGGTCGACCGTGCGTCCGTCCTTGGTGCGGAACGCTTCACCCTCCACGCGTTTGTACGTGACGGCGTCGTCCGTCGGCACGCCGGGCTCCTTGCCGGTCGACGTGAGACGCGCCTGAAGCTGCGCCGCGATCGGATCGTTCGAGACCCGCGCGCTGGCGTAGAGCGCCGTCTCCGCGGTCGGCATCGAGACGAACGCCAACGCCTCTTCGTTCGGGATGTCGTGTGAAATGGCGATCGTCGTGTTGCGCGAAGGGATCTGATCCGGATCCGCGGCTCCGCCGACGCCATGAGCTCCTGCTGTCGTGACTCGCACCATGTCGAAGGGCATTCGCAAACGCAGGACCACTTCGCCGTGCCCATGTCGCACTCGAACGATCTCGCGCACGTAGCGTCGCGCGCTCTCCGGAGGGCCCGTTCCCACTCCCAACCCGCGTTCCCAATTCGGGCACCCCCGCGATCCCAACTGCGGGTGAGTCCTGTGATGCACGTCGCGCAAAAATCGAAGAACGCGCGAACCGAACGGACGTTGATATCCAGCGAGGCCACGATGGTGGGCTCGAAAGAAAGAGGAGGATTCACATGAACAACAAGACGAAGCTCTCGACCCTGATCGTGACCGGCATCTTCGGCGCCGCGAGCATCGCCGCCGCTTCACCGTCGCTGCTCGCGCCGCGACCCGAGTCACTCCCCACGCCCGCCACGCTCCCGGTACCGATCGAGGCGCGCGCTGAGCAGCCGGACGTCCTCTCCAAGACCACGAAGGACCGGCGGAAGATCGTCCGCGTGAAGAAGAAGGGGCTCCCGAAGATCGCCCCGAAGTCGCAGCTCTTCATGAAGCTCGACGCAAACGCCGACGGCTTCGTGTCCTACGCGGAGATGCAGCGCGGTACGCCGATGAACGCGAAGAAGCACTTCGCTCGCCTCGACTCGAACGGCGACGGCAAGCTGTCGATGGACGAGATGAACGCTCGCGGCAAGCGCGACGCGAAATTGAAGAAGTCGAAGAAGGCGAAGGCCAAGCTCGCGAAGAAGAACGTGAAGCTCGACCGCGAGGGGCGCGCGAAGCACGACGCGAAGAAGATGCGCCGCCGCTCGTAGACCTCGGCACAACTGAAGACACGACGACGGCGCGCTTCCTCGGAGGCGTGCCGTTCTTCGTTGGGGATCACATTCGCGTGAGGAACACCGCGACGATCGCGATGACCAGCGCGATCCCGGTCACCACCAGCGCCGGCATCACCCAGTCGACCTTGCGCGGCGGCGCCTCGGGGAGCGTGGCTTCGGGGACCGCCTCCGCGCGGAAGCCCGCCGGCGGATCCGTGCGACGGACGTCCGCCGGGTCCTGCGTCGGCACCGTGGCGCGGTGCACCTGAATCGGCTGCCGTTGGTTCACCGGACGCTCGGGGCGTTCCGGCCGCTCCGCACGCTCGGGGCGCCGGTCCTGCGTGCGCACCTTCTCTCGGATCGCGCGGCCCTTGGTGTTCGCGGGCGGCGGCGGCGCGGCCGAGACGTTCACCACCGAAGGCGGCGGCATCGCGTCGTCCTCGACGCGAACGTTCGACAGGCGCGTGGGGGCGTCGCCGTCGTCGTCGAGCGGCTCCTGTGGCGCGCCGAACCCGGACGGCGGCGCGCTCATCATCACCGTCATCTCGTCGTCGCGGTAACCGCCGACGGAGGACACACCGAGCACCGGCGCGGACTGGATCGTGCCCTCGAGGTCGTCGTCGAACGCGTCTTCGGGGCGCGGCGGCGGACGCTGCGCGGCCGTCTCTTCGCTGCGGATCGGGTTCGCCGGGTAGTGCGCGATCTGCGTCGGTGCGTCGACGGAGGCGCGCGGCGGGTGGTCGGCGGTGATCTCGTCGTGCGTTCGGACGAGCGTGCCTTCCTCCATCTCGTTGCGCGGCTCTTCGTTGGGCACCGCGGCGTCCGTGACGACGCGATCGATCTCCTTGTTCTTCTTGCGCTTCTGTTTGCGCTGCGCCGTCTCGATCTGCCGCGTCCACTCGATCGGAAGCTCGCCGCGGCCGAACACCGACAGCGCGCCTTCACGCGACGTCGCGATGATGATCGAGTGCTCCGACGCGTTGTCGAACGCGAGCTCCGCGAGGTCCGGCACCGGCGGGGGCGAGAAGTCCACCTTCGGGTAGAGCTTGTGCAGGTACCGGATGAAGTCTTCGCGTTCGTCGCGCCCGCTGCGCAGCGTCTCGACGAAGTCGAGCATCTCCTGCGCGTCCTGGTAGCGGTCCTCGGGGCGCACGCCGACCGCCGTCATCACCAGCGTGTCGATCTCCTTGGGGAGGGTCGGGATCACCGACCGCGGCGGGCGGTGCTTCGGGCTGAGCACGCGCTGCCAGAGCGTCGCCTGGTCCTGTTCGTCCACGAGGCGGTCGCCCGTGAACACCTCGAACAACATCACGCCGGTCGAGTAGATGTCCGCGCGTCCGTCGATGCGTTCGTGGCGCGCCTGCTCCGGGGACATGTAGCCGTACTTTCCGACGGCGAGCGCGCCCTGCGTACGTGCCGGGAGCAGGTCGGTGCGTGCGAGGCCGAAGTCGATCAGCTTCACCGATCCGTCGAAGCCGATGAGGACGTTCTGCGGAGAGATGTCGCGGTGGACGAGGCCCATGTGGCGACCGTGCTCGTCCGTGAGGCTGTGCGCGTAGTCGAGGCCCTTGAGGAGGTTCGCGGTGACGTAGAGCCCGAGGTGCGTGGGCATTGGCTCGCCGCGTTCGTAGGCGCGGTCGAGGACGTCGCCGAGGTCGCGCCCGTGCACGAACTCCATCGCGATGTAGTAGTCGGCGTCGACCTTTCCGGCGTCGAAGACACGGATGATGTTCCCGTGTCCGATGCGAACCATGATCTTCGCCTCGTCGGCGAATCGGCCGACGAACTCTTCGTCACCGGTGAGGTCGCCGCGGATGGTCTTGATGACGCAGCGCCGCCGGACACCCTTGGCCTGCGCGAGGAACACTTCGCCCATTCCGCCGCGCGAGAGGGACTTCTCCAGCACGTACCGCCCGAACGAACGCGGAAACTTCTTCTTCATCCCGACGACCGGGGCGTTCTCGAGCGGGTTGGGCACGGTCTAGCTCTGTGAAATCCTCGAGCCCATCACATCGGTGACGAGCTGCAACACCTGGTCGTAACGGAAAGGTTTCGCAACGACGAGGTCGACCCCCTTGGTCGACAGCTCGTCTTCATCGATCGTCGAGCCCCACCCGGTGATCAGACCCACCGGGGTTCGCGGGCTCTTCGCCTTGATGCTCTGCGCCACCTCCCATCCGTTCATGCCGGGCATTCCCAAGTCCGTGAAGACGACGTCGAACTGTCCGTCAGCGAACCGAGCGAGCCCTTCGGCACCGCTGCCCACTGCGACGACTTCATGCGCACCGGACCGGAGGATATCAGCGAGCACGTCCCTTACCGCAACGTCGTCGTCGATCACGAGAATTCTCGCTGCATTCGATGGGTTAGGCGACTCCTCCAGCTGGGGTAGGGGGGTCAGGCCCTCGTGGGGGCCGTAGGTCAGGTCGCCCTGCGTCATCGGGAGGAGGACGCGGATCGTGCTCCCCTGGCCCCGTTTCGACCGCACGGCGATCTCTCCTTTGTGCCTTTGGACGATCCCGTACGACACCGACATCCCGAGCCCGGTGCCGCGCGTGCCCTTCGTCGTGAAGAACGGATCGAAGACCTTGTTCTTCGTCTCCTCGTCCATCCCGATGCCCGTGTCCTCGACCTCGAACCACGCGCGCTCGGCCTCCGCGTCCGTGCGGATCGCGAGTCGACCGCCGTGGGGCATCGCGTCGATCGCGTTGTGGATGAGGTTCGTCAGCACTTCGCGCAGCTCGGTCGCGTTGCCTTTTACGGGGCCGACCTCGCCGAGTGACACCTGAAGATCGATGTCGATGCCCATGTCGTTGACGCGGGTCGTCGTGAGGTCGACGGCGTCGCGGACGATCGGGTTGAGGTGCACTTCGACGAGCTCACCCTCCGCCTTCTCCTTCGCAAACTCCTGGATGCGCCGCACGGTGCCGGCGCCGTCGAGCGCGGCCTTCTCGATCACCTTGAGCGACTTGCGCATCTCGGGGTCGCGGATCATCACGCGGAGCATCTGCGCGCGACCGAGGATCGCGGACAGCACGTTGTTGAAGTCGTGCGCGACGCCCGCGGCCATCTCGCCGAGGCTCTGCAGCTTCTCGCTGCGGACGAGGCGGTCCTTTGCGTCGCTCAGATCGCGATAGGCACCTTCGAGGTCGGAGAACACCCGCGCGTTCTTCAACGAGATCGCCATGTGCGCGGCGAGGTCGCCGAGGAGATCGAGGTCGCGCTGGCGGAACCGTTCGTCCGAGCTCACGACGAACACACCGACCGCGGCGTGGTCCGCGACGATCGGCACCGCCGCCGACCACCACTTCACGTCGGGACCCGACGGGTGCTGCAGCTGCATCTTCCCCGGCTCCACCACCGCCACCTGCTTCGACTCGAGCGCGCGGCGGTACGGGCGGATCGTCTGCACGTCGATGGGCTCGTGCAGCCGAACGACGAGGTCCTCGCCCGGGGAGGGGCGGTCGATCGTGCGTACGCTCGCGTGGGTGTCGTCGCGGCGGAGGATGATCAGCGACGCGCGCCGGTAAGGCACCAACCGCTGCAGGCGTTCGCCGACGATCCGGAACACCCCCTCCACGTCCAGCGTCGACCCGATCGCACGCGCGATCTCCGAGAGCGCCTGCAGCCGGTCCACGCCCTCGCTCGCCTTCTTGTAGAGGCGGGCGTTCTCGATCGCGACCGCAATCTGTCTTGCGACCGCCGTGAATAGGCTGATGTCTTCTGGGAGGAACTGCCGCGGCTCGCGCGTGAACACCGTGACGACGCCCGAAGGTCGGTCGTGGCTGATCAGCGGGAGCGCGACGGCCGACCGGAAGCCCTCGTGCGACGCCGCGCCGTGTTGGATGCGCTCATCTTCGTGAATGTCTTCGATTCGCTGGAGCTCCCGCGTCACGAGCGCGAGCCCGAGCACGCCGTCCTCCGCGGTGCGCGTGCGCATCTCGCGGATGAACGTCTCACTCGCGCCGCGGCAGTGGACCGACGCGAACTTCGTTCCGGCGTCGTCGAGGATCCAGATGCCGGCGGCGTCGACGCCGAGGAGCTCGATGAGCCGTTCGACGACGCCCTCCAGGATGGCGCCGAGGTCGCGCACCTCGGTGATCGCGGCGGCGACCGCGTTGAGCACCGACAGCTCGTGGTTCTTTCGGAGGAGGGTGCGCTCGTAGGCCTTGCGACCGGTGATGTCGGTCGGGATGCCGAGCACGGCGGGCTCGCCGTCGAACTCGATGTACGAGACCGAGACCTCGAGGTCGAAGGTGCTCCCGTCCTTCCGTTGGCCGCGGAACTCGTAGCGCGTGGGGAGGGGTTGCTTCGAACGCAGCCGGCTGCGCTCGGCGACCATCGGCTGTGACTCGGGCGCGACGAGCCGGTCGTAGGACATCTGCGGCGCGAGGATCTCCGCCGTGGTGTAGCCGAAGAGCTCCGCGAAGCGCTGGTTCACGTAGCGGAAGCGATCGCCGACGAGGATGTAGAACGCGTCGTTGCTCCGCTCGACCAGACCGCGGAACTGGAGGTTTGCGTCGCGGAGCTGATCGTGGAGCGCCTGCGTGGCGATCGCGCGGTCGATGATCAGCGGGAGCGTGCGGTCCGACGCGCTGTTCTTCACGAGCACGTCGACGGCGCCGCGCTGCATCGCTTCGAGCGCGACGGTCTCGTCGAGGCGGTCGGTGATCATCACGACCGGCGGCGCCTCGGGTTCGAGGCGGATCTCGTCGAGCAGCGCGATGGCGTCCATCACGGCGTCGTCGAGGACGACGCCCGCGACGGGGTGGGTCGCGAGGTAGCGGATCGCTTCGTCGCCGGTGCTCACCGGGACGACCTGCATGTCCGGCACCTCGGCTTCGATCACTTCGATGGTGCGCGCACGATGGCCCGACTCGGCCTCGATCAGCAGGATCGTGCGTCGGCTGGTTTCGCTCACGGGATGATCTGCGGCGTCGCGACGGAGAAGAGATAACCGGCCGTGCTGTTCGGGTCGTAGTCGTTGGTGAGTCCGGCGACGAACAGGCGCTGCACGGTCGCGCCGTCCACCGAGGCCATGAAGAAGCCGAGCGTGGGGAGGTCGCCGTTGACGTCGGTGATGAGGCCGTCGATGACCATGACCTCGTTGCGGAAGTAACCCGCCGACACCGGGAAGGTGCGGTGGAAGCCGCCGACCTGTTCGACGACCGGGAAGCCGACCTGCTGCGTGGAGATGGCTTCGATCAGACGCGCCTGCACGTTGTCCGGCGCGCCGCCGGTGAGCGAGAACTCGAGACCGTTCTGCGGGAGGATGATCGTGCCCGGGATCGGCCACGCGACGTGTTGCCCGAAGCAGCGATAGACCGTCTGCCCGACGGCGACGCCGGGCGCCTGGCAGACGTACGAACCCATCTTGGTGATCGGGTCGTGCAGCCAGATGCCGTAGGAGGTCGGGCCGCTCCCGCTGAGGGTGCGCGCGTCGAACTCACTCCACACGAGGCGGTAGGAGCGGTCCATCGGCTCGAAGCGCGGGGCGTCCTGCACGAAGCCTTCTTTTTCGATCAGGATGCGTGGGTCGCTGCCGTCGGCGTTGGCGACCATGATGTACGCCTGGGAGAAGCCGGTGTCGCCGATCGCTTGGTTGAGGTCCTCGCGGACCCACGCGACGAGCTGGCCGTCGAAGGACACCGCCGGGAGGGAGTCGACGAACCGCGTGCCGTCGGTGTCGCTGATTTGCCGGACGCGACCGTTGCGGTTGATGAGGAAGATGCCGTCGTCGCTGCGCGCGAACGCGATGCCGTTGCCGCCGGGTGAGACGGACGGCTGCCACTCGTTCCCTTGCGCCTCGGTCAGGCGGAACGCGGGTTGGGAGCCGATGTCGCCGGCGGCGGGGATGGGCGTGACGTACAGGTCGTACCCGTTGGAGGCCTGGATCGCGCGGGTGGCGAACACGACGCCCCCCGACAGCGAGGCGTACGGCTGGAGGATCTCGGTGTCGTCGAGGCCCGCCGCCTTCCCGCATCCGGCGGCACCCGCGACGAGCGCGAGGATCGTGAGCACACGCATCCGTACGGATCGTACCCGAGAACGAGCGCATCCGGCCACTTCGTGGGGGGTGCGGAGTTGGTGTAGGGTCCGCCGACATGACACGCGATTTGGTCCTCGCCATCGATCAGGGAACGACCGGAACGACCGTTTTGGCGGTCGACAAGACGCTCGAGGTGATCGCCAAGGAGAACCGCGAGTTCCGGCAGATCTACCCCAAACCCGGCTGGGTGGAGCACGACCTGGAGGACATCTGGGCCTCCACGGAGGCGACGCTCGCCGCGGTGCTCGCGCAGGTGGACGCAAACCGCATCGCCGCGATCGGCATCACGAACCAGCGCGAGACCGTCGGGCTGTGGGAGCGCGACACGAACAAGCCGATCCACAACGCGATCGTGTGGCAGTGCCGGCGCACCGCGGATCGGTGCAAGGCGCTCAAGGACGCGGGGCACGAGCCGCGCATTCGCAAGAAGACCGGCCTGGTGCTCGACCCGTACTTCTCCGGGACCAAGGCGGCGTGGCTCCTCGACGAGGTCGAGGGCGCGCGGAAGCGGGCGGAGGCGGGCGACCTCGCAGCGGGGACGATCGACACGTTCTTGGTGTGGCGGCTGACCGGCGGCGCGGCGCACGTGACCGACGTGTCGAACGCGTCGCGCACGATGTTGTGTGACCTCGCGACGCTCGACTGGGACGACGAGCTGCTCGGCATCCTGAACGTGCCGCGCGCGATCCTCCCGTCGGTGCGCTCGTGCGCCGAAGTGTACGGCACGACGAAGGGCGTGAAGGGGCTGCCGGACGGCATCCCGATCGCGGGCATGGCGGGCGATCAGCAGGCGGCGCTCTTCGGCCAGGCGTGTTTCGTGCCGGGCGAGGTGAAGTGCACGTACGGGACGGGCGCGTTCATCCTCGTGAACACCGGCTCGGAGCTACACCACTCCTCGACGGGGATGCTCACCACCGTGGGCTGGCGCATCGGGGACGGCCAACCGACGTATGCGCTGGAGGGCGCGGTGTTCATCGCGGGCGCGGCGGTGCAGTGGCTGCGCGATGGGCTGGAGCTGTTCGACTCGGCGCCCCAGATCGAAGCGCTCGCGAAGTCGGTCCCGAACTCGGGTGACCTCGTGTTCGTCCCCGCCCTGACGGGGCTCGGCGCGCCGCACTGGAAGCCCGAGGCGCGCGGGTTGATCAGCGGCATCACGCGCGACACCACGAAGGCGCACCTCGCGCGCGCGACGCTCGAGGGCATCGCGCTTTCGTGCCACGAGGTCATCACCGCGATGCAGCAGGAGACGGGGAAGCTCGCGCAGATCCGCGTGGACGGCGGCGCGGCGGCGAACGATCTGCTGATGCAGATCCAGGCCGACCTCGCGGGCACCGAAGTCGTGCGCCCGAAGATGCTCGAGACCACCGCCGCCGGCGCCGCGTTCCTCGCGGGCCTCGGCGCGGGCGTGTTCGAGTCGCAGGACGCGATCCGCGAGGCCTGGCGCGAGGACCGGAGGTTCACGCCGAACGCGGGGGCGGCGGATCACCTGTTGGAGAAGTGGAGGGCGGCGGTCCCGAAGGCCTAGCCGGCTGACGAAGTCAGCCCGGCCCCTTGAACTTGAACTTGCCCTTACCCTTGCCCTCATGCGGCGAGCGGTTCTCGGAGAGATAAGAGGAAGCGGGGCCCGGGGAGGGTGCCTTCCGTTCATCCACTGAGTGGATTCAATCCCTTTCGCATCCAGGGCAAGGGTCAGTTCAAGTTCAAGTTCAAGTTCGGCCGGGGCCGACTTCGTCTGGCCCCGGCTCAGCGGTCGAAGAACACGCCGCCCATGTACCCCTTGTCGCGCAGCTCGATGAGGAGCTCGAGGTTCGGCTTCGTGTGCTGGCCCTTGAGCACGTCGGCCCACGTCGGGGCGACGAGGTTGTAGTTGCCTCCGGTCGTCGTCCCCTTCACCGCGTGATGGATCGCGTGAATCTGCGACATCTTCGCCATCCACTCGCTCTTCAGGAGCGGGCGTAGGAAGGCCGGCGCGTCCTCGATCACCTCGTTTGCGCGACCGTGCATCTTCGGGTGCAGCAGCGCAGGTCCGCCCGGCATCAGCAGGGAGGTGAGCCAGAAGATCGAGTGGAACGCGGCGCCGGGGCCCCCGCCTCCGCTCGCGCGTGCCGCGATCTCGGCGGCGGCGCTGAGACCGACGAACAGCGGTGACTGCGCGACCCACCAAAAGAACATCTCGCGGGGCGGGAGCTTGAGGCCGTACGAGCTGTCTTCGAGCGCCTTTTGTGCCAGCGGCGACTCGCGCTCCGCGATCTTCGCGTCCAGGCGCGCCTTGTCCTCGGGGCTGGCGAACTGGTCGGCGAACTGCCCGCGCCGGTAGGTCATGCCGTGGTGATAGCGGTGGTGCCGCGCGCCACGCTCCATCGGATGGGATAGGACCTTGGGGAGCGCGTCCTCGTACTTCGCGATGAGGCGATCCGTCGCGTGGTAGATGAACTGGTGGAGGTTGCTCTCCGAGACCGACCACGCCGCCCAACCCAAGGAGAGCGCGGCGAGGCCCGGCGCGCCGGTCTTGGCGAAGGCGAGGGCGAGCATCGAGAGGCTCGCGAGGTGCCGCTGACCGAGGACGAAGTCCTCGCCGGGCGCCAGGTTCTCGAGCGCGGCGGCGCGTCCGCGGCGGACGTCCTGGAACGCACACGCGTGGAATGAACGCGCCTCGGCGCCGGCCTTGCGGAGGACATTGCCGGGCAAGCGACGGTACGGCTCCTCCGGGTCGTGCGGCGTTCGAGTGAGCTGCGTCCAGCTCTTCGCGAGCATCGTTCGAACGGTCTGCTCGAGATCGGCAGCCTCGGGGTGACCTTCGAGCACGCCCCACCGCGCGAGGAAGAGGACGGCCGAGTGCTCTACGACGGTGAGCGGCTCCCGCGCTTGCTTCTTCTCCATGCCGTCGACCCAGGCTCGGATCGAGGCGATGGCGTCCACCGGCGGCGCGTCCTTCACCGCCTTGCGGACCTCGATAGCGCTCGTCAGCGCGGCGACGGCGTCGTCGGTCGATGCGCGCAACGACGCGCGTCCGGCGTCGTCCAGCTTCGGCGGCACGAAGCTTTCGACCAGCTCCGCGGGCGCCTTGGCGAGGCGGACGAAGTCATCGAGCGTCACGTGTCTTGCGTTGCGAAGGACCCGGGCCGTCTTGCGCCCGTACTGCTCGGCGAACTGGCCTGCGACGCGAGAGGCGTTGGGGAAGTTCTCTGCCGCCGCCGTGAGGCCACGCTCGATCGGTTCCAGGGCTGCGCTCGCGATGCGACTGCGCTGCGCGGTCGCCGAGGGAGGCAACGGCTCGGACACGTCGACGGACGGCCGAACGTCGGGGCCGAGCGGCGGGGCGTTGCGGGTCGCTTGGGCCCCGACGTCGGCTTGGGGCTCCGTGTCGGTCTTGGCCGCCACCTCGGTGCCGTTCGTCGAAGAGACGCCGGTGTGGCGTGGGTCGAGCTTCATCGTCGACCTCGCTTGGGACGCAACGCGAGCCGCACCGAGATGGCGTCGTCGTCCATCAAGTAGCGTCGGATGAAACGATCGAGGAGGGCACGGTCGCCGAGCGCGAGGGGCTGTGGTCCCTCGAACGGGACCTCCGTTTCTCCGGTGAGGCGAAGGGCTTCGGTGCCGCTCACGAGGACGGCTGCGCTGTGGCGGCTCGGAACCTCGGCGCGGTAGGACGCACCGCACGACTCGTCGACGAAGCGCCGTCCGTCGTCGCCGTCGAAGTCGATCGACCACCACTGGATGTGGTCCAGTAGGTGGACCCCGACACAGAGGCTCCCGCGGAGCGCCGACGGGGCCGGATCGGCCGCGACGACCGCGTCGAGCGCCCCGAGGCAGGGCACCGGCGTCGACGTGCAGTCCGAGTGTGCCATTTGACCCATCGCTGGTACGGGTTATCGACGACGGCGCTGAAGTGTGACGTCGATCTGTCAGGTAATCTCAGCGGAGGCTGAAGTCCGTGGGGCCGCGGTCAGATCGCCCGCATCATCACCCTCTCCCTAACCGGCGGCTCCTCCCCCGTGATCGTCACGTCCAGCATCCCGCCCCGGATCCGCGTCCCCGTGTGCTGAAACGCTACCTCCGCGAGGCACCGGCTCCACCCGTCCAGCCACAGCGCGAGCTCGTGGCGCTGGGATTCGCTCCCCGTACAGACCACCCACAGGTCGACGTCGCTGCTCGGTCCCGCCGAGCCCGACTCGACGCTGCCGTAGATGAAGACCTTGTCCACGCCGAAGCGCTCCCGATCGAGCTCCTCCGCGAGCCGTTCGACGAAGCGGCTGCGCCAGCCCCAGTGGTCACCGGTCGCGCCGATGCGACCGTGGCTCAGCTCCTGCTGCTTCCATTCGAGATATTCGCCGAGGCGCCCCGCGATACAGCGGAGCAGCTCGTGCTCTTCGGGCAGGAACGGATCTCCTTCGCCTCCCCAGGCGACATCCGCGATCGTGATCGTCCCGAGGCGCGCGCCGAACGCGAGCAACGGCGCCTCCATCGCGTGCGTGTCGACGAAGCCCGGGTGCTCGTAGCTCCGGCCGAGGTAGCGGATGCGCGCGCGCGTCGATTCGGGGCGTTGCCACCCGTCCGGGATGGCGGCGAGCGTCGCCTCGAAGACGGTCGCGGGGACCTCGTCGCGCTGCGCCGTCGCGCTCCCGACGCGGTACAGGCAGCGCAGCTCCTTCGCGCGCTCGCGGAGGCTGTGGAGCTCGCCCGACATCGAGGTCGAGCACAGCACGAGCGGTGCATCTCGAAAAGGGCGAGCTCCGCGCTTCGTGGCTAGAAGTCACCCTCCCGCACGTAGGGCACGCTCCACAGGGTGACCTGCAGGAGCACGGACTTGCGCCAAGCCTCCTGCATCGCGTCGACCACCTCCTTCGGCTCGCCGCTCTTCTCCAGGAACGGCCGCAGCGTCTGCACGATGGGTTGGATCAAAGGCACCAGGTACCGGAACGGAACGAGGGCTGTGCTCTCGACGCCGTCCGTACGGTTCTTGCCGACCCGGTGGTGCCGGCGACCGATCTCGAGCTGCTGGCGGAGCCAGGGCTCGTCGTAGCGCGCGTCGGCGGTGTCGGCGATCCAGCGGCCGAAGCGCGCGCGGACGCGCGCGAGGTAGTCCGCGTTGGGAGCGCCACCGTTCGGAGCGCTGAACTGCGCGAGGAGGAAGGGCTTGGACCCCACGAAGCCGTACCACACGTCGAGGATCTGCTCGGTCTGCGGTTCGAGGATCGCCCGGGATCGCCGGAGCGCCTCGACGTCTTCGTCGGTGAAGAGCGCCGTCTCCTTCATGGCCTCCAGCTCCTCCAGCCCAATGGGCGCGGGCGGCAGTCGGGCGTCTTGTTTGTCGTAGTAACCGGGGATCGTCATCTCATCTCCTTGTTTGGTGTCGACTCGATATGATATCGACTCGATACCAATTGATCGAAGAGAGGGCGGTTGTCCAGAGGGTGTCGACTCGATACGATGTGCCCGTGCGGGGTACCTCGGAGGAGCGCCTTCATCTGGCGGTCGAGCGCATCAGCTCGCTGTTTCGCGCCGAGCTTCGCGAGGCAGCGTCGGCGCGAGGCCTCAAGCTCGTGCAGCTCGAGGCGCTCGTGTACCTGGCGATGGCCAATCGCTACAGCGACACGTCGAGCGCGGTCGCGGAGTACCTCGCCATTACGAAGGGGACGGCGAGCCAGACGCTCAACGCGCTGGAGCGGCGTGGTCTGATGACCCGCGTCCCCGACGCCGAGGATGGCCGGGTCGTTCACTGTCGGCTGACCGACGAGGGGAACGCGGTCGCGGACGACGCGTTTCCGACGCCGCATCTTCGGAGCTTGGCGCCGCCCGATCGACGGGACGCGGTCGAGGCGGCGGCGGTCGAGCTCCTCCGCACGCTCCAGGCGGGAAGAGGCTACCGAACCTTCGGCCAGTGCCGGACCTGCGCGATGTTCGAGCGGCGCGGGTCGCGGTTTCGTTGCGGGCTGACGCAGGAGCGGTTGAGCACGCCCGACTCCCTCCGCATCTGCCGCGAACACACGACCGAGTCAGCGGGCGCCTCAACGCTACGGAACGAGTAGCTCGGTCTCGACCAACGTGTACGCGACGAACGCCGCGACGCGGTCGTCGACGCCCTTGGCCTTCGTGAGCTGCGAGAGGCGTTTCCCTGCGGCGAGGCGGTCGGCGAGCTTCCGCTGCGCTTCCGTCAGCGCGAGCGCGTCGATCTCCCGCTCGAACATCCCCGCCGGACGAAACGCGGTCTCCCAGTGCCGTTTCTTCACGCGTTGCACGAGGTCGAGCGGGTGGAACGCCTTGCTCACCATCGGCATCACGAGGCTCGCGAGGCTCGACGCAAACGGGCGCGCGCCGTTCATCTCGACGCTCGAATCGAGGAAGACGTCGCCGGCCTCCCACGCGAACATGTCGATGAGCTTCTCGCGCTCGACCGCCGAAGCGTACGCGTCGAGGTTCGTCGCGAGACGTGCGCTCGCGACCTCGCTCAACCCGCGGTCGAGCTGCACCGCCTTGTGCACGATCTCTTCGAGCATCCCCTTCGGCACGAGCCGCTTCGACACCAGCAACGTGGGGAGCTGCAGCGACTCCTCGTTCGCGTACGCCGCGACGGGGCGCCCGTTCACGACGTCGAGCTCGCGGAAGTCGAACCGGCGGTAGCCGTGACACCGGACGTAGAGCCGCCCCGTCACGCGCCGACGCGACAGGTCCGCGAAGACCCGCGCCATCGACGAGCTGTGGAGCTGCGCGATCAGGTGGTTCGGCGCGAGCTCGAAGTGTTCGTCGTCGCGCGTGAACGTCGTCTGCCCGGTGAGCTCCGCGTAGCGTTGGAGCGTCACCCACCGGCGCTGGTCCGCGGTGATCTTCGAGTCGCCGCTCATGCGCGCGAACGCCTCCGCCTGGAAGATGCGCTGCGCCTGGTCCAACGACACCGGCCCGACCACCGTCCCCTCGTGGTCCTGCAACCAGAACGGGTGCGGCCCCTCGTAGACCTGATTGATCCCGTACGAGCTCCAGCGGTTCTTCGCCATGTCGGCGATCTGCGCGGAGTGCCGGCGGATATCGAGGCCGGCGAGCAAGCTCTCTTGCGGGACGACCACGTCGGCGGTGGTCGACTCCTTCGCGGCGTCGGCCGCGGCGGTCCCGACCAATCGCTCGAGGTCCAACGCCTCCTCGTCCGGCGTCGGAAGATCCGCTGTGCCCGCCTTCTCGGGCTTGCCGACCATGATGCGCACGCCGGGCGGCAGGTCCGGCAGCGGCGTCACCTCGCGCATCCCGGGACGCGGACGCGGGAACCCCGGCTCCTGCGGCGAACCCGCCTCCGACTCCTCGAAGGCCAGCGCCATCTCTTCGTCGTCGGGGGGCGCCTCGGGCGTCGACGCTTCCGGGGTGTTGCCGTGGCTGTCGAAGCTCGCGGGCGTCGCGCTCGACCCGGTCTTCTTGATCGGCTCCGCGACGCGCGCGGCTTCGCGGTCGCCGAGGAAGACCTCCAGCACCTCGCGGACCTTCTCGCGGTGCACCGGCGCGAAGTCTTCGTAGAGGACCTGCAGGAGCCTGGAGCGGAGCTCTCCGGCTGACTCGATTCGGTCGTCGCGCTCCGGCTGCAAGGCAGCTTGCAAGATCGTGTCGAGCTTCTCCGGAACGTCCTTGCGGATCTTCGAAGCGAGCGGCCGCTCGCCGTCGACGATCATCTTCATCGTCTCGAAGTCCGACTTGTGCGCGAAGAGGCGGCGCTGCGTGAGGCACTCCCAGAGCACCACGCCCGCGGCGAACACGTCGGCGCGCCCGTCGATCTCCAGGATGTGGAGCTGCTCGGGCGCCATGTAAGCGACCTTGCCCTTCATCTGGCCGGTGCGCGTCTGCGCCTGGAGCGTGTCGTCGCGCGCGACGCCGAAGTCGCCGAGCTTCACGTCCCCGAGGTGCGACAGGAAGATGTTCGAAGGGGTGACGTCCCGGTGCACGAGGTTGCGCGGTTGGCCCGCGTCGTCGACGAGCCCGTGCGCGTACGCCAGCCCGTCGAGGATCTCCGCCATACAGTGAATGGAGAACCACGGCGGGAGTCGTAGCTTTCGGCGCGACGCGGAGCGCAGCACGAACCGCAGGTCGGTCCCGCGCACGTACTCCATCACCATGAACAGCTCGCCGGTGTCCTCGACCTCCTCGAGCTCGAACACCTGCACCACGTTCTTGTGGTTCACGGACGCCGCGATCTTCGCCTCGCGAACGAACATCTCCACGAACGCCTTGGTCTTCGCGAAGTGCGGGAGGATGCGTTTGATGACGACGGTCTTCTCGAACCCCGCCGCACCCGGCCGGCGCGCGCGGAAGACCTGCGCCATCCCGCCCTCGCCGAGCTTCTCCACCAGCTCGTACTTGCCGAGCCGCTCTGCAGGAGCCATCCCCCGATACCCCCGGCCCCGCGATGGGACCGCTCTCTGGTCTAATACGCCTTTGCCTCTCTGGCCAGCGACACGCGGTCAGAGCTCGAGATCACGCCGAGCCACTTCGAGCACCCGACGTCCGGTGACGTCGGCGGACCGAGCCGCCGCCGGGGCGATCGTGTGTAGCGCTTCGTAGGCGGCCGCCGCTACGGCATCGTTCGGATCCGCGAGCGCGTTAGACAGCGCCGGGACGGCTCGAGGTGCAGCGAGTCGTCCGAGCGACCGACACGCCTCCCAGCGGACCAGGGGGACCTCGTCGTCGGCCGCGACGACGAGGGGCTGGAGCGCCGCCTCGTCCGCCGAGTCGCCGAGCGCGAACACGGCGCCGCCGCGGACGTGGGCGTCGTCGTGAAGGCTCCACGCGCCGAGCAGATCGATCGCCCAGGGGCTCGCGTTCGCGAGTTGGCGCAGCGCCCCGTCCCGGCTTCGAAGCTCCAACGCGGCGAGCCAGTTCAACGTGACACGTTCGGCGATCGGATCCGCGAAGGTCACGAGCGCGCGCGCGAGTCGCGTCGACGCATCGAGGACGAAGGGGTCGGTCCCCTCGTCCGCGCGGGTGTGTTTCAGCCACTGCCCGAGCTCCACCGGATCCGTGGCGTGGCCCCAACGCGTCAACACGTGCAGGAACATGGCGCCCGTCGCAGCGGCGAGCTTTCGGCTCGAAGGGGGACGCTGGACCAGCTCCTTGCGGAGGTCTTCGACGATGGTCACGAGCAGTGGCGCCGCCGAGGGCGCGTCGAGCTTCGTGATCGCCAAGGCGGCGGCCCCCGAGAGTGAACGCGGATCGATGTGGGTGACCAGGCCCCGTTCCAGTCGGCCGAAGTGCGAGGCCAGACCGCGTTCGAACGCCTCGATCAGGGGGACGGCGATATTCGACGCGCCCAGCTTGCCCAGCCCCTCCGCCGCGGCGGCCGCGACCTCCACGCTCGGATCCACGAGCGCCCGAGTCAGCGCCGTGATGCTTCCCTTCGCCTGGACGTTTCCGAGCAGCGTCGCGGCATTCCTACGCACGTCTTCGTCCTCGGAGGTCAGGAGGGGGACCGCGGCGTCGGCTGCTTCCTCGGACGGCCACCCTGCGAAGGCCTCCGCGATGTTCTGTCGCCTCGAACCGAACGGAAGACCCGGCGAGACGAGGGCATCGACGAGCGCGCGCGCCGCCTGCGGCGTGCCGATCCGACGCAGCCCGGTCACGAGCCGCTCGTAGCGCAACATCCCGGTCCGACGACCGAGCAGGTGGACGAGCGACGGGAGCGCCGCTTCGGGAGGGGCGTCGCAGACGGCGTCGATCGCCGCCGTGGGGATCGCGTCGTCGTGCTCCAGCGCGCGTTCGAGGTGCGGGAGCACGAGCTGCGCACCTTCCGATCCGAGCCATGCCCACGCTCGGGCGTCGACGTTCGCCATCCCGTCGGAGCCGGACCCCAGGGCGTCCCGTAGGATGGCAAGGCGCTCTTCGTGCCAAGCGGGCCGGTGGCGGTTCGATACCTCGATCGTGCGGTGCGGCTCCTCCACGAGCCTCGGCGGCTCGAATGCCCCCGGCCGTTCGACGGAATAGAGCCCCCGGGCATGACACTCCACGAGTGCCGCGAGGAACGATTCGAGGTCGCTCATCACGCACTCCGGTGGCTCGGGCCCCGTGGTCAGGAGGATCTGGCCGCGGCGCTCGCTCTCCCCGCAATCGAGCGAGTACTCGATGTCGTAGTTCCCGAAGAGCGGAAACAGCGTGTCGGGCCGTGCCGTCGAATCCTCCCCGTAGTCGCGTAGCCAGCGTCGACGGCGCCGAAGGGCGGTGCCTATGGAGAACGGTGTGCCCCTCGGAAAGACCTCTCCGTCCAAGGTGCCGGGACACCCATCCTGCGCGGTGAACCAAGTGATCAAGTTGGGTGGTGCGTGGAACGGGAGCCCTCCCAGCGCGACCTCGACGTCCGCACGCCGCAAGCCGGCTTGCCAAGTCGCAGCCGCGCTCCATTCGAGGCGATGAAGGTACCAGCGAAGCTCGGAGACCAACGCGGCGATGCGGTCCACGGTCTCGCGACGTTATCACGAGCCCAAGATGAAAAGGTGGGCGGCCGATCCGCTTGCGCCCACCCCTGAGCTCGCACGGATCGACCGCCCTGGTCACCACGGTTCCCGGGCGGCGGCGTCGGGGCCGCCCGAGAGGGTTTGGGATTCGGACTCGGGTCTATGGGTTAACGGAGTCGACGCATGAGATTGCTGACGGAACCGACCCAGTGTCGGTTGAGTTTGCCAGGGTCGTTGCGGGCACCGACCGGTGCGTACTTCGGACCAATCTGCGCGGGGGTCTTCAGACCCTTGTCGATGTAGTTGCGCTTCAGGTTGCGCGCCATCGCGTCGATGCCCTTCTCGAGCGTCGAGAAACGTTGCAGCGTCTGCCACTTCGTGCGCGGGTTCATCAACCCACCCGGGTTGTTCTTGTTGCGCACCGCCTTCGACGTGCCGTTGCCGGTCTCGTGCATCGCGATCGCGGTGAGGAGCGCGGGGTCCAGGCCGTGTTTCTTCGCCGCGTCGACGAACGCCTGACCCTTGCCTTTGAACTTACCGCCGAGGTGTTGGTTCAGCTTCGCCGCGGTCGTGCCCGAGGACGTCTTCGTGAGCAGCCCGAGGTCACGTCCACGGACGAGCCCCGACAGCCCCGACCACAGCCCCGCCGTCTGGATGAGCGGCGCACCGTTCGCGGCGGCGAACGCGCCGGCGCGGGTGGACATCAAGTCCGAGGCGTCGGGCGTCGCGAGCGATCGGGCGGTCGTGTCGCGGCCGGGCTCCACGGCGGTTGTGAGGGGGCGTCGGTCGACGAGGCGGGGTTCGGTTCGGCTGACGAGCATCAAGGTCCTCCTGGACGGTTCTGTGCGGTTGGACACGTCGGCCCCGCGGACCGGCAATTCGGACCCGCCCGTTTGTGTCGCCCGCCGCCGACCGGTGGTCACTGACGAGCGGTCCAGACGGGGTGGAAAGGCCACAGGCCGTGGGCGCCCAATGCGCTTCAGCCAGGAAGGCGAACCACGATGCGAGATGCATTCAAACGCTACGGACCCCTCGTCTACCGCCGAGCGCTCACGCTCCTTCAAGACCCGCGCGAAGCGGAGGACGCGACGCAGGAGGTCTTCATCCGCGCGATGAAGAACGAAGCGCAGTTCCGGAACGACGCGCTCGTATCCACGTGGCTGTACCGCGTGACGACCAACTACTGCCTGAACCTCATGCGCAACCGGAAGAACCGGCGGCGCATCCTCGAGGAGCAGGTCCGCCCCGCGCAGGAGCTGTCGACGGGTCCCGAGACCAGCACCGTCGTCATGGTGCGACGCCTCCTCGCGCGCGCCGACCAACGCCAGGCGCGCGCCGCGGTCTACGTGTACATCGACGGGCTCTCGCGCGAGGAGACGGCCGAACTGCTCGACTGTTCCGTCCGCACCGTCGGCAACTTGCTCGACCGATTCAACCGTTGGGCCAGGAACGAGATCGAAGCCGAGGCAGAAAAGCCACAGCCGTGTGCCGAAATGCAGGTGTCACGTGTCTAAGCCGACCGAAGCCATGTTCGAGACCGTCCCGACCCCGACGCCCTCCTGCCCGTCCGAGCTGTTGCTCGACCGATGGCACCTCGGCGAGCTCGAACCCTCCCGCGCCGCGACCGTCGAAGCGCACCTCGCCGGCTGCCCCGACTGCAGCGAACGACGCGACGCCCGCGACGCCGGATTCGCCGCGCTCCCGGTCGACGCCGATCGGCTCTTCGCGAAGATCGAAGCCGCCGGCCCGCGCCGTCCGGTCCGCGACTTCTTCGACCGCCTGCGCGACTGGCGCATCCCGGCGCTGGTCGTGGCGACCGCCGCGGCGGTGTTCGTCCTCGCGCCGCGGGAGCAGGGCATCCGAACCAAGGGCGGCGACGTCGGCTTCCGCGTCTTCCGCGAGCACGCCGGACAGGTGGAGGAGAAGGTCAGCGGCGCGGCGTTCGCGGCGCGCGATCGGTTGCGGTTCGACGTGAAGGCGTCCGAGGGATCGCAGATCATGATCCTCGGCGTCGAAGAGTCGGGCGAGGTCTACACGTACTACCCCGCCGGTCTCGATCGCTCCGACCGCGTCCGGCGCACGTCCGACGGCGCGCTGTCCGGCGCCATCGAGCTCGACGACTACGACGGACGCGAGTGGCTCCACCTCGTCCGCTGCGACGACGCCTTCGCACGTGCCGACCTCATCACGGGGCCGGGGCCGAAGGGTGTCGAAGCGCCCGCGGGTTGTGACGTTCGAGCGTTCGAGATCCAACGGCAAAGATGATGCGTTTCGCCTGTGTCGTCGTCCTCGCGTTGATCGCGTCGTCGGCCGAGGCCGCCGAGCAGCGCTTCGCCGTCGTCATCGGCAACAACCGCGGCGCGAAGACCGAGCGCCCCCTGCGGTACGCGGAGCGCGACGCCAACACCTTCGCGCACGTGCTCCGGCGGCACGGCGACTGGGCCGCCGAGAACACCGTCGTGCTGCTCGGGGAGTCGGAGCGATCCATCCGGCGTGCGCTCCTCGAGGTGAACGCGCGCATCCGCGAAGAGCGCGCGCACACGACGCTCGTCGTCTACTACTCGGGGCACGCGTCCGAGGAAGGTCTGCACCTCGGCGATCGCACGATGAGCTACCGCGAGCTGCGCGCGATCATGCGCGGCTCCGCAGCGACGGTGCGGCTCCTCGTCCTCGATGCGTGTCGCTCCGGCGGCCTCACCAACGTGAAGGGCGCGCGCCCCGCGCAGCAGTTCGACATCCGCACCGCACGCGCGCCGGACGTCGAAGGCATGGTGATGATCTCGTCGAGCGCGGCGGGTGAGGACAGCCACGAGTCGGACCGCCTCGGCGCGAGCTTCTTCTCGCACCACTTCACGAACGCGCTCCTCGGCGCGGGCGACGAAGACGGTGACGCGCGCATCACGCTGAACGAGGCGTACAACTACGCGTACCGGAACACGCTGCGCGCGAGCGGCCACGCGACTTCGCTGCAGCACCCGACCTACGCCTACGACCTCAAGGGTCGCGGTGACCTCGTGATGACGCGCCTCGACCGCGCCAAGAACGACGCGAGCGCGCTCGAGCTCGCGGAGCCGGGCCTCTACCTCGTGCTCGACGACGCGGCGCGCGGGGACGTCGTGGCCGAGGTGCGCTCGTCACGTGAAGCGACGCGCCTCGTGCTGCCGAGCTCGCGGTACCTCGTGCAGCGTCGCGACGAGGACCACTACCGTGAGTACGAGGTCGACCTCGCGCCGGGGGAGACGGTCGCGTTGAAACGGCTCGCCTCGCGCCGGGTGAGTTACGCGCGGCTGGTTCGCAAGGGCTCCGAGCTGCGGTCCGCGGCGCACGCGGTCTATCTGCTCGGCGGTGGGCGCGGCGCGGTGCTCGCGGACATGGGGCCGGGGATGTCAGGGGCGTTCGAGTATGGGCTGAGCCTGGAGCTGATCAGCGTCGGGCTGCGGCTTCGGTACGGGCGCGGTCCCTCCGCGGCGCAGACGCCGACGGCGTCGGTGGTGCACGAGGAGCTCGCGTTCGGCGCGACGGCTTCGCACTTCTTCGACCTGCCGATGGTGAGCCTCGGCGTGGGGCTGCTCGTTGAGACGATCCATCACCAGCAGCGGATCAGCTCCGTGGTGGGGACGGACGAGCGGGCGGCGTGGGGCTTCGCGCTCGGCGCGTTGTTCACGGCGGAAGCGCCGATCTACGGGCCGCTCGTCGCGCGGGTCGAGGGCGGCCCGATCACTTACGTCTTCGATCGCACCGTCGTGGAGGCGGGGCGCGACCGCGGGCGCGAGACGACGACGCCGCTGACGGGGTTCGTGAACGTCGGCGTGGGGGTGCAGTTTTGAAGCGCCTCGTCGTCGCGTTGTTGTGCGCCGGCTGTGGCGATGCGTTGGTCGTCGCCGACTACCAGGGTGAGCCGTTGCTCTCCGTCTCGGGGCGCATCGCGGACTTCCGTCACGCCAACGCGGACGAGGTGCTGCGGGCGTCGGTGTTCTGGTGGCAGGACGACCAACCGCAGCCGGACGTGTTGCAGCTCGTCGAGCACGAGGGGGTCGCGACGAAGGTGACGTTCCCGGCGACCTTCGAGGTCAACGTGTTCACGCCGCCGCCGCTCGAGCGACTCGACGCGACGCGCCCGTTCCAGATCGGCACCGTGCTCGTGTACGCCGACGAGGATCAGGACGAGCACCTCTCCGAGGGGGAGCTCCGCGGCGGCGCGATGATGTTTGCGATCGTGTTCGCGGCCGATCCGATCCCGGTCGAGCGATCGCCCTCCGGCGAGCGGCTCCCGGCGGGGTACTCGCTGGTGCGGCTGCCGCTGCCGTGTGGGCTCGAGCTGAAGGTCGAGACCTCGGGCGAGACTTGCGGCGTGCCGCTCGGTGCCGCCTGTACCGACGACCAGGACTGCGGAACGGGGTGGTGCGTGCAGGAGGATGACTACGTCACCTACCCCGGCGGCATGTGTGTGTTGGACTGGACGCCGGGCGGGTGCCAACCGAACAGCGCGGTGGTCGACGTGTTGTACTTCGAAGACGAACGCGTCGAACGCGACGTCTACCTACCGATGTGCGGTGCGCAGTCGGATTGTCGCGAAGGGTACGAGTGCCTGCTCGCGGTGGGGGCCTGCGTGCCGGAAGAGCCGTTCTTCCTCGACCTCTTCCCGGCCTTCGAACCCATGCCGTTCTGTTTGGCCGACTTCGAAGGTTGGTGACGCGCCACGTCGAGCGCATCGCCTGCGCGTCACCTGTCACGTGACAGAACGTCTCAGACTGGAAACTTCGTGACGATTCGAGCGTGTGATGGGAATGAACTCGCGCAGGAGTCTCCTACTGATGCAAAGACGAACACTCGCAACACTACTTTCGACACTTCTCTTCTCGATCTCGGCTTGCAGCAGCGACGAGTGCCCGAGCGGCACGTCGGACTGCAACGGAACTTGCGTCGCGCTCTCGAGCGACGTGAACAACTGCGGCGCGTGTGGCAACACGTGCGGCGCGGACGAAGTCTGCGCCTCCGGCACTTGCATGGACACGGGCACGACGGGCTGCCCCGTCAACCTGACCGATTGCAGCGGCACGTGCGTCGACACCGACGCGGACGCCGCGAACTGTGGCTCGTGCGGCAACGCGTGCACCGGCGGACTCGTCTGCGCCGAGGGCACGTGTGAGGTGAGCTGTCCCGCTTCACAAACGGAGTGTAGCGGCGCGTGTTTCGACACGCAGAACACGACCGAACATTGCGGCGACTGCGGCAACGCTTGCCCGGCCGGCCTCGTCTGCGTCAGCGGCGACTGCGAAGCGACGTGCCCCGCGGCTCAGATGCTCTGCGGAACCGCGTGTGTCTCGACCGCGACCGACGAAGACCACTGCGGTGGCTGCGGCGTCGCGTGTGATCCGGGTGAGCTGTGTGTGAACAGCACCTGTGAGATCTCCTGCGGCGGCGGCTCCGTCGCTTGCAACGGTGCTTGCACCAACACCGACATCGATCGCGAGAACTGCGGTGGCTGTGGCGTCCGCTGCGACGCCGACGAGCTCTGCGTCGCGGGTAACTGCGAGCTGAACTGCGGCGGCGGCGCCGACTGCGGCGGTGGCACGTGCACGTCGACGCTCACCGACGAGCTGAACTGCGGCGCTTGTGGCACCACCTGCGGCGCGAACGAGCTCTGCAGCGCGGGCGCCTGCACGCTGACCTGCGCGGGCAACACGCCCGACGAGTGCGCCGGCGTCTGCACCAACACACTCGTCGACCCCGCGAACTGCGGCGGTTGCGGCATCGCGTGTGGCAACGGCGAAGTCTGCAGCGCGGGCAACTGCCAGGGCCAGTGCGGCCCCGGACTCGCGCAGTGCGGCACGACCTGCACCTCGACGCTCACGGATCCCACGAACTGTGGCGCTTGCGGCACCGCGTGCCCGACGCCTGCGGGCGGCACGGCCGTTTGCTCTGCCGGCGCTTGCTCCGGCATCTGCGCCGCGGGTCAGGCCGACTGCGACGGCGACCTGTCGACGACCGGAACCAACGGCTGCGAGATCGATCTCGCGAACGACGCGACGAACTGCGGCACGTGCGGAATCGCGTGCACGTACGCCAACGCCGCGGGCGCCTGTAACAACTTCGTCTGTGAGATCGGGGCGTGCGCCGCCGGCTTCGACAACTGCGACCTGAACCCGGCCACCGGCTGCGAGGCAGAGCTCGCCGTCGATCCGATGAACTGCAACGCCTGCGGGACCGTGTGCCCCGCCGGGAACGTCTGCAGCGCGGGCCAGTGTGTCAGCGGCCAGATGACCGGCGAAGACTGCACCGGTCCGCTCGTCCTCTCGGCCGGCGCCGGTACGTACGCGTGGGCGGCGTCGAACAACGACTACCTGCAGCTCCGTCCGAGCTGCCAGGCGGTGGCGTACACCGCGGAGGGCCCCGACGTCGTCCTGCAGTACACGCCGACGTTCAACGGCTTCGCCGACATCTCGATCGTGAAGCCCGCCAACAACCGCTACACGATGGTCGTCTCCGACGCGACGTGCGGAACGTTGACGGAGCTCGCGTGTGTCTCCGACAACACCGCGGCCGAGCTGTTCGCCATGGTCCCGGTCGTCGCGAACACGGACTACTTCGTGTACGTCGTCGACACCGACTCCGGCGCGACGGTGCTTCCGAACCCGCTGGAGGTCACGGTCAACGAGACCAACTGTGGAACGAACCCGGCGCCGATGGTCACGGCGCTCATGCCCGCGGTGGGCGCGACGGCGACGGAGCTGAGCCCGGACCTCGTGGTGACCTTCGATCAGCCGATGAACGAGGACATCGGGACGATCACCGTCACGGGCAACATGGGCACGAACGTGACGTACGACCTGGCGACGAGCCCGGCGGACGTCGACTTCAACGTTGCCGGAGACACGATCACGATCTCCAACAGTGTGTTCGCGCCGGGTGAGACCGTCACCGTGACGTGGACCGGTCTCGTCGACACGCTCTGCAGCACGCCGGCCGCTCCCGCGACGCCCGCGTGGACGTTCACCGCGTTCACGCCGCCGTGCGCGCCTGGGTTCAACGGTATGGTGGGCAGCACGCAGACGCGGTTCGCGACTGGCCTGGGGACCTTCACCGAGTACTACGTCGCGGCGGATGCGGACCCGAACGGCTGGGTCTACATGGGTGGTCTGGCGAACCTCTACCGGATGTCGAAGGACGGCTTGGTCGTGGAGGACGTCGAGGCGCTCGCCGGACTCGCGGCCGCGCAGCTCGGCTACACGATGTTGGTGGACGGACAGAACATCTACACCGTCGAGTCGACGACCACCGGGACGACCGGTCGCGTCTGGCGGATCTCCTCCGACGGCGGTGCGACTTGGGTCGTGGAAGACGCCGCGGGCTTCGCGCCCGCTCCGGCGGACGACTTCCGCGCCATCGATGCGTACGGCGGGATGATCTACGTGATGACCCACGAAGGTACTTCGTCGGTCCCGACCGAGATCTGGGAGTTCGATCCGAGCACCGTGCCGGCCGTCGCTACGATGGTCGCGTCGTTCGCGGGTTACGCGAGCTGCGGCGCGCTCGAGACCGACATGAACTACTTCTACGCGACTTGCGGTTCCACCGACGAGATGGTCCGGGTGAACCGTTCGACGGGCGTCGCCGAGCTGCTGCTCGATGGCACCTACGACTGGTCGAGCACCGCGGGCGCCCTGCACGGGCGTGACATCGACGCGGACGGCGTCGTCGACTACCTCTACTCGCAGGGGTGGATCGAGGAGGCCTACTTCGTCTGCGGTATCGGCACGTCGAACTTCACGGACATCCTGTTCACCATCAACAACGGCGGCACGAGCCAGTACGGCATGGGCTACGACCCGACCGCGAACGTGCTGTGGATGATGGACGACGGGACCCGCGAGTTCATCCGCATCGAATGACGACCTCGACGTCCCGCCCGGGGCTTCACGAGCTCCGGGCGGGAACGTCGATCCCGCCTCCTCTACAGGGACTGAACCCCGCGGCTTGACAGCCGATGGGCGCGTTTGTTCTTCGCGTCCCACGGATGTCGCGTCGCGCCCTCACTCGCCTCGCGGTGGTCGCCGCGATCGTCCTCCTCATCGCCGGCTACTTCGCGATCCCCCCCTTCGCGGACTTCGACGCCGAGGCGCTCGTCGCTAAGGGCAAGGCGTACGACGTCGAGATCGTCCGTGACGCCGAAGGGGTGCCGCACATCTTCGGCGAGCGCGACGTCGACGTCGCGTACGGCCTCGGCTTCGCGCAGTCGGAGGACGACTTCGCGACGGTGCAGGACATCGTGCTCGCGATGCGCGGGCGCCTCGCCACGGTGAAGGGCCCCGAGGCCGGGCCGACCGACTACCTCGTCGGGCTATTCGACGTCTGGGGCACCATCGAGCGCCGCTACGACACCGACCTCGACGACGCGACGCGCGCGCTCGCCGACGCTTACGCGGACGGCGTGAACCACTACGCCGCGCTCCACCCCGAGGAGGTGCTCCCGGGCGTCGTGCCGATGACGGGGCGCGACGTCGTCGCCGGGTTCGTCTTCAAGATGCCGTTCTTCTACGGGCTCGACCGAACGCTCAAGAAGCTGTTCGCCGGACCGCAGAACCCGACCGCGTTCCTCGCGCCCGAGGTCGCGTCACCGGAGCTCGGGAGCAACGGCTTCGCGGTCACGTCCACGCGCAGCGGCGACGGCAAGGTCCACCTCGTCGTGAACTCCCACCAGCCCTACACCGGCCCGGTCGCCTGGTACGAGGCGCACCTGAAGAGCCAAGAGGGTTGGGAGATGTACGGCGGCACGTTCCCCGGCGCGCCGGTGATCCTGCACGGCGTCGGTCCGCGCCTCGGGTGGGCGAGCACGGTGAACGTGCCGGACCTCGTCGATGTCTACGCGCTCGAGCTCAACCCCGAGGACCCGATGCAGTACCGCCACGACGGCGGGTGGAAGACCTTCGAGCAGCGCACCATCCCCATCCGCGTGAAGGTGTACGGGCGTCTGTTCTGGACCGTGGAGAAGGTCGCGCTGTCCACCGTGCACGGTCCGGTGGTCGAGACGAACCACGGCAAGTTCGCGATTCGCTACGCGGGCCGCGACGAGGTCCGCCAGCTCGCGCAGTACTACCGGATGAACCGCGCGCAGGACTTCGACGCGTGGCGCGACGCGATGGGGATGCTCGCCATCCCGTGCATCAACTTCGTCTACGCCGATGCCGAGGGGAACGTGGGGCACTTCTACAACGGTCAGTTCCCGAAGCGGAAAGAGGGCGTCGACTGGGCCGACACACTCCCCGGCGCCGACCCGTCGCTGGTGTGGACGGAGTACCTGCCGTTCGACGCGCTCCCCCACACCGTGAACCCGCCGTCGGGGTTCGTGTTCAGCGCGAACCACTCCCCGTACTTCGCGACGGACGGCGCGGGGGCGCCGAAGGCCGAGGACTTCTCGCCGACGCTCGGCATCGAGACGCGGCTCACGAACCGCGCGCGGCGGGTGCTCGAGCTCGCGCCGGGGCGGGCGCTCGATCGGAAGACGCTCGAGCGGATCAAGTACGACAAACGGTACCACCCGGAGTCGGACCTGATGACGGAGGTGAAGGCGCTCTGCACGGCGGCGGGCGGCGACGACGAGCTCCTCACCAGCGCGCGCAAGGTGCTGTGCGCGTGGGACGGCTCGGCGGAGGCGGACAGCCAGCAGGCGGCGCTCGCGATCACCACGGTGGAGCCAATCCTGATGGCGCGTCGCGAGGGACGCCTGCCTCCGGACGGGCAGTCGTTGTTGCTGTTGAACGCACGCATCCTGATGCGCGTGCACGAGCGGCTGGAGATCGCGTGGGATCTCGTGAACAAGATCCGCCGCGGCGCGCGCAGCTTCGGGCTCGGCGGCGGCCCCGACACGCTGAGGGCGGTGCACGGCGGGGGCCTCCAGGACGACGGCACGCGCACCGCGAACCTCGGCGATACGCTGATCATCTTCGCGTCGTGGGGTTCGGAAGGATGGAGCGCCGACGCGATCCACCAGTTCGGCAGCGCGACGACGCGGCCTCGGTCGAAGCACTTCGCGGATCAGCTGGAGCGGTTCGCGGAGGAGCAGCTCAGGACGGTGCCGCTCGACGAGGCGGCGATCCGCGCCGTCGCCACGCGAACGTACCGGCCCTGACCGCGCCCGCCCTCGGGATGGGTGCATTGTTCCTCCGGGGTTGCACATCGTTCGTCGCGTCCGTCGGCGTTGCGCCATCGAGCGCCCGGATCGCGCTGGCACGAACGGTGCTCTCTCCGCCCTCCGAAAGGAGATTCGATATGCCTATTCTCGGAGGACTGATCGGTGGCGCGCTCAAGGGCGGCCTGCTCAAGGGGGCCGCGGGCGGCCTGCTCAAGGGGGGCGGCGGCGGCCTGCTCAAGGGGCTCGCCGGCAAGGGCGGCCTGCTCGGCAAGGCCTTGGAGGCGGTCGGCGGGCCGCAGGGGATCATGGACATGGTCAGCCAGTTCGCGCAGGGCGGCGGCGGCGCGGAGGAGGCCGGCGGCGCCGAAGGTGGCCAGGATGCGGCAAAGGGTAAGGGCGGGGACGAGAAGAACCCTCTCGTGAAGCTCGCCAAGCAGTTCGCGAACGCGAAGTCGCCCAAGGACGTCGACAAACTCGTGAAGGGCCTGAAGAAGAAGCTCGGCAAGAAGGCTTCACCCGAGTTCAACAAGCTGATCGACCAGATCGCGGACGCTCGGAAGGCCTCGCTCGCTGGCGGCGGGATGGCGAAGGCGGCGTGATTCGAGGCGTGGCGCGCGTCGATGGTCCTGCTATGGTCCCGCGCCGTGAACCGGGGCCGGATCTTCGTCGTCGCGCTGCTCGCTGCGCTCGGATGTAAACACGCCGGCAAGAAGCCGACGCGCGGGATCGTCAAGGTCCAGCTCCTCGCGTTCAACGACTTCCACGGGAACCTGCGGCCGCCGGGTCGAGGCTGGTACGAGGACGGCGAAGAGCTGCCCGCCGGCGGCGCCGACTACTTCGCGGCGCACGTGGCGAAGTACCGCGCGGAGAATCCGAACACCGTCGTGGTGTCGGCCGGCGACCTCGTGGGCGCGAGCCCGCTGCTGTCGGCGCTCTTCCACGACGAGCCGACGATCGAGGCGATGAACGCGATCGGCCTCGACTTCAACGGCGTCGGCAACCACGAGTTCGACGAAGGGCCCGAAGAGCTGGTGCGCCTCGCCAAGGGGGGCTGCCACCCGAAGGACGGCTGCCAGGACGGCACGCCGTACGAGGGCGCCAAGTTCGCGTTCCTCGCGGCGAACGTGCACCGCGCGGACTCGACGTTGTTTCCGCCGTACGCGATCCGCGAGTTCGAGGGGGTGAAGATCGCCTTCATCGGGATGACGCTGGAGGGGACGCCGAACGTCGTGCCGCCGGTGATCGAGGGGCTCGACTTCAGCGACGAAGCCGACACCGCGAACGCGCTCGCCGAGAAGCTCGCGAAGGAGGGTGTGCACGCCATCGTGGTGATCGTGCACGAAGGCGGCTTCGCGAAGGGCGGCTACAACGGTTGCCGCGACGCCTCCGGACCGATCGTCGACGTGGTGAAGCGGATGAGCCCGGCGATCGACGTCGTCGTCTCCGGCCACACGCACCAGGCGTACAACTGCGTCATCGATCGAAAGCGCGTCACGAGCGCGGGGAGCTTCGGGCGTCTGCTGACGAAGATCGATCTCACGATCGACGGCGCCGACGGCAACATCGTCCGCGCCGACGCGAAAAACGTGATCGTCACGCACGACGTCGACGCCGACGCGGCGATCGGGAAGCTCGTCGATCGCTACGAGAAACTCGCGGCACCGCTCGCCGACGAGGTCGTCGGCCACATCACGGAGCCGCTCACGAAACGCGAGAACCCCGCGGGCGAGAGCGCGCTCGGTACGGTCATCGCGGATGCTCAGCTCGCGGCGACGCGCGCGGCCGACCAAGGGGGCGCGCAGCTCGCGATCATGAACGCGGGCGGGGTGCGGACGGATCTCGACAAGGCGGGCGAGGTGACCTTCGGGCAGATCTTCGCGGTGCAGCCGTTCGGGAACACACTCGTGACGATGAGTTTGACCGGCGAGCAGCTCGATCAGGTGCTCGAGGATCAGTGGGGCGGTGATCGCGCGCGGATGCTCAACCTCTCGTCGTCGGTCGAGTACAGCTGGAGTCGCTCGGCACCGGTGGGTGAGAAGGTCGACATCGCGTCGATCCGCATCGACGGCAAGCCGGTCGAAGCGTCCGGCACGTATCGCGTCACCGTGAACAACTACCTCGCGGATCGCGGGCTGCTGTCGAAGGGGACGGATCGAACGCCGGGAGTGCTCGATCTCGACGCGCTGGTCGCCTATCTCGCCGCCAACGATCCGCTCGCGCCGCCGGCACTCTCTCGTATTCGCTCCGTGCCCTGACTGTCCCGGCGATCGCCCTCTCACCTGCGGCCGGGACTTCGGGTACCGTTTCTTCGATGGTGGCGATCAACCGACGCTCGGCGCTCCGCTTGCTCGGCGGCGCGGTCGGCGCGCCCTTGTTGTACGCGTGCGGCGGCCGCGATGCGCGACCGCTGTCCGAGTCGATCGACACCGTGGTGCTCCTGATGATGGAGAACCGCAGCTTCGACAATTACTACGGCGCGATGTCGATGGTGGAGGGGCGGCGTGACCTCGATGGGCTCCTCCCTTCGATGAGCAACCCCGACCTCGCCGGCGAGGCGGTCGCGGTGCACCCCGCGGACCTGAACTGCATCGCGGATCCGCGGCACTCGTGGACGTCGAGTCACCGCCAGTTCAACGAAGGTAGGAACGACGGCTTCGTCACCGAGCACGAGCAACGGTACGGCTTCGAAGAGCGGCACCGTCCGATGGGGTACTTCGATCGTCGCACGCTCCCCGCGCACTACGGGATCGGCGGGCACTACGCGATCTGCGATCGGTGGTTCAGCTCGTTGATGACGAGCACCTGGCCCAACCGCTTCTACACCCTCGGTGCGCAGAACAACGGTATCCGCGGGAACGACTTCGAGGGCGACTACGGCTTCATCAACATCTACGACCGCCTCGGCCGCGCCGGCATCCCGTGGTCGGTCTACTACGGGAACATCTCGTTCTCGTCGCTGTTCCCGCGCAAGTACCCGCAAGACAACTTTCGGGAGCTGATGCGGTTCTTCGACGACGCGGAGGCGGGCACGCTGCCGAACTTCGTGATGGTCGAACCGATCTACGGGCGCAACGACGATCACCCGCCGGAGCACCCGCTCGCGGGGCAGGTGTTGATCCAGTCGATCTACGACGCGCTCGCGAAGAGCCCGCAGTGGGAGCGCTCGCTCTTCATCGTCACCTACGACGAACACGGTGGCTTCTTCGATCACGTCGCGCCGCCGAAGGTGCCGGACCTCTTCGCGGACGACGGGTTCGATCAGCTCGGGTTCCGCGTGCCGGCGTTCGTCGCGGGGCCGTTCGTGAAGCAGGGGCACGTCGAGCACACCGTCTTCGATCACACGTCGGTGCTCGCGTTCGTCGAGCGGCTGTGGGGCCTCAACCCGCTCACCCCCCGTGACGCTGCGGCGAACGACCTGAGCGTGCTGCTCGACGAGCGACGCCTGCGCGACGACCGGCCCGCGGCGCCGCTCGAGCTCCCGCGGATCGACGCCGAAGAGTCCGTGATCTATGCGCCGGAGTGTGTCGTGAGCATCGGACCGTTCGCCGGCGCGTTGGATCTGTTCGGTCAGCCGGAGCTGACGGCGTTCGTCGCGAATCACTTCGCGGGTACGTCGTTCGACCGACGGCACCAGACCGACACGGTCTACGAGGACTTCCTCGAGCACGCCGAGCGGCGTGGTGTCCTGCGCCGCAGAATTTGACCGCGGTCACGCCGCGCCGATCACGGGCCCGTGTTAGATCGTTCGCGCGTCGGGTGCGTTCGAGGGCCGAACGTCCCCGAACCCCAACGAGAGAGCGAAAGTCGAAGATCCGATGTCGTTGCCCCTATTGTTCGCCGCGCTCGCGGCGGCCCCCGTCCCCAAAATTAACGCCGGTCCCGATCTCGCCGACCAGGCCGTCGACGTCGACGCGCCGATTCAGCGAGTCACCGTCTTCTCCGACCGCGCCACCGTGATGCGCCGCGCGACGGTGCCGATGGGGAGCGCGATCGTCACCGCGCGGCTCCCCGAGCTCCCCGGCAACACGTCGGCCGGGAGCGTCCGCGTATCCGCGCGCGGTGCGCAAGTCTGGCGTATCGAGGTTGCGCCGGTCTCGAAGATCGGGATCTCCATCCCGCAGGCCGACGCTTGGCTCGAACAGATCGACGAGCTCACCGACGAGATCGCACGCGTCGACGCGCGCATTGCCGCGGTCGACTTCCGGCTGAGCCTGCTCATGGGCATCAACCCCGCGGCGCCGGTGCCGGAGGCCCAGCGCGACGGTCGCCCGCGCGCGCCCCTCGCACCCTCGGTGTGGCAGCGGGCGATGGCGTTCCTGAGCACCGACCGCGCCGCGGCGCGAGCGGCGCGTCGTGGCCTCGTCGACGAACGCGAGAAACACAGTGAAGCGCTCGCGCAGCTGCAGCGGGAGATCGCGCGCCTCAATCAGGGCGGCTTCTCCAGCCAGCGCCAGCAGGTCGTCGTGATCCTGCAGAAGGAAGGCAAGGCCAACGCGACGCTGGAGGTCGAGTACACCGTGCCGGGTGCGTCCTGGCGGCCCGCGTACGACCTCACCTACCTCGCGGCGAAGAACCAGGTCGTGCTCGAGACGTCGGCGCGGGTGACGCAGGCGTCGGGCGAGGACTGGAGCGACGTCGAGCTGCTGCTGTCGACGGCCATCCCCGGCGCGAACATCGCGCTGCCGAAGCTGCTGACGTGGACGCTCGGGGAGGCGAAGGAGCTCATCCCTCAGCCCCGTCCGCGCACGGCGCTGCCGCGCCCGCAGGTCTTCGCCCCGCCGCGTCCGGTGGTGAGCGAGCGCGACCGCGAGCGCGCGGAGCGGATTCAGCTGCTGCAACAGCGGTTGCAGCTCGCGTCGAACGTCACGAAGGAGCGCGTCACGATCGACTTCTCGGACATGAACATCCAGGGCGAGCTGGTGAAGCCCGAGGGCGCGTACATCAAGCTGGCCGAGAAGAAGCGCTCGCGTCCGCCGAGCCGCCGGAGCCGTCGGATGCAATCCGACGCTCCTTCCGCGGCGCCGTCCGCGCCGATGCCGATGGACGAGGCGGACGTGATGATGTCCGAGTCGATCGTCACGACGGGGGCCTCGGCGGGCTCCGCGTCCGCGCAAGCCAGGTTGCGGGCGTCCGGACCGAGCGGTAGCCGCCGCGGGCTCGCGCTGTACGAGTCGGCGCCACCGCCGCGCTTCCGTTTCAGCGATCAGTCGCTCCCGGCGATGCTCGCGGGGGGCTTCGACTACGTCTACGAAGCCCAGACGCAGACGACGGTGCCTTCGGACGGTCGTGAGGTGCGAGTGCCGCTGTCCGCGGACCAGCACCCGGTGCAGGCGTACTACGAGGCGACGCCGTCGCTCGCGAAGACGGCGTACCTGGAGGCGACGGTCACGAACCAGAGCAAGCAGCCGATCCTCGGCGGGCCGGTGACGATCTTCGTCGGTGATCAGTTCTCCGGCGACGGGAGCCTCGCGACGACGGGCCCCGGCGGCGACATCGAGCTGCCGCTCGGTGCCGACGAGGACGTGAAGGTCGAGCGGCGCATCGAGCCGCAGACGGAGACGAGCGGCGTCATCATGCGCGAGGACATCACGACGTACCGCGTGGTGCTGCAGGTCGCGAACTTCAAGCGGCGCGCGATCACGGTGGGGGTGATGGAGCCGCTGCCGAAGACGACGAACGAGGACATCGAGATCGAGCTCGTGAGCGCGAAGCCGAAGCAGACGAAGGGGCCGGACGAGCAGGGGCTCATGCGGTGGGACGTCGAGCTGAAGCCGGGTGAGAAGAAGACGATCGAGCTGGTCTACAAGATCGAGCGGCCGGAAAACTGGCAGCTCTACCAGCGATGAGGAGGCGCACCATGAAGTATTCGATCACGATTCTGTCCCTCCTCATCAGCGCGCCGGCGTTCGGCGCGGACGGCGACATCACGGATGTCACGGTGTTCTCGGATCGCGCGGAGGTCACGCGTACGGCGCGGGCGCAGTGCGACGGTACGGGGCGCGGCGAAGTGCAGTTCCCGCCGCTGCCGGTGTCGATCGACATGCGCACGCTGCGCGCGGAGGCTGCGGGCCGCGCGCGCGCGGTGGGGGTGTCGAGTCGGCGGACCTCCGTGGTCGCCGAGCAGGACGACGCCCGTTCGAAGCTCGAGAAACAGATCGAGGACATCGACGCGAAGCTGAAGGTCCTGAACGACGCGCAGGTGGAGAGCGACGAGCGCTCGCGCACCGCGCAGGGATTCACGTCCTACTACAAGAACGTGGTCGGCGAGGCGATCCGCGACCCGCGGGCGAAGTCTTCCGAGTGGAAGGCGGCGGTCGACTTCCTCGTCGCGCAGATCGAGGAGGAGCGTCTGAAGACCGTCGAGCGCGGGGTCCAGACAAGGGCCTTGAACCGCGAGCGTCAGTCGTTGGCGAACGACCTCGCGCGCCTCGGTGCCGCGGGGAGCGCGCGCGAGGTGATCGACGCGCGGGTCGCCGTGCAGTGCGGCGGTGAGAACGCGCCGTCGGTGCGGCTGTCGTACGTGGTGCCGGGCGCGACGTGGCGACCGGAGTACGACCTGCGCTTCGACGCGAAGGCGCGCGACGGGATCGGCGGGGGCACGGTGTCGCTGACGGTCGGGGCGATCGTCACGCAGTCGACGGGCGAGGACTGGACCGACGCGAGGATCGCAATGTCGACATCCAAGCCGCGCCTCGGGAGCTCGGCGCCGCTGCCGGCCGCGCTGTACATCGACGGCAACAAGGCGGGCGACGAGAAGGTCTTGGTGTCGGGGCAGGAGGAGCGCAAGAACCTGTCGGGTGCGAAGGACGCCGAGGCGGCGGGTCCGCAGAGCGTCGAGCTGGAGGACTTCGGTCAGACGTTCACGTTGTCGTTCCCGCACGCGGCGACGGTGAAGGCGGACGGTCGTCCGTACTGGATGCCGGTGGATCGGGTGCGCGGGAAGGGCGACGCGACGTTGGTCGCGGTGCCGAAGCTGTCGCGCTACGTCTACCTCGCGCTCGCGTTCGACAACCCGGCGAAGTTCCCGCTCCTGGAGGGGACGGTGCACCTGTACCGCGGAGGATCTTGGGTGGGCGACGCGACGATGACGTACCGCGCGCCGCGCGAGCCGATCGAGCTGTCGCTCGGCGTCGATGAGTCGTACTTGGTCGACCGCTTCGATCTGCGCGAGGCCGACGAGACGTCGAGCTTCCTCGGCGGCACGCGTCGCTACGAGCGTCGTTACCGCACGCGGATCGAGAACCGCTCGGCGTCGAAGGTGCGTATCGAGATCCGCGAGCACATCCCCGTCAGCAAGGACGAGGACATCGAGGTCACGCTCGACAAGGAGACGACGAAGGGCCGCAAGTTCGACAAGGACCGAGGCTTCGTCACCTTCCAGCTCGACGTCCCGGCGCGGAAGTCCGCGAGCACGGATCTGGCCTATACGATCGCGCTGCCGAAGGACTGGAAGGTCAACTGACGGTCACGCTTCGTCGTCGAGGGCCACGCCCTCGACGCGGACCGACGCGCCCACCAGGGGCCCGCGCGTGCGATCCGGCCCGACCGGTTGTGCGGCGACCTCCAAGTCGCCGCTCTCCTCGAGCTTCTCGACGAGGCGGTGCACGCTCTTCAGGTCCACCGACTGCACTTCGCTGATCAGCGCGCACACCAGCTCTTTGGTGTCGTTGGTCTCGGACAGCAGTGACTCGATGAACTCCCGGCGCACGCCGCGGTCACCCGCGACCTCGCGCCACCGCGCCCAGAAGCGGCGCGACCTTCGTTCGTACGGGAGCGGAATGATCTCCGACGCAAACGGAATCAACACCCCGTACAGCGCGCGGACGTGATGCATCGCCGCGCGCGGTTTCGGCGGGGAGGTCACCGGCCGGCGTGCGCTTCGTCGTCGGATGACACCCGGCTTGGGCGCCAAGCGGCTCGGGCCTCGATCCTCCGCGACCTCTTCCACTTGCAACTCGGCTTGCGAAGGCAGCGCGACGAGCTCCGCGCTCTCGCTCTCGAGCAACGCCTCGGTCGCGTCTTCCTCCTCGACCACGGGGCCCGGCCGGAAGGACGCCACCGTTCGCTCGGGCGTCTCGACGAGGCCCGCCGCGTCGGGGACGTTCAGCTCGGCGCGGGGGTGAGGGGGCTCGGTGGGGTGGCGTTCGTCGTCGCCGCCGTCGGTCGAGTCGCCGACGTCGAGGTCGCTCACCATGCGGCGCTGAACCTCTGGGAGGTCGATGTGGCGCGTGGGTTTTTCGTCCTCGTCGAACGGCGTCGTCGCGGGGAGCTCGAGGTCCGGCAGGATGGTCGCGGACGACGAACCGATGCGGTTACGTGGACGCGCCTCGACCGGGATCGGCGGAGGCGCCGGCGGCTGGGGCGCCGACTCGAGCCCGGTGTCGGTGCGGAGCAGGGCGCGCGTCGGTTTGGCGTCGTCCTCGAAGAAGCCGTCGGTCGGTGGCATCGAAGCGCCGGTGCTCACGTGCCGCTCCACGCGCGAGTCGGTGTCCGACGGCGACTCGGAGACGATCGCGTCGTCGGCGTACATGGTTTGGGGGGTGTCGAAGTCCGGGGCGACCGTCGCCTCGCGTCGAAGTCCGACCGGTTTGGGGGGCAGCTGAAACGAATCGACGGTGTGGTCGTCGGTCTCGGGGCCCGTCGCCGAGGACGGCAGCGCGGTCACCCCCTCGGACTCGAAGGTCTCGTCCGGGTCGACGGCGGCCTCCGGCTGGGGGAGGAGCGCCTCGCCGACCGCCTCCAGCATGCGTCGCGCGAGCTCGGCCCGCGCCGGGTCGTCGGTCTCTGCGGCTTCGGTCCGCCATTGCACGAGGGTCTGAATGACGCGCTCGGACGCGAGGGCGCTGAGGTCATGGCGGAGCGCGGAGATCATCGCCTCCGGCCAGATCGACTCGGGAATGGGGGTATCCCATCCACTTGGAAGGCCCCGGCCGTCGCGCGCCACGATTTCGGAGCATACTACAGGCCGCGATCGGATCTGCCGTGAATGTTCCGGACGCGGAGGGGCACTGACATGACGTTGGGCGGGAACACCGACAACCGGCACCTCGATGACGGGACGCTCCACGCGTACGCCGCCGACGAGGTGGACCCTACGCAGCGGGCGGTGATCGAGCGTCACCTCGACCGCTGCGCGTCGTGCCGCACCGCCCTCGGGCGCGTGGGCGCGGTCGCCGGGTTGATGCGCCGGATGGCGCCCGTCGAGCCCGACGATCTGAGCTGGCGACGAATGCAGGAGCGGGTCCGCGAGCGCCTCGAGAAGGACGCGAAGGCCCAGGTCACCACGCTCGACCTCGTCATGGGGCGGCGCTGGGTCACGGCCGGCATCGCGGCGGTGGCCGCGGTCGCGCTCCTGGTCTGGTTCACGCCCCCGCGCCGCCCGGCGCCGCGTCGCCCGGTGGCGGCCGCGACGCCCGCGCCGCCGGAGGCTCAGGTCGTCACGAGCGGCGATGCGCCGCTGGACGTGCGCCTCGCGACCGGCGCGCGGCTGAGGCTCGCCGAGCGCAGCCGCCTCGTCGCTTCGCCGGGCGCGGACGGTGGGGTCTCGTTGGATCTCCAAATCGGTGCGTTGGACGTCCGCCTGCCCGAGCGTCCGACCCCGTTGGAGCCGTTCGAGGTCCGGACCCCCGCATTCTCGGCGTGGTCTCGCAGCCGGGACTTCTCGGTCGGGTACCGCGCCGACAAGTTCCTGGTCGCGGTTCGCGAGGGCGAGGTCGACGTCGAGGGCGAGGCCTTCGGTGGTCGCGACACCGTGGTCGAGGGCGAACGGCGCGAGGTCCGGATCCGGGCCGACGTCGAGGAGAAGAAGACCGTCGCGATTCGTGCGCCGACGCGCCGGCCGCCCGCGCCGGAGCCGGACGAGGCGCCCGAACCCGAGATCACGAGCAGCCGCGGCGAGACCAAGGTCGAGGTCGTGGCCCCGGACGATGACCCGGTGGCGGAGCGTTGGCGCCAGGCGTCGCGCGCGTACTACCGCGATCGTGACCTGAACCGGGCGATCGAGCACGCGGAGGCCGTGGTGGCCGAGGGTGGCGATCGCGCGGAGGGGCTCCTCGCGCGGCGGCTGATCTGCGACGCCCGCATCGCTCTGGAGCAGCCGAACGAGGCGATCAAGGCCTGTGGGGCGCTCCTGGACCACGAGTCCGGCGACGAAGAGCGGCGCGCCGTCCACTACATGCTCGCGACGATCCATCGAACGCAGCTCGGCGACTGTCGCCGGGCGAACGAACAATACGCGCAGGTTCTTCTGTATGGGCGGGGTGCGCTCCTCGATGACGAGGCGCGTCTGTTCAGGGCCGGGTGCTCGCTGGATCTCGGCGACCTCGAGTCCGCGCAGAAGGACATCCGTGCCCTGGCGCCCCACGCGGCGCGCCTGTCACGGCCTGCAGAGTTGCGCGCTCTCGAATCTCGGCTGAAATCCGCGATCGAGGGTCAAGGTACGAAAGAGAAGGCCGATGAGTAGCCATGAATCACGACTCGCGGGGACGGGTGTGTCGAGCGGGGGAGGCCGTGCGGTGAAGGGGTTTGACAGTAACAACGAGGCGACTTACAGAGCGGCCTCCATGCGGCTCCCGAGGGTGGCGCTGGTCGTGGTGGTAGCGGGCCTGCTGGCGATACCGGCGCATTCGCGTGCGCAGGGTGATGGTCAAGACTCGCAACCGCCGGCCAACGGCGCAGACAAGAATTCCGACACGGCGGTCAAGCCGACGCGCGACGACGCGCGGCGGCGCATCGAACGCAGCGCCCGCGTGGGCGACATCGACGCGTCGAAGATCAGCACGCCGGACAAGAAGAAGAACGCCGAGAAGATGGTGAGCGAGTCGCGCGGCGCGCTGGCCCGCGTGACGGAGCTGTTGTTCCAGGCGCGCGAGACCAACGACATGGTCCAGCGCAACTGCGTCAACGAGAAGCTCACCCAGATCAAGGGGCTCCTCAGGCTGTCGGAGGCGGCGTCGGTCTCGATGTACGAGGCGATGGGCAAGGGCGCCGACGACGTCACCAATCACGAGTACACGAAGATCGCCGTCGCGCATCAGAAGACGCAGCTGCTCCGCACCGAGGCCGAGCAGTGTGTCGGTGAGCTGTCCGTGTACACGGGCGACACCGACGTGACGGTCGAGATCGACGACGACATCCCGCAGACGGATCCCACCCTCCCGATTCCGCCCCCGACCGGGCCCGGGACGCCGCCGGTGGCGAGCGCCTTCTAGAACAGTAGAACGATGAAGAAGCTCATCCCCATCGGCGTGGCCGCGCTGATCATCGCGACGGCCGCCAGCGCTTCGGCGCAGAACTACGGTGCGACCACCGGCTTCCCCATCGGGGAGAAGTCGCGCGTCCACACGAACTTGGATCTCTCGGTCGCGTACGACTCGAACCCGCGTCGCTTCGACAGCAACCCGGCGCTCACGGGGCCGGACGGCAGCCTGCTCGACGGTACGCGTCGCCAGGACTGGCGCGCGCTGATCCGCCCGGGGCTCGTCGTCGACGTCCCCGGCAACAGCGTGAAGTTCAACCTCGGCGCGAACCTCTCGATCAGCCGCCTGCTCGGCACCGGTCCGAACAACCCGGACACCGCGTTTGGTACCGACATCTCGCTCGGGCTGCAGCTCGGCTCGGACGACAGCATCGTGTCGTTCCGCATCGACAACAACCTGGTCCGCACGCCGGACTACATCGACTCGCCCGGCGCGATCGCGTCCGACGAGTTCCGTGCGCCGGAGTGGAACGACAACGGCACCGCGCGGCTCACGCTGCGCCCCGGTGGCCGCGCGCTCGAGTTCGACCTCGGCTACATGTTCATGTACTCGAACTACGACGACTCGTCGGCGCTGTCCGCGTACCAGCGTCACGGTGGTCTGTTCGAGGCGCGTTGGAAGTTCCTCCCGAAGACCGCGTTTGTCTTCCACGCCGACATCTCGCGCTTCTCACCGTTCGATGAGCCGTCGGGCTTCACGACCATCGCGGGCACGCCGTTCCGCGTGACCGTCGGGGCGATCGGTCAGGTGACCACGCGCCTCACGGCCGAGCTCACCGCCGGTTACGAGGACATCCTCGCGGACGACTCCAACTTCTCGAAGCGCGGTCCGATCGGGAACGCGATCCTGACGTACGCCTTCAACGAGGCGACGTCCCTGTCGATCGGTTACCGCCGGCGCATCCGCCCGGTCGTGATCCTCAACGGCTACTCGAGCGACATGCCGTTCGTGCAGGCGAAGGTCGGTATCGCGGGTCGCCTCGTGGCCAAGCTGTACGGGCACTACGAGTTCCGCGGCTACGCGGACAGCGAGTCGTCGAAGGTCCAGGTCGGCGTCGGTGATGCGCGCCTCGAGTACTGGTTCTTCGAGTGGCTGATGGGCGCGGTGAACTACCGCCTCATCGTTCAGAACCCGACGACGGAGCTGCCGCCCACGGCGCCGCTCTTGCTCCAGGACTTCTCCCGTCACCAGCTCTTCTTCCTCGCAGGATTCCGCTACTGAGATCGCGTTGCCGGTCCGATTGGTCTCATCGTGGCACACGTGGTCCGCATCCAGAGCCGCATCTGTGTCGGCGGCCCGGCTTTGCACAGCATCCTCCTTTCGGAGGGGCTCTCGCATCGCAAGGGCTCCCGCTACGACACGACCCTGATCGGCGGTGCGCTCGAGCCCGGTGAGCGCGGGATGGAAGACTTCGCCGAGTCGCGCGGCGTGCAGTTCGAGACCGTCGCCACCATGCGGCGCGCCGTGAACCCGATGCTCGACGCGCAGGCCGTCGTCGAGACCGCGCGTCGTCTTCGTCGCCTGAAGCCGACCATCGTGCACACCCACACCGCGAAGGCCGGCGCCGTCGGACGCACCGCGGCGCGGCTCGCGGGCGTGCCGATCGTCCTCCACACCTTCCACGGCCACGTGTTCGAGGGGTACTTCAGCTCGAAGAAGGCCAAGGCGTTCGTCGCCGCCGAGCGCGCGCTCGCGAAGGTCAGCGATCGCATCCTCGCGATCTCGAAGCAGCAGCGCGACGACCTCGTGCACAAGTACCGCATCGCGCCGGCCCACAAGGTCGACGTGGTGCCGCTGGGCCTCGACCTCGACCGCTTCCGCGCCGGACACCCGCGCGGCGCCTTCCGCGAAGAGCTCGGCCTCGCGGCCGACACGCCGCTGGTCGTCGCGGTCGGGCGGCTCGTCCAGATCAAACGCTTCGATCTGTTGCTCGAAGCCTTCGCGCGCGTCCTGCAGGACGTCCCGAACGCACACCTCGCGATCGCCGGTGACGGCGACCCGAACGACCGCGCCGCGCTCGAGCGTCAGGCCGCGCCGTTCGCGGACCGCGTCCACTTCCTCGGTTGGCGCCGCGACCTCGAGCGCATGTACGCCGACGCCGACGTCCTCGCGCTCACCAGCGACAACGAGGGCACGCCGGTCACCGTGATCGAAGCGCTCAGCGCGGGGCTGCCCGTCGTCGCGACGCGCGTCGGTGGTGTCGAAGACGTGCTGTCGCCTCAGGACGGGACGCTCGTCGCGCCGGGGGACGTCGGTGCGATCGCCCACGCGATCCAGCGCGAGCTGGCGTCGCCGCGTCGCCTCGGGGACGAAGCGCGCAAGTCGGTCACCGAGCGGTTTTCACATCGTCGCCTCGTAGGTGACATCGAGGCGTTGTACGACGACCTGATGGCCCACAAGCTTGGCCGCAACCTCCTCGCTGCCCACGCGACTCGCGGAGGTGCGGCGTGCTGACCTATCCCGTCGCGTTCCTCGTCTCGCTGATCGTCGCCGCGATCGCGACGCCGCTCGTCGCGCGTTGGGCGCACAAGAACCAGTGGTTCGATCTCCCGATCGAGGCGCGCAAGGTCCACACCCGCGCGATACCGCGCATCGGCGGCATCGCGGTGTTCATCGCGTTCTTCGCGCCGCTGATCGGGCTCGCGATCTACACGAACCGCATCTCGGGGCTGCTCTACCAGGACGCCACGATGTTCACCGCCGTGTGCTGCGGCGCGGGCGCGATCCTGGCGCTCGGCATCTACGACGACCTCAAGGGCGCCGACGCCAAGACCAAGCTCATCGTGCAGGCGGGCATCGCCGCGATGATGTGGTGGGCCGGCTTCCGCGTCGACCTGCTCGGCAACCCCTTCGGCGCCACGTTCGAGCTCGGCGTCCTGTCGCTGCCGCTCACGATGCTGTGGATGATCGGCATCATCAACGCGCTCAACCTGATCGACGGCCTCGACGGGCTCGCCTCGGGCATCGCGCTGTTCACGTCGGTGGTCTTGTTCGGCGTGGCGTTCACCGACAACGCCGTCCTGTTGTGCCTCTTGATGGCGGCGCTCGGCGGGTCGCTCGTCGGCTTCCTGTTCTTCAACTTCAACCCGGCCAAGATCTTCCTCGGAGACTCCGGGTCGATGTTCCTCGGCTTCATCCTCGCGTCCGTCTCGGTGTGGACGCAGCGCAAGGGTGCAACCGCGGTTGCGCTGCTCATCCCGGTGCTCGCGCTCGGCGTGCCGATCCTCGACACCACGCTGTCGTTCGTCCGCCGCGTCGCGCGGAAGCAGAACCCGTTCAAGGCGGACCGCGAACACGTCCACCACCGCCTCCTCGCGCTGGGGCTCTCGCACAAGAGCGCGGTGCTCACGCTGTACACGCTGAGCGCGGTGTTCGGGCTCGGCGCGCTCGCGCTGCTCGACAACGACACCACGCACCGCGCGATCGTCCTGTCCACGGTCGCAGCGGCGGTGTTCATCCTGGTTCGCAAAATCGGCGTCTTCGAGCTGCCCGGCATCCTCAAGCGCAAGGACGATGGCGTTCCGATGCGCGAGCAGGTCCGCGTCACGGCGCGCCTCATCCGCGCGTCGCACGATCCGAACATCGCGTGGCGGCACACGGTCGGGTTCCTCAGCCACCTCACCTGCCAGGAGGTCCGACTCTCCTGGCACCTCGCGAGCCCCGACGGTGAGCTGCGCGAGTCGGTGTTCAAGTGGCGCGAGCAGGGCGAGCGCCCGTGGCTCCTGTCGACCGGCGGCGCGCCCGAGAACCGCACCATCCGTCTCCCGCTGGAAGAGGCCGGGCGTATCTTCGGTGAGCTGACGATCCTGCGTCGCGGACCGAACGAGACGACGCTCGAGCAAGAGATCACCTGCGAGCTGCTGCGCGTCGCGCTGATCGATTTCTGCGTCGCGAACGAGGAGCGCAACCAGGACACCGCGCGGATCGTCCAGCTCCCGACCGGCACCCGGAGCTGATTCGTGGCGAAGCTGTCGCTGTACCACTACGTGGGCTGCGGATTTTGCGCGCGGGTCTGGCACGCGGCGCAGTCGTTGGGCGTCGAGCTGGAGGGTCGCAACATTCACCGCGACGCCGACGCACGCCAGGCGCTGATCGCCGCACGCGGCCGCCAAACGGTCCCGGTGCTCAAGATCGAGCACGACGACGGACGCGAAGAGTGGCTCCCGGAGTCCCGCGACATCATCGCGTACCTCCAGGCCCAGTACGGCTGAAAACCCGTCCTCGAAAAAATATCGCTCAAGCTCTCGGGCGAACCCGACGAACGAGACGTTCAGGGGGAGGTCCACAGCCGTAGACCAGGTGGGCCTAGGGGAGAGTCATGATCTACAGTCATTCCATGGAACGACCATTCGGCTCGCAGTCGTCGGTCACGCCCGGTGGACGGGTCCTCATCATCGACGATGAGCTCGCGCTCTTGCGTTCGTACAAGCGGACGTTGCGGCGCCTCTTCGACGTGGTGCTCGTCTCGGATCCACGCGAGGCGATCGAGCTGATCGAGAAGGACCGCGCGTTCGACGTCATCGTATGCGACGTCCGAATGCCGCACATGAACGGCGCGGCGGTCTACGCCGCGGTCGCCAAGATCGCGCCCGAGCTGCTCGAGCGCATCATCTTTTGCAGCGGGGGCCCCGGGAGCAACAACGACACCGTGATCGAATGGCTCACGACGATCGACAACGTGCAGCTCCTCAAGCCGGTGTCCATCGAGGCGCTTCGCGCCACCATCGCGAGCGTCCGCGACGCGCACACGCTCATCGGCTGAGCCACAGCTCGATCTGCAGCATCAAGAAGATGCGCTGCGCGTGATCGCGTGTGCCCGTCCGGTGTTCATCGACGATGCGACGAACCGTCGTCGGATCCAGCCAGCGGTGTTTCGACCCCAACAACACGTCGTCGACGAGGCCCGCGAGGGGCCCCGACCACCACTTCGCCATCGGGACTCCGAAGCCGTGTTTCTTGCGGTCGAGGATCTGAGCGGGGAGCACGTCGCGGTACGCCTCGCGCAGCAACCACTTGAGCTGGCCGTGGCGCATCTTCAGGGCGCCCGGGATGCGGAACGCGAGCTCGACCAGCGCCGTGTCGAGGAACGGCGATCGCGCTTCGAGTGACGCGGCCATCGTCATGCGGTCCGTCTTCACGAGCAGATCGTCGAGCAGGTACGTGCGGAAGTTGTGGCGGAGGATCTGGTCCAACCGGTCGCGTCCGGCGTCGCGCTCGTGTTCGAACATCGCGAGCTGGTCGTCGTAGACCGACCACGGTGACAGGCCCGCGCGCAGGTCGGGGTGGAGGACGTCCGTGAGGAGGTCCCCCGCGAAGAACGAGTTCCACGCGAGCAGCTGTTCGTCGGGTGAGCGCCCGCCGTGTTGGAGGAAGCGGCGCAGCAGCGCGACGGGGTTCTTGTAGCCGCGCGGCTCGGGGAGCTTGGCGAGCGCGCCGTAGAGTCCTTTCGCGACGGGCGCGGGGACGACGCCGGAGAAGAGGCCGCCGAGAAAGCGTGTGTAGCCGGCGAAGACTTCGTCGCCGCCGTCGCCGGTGAGCGCGACGGTGACGTGTTCGCGCGTCGCTTTCGCGACGGCGTACGTCGCGAGCGCGGAGGAGTCGCCGTACGGTTCGTCGTGGTGATCGAGGAGCTTCTCGAGGAGGCCCTCGGGCGATGACGAGACGACCAGCTCGGTGTGGTCGGCGCCGAACTGCTCGGCGATCTGCCGGGCGTAGCTCGTTTCGTCGTAGGTGGCGTCGTCGAAGCCGACCGCGAACGTGCGCACGGGCTTCGACGAGCGAGCCGCCATCTCCGCGACGATGATGCTGGAGTCGACGCCGCCGCTGAGGAACGCGCCGAGCGGGACGTCGGAGATCAGGCGTCGTTCGACCGCTTCGCCGACGGCGAGGCGCACGCGGGTCTTGGCGTCCTCGAGCGACATCGGCGTCGCTTCCGCGGCGGCCTGGTCGAGTGACCAGTAGCGGTGGATCGACACGTCGCCGCGGGTGAACGTCAGCCGCGACGCGGGTTCGAGTTTGTGGATGCCGGCGAACATCGACGTCGGCGTCGGCGCGTAGCCGTAGGCGAGGAGGGCGGGGAGGGCGTCGGCGTTGGGGCGGATCGTCACCCCCGGGTGCTCCGCGAGCGCTTTGACCTCGGAGCCGAAGACCAACGCGCCGTCCGAAGTCCGCGTCCAGTACAGCGGCTTCTTGCCCGCGCGGTCGCGCATGAGGAGCAGGCGGTCGTCGCGCGCGTCGTAGATCGCAAACGCGAACATGCCGTCGAGCGCGTCGAGGCCGGCGGCGCCGTGTTCCAGATATTGCGCGAGGATCACCTCGGTGTCGCAGTCCGAGCGGAACCGAAACCCGCGCTGTTGGAGGCGTTGGCGCAGATCGAGAAAGTTGTAGATCTCCCCGTTGAACGAGAGGACGACGCGGCCGTCGTCCGAAACGAACGGCTGTCGGCCGCGCTCCGAGAGGTCGATGATCGCGAGGCGCGTGTGCGCGAAGACGCCGCGTTCGTCGGGGAGCACCTCCACACCGGCGCCGTCCGGGCCGCGGTGGTGGAGGCGCTCCGTCATGTGAACGCCGATCGCCCGGTCCGCTGGTCCGCCCACCCATCCCGCGATGCCACACATCGTTGGCCGGAAGCAGACGCCGCGACGGGGTGGGGGTCAACAGCGTCGGGGATTTTGGGTACGGTCCGAGGCCGTGCCCCGCCGGTCCGAGCACCCCATGGCGCGCGTGTCCGAGCGGCTGCTGGCTGCGACGATCATCGCCGCTCCCCTCGCCGCCGGTGGTTTTCGCCTTCAGGTCCTGCCGGTCCTCGCCGCGCTCGCGCTCGCCGCGTTTGCGACGATGGTCTACGCGCTTCGCAAGAGCGGACGCCCGCTCCACGCGACGGTGTTCGTCGTGTCCCTCGTCGTGCTCGCCGGCTTCACCGCGCTGCAGGCGATACCGCTCCCGGCCGGACTGTTGGAGACACTCTCGCCGCACGCGGCCGAGGTTCGTGCGTTCGTGGCGCCGGGCGGCTCGCTCTCCTACGAGCCGGGCGCGACCTGGCGGGAGGCCGCGAAGCTGATCCTCTACGCGATCGTCGCGATGGTCGCGTTCGAGCGGGCGCGTGTGAACAAGTCGGTCGCGGTGGTGGCGTACCCGCTGATGATCGCCGCGGTCACGACGGCCTTCATCGCGATCGTTCACCGCGCGCTCGGCATCGAACGGATCTTCGGTCTGATCGAAGCGCGCGGCGGTTCTACTCAAAAGATGCTCACCACGTTTGTGAACCCCAACCACGCGGCGGGGTTCATGGCGCTATGCGCGCTGACCGCGGTGGGTCTCGCGCTCGACAGCGATGAGCGTCCGCGTCGCGTCGGGTTCCTCGCGCTCGCCGGCGTCTTCGGTGGGGTGAGTGTGCTCGTGTTGTCGCGGGGCGGTCTGGTCGCGTTGGCGTTCGGGCTGCTGTTGTTCGGCGCGATCGCGTTCGTGCGTTCCCGTCGGGAGCGGGGGAAGGGGCGCCTCAGCGCGTCACTCCTCGTCACGGCGTTGGTGATCCCGACGCTCGGCGTCGTGTGGCGGATGCGTGATGTCCTCGCGGACTTCGGGTTCGGGCGGGACCGCGCGACGCTCGGGTTCGACGAAAAGCTCGCGGCGGTCCGCGATGCGGTGCCGATGGTCGAGGATCACCTCTGGCTCGGCATCGGCCGCGGCGCGTACGCGTCGGTGTACACCGGATACAAGACGTCGCCGCTGCAGCTCACGTTTGCTTTCCCCGAGAACCTCGTGGCGCAGCTGCTCGGGGAGTGGGGCGTCGTGGTCGGCGTGGCGGCGCTGGTCGGGCTCGCGGTGTTGGTCGTCGTGCGCCTCCGCCTCGCACCGACGTGGACCGCCCTCGGCGCGACGTGCGGTGTCGCGGCCATCGTCGTGCAGAACGCCGTGGACTTCTCACTCGAGATGCCCGGCGTCGCGATCCCCGTCGTGGCGATCCTCGCGGCGACCGGCGCGCGCGCGGTGAAGACGAAGCGCATCGACCTCCGTCGCCGGTGGGGGGCGTTCGCGGCGATCGCCACCGTGGTCCTCGCTGCGCCGATCGCGTTGGCCGTCGTGAACGGCGACCTGTTCGACGACCTCGACAACATCTCACGCCACGACGCCGAGACGCTCCTCGCGCGTCACCCCGCGAGCGCGCTCGTCACCGCGCGCCTCGCCTACCGCGCGGAGACCGCGGAGCCGCCGCGACTCCAGGAGGCCATTCGCCTCGCGAGCCGCACCATGTATCTCGCGCCGATGTACGCCGACGGCCACGTGCTCACTGGCCGGTTGTTGATCCGCGCGAATCATCGCCGCCAGGGCTTCGGCGAGCTGCGCCGCGCTTGGGCGCTGTCCCCGTCCGCGCGCGGGCCGTTGATCGACTACGTCATCGCGCTCGCGAAGAGCGGCGGCGAAGTCGTGCGCGCGATCCCGAGGCGTGACCCGGCGCTCGACGTGCTCGACGAGCTCGAGGCGGCGCGCGCCATCACGCGACTGGTCCAGGCGAAGCGAGACGACTGGGCCGCGCAGGTCATCGAGGCGCTCGGCCCCGTCGCGCAGCTCGAGCCGGAGTCCCTGACGGTGGTCGCGCTCGCGGCGACGAAGACCAGCTCGACCTCCTATGCGCTCGGCGCGCTCGAGCGACGGCTCGACCTGTCGCCCGACGACGAACCCGCCCGCATCGCGATGACGCGACTGCTCCTCGAGGCGCGGCGCATCCGAGAGGCGCGGCAGATCCTCGATGGGATCGACGTCCGCGCCGACAACGCGAAGGCGGTGTTGCCACTGGCCGTGCAGCTCGCCGTCGCGGACGAGGCGTTCGACGACGCACGCGCCGCGGTCGACGACCTCGAACGGCTCGCGCCGCCCACGCGCGCCGACGCGAGTCGGTTGGCGTTGCTCCGCGCGCAGGTCGAGCAGGCGGCCGGCTCGCCGGCGCGGGCGCTGTCCGCGCTGGACGCTGCGTTGGCGCGGGACACGAGCCACATCGGCCTGAGGCTCCGGCGCGCTCAGCTCCTGCGGCAGCTGGGGCGGCTCGACGCGGCCCGGGTGGACGCGCAATTCGTGCTTCGTCGAGCTCCGGAGCATGCGGGCGCGCAGCGGCTCCTGGAGGCGCTGGGTGGGGCCAAACCCTAAATTTTACTTCTGAGGCGCGACTGTCCCTCAATGAAACGCTCGGATCGGCCGACGGGGTAGATCGTGGGACGGGCGGCGTGGACGAAACCCCTTGCTCATTGCAGCCCGGGCGCCCATGAATCCGCCTGTTTTTTGAACTCGGGCGGGGTGAAGGGGCACAGAAGGGCAGTGCGTCGATTCGAGACCATCGCGGCCTTCGGGCTGTTGATTTCGCTGGGTTGCGCGACCGCGCCGCCGCCGCCGGAGACGATACCGACGCCGGTCTCCACGGAGGCCAACCAGCTCGGGCCGGGGGACGTCCTGGAGATCAAGGTCTTCCGGGAGCCGGACCTCGCGGGCACCTACCGGCTCGGGAGCGACGGCGAGATCGAGTTCCCGCTGATCGGGGCGGTGAAGGTCTCGGGCCGGATGCCGGAGGAGGTCGCGGGTGAGCTGAGGACGCGCCTCGCGGACGGCTACCTCGTGGACCCGCAGGTCACGGTCTTCGTGAAGGAGCAGAACTCCCAGAAGATCCACGTCCTCGGCGAGGTGAAGAAGCCGGGCACGTTCGCGTACGAGAACGGCATGTCGATCATCCAGGCGATCACGTACGCCGGGGGCTTCACGAAGCTCGCCGCCGAGAACAGCGTCGTGGTGACGCGCGCCCGCGGGCCGAACGACCAACAGACCTTCAAAGTGGCGGTGGCCGACATCCAGAAGGGCCGCGCCAACAACTTCGAGCTTCGTCCGGGGGACATCATCAACGTCCCGGAAGCGATCTTCTGAGGAGCAGCCAGTGAACAGCGAAACGCGTACGGCCGAACGGGCCGACTTGGGTTCGAGCATCGACCCGAAGGAGATCTGGCACGCCCTCGTCCGGAAGAAGTGGCTCATCCTCGCGTCGTCGCTGATCGTCGCGGGGGCCGCCGCGGCGGGGACGATGCGCCAGCCGAAGGTCTACTCGGCGATCGCGCAGATCGAGATCGAGCCGGCCATCCCGAAGGTGCTCGGCAATGACGTCGCGCTCGAGGAGCTCTCGGCGCGCTCGCGCTCCGAGCGCATCTTCAACAACACGCAGTACGACACGATCACCAACCGCACGATGCTCCGCGACGTCGCGCAGCGGCTGAAGCTCTCCGAGGACGCAGACTTCAAGGCGACGTACGGCCTGACGCAGACCGGCGAGGCGCTCGACAAGGGCATCGAGCGCGTGCTGCGGAAGATGATCTCCGTGCAGCCGAAGACGGCGAGCCGCATCGTGAACCTGGTCGTCGAGGACCAGGACCCCTACCGCGCGACGAAGATCGCGAACACGCTGGGCGACGCGTACATCGATCACACCCTCGAGGAGCGCCTGGAGACGACGCGCGGCGCGTCGAAGTTCTTGGAGGAGCGCGTCGAGGAGTACGCCAAGAAGATCGAGAAGGCGGAGGCCGCGCTGCACGACTTCAAGGAGCAGCACCTCCTCGTCGACGTGTCCTTCGAGGACCGCCAGACGAAGACCGCGGAGAGCCTCGGCGTGCTCAACACGACGATCGTCCAGACGCGCACGAAGCTGATCGAGCTGCAGTCGAAGCGCTCGATTCTGCAGAAGGCGCTCGACGGGAAGCTCCCGATCGAGACGGTGCCGCGCGTGGCGGCGAGCGAGGTGATCGGTGAGCTGCGGTCGTCGTTGCTCGCGCTCGAAAAGCAGCGCGCGGAGCAGTCGACGCGCTACGGCGACAAACACCCGACGATGGTCGCGATCGACAAACAGGTCGAAGAGGCGAAGTCCGCGATCGACGCCGAGATCCAGGTCGTCATCGGGACCTTCGACAACGAGATCAACGCGCTCTCCGAGACGATGGCGCGGCTCGAGGCCGAGGCGTCCGCAGAGAAGGTCAAGGTCATCGATCTGCGCAAGGTCGAGCTTCGGTACGCCCAGCTGACGCGTGACTTCGGCACGCTGAAGACCACGTACCAGAACCTCCTCCAGCGGCGTGAAGAGGCCGGGATGTCCGGTCAGCTCAACTCGAGCTTCGTGGACTGGTTCCAGACCGCCGAGCCGCGGCTCGCGCCGATTCGCCCCTCCGTGCCGCAGAACGCGCTGATCGGGCTCGTCGCTGGCTTGATGATCGGCGTGTTGATCGCGATGGGCGGCGTGTTGCTCGACAACACGGTCCACGGCCAGGCCGACATCGAGCGTCTGGTGAACCTGCCGTTCCTCGGCGTCCTCCCGAAGATTCGCGAAGACGAGGAGGAGGCACGCGCGGCGGCGGCGTCCAACCCGAGGGGCGGCGCGCGGGATCTCTACATCCTCAGCCACCCGAAGAGCGGGCTCGCGGAGTGTGCGCGTTCCATTCGAACGAATCTGTTGTTCATGGGCACGGAGAAGCCGTTGTCGCGGTTGCTCCTGACGAGCGCCGGCCCGGCGGAGGGGAAGACGACGACGTCGATCAACCTCGGCGTCACGATGGCCCAGGCCGGCAACAAGGTGCTCCTGATCGACACCGACCTGCGCAAGCCGCGTCTGCACCGTGCGTTCGGCGTGTCGGGTGAGACCGGCGTGTCGAGTGTGCTCGTGGACGCCGCGACGCTCGACGAGGCGATCAAGTCGACGGACGTCGTCGGCCTCGACGTGCTCCCGTGCGGGCCGCTGCCGCCCAACCCGGCGGAGCTGTTCCACACCGACAAGTTCAAGGCGCTGCTCGAGCAGATCGACGAGCGTTACGACCGCGTGCTGCTGGACTCCCCGCCGATCGGCGCGGTGACCGACGCGGCGATCTTGTCGATGCTCGTCCACGGCACGCTCGTCGTGGTGCAGGCGAACAAGACCACCAAGGACGCCGTGAAGCGCGCCGTGCGTGCGCTGCGTGACGTCGACACGAACATCGTGGGTGTCGTGCTGAACGACTTCGACGTGGAGTCGGGTTCGTACGGCTACCAGCAGTACTACTACTACCGAGGCTACGGTTACGGAGACTCGGAAGAGGAGGCCAAGGCCTAATGAAAGTCCTGGTGACCGGCGGAGCCGGTTTCATCGGCGCGAACTACGTGCTCCGTCGTCTGCGGACCACGGACGACCAAGTGACGGTCGTCGACGCGCTCACCTACGCGGGCAACCTGGAGAGCCTGCAGTCGGTCGAGAAGAACCCGGCGCTGAAGTTCCATCGCGCGGACATCACCGACGCGGACGCGATCGACGCGATCTTCGAGGAGGCGAAGCCGGACGCCGTCGTCCACTTCGCGGCGGAGTCACACGTCGACCGCAGCATCCTCGGCCCGCGTGTCTTCACTTCGACGAACGTGCTCGGGACGCAGGTGCTGCTCGACGCTTCGAAGAAGCAGGGCGTGCAGCGCTTCGTGATGGTGTCGACGGACGAGGTCTACGGTTCGCTCGGCAAGACCGGGTTGTTCACGGAGACGTCCCCGCTCAAGCCGTCGTCGCCGTACAGCGCGTCGAAGGCGGCGGCGGATCTGGTCGCGCTCTCGTACCACCACACGTTCGGGATGGACGTCGTGGTCACGCGGTGCAGCAACAACTACGGGCCGCTGCAGTTCCCGGAGAAGTTGATCCCGCTGATGATCATCAACGCGCTCGAGGACAAGCCGCTGCCGGTGTACGGCGACGGCATGCAGGTCCGCGACTGGATTCACGTCGAGGATCACTGCGCGGCGATCGACGCGGTCTTCGCGAAAGGCACAGCCGGCGAGGTCTACAACATCGGTTCGCAGAACGAGCGGCCGAACATCGAGATCGTGAAGCGGATCCTCGCGCACCTCGGGAAGGCCGAGTCGTTGATTCGCCACGTCGAGGATCGCCTCGGCCACGACCGTCGCTACGCGATCGACCCGACGAAGACCGAGGGTGCGTTGGGCTGGGTCCCGGAGAAGAAGTTCGAGGACGCGCTACCCGCGACGATCGACTGGTATCTCGCCAACCGCGACTGGTGGGAGCGCGTCCGTAGCGGCGCCTACCGCGAGTACTTCGAAGCGAACTACGCGAAGCGCCTCGCCGACTGAGCTCCGAGGACCTGCCTGATGACGACCTTCGCGAAGCGCGTGCCATGGATCGGGGGCGCGCTCGTCGTGCTCGCCGCGGCGTCCGCCTTCGTCGTCGGTCCGTACGGGCCGCTCGGGCTGGCCGGTGTCCTGCTCGCGGTCGTCGCCGTCGGTGCGGTGACGCGCTACACCCCGGGGGCGCGCCCGCGGGTGGTCGTCGAAGAGGCGGCCGTCGAAGAGGGCGAGGTGTCGCTTCTCCCGTGGATCATCGCGGCGATCGGCGTGCGTTGGCTCGCGGCGCTCGCGTTGAACCTCTCGCCGCTGTGGCGTCAGTTCGCGCCCGACGCGGTCTTCTACACGCTCGCAGGTGAGGCGATCCGTGAGTCCTGGAGCAGCCCGAACGTCGACCTCGCGCTGTGGTTCGGCAAGTCGAAGGCGATCTTCTATCCGTACCTAAACGCGATCTCCCACGCGGTGTTCGGGTCGTCGCGGTACCCGCTGAGTTTCCTCAACGGCGTCATCGCGGTGGCGGCGGCGTACAACTACGGGTTGCTCGCGCGCCGGATGTACGGGCCGCGTGCGCAGCGGATCGCGTTCATGCTGTCGGCGTTCTTCCCGTCGCTGATCATCTGGACGAGCATGAACATCCGCGAGAGCTGGAGCTACTTCGCGCTCTCGCTCGTGTTGCTCGGCGCGGATCAGCTCCGCCAGCGCGTGTCGGTGTCGAGCCTCGGGATCATGTTGTCCGGGCTCGTGCTGCTGTCCGTGTTGCGCGCGTACCTGATCCCGTTGGTGGGCACAGGACTCGTGCTCTCCTTCCTCGTGGTGCGGATGCGGCAGCTCCCGTACGCGTTGATGGGGCTCGCGGTCGTGGTGGGCGCGTTTGTCCTGTTCGGTGACGCGCTCGGCGTGACCGGCGTCCTCGGTGACGATCCCCTGGAACGTGTGAACGTCATGCGCCACCAGCTCGCGTTCGGCGGATCGGCGTACGGCAGCGACGTCGACACCTCCACGCCGATGGGCGCGCTCACCTATCTGCCGCTCGGGATCTCGCGGTTCCTGCTCTCGCCGTTTCCCTGGAACATCTCGAGTTGGCGTCAGCTCATCGCGCTCCCCGAGTCGATCGCGTTCGCCTACGTCCTCTACTACGGCATCCGCGAAGCCATCCGCACCGGGTGGCGCGAGTCGTCGAAGGGCGCGCTGTTGATCTTCGTCCTCGCCGTCACGGTGTGTGCGTACGGCCTGGCCTCGGGCAACGAAGGCACCGCGTACCGCCACCGCGGTCAGATCGTGTTCATGGTGTTCGTGCTCGCCGGTGGCGCGTTCACTCGCCGTCGCTCGTCGTGACCGACACCATCGTCTACCTCAGCTGCGACGGTGCGTTGCAGCCGTTGGGTTTCAGTCAGGTCGTGCGCCCGGTGCTCGGGCTCGCGGCGCGCGGGTGGCGGTATCGGTTGCTGACGCTCGAGCGCGCCGAGGATCTCGCCGACGCGTCGCGCGTGGCCACGTTGCGGGAGCGGTTGGTCGAGGCAAACGTCGAGTGGACCGCGCTGCCGTACCGACGCGGTTACGGGCCGCTCTCCGCCGGCGTGAACATCGCGCACCCGGTCGCGGTGCTCACGCGGCTCTCGCGCGGTGCGCGGCTCGTGCACGCGCGCAGCTACGTCGGCGCGATCATCGCGCGCGCCGCGCAGCAGGTGACGGGGGTACCGTACCTGTTCGACACCCGCGGCTTCTGGTTCGACGAGCGGCGCGAGCAGGGGCGGTGGTTCGCGAACGACGCCGTGTTCGACGCGGCCAAACGCTTGGAGCGACGGCTGTACGCGGACGCCGCGGGCGCGGTGAGCCTCACGCAGCTCGGCGCGGACGACATCGCGGGCGGTGCGTTCGGGCGGTGGGGCGACAAGCCGGTGGCGGCGATCCCGACCTGCGTCGACCAGGCGGAGTTCACGATGCACCGCACCCGCCGGCCCGAGCTCGCGGACCGGTTGGTGATCGCGTGGGTCGGCTCGATCAACAACTGGTACTTCATCGACGAGGGCCTCGCGCTGTTCTCTCGCATCCGGGCGCGAGAGCCGCGCGCTCACCTGTTGTGGCTGACGCCGCAGGTCGACGCCGCGACCGAGCGCGTTCGTACCCACGGCATCACCGACTTCACCGTGACCGCCGCGCAGCACGACGCGATGCCGGCGTGGATGGGCACGATCGACTGGGGGTTGTTGCTGCTGGTCGAGACGTACGCGAAGCGGGCGTCGATGCCGACGAAGCTCGCGGAGTTCCTCGCGAGCGGCGTGCGCCCGATCCACTTCGGCTGCAACGCGGAGGTCGGCGCGTGGGTCGACCGAACGCGGAGCGGGATCTCGGTGCCGTCGCTCGACGGGCGCTCGCTCGACGCGGCGGCGGGGCGTGTTGCGGAGATCGGGCGGAGCGACGCGGGTCTCGAAGCGGCGCGCTCGATCTCCGCGGAGCACTTCTCCCTCGCGGCGGGTGTCGATCGTTACGACGCGCTGCTACGCGAGGTGACGTCGTGAAGCTGCTCGTCCTCACGTCCTACCCCGACCAGGCGGCGTGCACGCGGTTCAGGATCTCCGCGTTCATACCGGCGCTGGAGCGCGCCGGGATCGAGGTGCGCTCCGAGCCGTTCCTCGACAGCGATCTCTTCTCGACGTTCTACCGCGCGGGTTACCGACGGAAGAACGCGCTCGGCGTGGCGCGTGCGATCGCCTCGCGCGTCGTGACCACGTTGCGCGCGCGACGGTACGACGGCGTGTTCGTGCAGCGCGAAGCCGCGCTCCTCGGGCCGGCCGTCACCGAGGAGCTCCTCGCGCGCGGGCTTCGGCTGCCTCTGATCTACGACATCGACGATGCCGTGTGGCTCGCCGGCCAGGGGGCCTCGACGAACGCTACCCGCTACCCGCTCCTGTCGCGGTTGCTGAAGGCGCCGAGCAAGTCGCTCCGATTGCTGAGCTTCGCGACGACGGTGATCGCCGGGAGCCGCTACCTCGCCGACTTCGCGTCGCGGTACTGCGCGCGCACCGAGATCATCCCGACGGTCGTCTCGCGCGAGACGTGGCGCCCGCTCCCCGGTCGGCTCGAGACCGCCGCGCTGTCGACGCCGCCGGTGATCGGGTGGATCGGTACCCACTCCACCGCTCCGCAGCTCGCGCTCGTGGCTCCGGCGCTCGCGAAGCTCCGCGCCGAGGGGCGCGAGTTCTCGGTGCGGGTGATCGGCGCCGGCGAGGACTTCACGCTCGACGGTGTCGAGCTCGACCGACGCCCCTGGTCGAAGGATCGGGAAGTGACTGAATTTCAGTCGCTCGACGTCGGCATCGCTCCGATGTTCAAAGACGAGTGGTCGGAGGGGAAGTGCGGCTTCAAACAGCTGCAATACATGGCCGTGGGGGTCCCGATGGTCACCTCCGTCGCCGGGGGCGCGCGCGACTTCGTCACCCACGGACAGAATGCGCTCGTCGCCGAGACCGAAGACGACTGGTATCCGCACCTCGCGGCGCTCCTCGACGACGCAGCGCTACGGCGCCGCCTCGCCACGAATGGCCGTCAGCTGGTCGAAACGAGCTACTCCCGGGAGGCGGTCGAAGACCGCTTCGTCGCGATCGTTCGTGACACACTCGGGCGTACATGAACGTCGCGTCCACCGCGTGACCCTGGCTACAATCAACCCATGCGGTGGGGAGCACTCGGCGTCGTCGCTGCGCTTGCCACCGCTTGCCTCGATCCGCTCCCGCTCGCCGGAAGTGCATGTCCGTGCGCGGATGGATTTCAGTGCTGCCCCAATACGAACACCTGTGAAATCGATTGCGGATCCGATCGCGACGCGGGTCGCCGCGACACCGGCGTGCGCGACGCGGGTCGCGACGGCGGTGAACGTGACGCGGGTCGTGACGGCGGTGAGCGCGACGCCGGTCGCGACGCCGGACCGAGAGGGGTCGACGCGGGCTTCCTCGACGGCGGCGCGCTCCCCGACGCCGGCATGCCCCCGGACAGCATCGGACCGTGGACGTGGTCCAACATCCGCGGCACCACGGATCGAAGCGCCAACTTCACGACGACGTGGACCGGCCACGAAGTGTTGATGGTCGGCGGCCGTCAGCTCGGGCTCTGCACGATCTATCACGACCGCTACAACCCCTGGACCGACACCTGGCGCCGCTTCTCGATCGACTTCGTGTCCCGCGGCGGACACGCCTCGCTGTGGACCGGCGATCGTTACCTCGCGTGGGGCGGCGACGTGTGCGCGCTCTCGGACGACACCTTCGCCAACGGCGCCCTCTGGGATCCGTTCGGGCACACCACCACCCCGATCCCCGACGCACCGGGCGCGGCGTCGTTCCCCGTCGCGCTGTGGTTGGGGGACGCGCTCTTCGTGCACGGCGGCGAGTGCAACGCGACGTCGTGTCTGGAGCGCGGCGCGATCTACGACCCGGCGGCCGAGCAGTGGCGCTCCGTCGCCGCCGAAGGGGGGCCCGCGCCGTTCCAAGGTCGACGCACCGCCCAGTGGAACGGGAACGAGGTGATGATCTGGGGCGGCACCGTCGAGTCCTCCGGCCGCTACTTCCCCGCGGTCGACGCGTGGCAGTCGTTCCCCGAGCCGAGCTTCACGCTCGGCGCCGGCCCCTCGGTGTGGACCGGCACGGAGCTGATCGTCTGGGACGGCATCACCGGCGGTCGCTTCGATCCGCGCACCGCGACGTGGGTCGAGACCGCCCGCGTCGGCGCCCCGGTCGGCGTCACCAACCCGCAGGCCGTGTGGACCGGCGTCGAGATGATCCTCCTCGGCGAGGACGGCGGCGCGCACTACGACCCCGCGGCGGATCGCTGGCGCCCGGTCACCGAGAACAACGCGTACTACGCGAACTCCAACGCGAAGATCGTGTGGACGGGACGCGACGTGGTCGTAATCGGGTCGACCGTCTCCGGTACCCACGGTGCGCGCTACGGGCCGCGCCTCTCCGGGGACGCCGCGTGTGACGGCGGCGGTCCGCCGCTCGCCGTGCAGATCCGTCGCCCGACGGCGCGCGCGATCGCCGACGGCGTCATCCCCCTGCAGGCCGTCATCGACACCAGCGTCTCGGTGCAGCGCGTGAGCTGGTTCCTCGACGACACCCTCGTCGCGAACAGCGAGAGCGCCACACTCGATCTCGGCAGCGCGACCTTCGGACCGCACACGTTGAAGTTCGAAGTGCAGGGCACGACGAGCACCGTCTGCGACTCGCGCACGATCTTCGTCGACGAAGCGCCTCAGCTCGACGTCACGATGCCCGTCGACGACGAAGTCGCGACCCCCGACCTCCTCGTCGCCGCGACGTGTACGGACAACGGCCCGGAGGGCTGCACGTTGCGGGTGACCGTGCCGATCGATCCGCAGGGCTCCTTCCTCGGCGAGGACGTCGTCCTCGCGAGCTCTCCCGGCGCGGGCGTCCTCATGGCGTCCGCCGATCTCTCGGCGTACGAGGGCCGCGAGATCACGCTCGTGATCGAAGCGACCGATGCGTTCGGGATGCGCACGGCCGTGGAGCGTCGCGTCTTCGTCGAATCCAACCCGGCGCTGCTCCCGCACGCGACGGTCGAAGACGATCTCTGCGACGTCACGCTCGGTCGGGTCCTCACCGCGGACCCCACTGGGTTCACGTTCGCCCCCGTCGGCGCCGGCGCTTCGCTCGTGGTCCCGACCGCGCAGGCCCCGAACTGCGCGACCAGCCGCATCGTCCCGCCGCAGGACGCGGTCCTCCAGGCGGGCTCGCAGATCACCGACGTCGGCGACGACACCGTACGCGGCACGTTCGCGTCGGGCGGCATCCGCGTCGCCGGCGATTCGATCGTGAGCGTCAACGGCTTCTCCCTCGAACGCCGACGCCCGCGTGTCGGCCTCGTCGAGGTCGTCGGCGACGAACCGTACCCGGGCGAGGGCTACGACATCGCGCCGAACGGCGACGTCTTCCACGTCGCGCGCGACGGCACCATCGCGCTCACGCCGGTCGGCACCACGACGCCCACCACCCTCGGTGCGCTCCCGCCGCCCGGACCGCTCGTCGGCATGGTCGCCTCCGACGCGTGGGGCCTGTGGCGCCGCCGCACGTCGACCACGACGTGGACGCTCGAGCTCTCCGACGGCACCACGACCCAGACGCTCACAGGACCCGCCGAATACGGGGCCGCCGGCCCACGTCGCGATCGCGACTATCGCGTGGCCGGTGCCTGGGTCGCGTTCGAGGGGCCCGACGCGCTCGCCATCACGCAAGTGTGGTTGCGCCGGCTGGACGGCACGGTGCTCAATGCGTCCGACACGGCGTCGGACGCGGCGCTCGTCGGTCTCGCCGCCGACGGTGGCGTGATGTTCGCGCATCAAGACCGCCTGACGCTCTTCGATCCGGCCACCGAGACGCGCAGCGACGTGGGAAGCACGAACGCCCAGGTCATCCGCAGCGACGGCACCTGGTTCCTCCGCTACGGGCGCCAGATCTTCCGGTTGAACCCCTGACCGTTTTCACGTTCTCATGCGCCATGCCCGAGGCCCCTCGGCTCGTCTCGAAGGACGGACACACGTTCGAGATGCGTCCGATCCACTGTCCGACGTGCGGTCCGCACGCCGGTGAGACCGAGCTCGGCCTGCGCGGCGGCGCGCATCACCGCTACGAGCTCGGCGTCGAGACCCGCATCGTGCGCTGCCAGCGGTGCGGCCTGATGTACCCGAATCCGTTCCCCTTCCCGACGGATCCGCAGGAGCTCTACGGCGACCCCGCGAAGTACTTCGAGCAACACGACTCGAGCGCGAAGGTCGAAGCCTCGCGCAAGCTCATCCGCGGCTTCTGCGATCACATCGGCAAACGCGACGCCTCTCTCCTCGACGTCGGGAGCGGTCGCGGCGAGATGCTCGGCGGCGCGCGCGCGGAGGGCCTGGAGCGCGTCGTCGGGTTGGAGCTGTCGCTGGCGATGGTCGAAGCCGCCAAGAAGGCCTACGACGTCGACGTGCAGCCGCTCCTCCTCGAGGACTTCGCGGCCCAGGCGGAAGAGACGTTCGACATCATCGTCCTCAACGCGGTCATCGAGCACGTCTACGATCCCGACTCGATGATCGCCGCGTGTAAGAAGCTGATCGCGCCGGGCGGTGTGCTCTACCTCGACGTCCCGAACGAAGATCACCTCCTCGCCGACGTCGCGGGCGCGGTGAACCGCATCCTCGGGCGCCCCGGTGTCTTCAAGCTCGCGCCGACGTTCCCGCCGTACCACGTGTTCGGCTTCTCCCCCGGCTCGCTCACGATGCTGCTCGCCAAACACGGCTTCGTCGTGGACCGGCTCGAGGTCCGGAGCGGCGTGCACGTCCCGTCGTCGGGCGGTGTGAAGGATCGGCTCGTCTCCCTCGCGGGGACCGCCGTGAACGTCGTCGCCAACCGCGTCGGGCGCGGGCACAACATGTTCGTCTGGGCGCGGCCCTCATGATCAAGGTCGCCGCGCTCACTGGAGGGCGCGACAAACCGTCGTCGCGTTACCGCGTCCGTCAGCACATCGAGCCGCTCGCAGCGCTCGGCGTCGAGGTGCGCGAGATGATGCCGGTCCTCGACAAACACTGGGACCTGATGTCCGTCGAGTGGCAGCAGCGCTCGCCCACGCTCCGCAAGCCGGTGAAGGTCGCGCAGCACTTCATCAAGGCGGCGATCCGCGCGCCCGGGCTCGTCGAGAGTTGGCGCTCGGACATCACGTGGTTGCAACGTGAGTTGCTCCCCGGCATCCCGAGCTGGGAGCCGATCCTCAAGGCGCCGCGGGTGTTCGACGTCGACGACGCCATCTGGCACGCACCGCCGGCGGGCGCGTACACGAGCAAGAAGGTCGCCGCGTGGAGCGACGCGACGATCGTCGGCAACGACTTCCTCGCGAACTGGTACGAACCGTTCGCGAAGCGCATCGAGATCATCCCGACCGCCGTCGACACCGTGAAGTGGTGTCCGGACCCGTCGCAGAAGACCGACAAGTTCACGCTCGGGTGGATCGGGACGCGGCCGAGCCTCCGCTACATCAACCACATCGAGCCCGCGTTGAAGGTGGTGATGGACCGCTACCCGGACGTGGAGCTCGTCGTGGTGTGTGACCGCCCGCTCGATGTCGAGCTCCTCCCTCCGGAGCGCGTGCGGTTCGTCCCGTGGTCCCGCGAGTCGGAGCTGCCGAGCGTGCAGGCGATGGACGTCGGGATCATGCCGCTGATCGACGAGCCCTGGGTGTACGGCAAGTGCAGCTTCAAGATGCTGCAGTACATGGCGTGTGGTCTGCCGGTGGTCGTTACGCCGCTCGCGATGAACGGCACCGTGCTCGAGCACGACGACGTGGGCTACGGCCCCTCCACGTTCGACGAGTGGGTGGACGCCCTCTCGGCCCTGTACGAGGACCGCGCCGAGGCCGTCGCCCAGGGCCTCCGCGGGCGCGCGGTGGTCGAGGCCCGCTACGGCCGCGACGTCGTGGCCAAGCAGATCGCAGACCTGTTCAAGGACCTCGGTTGACAGCCGACCTTGTAGAGGGTGGAAGAGACCCCGATGATCCGTGAGAAGGTCGCGACGCTGATCTGGTACCTGGAGCGCCCGCCGCTGTATCGGGAGCTCGCCCGTCGCGTCACGAAGTTCCGCGTCACGACCCAACGCGAGCGTGAGCGCGCCGCCGCCGACAAGGAGGCGGGCCGCGCCTGGTGCGAAGCGAACCGCGCCGAACACGCCGACCTGCTGAAGGACCTCGGCATCGACGCCCCCCTCGAGACGCTCGCCGCCGCCCATCCCGACTGGTGGCAGCAGGCGCACGAAGCCGTCGACGCCTGCCCGGTGAAGATGGGCGGCCCCGCGGCGACCGATCTCCTCTACCACCTCGCGAAACACCTCCCCGCGAAACACGTCATCGAGACCGGCGTCGCAAACGGCTGGTCGTCGCTCGCGTTCCTCTCCGCGATGGCCGACAACGGCGGCGGCAAACTCATCAGCGTCGACATGCCGTACGCGAAGATGAAGAACGAAGCGTACGTCGGGTGCGCCGTGCCCCATCACCTTCGCGGACCGTCGTGGAGCCTCCGCCGCCTCCCCGACCGGGACGCGCTCCCCGACGCCGTCGCCGAGCTCACGCCGCTCGACCTCGCGCACCACGACAGCGACAAGTCCTACGAGGGCCGCATGTTCGTGTACGACCAGTGCTGGGATCGTCTGCGCGCGGGCGGCCTCATGATGTCGGACGACGTCGAGGACAACCTCGCGTTCCGCGACTTCGCGGGCCGCGTCGGCCGCAAGGCGTACGTGTTCTACAAGAAACCCGGGAACTACTCGGGCGCGCTGATCAAGTAGGCCGCGGCCAGGTCCCCGGCGCGAACTTCTCGCCGTTGAGATCGTCGACGCTCGTCGACGGACACGGCGCGTCCTCGAACGACTCCCACGGAACGTCCGGCCACCACTTCGCGGTGGGCGTCGAGGTCCGCGTGGGCTCGACCTGGCCGCCGGGCTGCGGGCTCACCACGCGCACACCTTCGCGATCCCCCGCGACGCGCACGCGTTCGATCGGCTCCGTCCACCCGTGCAGCGCGAGGTCGAACAGGCCCCAGTGTACGGGGAGGAGTGTGTCGGCGCGGACGAGGCGCGTCGCGCGCACGGCCTGCTCGGGGCCGAGGTGCACGTCGCTCCACATCGCGTCGTAGGCGCCGACCTCCATCATCGCGAGGTCGAAGGGGCCGAGGCGCTCGCCGATCTCGACGAACTCCGGATGCATCGCGGTGTCGCCGCTGTAGAAGACGCGGTGCTTCGGGCCCGCAACGGCCCACCCCGACCACAGCGTGGCGTTCGGCGTGAAGCCGCGCCCCGAGAAGTGCCGCGCCGGTGCGCAGGTGATCTCGAGGTCGCCGATCTTCTGCGCGCCCCACCAGTCGAGCTCGACGATGCGCTCCCGCTTCACGCCCCAGCCCTGGAGGTGACTCCCGATGCCGAGCGGTACGAGCCACTTCGTGTCGAGGTCGGCGAGCAGCTGCACCGTCGGGTAGTCGAGGTGATCGTAGTGATCGTGAGAGATGAGGATCGCGTCGATCGCGGGGAGCTCTTCGATCGGCAGCGGCGGGTCGTACCAACGCTCGGGGCCGATGAACGTCAACGGCGACGCACGCGGGCCCCACACCGGATCGATCAGGATGCGGCGGCCGTCGATCTCCAGGATCAGCGTGGAGTGCCCGAGCCAAGTCACGCGCATCCCCGACGCCGGCGGCGTCGCGAAGTCTGCCTTCGTGCGTCGCTCGATCTTCAGCGGCGCACCCGGCAAGCGGTACTCCGATCCGCCCGCGAGCCACTCCGTCGTCATGTCCCAGTAGGGCCCGTCGACCCGCGGGAGCTCGTTGTCGAAGCGCTCGCCCTTGTACTGCGGTGACTTCGAGATGCGTTCGAGGTCGGCGCCGGAAGGGTCGTGGCCCATCGCCGGGCGCGCCAACAGGTAGCCGCCGAAGCCGAGGAGCACGAACAGAAGCGCGAGGACACCCAGACGCCGAAGCCACTTCATCGCGTCTCGTCTACCACCGCTGCGGGCCGTCGCGAAACGCAGGTCACGGTGCGCCGATCCGCTCCAGGAGGATTCTTGCGCGCGTCGAGCTCCGCGTCCACGAGGCACGCCGCGCGTGGAGCCGCGCGACGTCGAGCCGGCCCGCTTCGACGAGCGCCTCTGCGTAGTCCAGGCGGACGTCGTAGGGGAGCTGATCCCCGAACGCCGCGCTGACGCCGGCGTACGCCTCGAGCGCTTCGTCCAGGCGCCCCGCGTCGCGAAGGATCCCCGCGGTCAGCAGCTGGGCCGACGGACCGGCGCCCATCGCCTCCGCGAAGTCCGCCGCGTTCAGCGCCTCGTCGTTCGACCCGGCCGCCGCCAGCGCGTTCGCGTAGATCAGCCAGGCACCGGGGCGTCGTGTTCCGTTCGCGAGCGCCGCCTCCGCGAGCGCGACCGCGCGCGCGGGATCGTTGCCGCACTTGCGCACGAGTGTGCTCGCGAGCTGGAGCGGGTAGGTCGCCTCGGGCACCACGCGGAGCATCTTGTCGAGGTCGCCGAACGCCTCCGCGCCCTTCCCGCGGGCGCAGGCTTGGTCGAGGCTCGCGTCGGGTGCGCAGGGATCGACGGTGGTCAGCCGGGCGACGTCCGGGCGGAAGCCGTCCGCGAAGAACAGGCGCCGATCGGTGTCGATGAACACGGCGCGCCACCGTCCCGACGCCTGGAGGAAGCGGCACTGCCGCCAGCTCGCTTTCGTGAGCACCATGTTCGGTTGGTAGCGCTTCTCGAACGTCGCGAATGCGTGCGGATTCCGCTTCGCCTCGCGGATGAGGAAGTACAGCTCGTCGTCGAAGACGGTCGGCGTCCGACCGTCGATCGCGATGCGCACCTCGGGCCCGACTCGGAACGTGAGGTAGCCGCCGTCCTCGTAGACGTTGAGGACGTTGCCCTGGACCTCGATCGCCTCCAGGAAGTCGACCGCGTCGACCGGGAACGCGTCGCGTGACAGCCCGGCGCCGAAGCCTCGCGCGGGTGAGCGCTCGACGTCGTTGTACGTGACCGCCGGGACGGTGGTGAGCACGAGCGCGAGCGCGAGCCACTTGGAGGAGCGCGCGTCGTCTTCGCCGGCGGAGGGGCGCGCGACGAACGGGATGCAGAGCAGGCCCCACGCGGCGCGGAAACGGTGCGCGGTGAACGCGAGCGCCATCCCGAGGAGCACGTAGAAGATGTCGCGGGGCCGGAACGAACGCAGCCGTACAGCGCGCACGGTGCCGACCACGAGCGCGAGATCGAGGAACGCGATCGAGTTGAGGTGCGTCGGGATGAGCTGCTGCCACTCGAGCGGGCGCATCTCGGTGATGTGGCTGGTGGCGTCGCCGAGCGCGACGTTCTCGATGAGCTTCGCGTGTTCACCGAGGTTGCCGAACGCGAGGATCAGCGCGACCTGCGCGAGGACCACGGACGAACGGATCAGCGCGGCGCGGAGCCCGTGGCGAGGGAGCGCGGAGAGCAGCGCGATGCCGGTGACCGCGGGGAGGAGGACGAAGCTGCCGTGGATCGGGAGCCAGAACGCTTGCAGGAGGACGAGGGCACCGCCGAACCCGAGGACGGCGCGACCGGATTCCAGCGCGAGGCGTCGCGCGAGCACCAGCGCGATCGGCAAGAGCGCGAGGAAGATGATCAGCGGGCGCGGCTCGAACCGCCAGGTGACGATCGGCGTGATCAGCGCGGTGGCGATCACCGCGGTGTAGGGGCGCCGCTCCGAGAACTCCCACGCGGCCCACGCGATCGCGAGCGTGACGAAGAACCCGCAGATCGCCGCGAACCAGGAGAGCCCCGCGACCCCGCCCATACGGAACGCGGCGCGCAAGAACATCTGCCCGAGCCAAGGGTGGTCGGCGAAGGGGCGGCCCGGGACGGTGAAGGAGGTCTGGTCGGGGTACGTCGCGCTACCGTGTTCGAGGACCGCGTCGGCCGCTTCGAGGTGCCACCAGACGTCGGGGTCCGAGACGGGGCGTAGGTGTCCGAGGCCGGCGAGGAGCGCGATCGCCAAGAACAGGCCCCAGGGAACACGCGTCGCCATGCGCGACCCTTCTGCCATCCACCCTCTGCACCCACAAGCCCCGCGGGGTCATCGGCGCGCGACGCGGTGGTAGAGCGCGACGTGCTCTTCGGCGATGCGCTCGATGTCGAAGCGGCGGCGGGCTTCCTCTCGCGCCGCGACGCCGAGCGCGCTGGCGCGTGCGGGATCCTCGACCAGCGCGCGGAGCACGTCGCGCAGCGCGGTGACGTCGTGGAGCCCGAAGATGCGTCCGGTGCGCCCGTCGTCGACGGTCTCGGTGTGCACGTCGATGTCGCTGAGCACGACCGCCTTGCCCGCGAGCATCGCCTCCACGACCGCGCCGGGGTGGCCCTCGTACTCCGACGTCGAGACGAAGACGTGTGACGCCGCGAGCACCGCCGGGACGTCGCGGCGCGCGCCGAGGAGCCGAACCCAGTCGGCGCCGCCCGCGGCGGCCTCCACGTGCGGTCGGTCGGGGCCGTCGCCGACGATCAGGAGCACGATCTCGGGGTGGTCCGTGACGAGGCCGCGGACCGCCTCGATGAGGTCGGCCTGCGCTTTCCGGCGCAGCAAACGTGCGACCATCGTGATGACACGTTTGTTCGCGAGGCCCAGCTCATCGACGATGCGCTGGGCGTCTTCGGGGGGGACATCGAACTTGTCGGGGCGTCGGCCGCGGTAGATGACGTCGATGCGCTCCGCGGGGAGGCGCAGCGCGTCGACGTGCGCCGTGCGCATCGCGGCGGAGTTCGCGGCGAACCGATCCACCAGCCGCGACGTCGCGAAGTCGATCGCCTGCACGCCGCGGTTCTTGAGCAACCCCACGCGCGACAGGTGCTGGCGGTGGTTGTCGCCGTAGTTCTCGTTCACGAAGCTGCTCACCACCGGCACCCCCTCCAGCCGCGCGGCGATGCGGCCGGCGACGTCGGAGCGGAAGAGCGTGGTGTGGACGACGTCTGGTTTCAGGCGCCGGATGAGTCGCCGCAAGCGGCGCACCGCGGTGGGCCACCCGTACTTCGCGGGGATGTCGAACGCGTGGACCGGGATGTTGCGCTTCGTGAACTCGGGTTCCAGCGTGTTGCCGGGGTACAGCCGACACACAAACGGCGTGACGCCCTGGCAGGTGCTCGCGATGTCGAGGATCGAACGTTCGCTGCCACCGACCTCGAGCGTGTCGATGACGTAGAGGACCCGCAGCACGACGCCGAACTACCAAGGAACCAAGACAAGGGAAATGCAAGGGAACCGCGCAGCGCGGCGAAGCCGCGCGAAGGGCCGCAGGCGAGCTTGCCTCGCCGATAACGGCCAAGGCCGGAACTCAGGCGGCGGCGAGGCGCTTCTGGAGGCGGCGGCGGACCTGCTTGATGATCTGGCTGACGCGCGACTGCGTGACGCCGAGGATGTCGCCGATCTCCTGCAGCGTGAGGCCGTCCTCGTAGTACATCGCCATGATCTGCTGCTCGCGCTCCGGGAGCTTCTGCAGGGCAGCCTGCAACATCGAGACACGCTGGCGCTGGATGAGGCGGCTCTCCTGGTCGATGGCGTCCTGCCACGGCGTCGCGGTCGCCTGCGTGCCGAGCTCCATCGGGTCGAACATCTGCGGCGCGGCCGCGTAGCGCTCGCTCTCACGAACCTCGGCGACGGTGACGTTCGCCATCTTCGCGATGACCTCGTCGTCCGCGATCTGACCCTGACGCTCGAGCTGCGTGCGGCACTCGTTGACCGACTTCGCGCGACGGCGCTGGTGGCGGGTGAGGTGGTCGAGGCTGCGCAGCTCGTCCTGCAGCGCGCCGCGGACGCGGATGCGCGCGTACGTCTCGAACGGCACGCCGCGGTCGGGATCGAAGCCGTGGAACGCCTGGAGCAGACCGACCATGCCGGCACCCATCAGCGCTTCGCGGTCGACGCCGCTCGGGACGTGGTCCTGGACCTGCTTCACGACTCGCCGAACGATCGGGAGCATCCGCTGAACGTCTTGGTTGGTGGGCTGAGTCGTCGCAGTGTGCATGTCCCTGGGTAAGAGCACCCGACGTGCCAGTGCTCGTGGACATCGACGATCCTTGGGTTTTTTGGGATTGTGTCGGGATCTCGACGATCTGAGGCCGTGGGAGGTGCCGGCTCGTCGACAGTCGCGCTCGTTATCTTCAATCGGCTGTCCGAGTTTCGACATGAGTCCGAAGTGCACCGCGGACCTACTCGGTGTCTTGGTCTGAAACGGTGTCGGCCTCGCGCACTTGAATTGACGCGCTGCGTTCACCCGAAGCGCACGGGCCCCCCCGTGCGTCCGAAAGGAAATTCGCCTAGCTTCCCCGCCATGTCCGACGCCGTCGAAAGATTCATGGAGAACGTCATCGCGAAGAACCCGGCCGAGCCCGAGTTCCATCAGGCCGTCCGGGAGGTCGTGGAGTCGGTGCTCCCGATCGTCGACGCGACGCCGGCGTACAAACACACGCGCATCCTCGAGCGCCTCGTCGAGCCGGAGCGGGTGTTGATGTTCCGCGTTCCGTGGATCGACGACCGCGGTCAGGTCCAGGTCAACCGCGGCTACCGGATCGAGATGAGCAGCACGCTCGGCCCGTACAAGGGCGGTCTCAGGTTCCACCCGAGCGTCACGCTCGGCATCCTCAAGTTCCTCGCGTTCGAGCAGGTGTTCAAGAACAGCCTCACGACGCTCCCGATCGGCGGCGGCAAGGGCGGCTCCGACTTCGACCCGAAGGGCAAGACCGACAACGAGGTCATGCGGTTCTGTCAGTCGTTCATGACCGAGCTGTCGCGTCACATCGGACCCAACACCGACGTCCCCGCGGGCGACATTGGTGTCGGTGGGCGAGAGATCGGATTCCTCTTCGGACAGTACAAACGCCTCCGCAATGAATTCACCGGCGTCCTCACCGGGAAGGGGCTCGCGTGGGGTGGCTCGCGCATTCGTCCCGAGGCGACAGGGTACGGCGCGACCTACTTCGCCAACGAGATGCTCGCGACGCGCGACGATTCCTTCGACGGCAAACGCGTCGCGGTGTCCGGCTCGGGCAACGTCGCGCAGTACGCGGTCGAGAAGATCAACGAGCTGGGCGGCAAGGTCGTCACGCTCTCGGACTCGTCCGGCACGATCGTCGACGAGGACGGCATCGGCGCGGAGAAGCTCGACTGGGTCATGAAGCTCAAGAACGAGCGGCGCGGTCGCATCCACGAGTACTGCGACCAGTTCAAGGGCGCGACCTACCTGGAGGGCAAACGCCCGTGGGGTGTGAAGGTCGACTGCGCGTTCCCGTGCGCCACGCAGAACGAGCTCGACCTCGAAGACGCGAAGACGCTCATCGGCAACGGATGCTTCCTCGTCTCCGAGGGCGCGAACATGCCGAGCACGCCGGAGGCGGTCGAGCACATGCTCGCGACGAAGATCCTCTTCGCGCCCGGCAAGGCCGCGAACGCGGGCGGCGTCGCGACGAGCGGTCTGGAGATGTCGCAGAACGCGCAGCACCTGAAGTGGTCGCGCGAAGAGGTCGACCAGAAGCTCCACGGGATCATGCGCGAGATCCACGCGACCTGCGTCGAGCACGGCAAGGAAGGTGACTTCGTCGACTACGTGAAGGGCGCCAACGTCGGCGGCTTCATCAAGGTCGCCGACGCGATGCTCGACCAGGGCGTGGTGTGATCCAACCGTTCGTCGCGCGTCAGTTCCCGAGCGCGGCGACAAAACGATCCCCAGACACGTCCTACTGCGCTTCCGGGTCGGGCGCAGCGGCGCTGCATTCGAACGGGTTCATCGCGACGGAGATGCTCGTGTTGTAGTACGCCGCGCGGTGCACCATCGCGACGCGCGAGCCGTCGCCGCTCAACGCGAAGCGCGCCGCATTGTGGGGCGGGTCGAAGACGACCTGCGCGGACCCGGACTGTAGATCGAAGACGTAGATGTCGACGTCGGTGTCGGTGTCGAGGGGGTCCAGCGCTTCTTCGGTGTCCGCTACGATGTAGCGACCGTCGTCGCTGATCGCCGGCGGCGATCGGTACGAACCGATCACCTGCCACAGCCGCTTCACGCTGGTGGTGAGATCCTCGCGGACCCCGGTGCCGACCTCGATGCGCACCAGGGTCTGGAAGTCCCAAGTGACGATGTAGCGCCCGTCGCCGCTGAGCACCCATTCGTAGGTCCAGGTCGGGGGCGCGGTCCACGTCGTGTTCGTGGTTCGGTCGAGGACGTACGCCTGGCGGGCGACGCCGTACAGGACGACGGTCCCGTCGTCGGACACGCCGTGGAGTCGGCCCGTCGCAATGGGTGTCCTCAGCGCCGGATCGTAGGCCGACGGTGAAGCGGGCACGGGGTAGGCGTAGATCTGCTCGGTGTCGTCCTCCTCGTAGACGACGACGCTCCCGTCGCCGGACAGGTGATAGGCCGCCGGGTCCGCGTTGGGGATCTGCACGCGATTCGAGCCGCCGACCTCGCGGACGCTCAGGTAACTCGGGGACCCGCCGTTGCTCACGACGAGGGCGCCGCTCGCGTCCGTGTGCGGGTACAGGTGCTCGGGGACGACGTACGCCACGAAGTTTTGGACGACGGTGTCGGTGTCGAGGTCGACGATTCGGGCGCTCGGGTTGGTCGCGATGGACATGTACCGGCCGGCCTCGTCGAGCCCGACGCCGCGGACGTAGCTCGGCGCCGGGAACGACGCCGGGGCGCCGCACTGCACGGAGATGTCGGACCGCATGGCGGCGACCTCGGAGCCGGGGTCCGCGCCGCAACCGAGCGCCGGTCCCAGGAGTACAACAAGGTGAAAGCACGAGAGTCGTTTCATGACTCCAGCCTCCCCCGGCGCCCCGAACTTCCTCGCCGAGATCCGGGTGAACGGTCGTCAGGCGAAGGTGAGTGGTCGGCCCGCGGTGGCCACCGGTTCCGCGCTCACGATACGGTCGACGCGTTGGGAGAGCTCGCCCGTCAGACCCTCCGCAGCCTCGTTGCGCCCCGCCGAGTCGTCGTCGCTCTTGCCGTCGTCGTCCCGATCGTCGCGGCGCAACGACGTGAGTTGGGATCGTCGGGTTGGGCGCTACCGCTGCTCGCAGCGACCGTCGTCGTGCTCCTCGTGCTGGCGCCCATCGCCTACCGCGAGCTCTTCGCGCTCGAACACCGTCGCGAGACGCTCGTGCTCCGCGTGCTGGCGTTCGGTCTCCTCGGGCTCGTCGCGCCGCTGGTGTTGAACGTGGTGCCGCTGCAGCTGGGCGTCGCTCCGTTCGTTTCGCGTACGCCGACGCTGCTGATCGCCGTCGCGATGTTCTGGGCGGCCGGCTACGCGCTCGGGCGCGACATCGACCTCGAGCGACGCTGGCAAGACGCGAGCGCGCGTGCGCTCGCTGCTTCGCGCACCGCGGAAGACGCGCGGTTGCGTGCGCTGCGCGCCCAGCTCGACCCGCACTTCCTCTTCAACACGCTGAACGCGATCGCGGAGTGGTGCCGCGAGGACGCGCTCGTCGCCGAGCGCGCGCTGCTCAGCTTGTCGTCGCTCCTTCGGAAGGTGCTGTCGGGCGCGACCGAGGATCGTTGGCCGCTCACGTCGGAGCTCGACGTCGTGCGCACGCTGTTCGAGATCCACCGGATCCGTGACCCGGAGAGCCTCGAGGTGCGCTGGTCGCTGCCGGAGGGGCTCGACGATCTCGTGGTTCCGCCGTTGTTGCTCCTCCCGGTCGCGGAGAACGCGATCACCCACGGACCGGGGCGCGGGCACGCGGGTGCGATCGACGTGTCCGTCGAGCGCGACGAGGAACGCGTTCGCTTCGGGCTCGAGAACCCGGGCGCCTTCTCGGGGCGTCGGCCGGGTGGCCACGGGATCGACAACGTCGAACGCCGGCTCGCGGCGGCCTTCGGTGCCGATGCGTCATTCAAGGTCGGCGCCGCGGGACCGAACCGGACGCGGGCGGACCTCGTGTGGCCCGCGGAGGTGGCGTCGTGATGCGCGTACTGATCGTGGACGACGAGGCGATGGCGAGGCGGCGCCTGCGCCGTCTTCTCGACGCGAACCCGGACGTCGAGCTCGCGGGTGAGTGTCAGGACGGGGCGGAGGTTCCGCAGCGGGTCGCGGCGGGCGACGTCGATCTCGTGCTCCTCGACATCCAGATGCGACAGATGAGCGGCGTCGAGGTCATGGGCCTCTTACCGTCCAACGGGCCGCTGGTGGTCTTCGTCACCGCCCACCCCGAGCACGCGGTGTACGCGTTCGACGCCGGCGCCGTGGACTACGTCGTCAAACCGGTGGAGGCGGGCCGGCTGCAGAAGGCGCTGGGGCGGGCGCGCGAGCGCATCGCGGCGCGCGCGCTGCGCGGCGGAGAAGACGAGGCGCAGACGCTCCCGGACCGCCTCCTCGTGCCGACGCGAAACGGGCTCCGCATCATCGCGCCCGAGCAGGTCCGCTACGCGATCGTCGACGGGCAGACGGTGCTGCTCCACACCGACCAGGGCTCGTTCGTCACCGACTTCCGCCTCGTGGCGCTCGAGGAACGGCTCGGGGCGCCGTTCGTTCGTGTGCATCGCCGGGTGCTCGCAAACGTGCACCACATCGTCGCGCTGGAGCCCGTGGGCGCCGGGGTCTACGTCGCGGAGCTGTCCGACGGACAGACGGTCCCGGTGTCGCGTCAGTCGGCGAAGATCCTCCGCGCCCGCTGGAGCCTGTAGGCTCGGATGGATGGCTTCGATGAGTGACGGCGCATCCTGGTATCACGACGTCCACGACCTGATCCCCTTCCGCGTTCGGGAGGTGCTCCTCGTCGCCTCCCCTTACGACGCGTTCACGCTCGAAGAGGACGCTGGCATCGCGGACCAGCTCCTCGAGCGCTACTCCGAGCTCCGACTCACCGCTTCCCCCCGCATCACGTTCGTCGCGAGCGGGGCGCACGCGCTCGCGTTGATCGAGCAGCGGTCGTTCGACCTCGTCATCACCATGTCGCGCATCGGCGACGTGGAGGCGTGGTCGCTCGGACGGCGTATCAAGGCGATGGACCCCGAGCTCCCCGTGGTCCTGCTCGGGTTCCGCGAAGCCGAGTTCATGCGGATGCGCGAGGACGCCGACATCTTCGACGGCGTGTTCGTCTGGACCGGCGACGCCGCGATCGTCCTCGCGATCATCAAGCTCGTCGAAGACGCGAAGAACGTCGCGCACGACACCGAGGCCGGGGCGGTGAGTGTCATCCTCGTCGTCGAGGACTCGGTGCGGCGCTACTCGTCGTTCCTGATGCTCTTCTACGAGGAGCTCCTCAAGCAGTCCGCGTCGCTCGTCGAGGAGGGCCTCAACCGTCGCCACAAGGTGATGCGCATGCGCGGGCGGCCGAAGATCCTCCTCGCGACCAGCTACGAGGACGCCGTCGAGTGCATCGACCGCTACGCCGACCACCTCCTCGCGCTCGTCAGCGACGTGCGCTACAGCCGCGAAGGCGAGGAGGACTCGGAGGCCGGCTACCGCCTCGTCGAGTACGCACGCGCGCGGATCTCGGAGCTCCCGGTGCTCCTGCAGTCGGCGGAGCGCGACGTCCAGGCCCGCGCGGAGGCGCTCGAGGCGTCCTGGGCCGACAAGAACTCCACGGAGCTGTTGCGGCGCGTGTCGCAGTTCTTCCGCGAGTCGTTGGGGTTCGGGCCGTTCGTCTTTCGGCTCCCCGACCGCACGATCGTCGGGCAGGCGGCGAACGTCTACGAGATGGAGCAAGCGCTGTTGACGGCGCCCGAGGCGTCCATCGAGTTCCACGCGGCGCACCACCACTTCTCGCGCTGGTTACGTGCGCGCAACATGCTCCAGCTCGCGCGCCGCGTGCGCCCCGTGTCGATCGAATCGAGCGGCGGCGTCGACGCCTTTCGGCGTGACCTCCGCGAGATGCTGCGCGACGCGTACGCCGAGGAGAGCGCAGCGCTGATCACGGACTACTCCGAGCGCGAGGCGTGGTTCGACTCGCCCTTCCTGCGGCTCGGGAGCGGATCCATCGGCGGCAAGGCGCGCGGCGTCGCGTTCCTCAACGCGTTGATCAAACGGCGCGGACTCTCGGAGCGCTTCGACGGGCTGCGCATTCGCACGCCGCGGACAATCGCGATCGGGACCGACGTGTTCGATCGATTCATGGAGTCGAACGCGCTGTACCCGGTCGTCGCGGAGGCGTCGCAGTCGCAGATCGTGGAGCGCTTCCTTCACGGGCAGTTCGACGCGGAGCTGCTGACCGACCTGCGCTCGGTCCTGTCCGAGCTGCGCGGGCCGATCGCGGTGCGTTCGTCGAGCCTGCTCGAGGACGCCCAGTTCCAGCCCTTCGCCGGCATCTACGAGACGTGCCTCCTCCCGAACGCCCACCCGAACCCGGCGGTGCGGTTCGAACACTTCCTCGCGGCGATCAAGCGGGTCTACGCGTCGACGTTCTCGACGAACGCACGCGCGTACCTCGAAGGCACGCCCTACGCGGTCGAGGAGGAGAAGATGGGTGTCGTCATCCAGGAGGTGGTCGGGCAGCGCTACGGGCCGCGCTTCTACCCGACGATCTCCGGCGTCGGCCTCTCGTACAACTACTACCCGGTCTCGGATCAGCGCGCGGAGGAGGGCCTCGTCATGCTCGCGCTCGGCCTGGGGCGCGCGGTCGTCTCGGGCGGGCGGGTGCTCCAGTTCTCGCCGAAGTCTCCCGGGCAGCTCCCGCAGTTCCCGTCGCCGCGCGACGCGCTCGCGCTGTCGCAGAAGAAGTTCTTCGCGATCGACATGGAGCAGACGGAGTTTCAGCCCGACCCCGAGGGCACGTTGGTGGAGCTGCCCATCGAGGACGCGGAGGCCGACGGGACGCTCGCGCTCGCCGCGAGTGTCTACGACGGCGCCAACGACATCCTCCGCGACAGCTTGCGCGACAAGGGCCCGCGCGTGATCACGTTCTCGAACCTCCTCAAGTGGAACGCGTTCCCGCTCGCGGAGGCGCTCGACGAGATCCTGAGCGCGACGCGCGACGGGATGGGCTCGCCGGTGGAGATCGAGTTTGCGGTGGACGTCCCGGAGGGGTGGTCACCGGAGCTCAACCTCCTGCAGGTCCGGCCGCAGGTGACCCACGCCAACACCGACGAGGTCGAGACGCTCCCCGAGGAGGGCCTGTGGATTCGGTCCGCGCAGGCGCTCGGCAACGGGGTCGTGCGCGACCTGCGCGACGTCGTCTACGTACGTCCCGGCGCGACGGTGGACCGCAACACGTCGCAGATCATCGCGGACCGCGTCGGCGCCCTCAATCGCGAGCTGTCCGAGCGCGGCTACGTCCTGGTGGGGCCCGGGCGGTGGGGGACCTCGGACACGAGCCTCGGCGTCGCGGTCGCGTGGGGGCAGATCTCGAACGCCAAGGTCATCGTCGAGACGCCGTTCGACGATCGCTCCGTCGAGCCGTCGCAGGGGAGCCACTTCTTCCACAACATCGCGTCGCTCGGGATCGGCTACATCACGGTCGCCCGCCTCGACGACACCGCGCTGTACGACGTCGACTGGCTCGAAGCGCAGCCGGCCGTATACGAGGACGAGTACCTGCGCCACGTCGCGCTCGAAGGATCGTGCACCGCCTACCTCGACGGTAGACACTCGCGCGCAGCCGTGACGAAACACGACGCATGACCAAGACGCTCGGGGAGAAGCTCGCGCGCCGCTGGCGCGATCCGAGCGCCGTCCTCTTCGACGAGCTGTCGCCGTCCACCCGACGCGCGCGCGCGCTGTACTGGCTCGCGCAGGGCCGGCGTCGCTCCGGGGACGAACGCGCCGAAGCGTACCGACGCGCCGAGGCGGCGGACCCGACGTACGCCCGGCCCGCGACCTTCCTCGGGTACCACCTCCTGAAGTCGAACCCGCGCGAGGCCGCGGCGGCGTTCACGCGTTCGCTTCAGTGGACGCCGACGGAGAGCGCGCGCCTCGGGCTGGCGCGGGCCCTGTGCGCGCTGGGGGAGATCGAAGAGTTGACGCGGGTCGTGGACGAAGCGGTCGCGCACCGCGAGGCGTCCGCGGCGTTCGTCGCGCTGCTCGTCGAGGTGGTCGACGACGACGTCCTCCGCGCGCGCTACGAGACACTCACGCGTTACTTCGAAGACGGCGACGCAGCCTCCGTGCAACTCCTCTTGCGGATCGCTTCGCGCCTCGACGACGCCGCCGGGGCCAAGCGACACGCCGCGCGGCTGCGGGCGATGGGCGCCGACGGTCATTCGCTCCGCGAGCTGGTCGTCGAGCTCGCCGACGCGGAGGAGACGACCCTCGTCGTCGACAACCTCGCGGGGTACTGGCGCTCGCGCGAGAAGAAGCCGCGGGCCCCGCGGGGCGAGGCGTCCGCGGGGGAGGCGATCGACGTCATCGCGCACCTCGGTGCGATCGAACGCACGTACCCCGTCGACCGCTGGACGATCGACGGCGTGCACGTGTGGCCGATGATCCGCGGGGCGATCGGTTTCGGACGCCTGGCCGCCGCGCGCGGGCAGGCCACCTTCGACCGCGAGGCCAAGACCGCGTGGCGCCGGCGCATCGGTGATCTCCGCGGGCTCACACCGCGCGAGCTCGCACCGGCCGACGTCGTGTTCTTCGGCACCGCGAGCCAGCGCGTCGAGGTCGACGACGTGTGGATGGATCAGCTCTTCGATCCCCTCGTCGATGTCCTCGAAGCGCGCGGCGCGACGAGTGTGCACTTCGAGTATCGGTCCGACGGACAGCGCTACCGCACCCCGCAGCTGCGGCCCTCGCTCCGCATCCGTCCGCACCTGGAGGGCCTCGTGAAGAGCGCGCCGCGCGGCCCGACGTGGGACGTGTCGATGGAGGGCTTCGAAGCGCTCGCGGCCGACGAGCCCGCCGCGCGCAACGTCGCGTTCTACGCGCTGAAGGTGCACCAGCTCCTCCGAATCGCCGACGTCTTCGAGCGCTACCTCGTGCGCCTGAAGCCGCGCTGCGTGGTCATCAACTGCTACTTCGGTACGCTCGGGTGGTCGTTGCTGCTCGCGGCGCGGCGTCTATCGATCCCCACCGTGGACCTCCAACACGGTGTGACGAGCGGGCACCCGATGTACGAAGGCCTGACCCGCCACCCGCCGCGCGGTTACCAGCTCCTGCCCGACACCTTCTGGAGCTGGTCCGAGGAAGATCGCGATCGCATCACCGCGTGGGGCGGACGCGCCGTTACGGGCGGACACCCGTGGGTCACGTTCTGCACCGACCAACCCACGCCCGACGCGCTCCCGCGCGGTGACTTCAACGTGCTGCTGTCGCTCAACTGGGCTTCGGGGTTCGACCGACGACTGGAGGCGCTGATCCAGAACAGCCCCCCGGAGTGGACGTGGTGGGTTCGCCTCCACCCCAAGATGCTCGATCAGCTCGACGAGATCCGTTTGCGTTGCGGCGGCCACCCGCGAGTGTTCGTCGAGGTGCCGACGCAGCTCCCGCTGCCGGTCGTCCTGCGCGCCGCCGACGTGCACCTCACGCTGTCGTCGACCGTCACGCAGGAGGCCGCGCGCCTCGGCGTGCCCACCGTGACGCTCGACGCTCGCACGAAGCTCATCTACGCCGCGGAGATGAACGCGGGCTGGGCGCGTTACGCCGACGATGACGTGATCGCCGCCATCCGTGCACAGGTCGCGGCGGCGAAGGGGCGGACGCCGATGCGGCCGTACCCGGGGCGCGACGCGATGTCCGACGCGTTCGACATCTTGCTTCCCTGATGTTACCGCCTGCGGCGCGTCGTGGGTGAGCACTGGGCACGTCCGCGCATCCCCGGCGGAGCGCGTGTTCGCTACGTCGGTGCGTCGTCACCCGACGCGACCTGGACGGCGGAGGATCCGCAGTACGTCGTCGCGGATGTGGAGGTCGTCGACGACGTCGACACGATCGAGGTCCCCGCGGGTGCGACGCTCGTGCTCACCGTCGCGCGCGGCGCCGCGTACGATCTCTTGGAGCGCCTGGCCGGCGCCTACGATCTCGAGTTCTTCGAGCGCCACGGCGACATGCTCCACTACGTCGGCGTTCGCGAGGCGCGCCCGACCAAGAGCCCGCTCGAAGTCGTCCAGAAGGCGCTCGCGTTCCAGCGCAAACAGGTCGCCGCGCTGCGCGTCGAGCTCGAGCTCGCGAAGCAGCAGTACGTCGACACGCGCCGCTCGAAGACCTACCGCCTCGGGTGGGCGTTCGAGATGGCGACCAAGAACCCGCGTGACGCGCTGAAGCTCCCGCTGCGGATCAAGAACCTCGACGTCCCGTACGAGCCGCCTCCGCCTCCGCCGCCGCACCCGCGGGCGGCGCAGCTCTCGGGCGCGCTGGAGCGCTTCGTCGAACACGCACGCACCGCGCCGGGGGAGGAGGTCGTCTTCCTCTTCTCGGGCACGACGTTCATCCAGCCGCGCCGCGCGAACCGGCCGATTCGACTCGCGCGCATGATGCTCGAGCGCGGGATCTTCACGCTCTTCAGCTACCACGGGACGTTGGCCGAAGATCCGCGCCCTGCGTACCAACACGACCGGCTCCTCGAGATCCCGGTGCAGTTCACGCAACAGGTCATCGCCGACATCGCGCGCGCGGACTTCGGCGACAAACGGAAGATCCTGTTCGTCAGTTATCCGCACGAGCTGGTCGCGTACCGGCTGAACCTCTTCAACACGCAGGGGTGGGCGTCGATCTACGACTGCCGCGACGACTGGGAGGCGTTCCACGAGGTCGGGCAGGCGGCGTGGTATCGGCCCGAGGTCGAACGTTACGTCGTCAACAACGTGGATCAGACCTACTGCGTCTCGCGTCCGCTCGCCGCGAAGATGGCGTCCCTCTCCTTCGAGCGCCCGGTCGGCGTCTCCCCGAACGCGTACGACTCGGCGTTCCTCGCCGCAGACTACGAACGCACGCCGACCGACGAGGTCGTGATCGGCTACTTCGGTCACCTCTCGGCGGCGTGGTTCGACTGGGCGGGCCTCGCGAAGATCGCCGCCGCGCGCCCGTCGTGGCGGTTCGAGATCATCGGTCACCTCGGCCCCGCGGATCCGGACGTACCGCCGAACGTGCACCTGCTCGGCTCGAAGACCCACTCGGAGATCTGCCGCATCGCGCGGCGGTGGCGCGTGGGCATCATCCCGTTCTCGATCGGCCCGGTCGCGGAGGCCGTGGACCCGATCAAGATCTACGAGTACTTCGCGCTGGGGTTGCCGGTCGTCTCGTTCCGGATGCCGCAGATCGACGACTACCCGCACACCCGCACGGTCGAGTCCGTCCCGGAGTTCGTACGTGCGCTCGACGCCGCCGTCGAAGAGCCCGTCGACGCCGAGCGGCTCGCGAAGTTCATCGCCGACAACACGTGGGCGCATCGCCTCGACCAGCTGATGGGCCGCGCGCGTGAAGTGCTCGCGGCGCCGCCGTTCGAGAAGCAGCTCCACGCGAAGGGGGCGTCGTGCGAATCCTGATCGGCTACCGGTACGGCGTCGTCGGGGGCGTCTGCACGCAGCTCTTCAACCGGATGAAACACGTCGCCGACCTCGACGGCGTGGACGTGACGTTCTTCTTCGTACGCGACTACGGCGCGCAGGCGATGCTCGAGCCGTACGGGCGCGTCGTCGTCGGCGACCCCGACGTCATGAAGTCGCTCCTGGTGCGCGAGCGGTTCGACGTCGTCGACATCATCGACACCCCCGAGCTCCTGGACGTCGCGCTCGCCGTGGATCCGAGCCGCGTCGTCGTCGAGGTCCACACGACCTACGAAGTCGCGCTCGAGTACCTCCGCGAATGCGCCGCGCGTCGGTTCATCGTCCCGTCGCAGTACTCCCGTCGACTGCTCGTCGAAGACTTCGGGGTGCCGGAGTCGAACGTCGAGGTCGTCTCGAACTGCATCGACGCCTCGTTGTTCACGGTCGAAGCCGCTCCCCTCGATCGCAAGATCGTCTCGTGGGTCGGCAAACTCGACGAACACAAGAACTGGCCCGCCTTCGTCGAGCTCGCAGGCCTGGTTGCGGCCGGGGAGCGCGACGTCGAGTTCTGGATGATCGGCGGCGAGGGCTCTTCGGAGCTCGCGAAGGCTGCGCTCCTGGAGATGGTCAGCGGCTACGGGCTCGACGGCCGGCTCCGGTGGTTCTCACACCTCGACTACGCCGCGATGCCGAAGCTCCACGCCGCGGTCGGCGCGAGCGGCGGCGTCAACGTCGTGACCTCGCGGGATGAATCGTTCGGCATGAGCGTCGCCGAGGCCCTCCTCGCCGGCTGCCCCGTCGTTGCGCCGCGGGTCGGCGCGCTGCCCGAGCTGTGGGACGGGCCGGCGCTGCGCTTCAACGAAGCCAACGACCAAGCCGCCGCCGGGCGTTCGATCCGGCGCGCGCTCCGCGACGACGGCGCCGCGCGTCGCGCGCTCCTCGAAGCGCGCTCCACGCTCGCCGAGCGCTGGGCGCCGTCCCGCGCGGGCGAGGCGTGGCTCGCCGCGCTCAGAACGTGAGCGTCGACGTCCCGGTGATCAGCGCCTGCATCTTCTCCGCGACGAGGTCGTTCCCCGCGCGTGAGAAGTGACCGCGACCATCCACGAACAGCGTCGCCGACTTCTTCGGATCGGTGCGGGCGATGCGGTGGAACGTGGGGTGTGTGTCGAACTTCAGCATCCCGGCGGCGGCGCCGCAATCCAGCATGCGGTGCGTCGGGTCGAGGTACTCGTTGGTGGTGGGGGCCTGCGTAGCGGGACGGCTGTACGCCGACGTGATGATCCCGCGGATGCCGCGCGCCTTCAGCTTCTCGGCGAGGCGCTGAATGAGCATGCACCCGATCTTCTGTGCCTTCTCCCCGTCGTTGTACGCGTAGTGCTCGGGGAAGTCGCCGATGTACCACTCCTTGGCGCGGTTCAGGCGGCGGTAGGTCCAGTCGACGAGGTAGCTGTAGCCGAACACCTTGCGCCCGAGGCCGACGTCTTCGATCGACGGTCGCGTCGGGGAGACGGGGACGTTGGTCAGCACGAGTTTGCCGTCGACGAGATCGAACAGTGGCTTCTCGACGCCGGTGCGGATCCGAAGCATCTGCCGCCACACGTCCTCCGGGACGATCATGAGGATCACCCACGCGGGATCGTGTTTCTCGAGCATCCGCTCGCCGCGCAGCACCGCCTGGTCGATGCCGTACCCGAACACCCCCGCGTTGAGGACGCGTTGGTTCAGCCGCGCTTCGAGGCGGGCGGGCATCGAGTCTTCGTCGTCGACCTCGTCACCGAACATGAACGAGTCACCGAGCGTGATGATCGGCGGCCCCGGGAACTCACCGGGATTCGTGACGCGCAGGCCGTCGTCGTCGATCGTGACCTTCTTGTTCCACTGGTTGCGCGAGCTCGAAAAACCCGGCGTGGGGATCCAGCCCAGCTCCGGGTCGTAGGACGCGGGGAACGCGCTCTGGAAGAGGAGCAGCTTCGACAGCGCGAAGTTCTTGAACGCGAAGGTGTCGACCTCGTCGGAGAGCGCGCGCGCGCCGAGCTCCGCCGCGAGCAGGAAGAAAACGATGCTCGCGAGGACGAGCCCGATCTTCTCGAACACGTCGCGTATCCGCGACTTCTTCTTCGGCTCGGTCATCCGATCAGAAGCGGCCGACGACGCCGAGCTGCGCCCCGCCGCGGGTCGGCGCGATGGAGACCGTCGCGGTCGGCTCGTCGGCGGTGTCGATCAGCAGCCACGTGATGCCACCCGCCGCCGACACGACCCCGGCTGCGACCAAGAGTCCAGAGATGACGCGCTTCGTGTTGATCGACTGCAGCTCCGAATCCAGCTCGGCGGGGCCGATGCCCACGATGCGCCCCTGGTTGTTTCGCATCGCCAAGCGCTCGTCGACGCTCGCGAGCTCCCCCGACGCGACGAACCACAACACGGCCCCCGCCGCGAGCACGCCCGCGCCCGCGCCGAACAGGACGTAGCCGCCGACGGGCGCGGCGTGGGTCTCGTCGACGGTGACGCGTGCGGTGTTGTTGTTGCGGGGTGCGGACGCCGCTGCCTCCGCCGCGATGCGCGCCGCCTCGGCTTCCTCGCGTGCGCGCTCGGCGGCGGCGCGGAGGTCTTCGGCGGTCTCGCGCATCTTGGCGTTCTTCTTGCGCTCGCCGATCGTCGCGAGGTGCGCCTTGGCTTCGTTGCGTTCGTCGACGCTCAAGCCGGGGAGGTCGAGGTACCGGCGCCATAGCGGTTCGGCGGCGTCGATGTCGTCGGCCTCCTGGTACGACTTCGCGGCGTTGCGGAGCTGCGCGGGGCGCTTCGACAGCTCGTACGCTTCGAGGAACAGCGCCGCGGCGCGTTGGTACTCCGCGCGTTTGTAGAGCTTGATCGCGCGACGGGTGAGCGCGGCCGCCTGCTTCTTCTTCGCGCGCGCTTGGACCGGTGCGGGGGCGATGGCCACGCAGAACGCGACGAGGACGAACCCGCTAAATCTTCTGATCCAGGATCTCATCGCTGGCGTCTTCTTCGGGGGGCGGCGCCTTCGGCGTCGGGCGCGGACGCCGAAGGCGGACGCGGCGACGCGTGGTCTTCTTTGGCTCCTCCGGAGGATCCGTATCAGCTTCGCGGGCGGTCGTCGCCTCCGGCTCCGCGTCGCCTTCGGGCGCTTCGTCCGCCGCCACCTCCGCGGGCGGTGGCGCGACCAGCTCCGGCTGTGCGGCGCGCGGCGCGACCAGCTCCGGCTCCTTCGTCTCGATCGCGACGGGCGCGGGCTCCGTCAGGAGGATCAGGAGCACGCCGCCGAGCAGCCCGAGGATCAACACGAGCACGCCGATCAGCCACATCGGGACGCTGTTCTTGGGCGGCGGCGGCGCGAAGACGTCACGGCGCGACGGGTCCACGTCCGACAGGGAGATGTCCTGTGACTCCACCACCGGCGCCGCGAAGAAGGCGGGGGAGGGGGTCTGCGGTGCGGTGAGCGTCTCGTCGGGGCCCGGGTACGCCTCCACGTTGGCCATCGACTGGCTGATCATCGCGGTCACCGGCTCGCGCAGCGACTCGTCGAGGCAGCGCTCCAGCCCCTCGCGCATGTCCGACGCCGACGAGGGACGAAGATCCGGGTTCTTCGCGAGCGCGGAGTGGACGAGCTGCACGAACCGCATCGACACCGGCGTGCGCACGCGCGGCCGCAGGTCCGGCGCGCGCTCGTGCACGTGCATGTAGAGCGTCTGCACGATGTTCTCGCCGCGCAGCGGGACGACGCCGGAGACGAGCTGATAGAGCACCACGCCGAGGCTGTAGAGATCGGAGCGCCCGTCGAGGTCGCGCTTCACCGCCTGCTCCGGGCTCATGTACGCGGGCGTGCCGGGGACGCCGGAGTCGCTGCCGAGCGTGAGGGTGCTGTTCGCGAACTTCACGATGCCGAAGTCGAGCACCTTCACCGTGGGTTCGTCGCCGTCGACCTGGTGCAGGAAGATGTTGTCCGGCTTGAGGTCGCGGTGCACGAGGCCGGCGCGGTGCGCTTCTTGGAGGCTCTTGCACACGCCGATGCCGATGTGCAGCGCCTCGTTCATCGTGAAGACGCGGTCCTCCTTCTTCCGGCCGCGCAGCTCCTGCTTGAGCGTCACGCCGTCGAGGAGCTCCATCGCGAGGAAGATGAGGCCGGTGTCGTCCTGCCCGAAGTCGAAGACGCGGATCGTGTTGGGGTGGCGCAGCGCCGCGGTGACGCGCGCTTCCTGGAAGAAGCGGCGGAGGTGGAGGGCGTCGTACTCGCCGGCGGTGGTGAGGGTCTTGATCGCGATCGGCTGGCCGGTGCCGGTGTGGCGGGCGCGGAACACCGACCCGAACCCACCCTTGCCGATCAGGTCCTCGACGACGTAGCGGCCGCCGACGAGTGTTCCGGCTTCGACGCGCGACGAGTCGATGCGCGGGGCGTCGACGAGGAGCGTCGCGATCTTGTCCGTCGGACAGAGCCGCGCCCCCATCTGTTCGCCGCAGATCGGGCACATCCGCGCGCTGTAGTTGCCCCCCGCAGGCTCCACGCCTTGAGCCTATGTCAGGCAGCGAAAGGTGTCATGATCCACACCTTTACTTCCCCCTACACGTCGGGAACGCTCCTGCACCCGATGCCCGAGCTGCCCGAAGTCGAACGAGGACGAAAGATCGCGGAGGGCGCTGCGCTCGGTAAACGCGTGATCGCCTGCGAAGTCGACGAAAACGACGACATCGTGTTCGACGGCGTCGATCCCCTCGCGGTCGCCGAGCTGCTGAAGGGCGCGCGGGTCACGGCCGTGCGGCGCCACGGCAAGCAGCTGTGGTTCGAGCTCGACCGTAGGCCATTCGTCCTCTTCCACTTCGGGATGACGGGTGCGTTCGTCGTCCCGAACGTCGCGCCGCTGGTCCTGGAGTCCACGCCGAAGAAGCAGGACCTGAGCTGGCCGCCGCGCTTCTCGAAGATTCGCATGACCTTCGACGACGGCGCGGAGCTCGCGATGGTGAACAAACGGCGCCTCGGTCGCATCCGACTACGCGAGCGCCCGGAGGAGGAGTCGCCGATCCGCGAGCTCGGCTTCGACCCGTACCTGGAGCTCCCGAAGCTCGCCGACTTCCGAGCGCTCCTCGCGCGGCGCAGCGTTACACTGAAAGGATTGCTCCTCGATCAGTCCTTCGCCGCGGGGGTCGGCAACTGGATCGCCGACGAGGTCCTCTACCAGGCGAAGCTCGATCCGCGCCGCAAGGTCGACGCGCTGTCCGCCGCCGAGCAGAAGGCGCTACACGGCGCGCTGAAGAAGGTCGTGCACAAGGCCGTCGCCGTGGAGGCCGACAAGACGCGCTTCCCGAAGAACTGGCTGTTCCACCGTCGCTGGGGCAAGGACAAGGACGCGGTGACGGTCGCGGGCGATGCGATCGTGCACGCGACGATCGCGGGGCGCACCACGGCGTGGGTGCCCGCGGTGCAGAAGTGACCGAGGGCGCGTGAGACCCGGCACGCTGGACTAAGTCTCGCGAGTGCGTTTGTTGGACGGTCGTGACCCCCCTCTTTCTCCTCGCGACGCTCGCCCTGACGGCCACCCCCGAGTCGCTCGTCTTCGTCGGCGACGCGTCGGTCGACATCGAGGGCATCTACGAGAAGGCGTTCACCAAGCAGCGGCTCGACGTCACGCTCACCAAGACCGACGACGGGTGGCTCGTCGCCTACGAAGGCAACGGCGTCGCCTGCCGCGTGAAGGCGACGGGGCCGCGCGACGCGATCGTGATCGCGCCGAAGCAGTCGTGCACCACGAAGGTGAACGATCGCGAGCACCGCGGAACCCTGGTCGCCTACGCGATCACCGGCACGCTGCGACGCGACGCCGACGGCAACGAGACCTTCGCGCTGTCCGCGCGCCTGCGCGCCGAGGACGCCTCGCGACACGTCCGGAAGGAGACGGTGCTCGGCACGATCGACACCTGGCTCCCGCTCGGCACACGCAGCGGGAGCGGGCGCTTCAAGGGAACACGTCCGCGCTCCGAGTCGTCGACCGATTGAGCTCAGACGACGTCGAGCACGGCGGCGGCGATGGCGTCGACGGTGGCGTCGTCGATGCCGACCCACAACGGGAGCCGGACGAGGCGCGCCGAGAGGTCGTCGGTGTGTTCGAGCGAGCCGCTGGTTCGACCGAAGCGTTTCCCGGCCGGCGAGGAGTGCAGGGGGACGTAGTGGAAGACGGCCATGTAGCCGTCGTCGCGCAGGCGCTTGATGACGTTCGTCCGCACGTCGAGCGACTCCGCGAGCACATAGTACATATGGGCGTTGTGCACGCGACCGTCCGGGATGATCGGCCGGCGCACGCGACCGTCCGCCTCCGCGGCGGCGAACGCGTCGTGGTAACGGCGCCAGATCTCCAGGCGTCGATCCGTGATCCCACGCGCCGACTCGAACTGCGCCCACAAAAACGCCGCGACGACCTCGCCGGGGAGGAACGAGGAGCCGACGTCGACCCACGTGTACTTGTCGACGTCGCCGCGGAAGAACGCGCTGCGGTTGGTGCCCTTCTCCCAGACGATCTCCGCGCGCTCCGCGAGCTCCGCGTCGTTGATCAACAGCGCGCCGCCTTCACCCGAGATGATGTTCTTCGTCTCGTGAAAGGAGAGCGCGCCGAGCGAGCCCATCGTGCCGAGCGCGCGGCCTTCGTAGCTCGCGAGCGCGCCCTGGGCGGCGTCTTCGATCACCATGATCCCGCGCGCGTTCGCGATCTCGAGGATCGCGTTCATGTCGCAGCCGACGCCCGCGTAGTGCACGACGACGATCGCCTTGGTGCGTTCGGTGATCGCGGCTTCGATCTTCGACGGGTCGACGTTCAAGCAGGACGGCTCGACGTCGACGAACACCGGGACCCCGCCGCGGAGCACGAACGCGTTCGCGGTGGACACGAACGTGTACGAGGGCATCACGACCTCGTCGCCGGGCTCGATGCCCGCGAGGATCGCGCACATCTCGAGCGCGGCGGTGCACGAGTGGGTGAGGAGCGCCTTGTGCGTGCCGGTCGTGTCCTCGAGCCACTTCTGGCAGCGCTTCGTGAACTGACCGTTGCCGGCCGTCTGCCCCGCTTGGATGGCCTCCTGGATGTACTGGAGCTCCAGGCCCGTCGCGTACGGTTTGTTGAACGGGATCATCGGCCCCAACATATCCGGGGCCCGCGCGCCGGTCGACTCAGGAGCCCATGATCTCGTCCATCAGGAGATCGCCGAGCATTCGCGGCAGCTTCTCGGTGTTCTCGACCACCATGCTGTGCTCGTACGTCGTCGGCACCTGCTGACAGCCGGCGCCGATCCCGATCCCGATGATCTTGATGTCGGTCTCCTGAGCGACGGTGCGCACGGCCTGGTTGTGGTTCGCGACCGCCGCGCCGTCGGAGAGGAAGATGACGATCTTCTGCTCGGCCGGGCTGTCCTCCAGCATCTGCCGCGCGGCGTCGAGCGCGGCCGTGTCGTTGTTGCCGCCACCGCCGCGGAGCTTCCCGAGCATCTGCTCGCGCTCCTCCTTGGACTTGTCCTCCTCGATGGGCTTCAGGACCGAGACGCCGCTGTTGTACATCACGACGCCGTTGCCAACGCCGATCTCGCCGAGCGACTCGAGGAACACCACGAACGCCTCGCGCGCGAACTCCATCTTGCTGTTCGCGCCGTTACCCATCGAGCCGGAGCAGTCGATGCAGAACACGACCTCGACGCTTCGCTCGCGCGGCTCGTCGCGCTTGAGGAAGATCCGCGGGTCGCCGCGCCCCGTCGCCTGCCGTCGGAACTCACTCTGGATCGCCTTGCGGAGATCGTAGACGCCGCCGCGGAAGTGACCGATCAGCTCCGGGATGTCGTCGCGCTGGAAGAAGTTCGTCAGCTCGTCGACCATCTCCTGGATCGCGCGTTTGTGTTTCTTGGCGATCTGGTCGTAGGCCGTGAGGTGCGTCCCGTCGTCGCGTCGGTTGCGGATCTTGTCGTCGTAGGTCTTGAGCAGCTCGTCGAGATCGACCTCGTCGTCCCCGTCGTAGCCGAGCTCGGGCGACGCGCCGGACGCGCCGGTCGTCTCCCACTCACGCTCCGTGACTTTCGGTCCACCGCTGCGGCCGACGTCCTGGTTGCCGACGTCGCCCGGGTCGTAACCCTCGCGGTCGAGCTCGGCGTCGTGGATCTTGCCGCCCATGTCGCGCGCGTCGCTCCGTAGCGACTTCGCGAGGGCCTCCTTCGCGGCCTTCGTCGCGGCGTCGTCGGTGTCCTGCACCTCGAGCGGGTTGTCGGGGATCGTGTCGACGTCGATCGGGTCCTTCCCGTCGGCCGCCATCCCGTGCTCGCCCGTGGGGCGCCCGCCGTTCGCGGCCTTCGAGCCCGCCTTGGCGTCGCCGTCGCTCGGCTCCGCCGTCCCGGAGCCGCCGCCGCCCGCACCCTCGGACGCCTCGGCGCCCTGCGCGTTGCCGTTGCCGCCGGCGCCTTGCGACTCGCCGCTCCCGTTGGCTTGCCCCTGGCCGCTGCCCTGTGCGCCGCTCGCGTCGTCGCCGCCCTGCGCGCCCTGCGCATCGCTGCCACCCTGCGCGCCGCCGGCGTCCTGCGCGTCACCGGGCTGTTCGCCGCCCTGCGCGCCGCCGGCGTCGTCTGCGCCGTTGGCGTCGTCGCCGCCCTGTGCACCGTTGGCGTCCTGCGCGCCATTGGCGTCCTGCGCGTCGTCTGCACCGTTGGCGTCGTCGGCGTTCTGCGCGCCGTTCGCATCGTCGGCGTTCTGCGCATCTTCGGCGCCGTTGGCGTTCTGCGCGTCGTCGGCGCCGTTGGCGTTCTGCGCGTCTTCGGCTCCGTTCGCGTCTTCGGAGCCGTTGGCGTTCTGCGCGTCGTCGGCGCCGTTGGCGTCGTCGGCGTTCTGCGCGTCGTCTGCGCCGTTGGCGTTCTGCGCGTCGTCTGCGCCGTTGGCCTCGTCGCCGTCCTGCGCGCCCTTCGTGTCCTGCGCGCCGTTCGCGTCGTCGCCCTTCTTGTCGTCCGCGCCCTGCGACGCATCACCGCTGTCGCGAGAGGACTGCTCCTGCCCGGGCACGTCGGGCGAGGCCTGCTTCTGGGCGTCGAGCCCGTCCTGCACGTCCTGGTCGAGCAGGCGCTTGTAGATCGGCCAGATCTCGTCGCGGATCACCTCGAAGGAGTGCGCCGCTTCGACGTCCGCCTCCGTCCCGTCCAGCTCGTCGAACCGCAGGTCGATGTCCGGCGGCAATCGCGTCGCCTTGGCGATCGCGTCGCGCGCTTCGTCGAGCGCCGCGATCACGTCCGGGTCCTTCACCATCGGATCGCGATCGCCGCCGCTCGCCCACTCGTAGATCGCCGCGAACCCGAACTGCTTCGACTTCGGGACCGTCTTCCCCTGCGCCGCGAACTTGTCGTACTGCTCCTGCCGTTTCTCCAGATCCAAGAAGTCGCGGTACAGCTCCTTCATCATGATCGGGACGCCCGCGTAGCGCCGGCTGATGATCCGGTTGATCCGGATGTCCTCGAGCGAGTTCCACAGGAAGTGGAACGCGGGGTTCTTGATCCGGTCGTCCTTCGGGAGCCGCGAGTACAGCCGGTGCGCGAGCTCGTGGCAGATCACGCCCATGTTGGAGCGATCGTTTCGCTTCAACATGTCCTTCACCGGGTACGTGATCTTGTTCGAGTCGAAGTGGTACGCCCACCAGCCGCCGGGCTCCAACTTCATCGAGAAGTCCTTGCCCAGCGTCCGCGCGAGCGTCGAGAGCCGGCGGTGCATCTGCTCCTGCCGACGGAAATCCAACGTCGGATCCCCGGCGACGCCGCCGTCCTCGTCGAGCTTCGGCACGACCGGGACGGTTCCGTGGAGTCGGCGCTCGAAGCCGCCCTTCACCCCCTGCATCCCCGTCGCGGCGCGCCGAACGTCGAGCACCGAAGTCCGCGCGTTGCCGAGGTTCACGCCGCGCGTAGGTCCCTTGCCGATCGTGACCATCACTCGACCTCACTCGCCGGAGCGACCGTCGCGCCCTCGGCCGACATCACCATCGGGAACATGGACGCCACCGGCTCGTCCGGTCGCGCCGGCGCGAGCGCCACCACGCGGAGGTCGTCGCGCACCGTCCCGTCGACGAGCTGTCCCTCCAACACCTGGGACAGCACGCCGCGCGTCGCGTCGTCGACCGACGCGCCGAGCCACACGAGGAGCGTCGAATCCTCCGCGATGCGCTCGGACACCGCCTGGTCGAGGTCGGCCTCCGACAGCTCGTCCGTCCGCAGATCGAGTGGCCGAGCGCCGGGCAGGCCCGCGCGGAGCGCGCGGTGCACGGCCTCGTTCGCGCCGAAGATCAACACGGAGCTGCGGCTGCGCAGGATCGTGTCGAGGAGCGTGGAACCCGCCGTACTCACTTCGCGATCTCCTGTGCCTTCTCGAGGATGACGTCGTTGTCTTCGTGGTGGCTCGATGCTGCGTACGTCGCCTGCACCGCGAGCAGGTACGCCGTCGCCGGGCCGAGCTCGCCGGAGAACTCCGAGACGAGGTTCGTCGCGTTCATCAGCTGCCGCACGGAGTAGACGGGGCGGTCACGCTCGCGCATGTCCTTGCCGAGGGTCTCGTCCTCGTACGCCGACTGAATCCACATGTGCAGATCCACGAGCGTGTCGGTGATCGCCTCGCTCACGCCCTTCGCCTTCCCGAGGGCGCGCAGGATCTCCTTCTGCTCGTCCGCTTCGTCGAGGTCCGGGACCGCGATCATCGTGAAGCGGTTCTGCATCGCCTTGCTGAGCTTCGAGCGCCCGCCGTACTCCTTCGTCGGCGGGTTCATCGCCGCGATGAACCTGAACTGCGGGTGCAGGCGAACCTCCTCGCCCTCCTTCTCCGCGAGGACGATCTTACGTTCGTCGTCGAGCACGGAGTTGAGGCGCTCGAGGAGCGCCGGGTTCGCGAGGTTGAACTCGTCACCCACGAACACCCCCGGGACGTTCTCGGGGCGCGCCGCGTCGAGGAGGAGGCCGTCCTTCCAGCCCGTGTCGTCGTAGCCGCCGATCAGCTGCATGCCGTCCGTCGAACCCGAGAGCAGCTGCCGCTGGTACGGCTGTCCGCGGAGCATCGCGAACATCTTGGCCATCGCCGTCTTGCCGGACGCGCGCGCGCCGACCATCGCGACGTTCTCACCCATGTCGAGCGCCTTCGCGAGGCGGTACATGATCTGCGTCGTCCGCTTCGTCATCACCAGCCGCGCCGACTCACCCGGGACGAGCGCGTGCTCCGCGTTCACCTTCGCGAGCGTGACGTCGCCGATCGTGAACGTGTCCTTGTCCTCCTTCAGCTCGAGGTCCTCGTAGAAGTCCGGTCCGGTGTACGGCATCGCCGCGGTGAGGATGTCCTTCACCGTCTGCACGTCTTCGGGATCGAACAACCCGCCGAGGTAGAGCTCCTCGACCTCACGACGCATCGCCGCTTCGTCCGAGAGCTCCCCACCGCTGTAACGCACGAACCGATCCGCCGCGCGGAACAGGTTGCGCAGCGTGAACGCCACGCCGCCGCTCTGGCGCCCGATCTCACCCTCGTCCGCGAGACGCGAGAGGTTGTCGTGCACCGCGACCAGCTTCGCCATCTCCTCCGTGGGGAGCTTCGAGCCGTAGACCGTGCTCATGATCTGCGTGAGATCCGAGCGGGTGAGCCCGTGCGCGAAGACGTTGTTCCAGCGCGATCGCATCGCGTCCGACAGACGCGCGCGCCCCGAGTACGACGCGGGGTTCATCGTCGCGAACAGCCGGAAGTTGTCGTCCGGCGCGATGACCTCGTTGTGGTGCTCGGTGAGGACCACGTTGCCGTCGTCGTCGAACAGCGAGTTCAGCCGCTCGAGCACCTCCGGTCGCGCGAGGTTCATCTCGTCGAGGAGAAGCACCTCGCCCTTCTTCATCGCGCGGATGACGGGACCGTCCACCCAACGCGGCTTGAGCTGCGCGGCGAGGATCTGATCCGAGGCGACTTCGCGCGAAGCACCTTCGGGCACGCCGTACTCTTCGGACACCGCGGCGAGCTCGGCGTCGGACATCTTGTCGAGGTCCGGCTTGCTGTACCGGTTCTCACCGCCCACGTACTTACCGAGGAGGTCCGAGACATCCGTGAAGTACGACAGGTTGATCCGGCGGTACGGCGAGTTGGTCTTGTACGCGAGGTACCGAACCGCGGACGTCTTGCCGGAGCTCGTCGGACCCTCGAGGAGGACCGGGCGCTTCTGCCGCCACGCCGCGGCCATCAGCTTCAGGTTGAGCTGCGTGGTCCGCGTCATCACGAGATCCGAGTGCTGCTTGCGCGGCACTGCGCGCGTGTCGCGATCCGTACGCGAGTTCTCGGCGACCTCGACGCCGGCCACCGTCACCGTCTTCGTCCCCTCCGGGAACGGACGCTTCGCCTCGAACAACGCCGCGGCCACGCCGCCGAGCTCCTGGTCGGCCTGCGCGAGCGGGAGCACGTTGGCGAGGTCCGCCTGGTACAGCTGACCGAGCGCCGTCCGCGCGAGCGCTTCGACGTCCGCGAACTTGCCGCCGTCGAGGACACCCTCGACGAGCGCCTTGGCGGCGTCGTCCTTCTTCGCGACGCCGGCCTTGATGTGCGCGGTCACCGCGCCCTCGACCTTCGAGAGCGCCTCGGGCGCGAGGAGCGCGACCGTCTCCGGACGCAGCGCAGCGCGGAGGTTTTCGAGGGCCCCCTCGTCGGCGTCGGCCTTCGCCTTCAGGAAGTCGATGATCGTCTTCCGCTTGGCGCTGCCTTCCTTCGCCGCGGCCGCCTCGTCGAGGAGCGCCTCGTAGAGGCCGACCGGATCGGCCTCTGCCGATGCGTCGTGGAGGGTCTCGAGGTCCTTGGTCGTCACCTCGCTCCCCGTGAGCGCCGCGCGGATCGGGAGGCTCGTGAAGTCCGCCTCGTCGCGGATGCTCAGGAACGGCGCGAGCGTCGTGCGGAGCTCCTCGCCGCTCATGCCCTGGAGCTTGCCGGCGACGTTCGCCCAGGCCTTCGCGCTGTCTTCGTCTACGCCTTCGCGCTCCAGGGCCGTCTGGATTCGGTCGGGGGAGATTCGCGTCGTCAGCGCCAACAGGATCGGACCGACGACCACGTGCGGCCACGCGTCGAGCACGTTCTCTGCGATCGACAGCTGCGCCTCGATGTTCACGCCCGACATCGAGCCCGGCTCGAGCTTGCCGTCGGCGATGGCGTCGATGACGCGCGGGAGGAGCTCGGACAGCTCCGGTCGCTCGTCGTCCCACGCCAACATCCCCAGCACGGCGTTGCGACGCTGCGCGTGCGAGACGTCGGCGGCTGGATCGAGCGCAGCGAAGTGTTCGTCGAGCTTCGTCTTCGCGGCCTTCGACAGCGAGTCGGGGCGGCGCAGCGCCTTCATCCGCGGGTCGTCGGTCAGCGGGTAGTTCGTCCCGTCCTGCCGATACAATCGAACGTGCTCGAAGTCGACGCTGGCGGCCTTCGCCATCCGCGCGATCTGCGGGATCGTGTCGTCCAGCACCATGTTGTACGGGACCTGCGCGAGGAACGCCTGCGCTTGCGCCTGCGCCTGGTTGCCGTCGGGCAGCTTCCCATCGGCGGCGAGCTCGACGATTCGAGCGACGGCCGTGAACGCACGCGCGTCACTGCCGTAGTGGTTGAACCAGCTGCTCGGGTTCCCGACGTTGTACATGTCGCGCGCGAGCGCTTCGTCCGACGCCTCGAAGAGCTTGGGGTCGCGCGCCTGGTACGCGGCGTTCGCGTCCGGGTGGTTGCCGAGCGGCTTTCCTCCCGGGACGTCGTACTGCACGACGCGCTGGCGCGGGACCTCGCCCATCGCCCCCGCGCGGAGCTGCGCGAGACGTGACTGTCCCGCCTTGAACGCGCCGACCTGTCCGAGCGTCACGCCGACCGTCGTCGACCAGTTGATGGCCTGCGCGCCGAGGCCGGCCTTCTCGACGAGGCGCGCGACGTGCGCCATCACATCGGCGTCGTTGACCAGCGAACCCTGGATGCGCTGCTGCACGAAGTGTTGCAGGTAGGTCGCGTCGAACTGCCCCAGCTCGATGCCGCGCTCCCAGAGCTTCAGCACGCCGACCGTCCAGCCCTTGTCCTGCGCCGAGTCGTTCGTCGACGGGAAGTGGTACGGGGACTGGTAGGTCGAACGGACGTGCGCGACCGACGCGTCGTCGATCGCGAGCGCGCTCGCGTCGTAGACGCCGAAGCGCTGCTGTACGACCTGCGCGTTCGCGAGGCTCTCGGTCCCGGCGGGGCGCTTCCCGAGCTCGACGCGCACGCGTCCGCCCGCGGTGGGGAGCGGGCGACCGTGGAACTCGGTCGACTCGATCGCGTGCTCCGCACCCGCCGCGGCCATCGCGCGCGCGAGGACCGCCGCCGCTTCCTCGGTGTCGGGGAGGACCTGCGCGATGGCCGGCCAGTCGGTCATCGGCGCCGGGTTGCCGACCTCGGCGAGCCGGGCCCACAGGCGGAGCATCGCGACGCGCACCTCGCCCGTCTTCGGCTCACCGAGCCGGACCAGCCGGTTGTCGTTCATGAAGCTCTCGTAGTTCTGCCAAGTCTGGGCGAGCGACCGCACCGCGTCGTCGCTGAGCGCGAGCTGGTCGACCTGCCCGGCACGCGCCGCGTTGATGACCGCTTGGTTGTTTCCCGTTTGCGTCCCCAGGGCTTCGCTCCGCTCCACCGTGCTTCGACGCCGGGCGCGCTTCGACGTGGCCTCGGGTAGCTGCGGCCCCCACTCGGAGAGCGGCGCGCCGTGGAAGGTCACGTTCGCGGGGTCCTCACCGCGCGCCTTCACCAGGCGAAGCGCGACGGAAGCGCCCTCGTCGGTCTTCGGGAGCCGCGCGAGTGATTGCGCCCAGTTCGTGACGTTGCACCCGTTCTGGTTCGTGAGGCCGAGCTCGTTGACGCGGGCGAAGATCCTGAAGTGCGCGATTACCGTCGGTTCGTCCCTCGCTTCCGCCAGCGCTTGCTCGAGGTTGTTCCACCAGGAGGGGGAGATCTGCGTCCGGATGGTGTCGTCGTCGATCGCGAGTTTGTCGGCGTTACCGCCCTGCCGCGCGAAGTTGATAAGGTTGGTCGCGTTGTCCGCGGTCGTTCCGAGCGCCTCGGCGGGCTCGGCTTCGAACGGTTTGACGAAGTCGACCGACGCGCGGAGCAGGTCCGCGAGATCCTCCGGCACCGAGACGTCGCCCAAGAACTCGGCGATCGCGCGGAGCAGCTCTGGGTGGTCCGCCATGCGGCGCGCGACCTTCAGAGACGGGTAGTAGTTGCGCAGCGACGCCTGCGGATCGATCCCGGTGTTGGCGACGCGACCGCCGAACGTCATCTTGGTCGACGCCTCGGCCCGCGCGACCTGGAGCAGCTTCTTCGCCTTCGCCAGCCCGACGTCGTGCTCGAGCTTCCCGGCCGGCTCCGAGAAGAAGAGCTGGCCGTCCGACACGAAGATGTCCCCACGGTCGGGCGTCGCGCGGACACGCGCCGCGTTCTGCGCGCCGTCCGTGCCTTCGAGTCGAGCGGTGGGTCGGGGGTCGATGCGACCTGGAATGGAGGTGGTCATCCTTAAAGCGCCTACATCGGATGACATTACGGCTGCGGAAAATTCGCAAGTGACCGCGGCTGACGATGTTTGAGCGGCGTATCCGCCAAGTGCGCGAAACGACTGGGCGGAGAAGTTGCTAGAAAATACGGCGCCTGAATACGTAGGACAACGGGCGCTGCGCGGCTGCGCGATCAGGTGCGCTCGGCGGGTGACCCGTGGTCAGCCCACGTTCGCTCGCGGACGATGAAGATCGGGCGACGCTTCACCTCGGTGAAGATGCGATCCACGTACAGGCCCAGGACGCCGAGCGTGAAGATGATCGCGCCCGTCGAAAAGTTCAGCGACACCATCAGCGACGGCCACCCCATCACCGGGCTGCCGTACACCAATGCGCTGAAGAACAGGTACGCGCCCCCGAGCACCGACAGACCCGCGAGCGCGATCCCCAACCCCACGCAGAGGCGCAGCGGTTTGTTCGAGTAGGCGAGGATGATCGGGATCGCCATCCGGAACAGCTTGAGGAGTGTGTACGACGACTCACCCGCGTGTCGCGTCGCGTGTTCGACGTCGATGTACGCCTTCTTGAAGCCCATCCAGTTGAGGAACCCGCCGTAGAAACGCACGGCTTCTTCCATCTGCAGGAGCTGCCGCACGACCTGCCGCGACACACACGAGAAGTTCGCGACGCTGCCGTCGTAGTTCAGGTCGGTGAGGTAGTTGAACGTGGCGTAGAACATCACGGAGCTCATCTTCTTGCTCCACTTGTCCTGACGCTGCGCGCGCCGCGCGAGCACCACGTCGAAGCCCTCCTGCGCCTTCGCGTACAGGCGCGGGATCTCTTCGGGGCGATCCTGGAGGTCGCAGTCCATCACCACGATCCAGTTCCCGCGCGCCGATGCGAGGCCCGCGGTGATCGCCGGGTGCTGCCCGAAGTTGCGCGACAGCTGCTGCCCGCGCACGCGCGGATCCTTCGCGGCGATCTCTTGGATGCGCGCCCACGAGTCGTCCGGGCCGCAGTCCTCCGTGAGGATGATCTCGAAGTCCTCGGTGATCGTCTCGAGGTTTTCGACGAGCCGGCGGTGCAGCTCGTCGAGGCACCCGGCGCCGGCGTAGACCGGCACGACGACGGAGATCTCCAGCCGGTCGTCGGGCTCGGCCATCGCGATCCAAGTCTTAGCGGAAATGAGCGGAGCGTTCACGTTTTAGCCGTCCTCGCGCCGCCAACGGTCCCAGCCCAGGACGATGACGTACGCCGCAAACGCGCACAGGAACAGGTAGACCGGCTGGGAGTAGCGCGGCTCCGTGCTGTGCAGCGGAAGGAAGATGAGCGTGTTGTAGACGATGGGGATCGCGAGCCACGCGAGCCAGGAGCGCCGCCAGACGGAAATGAGCAGCCCCGCCCACCCCAGCAGAACGATCGCGCTGTTGATCGCGAACAGCGCCGCCTTGAAGACCCACCACGCGGGTGCGCCGTAGGCGAGGAAGCTCGGCCGGAAGCTGAACACGTCGAAGCGCGTGCCGAACCACATCTGCGGGGCGCGGTAGAGCCAGCGCCCGAGCACCGCGAACGGCTCTTCGCGGTAGCGGTCGAAAGCCAGCTTGCGCATCGCTTTGTCACGCGGCGCGTCCTTCAGCTTCAGCGCGTCCTCGACCTCCGCCTTCTCGTCCGGGGTGCGGAACGAACCCGCGGGGGGGCCATCATCGAAGCCGCCCTTCACGAGCCAGTCGCCGTTCGTCTCCCACGTCCCGATCCACAGCCCCTGTCCGAGGATGCCCTTGCTCACCGGGATGATCTGTCCGGAGACGTGGTGGTTGCGCGCCGTCCACGGGGCGATCGCGAGGATCGCGCCGCACACGAGCAGCGCCGCAGAGCCCAGCCTTCTCTTGAGTGGAATCTCCTCGACCCACCCGTGCACGAAGTCGAACGGGAGCAGCACCGCCGTGAACGGGATCAGCGCGAGGTACACGTCTCGCGTGAGCGCGGCGAGGCCGAGCAGCGCACCCATCCCGAGCCACGCCGCGCGGTGTTTCCACAGCACGGGGAGGGCGACCGCGGCGACGAGGAAGAACGTCGTCAGCGTCTCGGAGAGCATCGCGCCCGCGTAGACCGCGTTGGCGGGGACGAGCGCGCCGAGCCACAGCGTCCACCGCGCGATGCGCGTGACGAGGAGCTCCACCGTCTTCGCGCAGAGGACGACCGTCGCGGTGCTGATCACGACCTGCGCGAGCTGCACCGCGAGCGGCGCGCGCCACACGCGGTAGAGGAGCGCGACGAAGCCGGGGAACAGCGGCGGCCGGTAGTACGTCGGCGCGATCGGCGGCTCGAGCGACAGCGAGAACGTCCCGTGGTCGACGAGGTTCTTCGCGAGGTGGTCGTACCAGAAGCTGTCGCCGGTATCGAAGCGGTAGGCGACCAGCACCAACATCACCAGACGCACCGCGAGCGCGACGACGACCGCGAGCCAGACCTCGTTCCGATCGAGCCGGTACTGGGGGCCGTACGCACGCACCGGTCGTTACCGGGCCCGGGCGACGATCAGGCGCGACGACCCCATGGGGAGCGTGACGCTCGGGACACCGAGGAGCAGGCGCTCGGCCTGCATCACGCGGGACAGGACCGCGTTCGTGAGGCGACCGATCTCGAACTGCTTCATCACGTCGTCGGAGGTCTTGGTCGTGGCGTCGTTCTTCTTGCGCGAGAGGAAGAGCGCGGGGAGCAGCAGGCTCATGAACGACGTGGTGTAGAGGATCTCGAAGCCGGCGCTCTCGACCTTCGCCTCGAGCGCACCCGGTTCGTAGCGGCGCTTGTGGCCGGAGAGCGCGTCGACCTCGCTCCACAGGAACTGGTGCTGCGGGACCGTGAGCATCAGGCCGCCCTTGGGCTTCACGGCGCGGCGGATCTCGGCGAGGACGGTGTCGTCCTCGTCGATGTGCTCGATGACGTCGAACGCGCCGATGACGTCGAAGGCCTCCGCGAACGGGAGGCGGCGCGCGTCGACCTGGAAGAACCGCGCGTCGGGCAGGCGGGACTTCGCGAACGCGAGCCCCTCCAGGTGGATCTCACTTCCGTGCAGTCGGTAGCCGAGGTTCGTATCCGCGACGCCCGTCAGGACGAAGCCCGTGCCGCAGCCGATCTCCAGGAACGCGCCGCCCCCGGGGAAGTGCTCGGCGAGGCTCCGCTGGATCAGCTTGTTGCGGTTCACGAACCAGAAGTTCTCCGCCTCGACGCGCGCCAGCTCGGGGAAGAACGCGGTGTCGTAGCCGTCGTAGGTCGCGGCGACCTCCTCCGAGAACACGCCGATGCCGTCGGCGATTCGGTAGGTCGCATCGCAGGACGTGCAGCGGTAGCCACCGTCGGGTGCGCCGAGCGCGGCGCGACAGGCGGGGCAGACGAGGCCGGGCAGATCGGCGTTCACGACGCTCGATGGTGCCGGCGGGGCGGACTCGAATTCATGGCTGGGTGACGTCACGGCCTCGGCCCGTTCATCGGCCGAATGTTCCAAATCAGTACAGCGCGTTTTCGCGCGTTGTACAGCCGTTCAGTCGCATTTCGACACACCTCCGCAGTGCGGGCCTTCCTCGGTTGAGCCCGATGCCCATTCGAGCTAAGGCCCTCGTGCCCTATGAAACTCATACTCGAAGACGGAACCGAGCTCTCCGGGGACAGCTTCGGTGCGCACCGATCCGTGGCCGGCGAAGTGGTCTTCAACACCAGCATGACCGGCTACATCGAGACGCTGACCGACCCCTCGTACCGCGGCCAGATCCTCGTGCTGACGTACCCGCTGATCGGCAACTACGGCGTCCCACCCGATCGTGAGGCCGGGGCGATGAACCGGCCGTTCGAGTCGAACGAGATCCAGGTCATGGGGCTGGTCGTCCAGAACTACGTCGACCACCACAGCCATCACGCATCGCGTCGTTCGCTGGCGGAGTGGCTCAAGAGCCAGAACATCCCGCTCCTGTCGGGCATCGACACCCGCCGCCTCACGCAGAAGCTCCGCGAGAAGGGGACGATGCGCGGCTGGGTCGTCGCCGGCGGCAACGTCGACTGGGAGAAGAAGAACGCCGACCGCGTCGACATGCGCAAGGAGGTCTTCGAGCTCGTCGCGCCGAAGGAGACCGTCACGCACGACGGCAAGGGTGCGCACATCCTCCTCGTCGACGCCGGCTGCAAGGACAACATCTGCCGCTCGCTCCTCGAGCGCGGCGCGAAGGTGACCCGCGCGCCCTACCACGCGGACATCGTCGCGCTGGCGCAGGAGGCCGACGGGGTGCTGCTCGGCAACGGCCCGGGCGACCCGAAGGACCTCAGCGAGCTGATCGCCAAGGTCCGCGAGCTGCTCGGCACCTACTCGAAGCCGATGATGGGGGTCTGCCTCGGCAACCAGATCCTCGCCCTCGCGGCGGGCGGCGACACCGGGCCGCTCAAGTATGGGCACCGCAGCGTGAACCAGCCCGTGCAAGATCTGTTGACGCGGCGCTGCTACATCACGAGCCAGAACCACGGCTACCACGTGCTCGACGAGTCCCTCCCCGACGACTGGGAGCCCTGGTTCGTGAACCTGAACGACGGCACCAACGAAGGTGTTCGCCACCGGAGCAAGCCGTTCTTCTCGGTGCAGTTCCACCCCGAGGCCTCCCCGGGCCCGCAGGACACCGCTTATCTGTTCGACGACTATCTCCGCCTCGTGGCGGCGGTGAGGAGCTGAAACCGTGTACGGCGCCTACATCCCCAAGAAGCCCAAGCGTGTCCTGATCCTCGGGTCCGGAGCGCTCCAGATCGGCCAGGCCGGTGAGTTCGACTACTCGGGATCGCAGTGCATCAAGGCGATGCGCGAGGAGCACGTCTACACGGTGCTCATCAACCCGAACATCGCGACGATCCAGACGAGCGAAGGCTTCGCCGACAAGATCTACCTCGCGGCGGTGACGCCGGAGTTCGTGGAGCGGGTCATCGCGAAGGAGGAGATCGACGCGATCCTGTTGTCCTTCGGCGGGCAGACCGCGCTCAACTGCGGCGTCGAGCTCGACAAGCTGGGCGTCTACGACAAGTACAACGTGCGCGTCCTCGGCACGCCGCTCACTGCGATCCGCGACACCGAGGATCGGCAGCTCTTCAAGGACCGCCTCGCGGAGATCGACGTGAAGACCGCGCGGTCGTTCGCGGCGAACAACATCGAAGAGGGGCGCGAGGCCGTGAAGAAGATCGGCCTGCCGGTCATGCTCCGCGGCGCGTTCTCGCTGGGCGGCAAGGGCTCGGCGGTCGTGCGGACCGAAGAAGAGGTCGAGACCGCGCTCAAGCGCGCCTTCGCCGCCGTGCCTCAGGTGCTCGTCGAGGAGTACCTCGCGGGCTGGAAGGAGGTCGAGTACGAGGTCGTGCGCGACTTCCGCGACTCCTGCATCACGGTCTGCAACATGGAGAACTTCGACCCGATGGGCATCCACACGGGTGAGTCCATCGTCGTCGCGCCTTCGCAGACCCTGAACGACGAGGAGTACCACGTGCTCCGCACCATCGCGATCAAGGTGGTGCGTCACCTCGGGATCGTCGGTGAGTGCAACATCCAGTATGCGCTGGATCCGTTCTCCACCGACTACCGCGTAATCGAAGTGAACGCGCGTCTGTCGCGTTCGTCGGCGCTCGCGTCGAAGGCGACCGGTTACCCGCTTGCGTACGTCGCGGCGAAGCTCGCGCTCGGTTACACGCTGCCCGAGATCCCGAACGGCATTACGCGGCGCACGACGGCGTTCTTCGAGCCGGCGCTCGACTACCTCGTGTGTAAGTTCCCGCGCTGGGACCTCACGAAGTTCAAGGGCGCCTCGATGAAGATCGGCTCCGAGATGAAGTCGGTCGGCGAGGTGATGGCGATCGGCCGCACCTTCCCCGAGGTCATCCAGAAGGCGACGCGCATGCTCGACATCGGCGTGCACGGCGTGGACCCCGAGAAGTTCGTGCGCGAGGACCTCGACACGGCGCTCTCCGAGCCGACACCGCTGCGTGTCTTCCACATCGCGAAGGCGTTGAAGGAGGGTTACACGGTCGAGCGCATCCACGAGCTGACGCGTATCGATCGGTGGTTCCTGCACGCGCTGTCGAACATCGTCGACATGTACAAGCGCCTCGACGGTTGCAAGGCCGAGGGCCGCATCGACGCCGACACCATGCGGCGCGCCAAGGAGCTCGGCTTCTCGGACGCCGGGATGTCGATCGCGACGGGGATCAACCACAAGAAGATCCGCCGCGACCGCATCGAGCTCGGCATCACGCCGCACATCGCGAAGATCGACACCCTCGCGGCGGAGTTCCCGGCCGAGACGAACTACCTGTACTCGACGTACCACGCGACGGCGCACGAATCGCCGACCACCCGGAAGAAGAAGATCCTCGTGCTCGGGTCGGGCTGCTACCGCATCGGGTCGTCGGTCGAGTTCGACTGGTGCTGCGTCAACGCGGCGAAGGCGGCGGAGGAGCTCGGCTACGAGACCATCATGCTCAACTACAACCCGGAGACGGTGAGCACGGACTACGACGTCTGCGACAAGCTCATCTTCGACGAGGTGAGCTACGAGTCGGTGCTCGACGTCTGGGACAAGGAGCAGCCGGACGGCGTCATCGTCTCGATGGGCGGGCAGGTTCCGAACAACCTCGCGCTGCGGCTCGCGAAGGACGGCGTGAAGATCCTCGGCACCTCCGCGGAGGACATCGACCGCGCGGAGGACCGTTCGAAGTTCTCGGCGCTGCTCGACGAGCTCGGCGTGGACCAGCCGAGGTGGACGCACCTCACGGACATCTCCAAGGTGGACGAGATGGTCGCCGAGCTCGGCGGCTTCCCGATCCTCGTTCGGCCCTCGTACGTGCTGTCGGGCGCGGCGATGAGCGTCGCGCACGAAAAACACGAGCTGGTGCGGATCCTCGAGCGCGCGAAGGCGGTCTCGAGCGACCACCCGGTGGTGCTCACGGCGTTCGAGACAAACGCGCGTGAGGTGGAGATCGACGCGGTCGCGGACAACGGCGAGATCGTGCTGTGGGCGATCAGCGAGCATATCGAGGACGCCGGCGTGCACTCGGGTGACGCGACGCTGATGTTGCCGCCGCAGTCCATCTCGATCCCGACGATCCACAAGGCGCGCGGCATCGCGGCGGAGCTCGCGAAGGCGCTGAAGATCACGGGGCCGTTCAACGTGCAGATGCTCGCGAAGAAGGGCGCGGTGCGGGTCATCGAGTGCAACCTCCGCGCGTCGCGCTCGCTGCCGTTCGTCTCCAAGGTCACGGGCAACAACTTCGTGTCGGAGGCGACGCGCCGGATGCTCGGCGTGAGGAAGCCGGTCACGAACCACGCGCTGGATTTGGCGTACGTCGGCGCGAAGGTGCCGATGTTCTCGTTCCCGCGCCTGGTCGGAGCGGACCCGCTGCTCGGCGTCGAGATGGCGTCGACCGGCGAGGTCGGTTGTTTCGGCGACGACGCCAACGAAGCGCTGATGCACAGCCTCCTCGCGACGGGCTTCCGCTACCCGAAGAAGGGTGTGCTGCTCTCGCTCGGCCCGGTGTCCGACAAGTACTCGTTCACCGAGGAGGCGAAGGTCCTCGCGGAGATCGGGCTGCCGATCTACGCGACGCCCGGCACCGCGGAGATGCTCGCGTCGGTGAACGTGAAGTGCATCGAGCTGTCGAAGCAGGAGGGGGCCGAGGGCTCGGCGATGGACATCATCGACCAGGGCAAGGTCGACCTCGTCATCAACGTTCCGCGCTCCTACGACGACCAGGGCCGCCCGGACGGCTACTTGATTCGACGCCGCGCGGTCGACGCGGAGCTCCCGCTCATCACGGACCTGATGCTGGCGCGCGCGCTGGTCGAGGCGATTCGTGCGCGGCGCGACTCGACGTCGCTCAGGATCTTGTCGTGGGATGAGTACCTGGATCGTAAGCCGATGGCGCTGCGCTAGCCGGCTGACGAAGTCAGCCCTGCCCCAGCCCGAGCCCCAGCCCTCTCAGGAACGAGGGCAAGGCCCCCACCGATCACCGACCGCCGCTCCGTCATCACGGCATCGAAACGAGTGCTTCGTCCCACTCTCCTCGACAGCCCCTAGGATCGGCCGCCGATAGCCCAGGCCGTGCAGACCTGCCTACAACAGACCTCGCGATGATGCTTCGGGCCTCCTCGGTGCTCCTGTCCCTCCTCCTATGCGCGTGCGCGCAGGAGATCGTCGTGTCGAACGACGGCGGGACGAGTGACCGCGACGCAGGCGAGGGCGCGCGCGACGGCGGCCACGCCGACGCCGGTACGATCGACGGCGGCGCCCGTGACGGTGGCACCCGCGACGGCGGCGGCGCGCCCCGCGACGGCGGAAGCGTGCGCGACGCCGGGACGCCGACCGGGCCCCTGACCTGGGGCCAGGCGATCCTCCCCACCAACTCGCGCGGCGTGAATGTGATCTGGGGCCGCTCGGCGGCCGAGGTCTACGCGGGCGCGGGCCTCTACCTGCTCCGCTTCACCCCCGACGACGGCTGGACCCGCGTTTGGAACAGCCCGTCCAACTTCGACATCGTCGGCATCGGCGGGACGACGTCGCGTCTGTTCGTCGCCGACCGCGGCGGGCTGCACGTCTTCGACGGTGACCCGGAGACGACGACGCCCGACTACTATTCCTTCCCACAGACGCAGCAGGTCGAGGCGTTGCTCGTCCGCAACGCCAACGAAGCGTACCTCACGATCACGCAGTTCAACGGGCGCGCGCTCCTGCGATTCGACGGCACCGAGCTCCGTCCGCTGTTCCAGCCGAACGACGTCTCGACGCTGACCTCCCTCGACGAGGTCGACGGCACGATCTACATGGGTGCGAACGGGCACCTGTACCGCGTCGCGACCGGCGTCGTGAGCGAAGAGACGGTCGCTTGGCCAGCGCACTGGCAGGAGATCGACCAGCTGATGTTCGAGTTCCACGGTGTCGCGAAGATTGGCGCGCGCGTGTTCGCGGTGGGCGACGACGACATGATCTTCGAGCGTGGCCAGGACGACACCTGGCGCCTCGTGCGTGGCAACGGTGCGCCGTCGATGGCGCTCGAGGACGTCGCGAGCTTCGGCAACTACGGCGTCGCGGTCGGCCAGCCGGGCCCCGACAACCGCCCCTTCCGAGTGTTCGACGGCACCGGCTGGACGAACCAAGCGGGCCCCGACGCCGTGCTCTACACGGTGTGGGCCGCCGGCCCGAACACCTGGTTCGCGGGCGGCTACGTGAGCATCGACGGCATCATCCTGCACGGCACGCGCTGACCTCCGCGAATTTCATTCGTGCACGGTCGAACGCGTTCGAGGCTCGACGCGAGGCCTTCGACGAAGCGGTCGGATCCGGAACGAAATTCGAGCCATAGATCGGCAACGATCGGTTCGTGCGTCGCGATGATCGATCCGTGAGCACGCGGCACGATGCACGTTACGACCCGACCGACGACCTCCTCGAGCGCCAGTGGGAGCGGCTATGGAGACAGATCCGACCGCTGCTGCTGCGGCTCCACGTCCTGTACGCGCGCGCCGAGCTACGTGGCGCGAGCCCCGTCGACGCCACGGAGATCGAGCACCTCGAACGACGTGTCGCCTCGCTCCGCCGGCGCACGCTGCGCTACCGCGAGGTGCTCCGCGACGAGGCCAACGCGCGGGTCCTCGGCCCCGTCCCGCAGGACCCGATCGACACCGTGGGTCCCGATGGAACCCCTGTGATCGAAGCGCCCCGATCGTGACATCGGTGGGCCGTTTCACGAGGCCCGGTGGAGGCAGGCGACACGCGGGTACACCGGGGCTCGGATTCGCGCGATCCGTTTGGATTCGGGCACCTTTCGCGGATGTGCGATGCGTTGACTTGGGTGCTGATGTCCACTAACCAGAGGGTCCTTCGAGGGACGGACATTTGGCCGACAGCGCGCAATTTCACGAGAACATCAGCCACGCGGACGACGAGGAGATCGGGTCCGATCGCTCGTTCGGCATCACGTTCACGGTCGTCTTCGGACTGATCGCGACGTACTTCTACTTCAAGGGCGGCCCTTCGTGGATGCCGGCCTCCGTCCAAGGCGCCTCCTGGTACGCGAAAGCATGGATGGGGCTCGCCGGTGTGTCCGGGCTCTTCCTCCTGATCGCGTTGGCAGTCCCGAACATCCTCCACCCGTTCAACGTGGTGTGGATGAAGTTCGCGATGGTGCTGAACAAGATCGTCAGCCCCATCGTGATGGGGTTGCTCTTCTTCCTCACGGTGACGCCGATGGCGCTGGTGGTCCGCGCGATGGGGAAGGATCTCCTCCGACTCAAGCTCGACAAGGACGCCAAGTCCTATTGGATCGAGCGCACCCCGCCCGGCCCTCCGCCGGACACCATGAAGAACCAGTTCTAAGGGCAGCTGGGAAAGAACGAAAAAGGACTCGAGACCATGGGCTTTATCAAAGAGATGTGGGCGTTCCTCAGGGTTCGCAAGAAGTTCTGGCTCTTGCCGATCATCATCATGATGGTCGTCTTCGGTGGGCTCTTGATCCTCGCGCAGGGTTCGGCCGTCGCGCCGTTCATCTACACGCTGTTCTAAGGAGCGATTGCGAATGCGAATCCTCGGGATCTCGGCGTTCTATCACGACAGCGCGGCGGCGCTCGTCGCCGACGGTCAGATCGTAGCGGCCGCGCAGGAAGAGCGCTTCACACGCAAGAAACACGACGCGCGCTTCCCGCACCACGCGGTTTCGTACTGCCTCGAGGAGGCGGGCGTGAACCTCGACGCGGTCGACTACGTCGCCTTCTACGACAAGCCGTTCCTCAAGTTCGAGCGCCTGCTGGAGACGTACCTCGCGTTCGCTCCACGTGGCTTTCAGTCCTTCCGCATGGCGATCCCCGTCTGGGTGAAGGAAAAGCTGTTCCAGAAGTCGCTGCTGAAGAAGAAGCTGACGGACCACTACCCGGACTTCGACTGGGAGAACCGTCTGCTCTTCGCCGAGCACCACCAAAGCCACGCGTCGAGCGCGTTCTTCCCGTCACCGTTCGAAGAGGCGGTCGTCCTCACGATGGACGGCGTCGGCGAGTGGGCGACGACGTCCGCGGCGATCGGGCGCGGGAACAAGATGGAGATGGTCAAAGAGATCCATTTCCCGCACTCGCTCGGCCTCCTGTACTCCGCGTTCACGTACTACACCGGGTTCAAGGTCAACTCGGGTGAGTACAAGGTCATGGGCCTCGCGCCGTACGGCCGGCCGATCTTCGTCGACAAGATCCTCGAGCACCTGATGGACCTGAAGGAGGACGGCTCGTTCCGCTTGGACCTGTCGTACTTCGACTACTGCACGGGCCTGAAGATGACGAACGAGAAGTTCGACGAGCTCTTCGGGGGCCCGCCGCGCGGCAAGGAGAAGCTCCTCACCCAGCGCGAGATGGATCTCGCGGCGTCGGTGCAGAAGGTCATCGAGATCGCGGTCCTCAAACTCACGAAGGCGCTCTCGGACGAGTACGGCATCAAGAACCTCTGCCTCGCCGGCGGTGTGGCGCTCAACTGCGTCGCCAACGGCAAAGTGCTGCGCGAGCAGTACCTCGACAACATCTGGATTCAGCCCGCGGCCGGTGACGCCGGCGGCGCGCTCGGTGCGGCGCTCAACGCGTACCACCAGTTCCAGGGGCAGCCGCGCAAGATCCCGAACGGCGAACGCGACCACATGAAGGGCTCGTACCTCGGCCCGCTCTACGAGACGGCGCAGATCGAGAAGGAGCTGCGCGAGGTCGGCGCCAAGTTCGAGACACTCTCCGACGAGGAGATGATCGACGCGACCGCTCAGGCGCTCGCGGACGAGAAGGCCGTCGGCTGGTTCCAGGGGCGGATGGAGTTCGGGCCGCGTGCGCTCGGTGGACGTTCGATCCTCGGCGACCCGCGTTCGCCGTCGATGCAGACCACGTTGAACCTCAAGGTGAAGTACCGCGAGTCGTTCCGTCCGTTCGCACCGTCGGTGCTGCGCGACGACGTCGCGGAGTGGTTCGACCTCGACGGTGACAGCCCGTACATGCTGCTCGTCGCGCCGGTGAAGGACGACAAGTGCATCGAGATGACCGAGGAGCAGAAGGAGCTGTTCGGCATCGAGAAGCTGAAGATTCCGCGGTCGGAGATCCCGGCGGTCACGCACGTCGACTACTCGGCGCGCGTGCAGACGGTCCACGAGGACACGAACCCGCGCTACTACAAGCTCATTCGGAAGTTCAAAGACCTCACGGGCTGCCCGGTGGTCGTGAACACGAGCTTCAACGTGCGCGGCGAGCCGATCGTGTGCACGCCCGCGGACGCGTTCCGGTGTTTCATGGGCACCGAGATCGAGCGCCTCGCGGTCGGCAACTGCTTCCTCAAGAAGGAAGACCAGGATGAAAAGCTCAAGCTCGACTACAAGGAAGCGTTCGAGCTCGACTGAGCTTCCCGGGTAAACGATCCAACTATCGGTTCCGCAAGGAATTTCGCGGCGTGCCCCCGACGCCGCGTGCGCCCACCTCCGCGAAATTCGTTGCGGTCGCGTCGAACGACTAGACTCCCATCCGTGGCGAAGGACGCCTCCACTCGGAACGCGATCCTCGTGACCGTGTTGGTCACGTTGGTGTTCCTCGCGGGCATCTGGGCCGGGCGTTTCCTCACGCGCCTGCAGCTCGAAGCCCCCATCGCCCAGTGGGACCGCGCCCGGACGCTCGGGGCGCTCGTGAAGAGCGACGAAGACCGTCGCGCGCGCGCGCAGGCGTACGACGACCCGGACCAAGCGATCGCCGCGATGGACGGCTACGGGTGGGCGCCGCCCAACTTGCCCGCGCCGTTCGTGGGTGTCGGCCCGGCGCCGGGCGAGCACACCGGGATCACGATCGGGGCGGGGCTCTTCCGCGGGCGCGACGGCGTCGAGATGCCGAAGCCGCCGGGGCGCTTCCGCGTCTTCGTCACCGGCGGGTCGACCGCGTTCTCCAGTGGCGCGCCCTCCGAGGAGGCCACGATCGGCGCCTTCCTCGGGGCATGCCTGAAGAAGACCCGAGCCAACGCCGAGGTCATCACGCTCGCCAACCCGGCGTGGGCCAGCACGCAAGAGCGGATCGCGATCGAGCAACGTATCAGCGAGCTCGCCCCCGACGTGGTCGTGTCGTTCACGGGCGTCAACGACGTCCACTGGGGTGTGCGCGGCCGCGACACCGCGTGGTTCAGGACCTACTGGGACGAGACGTTCTACCGAATCGACGCCGCGGTGTTCGATCTCGCGGGCCGCCCGTTCGCCGATCCGATCGTAGTGACCGAGGCGCCGACGCCCGTCGAGCGCCTCGCGGAGGTCTTCACGAAGAACGTCGCGATCTCCGGCTTCGTCCTCGATCGTGTGGGTGCGCGCTACGTCGTCGCGTTGCAGCCGAACCTCGCCGTCTCCTCCAAACAGATCACCGCGAGAGAGGAGGCGCTCCTGGAGGTGATGGGTGAAGAGCGTCGGGCCCACTACGTGAAGGGTTACGAGGCCTTCCGCGCGGGACTGGGCGCGGTCGACGCGGCCAACGTTTCCTGGTGGGATCTGTCCGATGTGTTTGCCGGGCGGTCGGAAGAGATCTTCCTCGACAACTACCACTTCGGCGATCGCGGCAACCGCATCATCGCGGAGGCGCTCTGCGCGCGGTTCGAGGAGCTGAGTCCGTGAGCACGCGCTTCCCGATTCCCCAGCTCCGCCGTCGGCTCTCCACGCTGCTCGACCGCGTGCGGCCGACGGAGGAGTCGGTCGAGGAGCGACGTCGGCGCCTCGTCGAAGAGGGTGTCCTCGAGATCGGCGAGCACACCTACGGCTGCCCGCACATCGTCACGCACCGTGGTGACACCGCGCGCGTCAAGATCGGCGACTTCTGTTCGCTCGCCGCCGACATCGAGATCCTCGTCGGCGGCAATCACCGCGTCGACTGGGTCTCGACGTTCCCGTTCCGCGCGATGTTCCGCCTGGAGGGCGCCTTCGAAGATGGGCACCCGGCCACCAAGGGCGACGTCGTCATCGGGAACGACGTGTGGGTCGGTCGCGGCGCGAAGATCCTCTCGGGTGTGCACGTCGGCGACGGCGCGGCGATCGCGGGCTACGCGTTGGTCGTGAAGGACGTGCCGCCGTACGCGATCGTCGGAGGCAACCCCGCGAAGGTCATCCGCCGTCGCTTCGAAGATGACCAGATCGACGCGCTCCTCCGCATCGCGTGGTGGAAGTGGCCGCTCGACGAGATCCTCAGCGAGGTCCCGGCCCTCCAGTGCGACGACATCGCGGGCTTCATCGAGAAGTTCGACCCGATGCGGGCCCGAAGTTGAGACGCACCGGCCTACTCGCGATCCTCGCCGCGATCGGGATGGCCTTCGGGTTCGCGAACCACTGGCTCATCCTCTACTTCTTCGGCGCGAGCCGCGGCGCCGACATCTTCTTCGGCAGCAACATCGTGCTGCTGTTCGTCGTCGGCCTCGTGAGCGGCCCGATCGGGAACACGATCGTCCCCGTCCTCTCGGTCGTCGACGACGAGGCCCAACGGCGCATCGACGCCTCCACGCTCCTCGCGGCCGTCACGTTCGTCTTCGGAGGCACCGCGGTCCTCGCGATCCTCCTCGCGGGGGTCTGGGTCCCGATCGCGCTCCCCGGGTTCGAGGGCGAAGAGCAGGCCACAGCGATCCGCTTCGCGCGCATCCAGCTGATCGGCGTGGTGTTCGCCGCGCAGTACGGCGTGCTGTGGGCGACGGCCCAAGCGCAGCGGAAGTTCGTCACGACCGAGCTCATGTTCGTCATCGCCTTCCTGGTGATGGTCATCGCGATGTGGCTCACCGCGCCGACGTTCGGCATCGAAGCGATGGCCTGGATTGCCGCGGTACGACCGGCCGTGCAAGCTGTCTTGCTCGTGCCGCTGATCGGAGGGCTTCGCCGGCCCGACTTCGCGTCCGAGGCCCTGAAGGAGACCTGGCGACGCGTCCGCCCCCTCCTCGCGGGGAGCCTCTACTACAAGTCCGACGTGTTCGCGGATCGCTACCTCACGTCGATGGCGCCCGCGGGCGCGCTGTCGCTCTTCCACGTCGCGACCGTGATGTACCGGGCGGCGACCGGCATCCTGAACCGCGTCTTCGTCGGCCCGATCGTCCCGCACCTCGCGACGCTCGCGAAGGCGGAGCGCTACACCGAGCTCACGCGTGTCTATCGCAAGCGCGTCCTGTTCCTCGGCGCGCTGATCGTCATCGGCTACGCGGTGGTGTGGTTGTTCGGCGAAACACTCCTCGGCCTGTTGATCGGCTACGGCGGCGTGACCGACGAAAACGTCCGCACGCTCTACTCGATCATCCTCGCGCTGGTCGGTCTGTCGATCGGCCTCGTCGGCCAGGTCCTCGCGTCGACCTTCTACGCGCTCGCCGACACCAAGACTCCGACCACCGCGAGCATCATCGGCTTTACGTGCGGGCTCGGCTTCAAGATCCTCGGATTCTACTGGGGCGGCGTGGTCGGCCTCGCGCTCGGGACGTCCGCGTACTTCCTGCTCAACCTGATCCTCCTCACCTCGCTCCTCGAGCTCCGCCTCGCGAAGCTCCGCGCCGCGGCCTCCTGACTTGCGCCCGGCCGCCGCACCACGCTAATCCACACTCGCCGTGGTCCCCGACGAAGTCGTCCTCGAAGACGTCCCGTGTCCCTGCGGCTCGACCGCGGGCGACGCGCTCGTGTTCGTCGGGCGCGACCGACTCCACGACCTCCCTGGTGAGTTCGCCGTCGTGCGCTGCCTCGCGTGTGACCTCGTCCGCACCAACCCACGACCGACGCGCGAAACGATCGGCTACTACTACCCGACGACCTACCGCCTGCACCAAGCACCCGCCGCGCCGCCCGCGCCCAAACCTCGACGCTTCGGCGCGCTGCGCAGCTTCGCCGGCAAGGCGATCGACTTCCGCACCAAACCGCTGCCCCCCGCGCAGCCCGGCCACTACTACGAGGTCGGGTGCGGCAACGGCGGCTTCCTCCGCGTGATGCAGCAGCAGGGGTGGTCCGTCGAAGGCCTCGAACCCGGCGAGACCGGCGCCGAAGCCGCGCGCGCGCAGGGGCTCGACGTCGTCTGCGCGCAGCTCGAGAGCGCGCCGCCGCCGAACCAGACCCCGGATCTCGTCGCGGCGTGGATGGTGCTCGAACACCTGCACGATCCCCTCGCCGGCCTCGAACGCCTCCGCGACTGGACACGCCCGGGCGCGTACCTCGCGGCGTCCGTGCCGAACATCGAGAGCCTGGAATTCAGCGCGTTCAAGGGCGCGTGGTACGCGCTGCAGCTCCCCACGCACCTGTTCTTCTACACGCCGAAGACCCTCGGCGATCTCTTCCGCCGCGCCGGGTGGGAGCTGGAGCGTGTCTTCCACCACCGCAACGTCACCAACCTCATCACCTCCGTCGGGTTGAAGCTCGAGGACACCGGCCTCGCGCCCGAGCTCGCGAAGCGCCTCGTCACCTACCCGTCGCGCGCGACGTGGCAGCTCCTCGCGACGTACCCGCTCGCCACCGTGCTCGCCGCGCTCGGACAGACCGGGCGCATCACCGTGTGGGCGCGTCGTCGCTGAAGGGCCCTCGTGACGGACGAGCTCGAACGCGATGTCGCGTCGGTCAAGAAACCTTGGCCGCGGTGGGTGAAGTGGACGCTGATCCCCGCGCAGGTCGTGCTCGCGATCGTCGCGTACTTCGTCGTCGACGGTTACCTCGACCAACAGGCCGCGCGCCCCTCCGCGCTCGCGGCGGCGGCGGAGCGTGAGAACGGTTCGCTCCCGCGCATGATCGACGACGCCACGCGCCTCGAACACGTCGACGCCAAGGGCCAGACGCTCCGCTACCGCTACACGGTGCTCGCGGATCCCGAGACGCCACTCAACCCCAAGCGCATGCGTCGCAAGTTCAACCAGCGCCTCTGCGCCGACGACGACACCCGGGTGTTGCTCGAGAACGGCGTGACCTTCGAGTACGTCTACGAACGCGAGCTGAAGGTGCTCGCCGAGTTCAGGGTGAAGCCGCAGACCTGCCCGTGACGTTCACGAGGTCCGCCCACACTGGCCAGTGATCCGACAGGCCCGGCTCCTCGAAGCCGACGTCCACGCCCCACGAACCCTCGAACGCCTCCGCCGCGTGACCCCACAGAACGATGCGATCGTAGGCGCACGACGAAGTCGCGACGTTGGTGTCCGCGTCGTCCGGAACGACCCAGAGGTACTCGGGGTCGCGGAGGTCCAGCTCGTCGAGCTCCTCCGGCGACGCGTAGCTGCAGCTGGCGTTGAAGTCACCGAGCACCACGACGCTCGCCGCGCCATACTGCTGCCACGCGTCGTAGGCGACGTCGGAGAGCGCGTCGATCTCCTCCAGCGCGGAGGCGGGGCGGGTGTGGATGTTCACGAGCACGACGTCGAGCGACCCACCGACCGCCTCGAAGCGCGCGAGGTGCGGCTCGCGCTGGAAACGATCACGGAGTGAGTCGTCGTACAGCGACGGCGAGCCCACCACGGCGAGCTTCGTCGCGTCGTAGAAGAACGCGTACTGCTCCTGCGCGTAGTTGTCGTCGGGCTCGCGGCCGGTCCGCGGCGACAGCACCATCTCGTGCGGCGCCCCCTGTTTGCGGAGCGCGTCGCGCAACACGTACGGCGCCTGCTGGTTGACGTCCTTGATCTCCTGCACCGCGACGAGGTCGTAGCGCGCGATGATCGAAGCGATCTCCGCGACCGCCGCCGGGTTCGACGCCTTCGACGGTCCGAACAGCTGCAGGTTGAACGTCGCGACCCGGATGTTCTCGACCACCGGCTCCAGCTCCGTGCGCGGATAGTCGAACGTGGGGCGCTCGAAGTCCGGACGCCCGAAGCGATCGCCGCCGGCGCCGGCGGGGAGGGGCGGGACCTCGCAGGCCAGGAGGAGCAGGGGGAGCAGGAGTCGCCGCATCGAAGGATGGTTCGGCGGTTTCGTCGAGGGCGTGAGTCGTTGGTCGATCGCGAGACACCGTCACCCGCCGAGGATCCTCTGCAGGATCCGGGCGGCCACGCGGGCGTCGTCGAGCGCGCGGTGTTTCTCACCCGCCTCGATCCCGAGCGCGTCGCGCGCGGCGTCGATGTTCTTGTCCTTCGACCGACCGAGTCGCGCGTAGAGCTTCTTGATGTCGAGGTACGCGTCGGTGAGCGGCGGGAGCTCGTGCAGCTCGAGGTCGAGCTCGAACTGCCACTGCTCGTACGCGCCCCATCCGGCGCGGACGTAGTCGCCGTGTTCCTTCGCCCAGGAGAGGAACGCGAGCATCGCGCGCGGGAACTCGGGCGCCGCGTCGACGTCGTCCTGCGTGATGCCCGTGAGCTCGGTGCAGAAGGCGGAGATCCGCGGCACCGCGACCGGCTTCACGTAGGTCTGGAAGTCGGCGGTGATGCCTTCGCCGTGCCGGTAGGCGACGGCGCCGATCTCGATCGTCTCCTTGCGGCGCGACCAGACGCCCTTCCAGCAGGTGCCCTCCAGGTCGTAGACGATCACCGCGCGATCCCCGGTGAGGATCTGCTTCATCGCGGCGTCGTCCACGGCGCCTCGAATGTCAGGGGTACATGCGCGCCTTGTCGAGCGTCGGCAGCGCGGCGTCCTTGTCGGAGAGGATCGGATCCGAGATCGGCCAGTCGATCCCGATCGTCGGGTCGTTCCAGATGATCCCGCCTTCACCCTCGCGGTTGTAGACGTCGCTGCACTTGTACATGATCTCGCACTCGTCGCTCAGCACGCAGAACCCGTGCGCGAAGCCCTTCGGCACCAGGATCTGGTTCTTCTTCTCCGCGCTGAGCACGACGCCCGTCCACTTGCCGAACGTCGCCGACCCCGGCCGGATGTCCACCGCGACGTCGAACGCCTCGCCCTTCACCGCCCAGACGAGTTTGTCCTGCGCGTTCTCCACCTGATAGTGCAGCCCACGCAGCGTGCCCTTCCTCGACTTGCTGTGGTTGTCCTGCAACCAGCGAATGTCGATCCCCGCCTCGTGGTACCGCGCCTCGTTGTAGACCTCGAGGAAGAAGCCTCGCTTGTCTTCGAAGATGCGGGGCTCGATGATCTTCACACCCGGTAGCTCGGTCTCGACGACGTTCATGCGCCCTGCTGAGGTCCGATATTTCAGGTATGCCGTCAAGGCGTTCGCGGTCTTCGGCGTCCTCGCCGCCGCCGCGCTGGTCAACGCCGGGCGCTTCGTCGCCGATCCCCCTACGCCCTGCGCGGCGTACGCAGACTTCGCGCTCGTCCCCAGCGGGGATCCCGGGGCCCGCACCGAGCACGCCCTTCACCTGTGGCGCGAACGTCGCGTCGGCGCCCTCGTGATCTCCGGCGCCGGCTACGGCGGCGACTCCGCGGAGCGCCTCGCCGCCCAGGCCAGGTCGCTCGAGCCCGACGTCCCGTTGGTCGTCGAGACCGAAGCGCGCTCCACCGCCGACAACGTCGCGAACAGCTGCCGCCTCGCCGGGGTACGCGTCGCGATCGTCACCGACCGCGCCCACGCCGCGCGTGTCTACCTCGCCGCGACGAAGCTCTGCCCGTCGTGGTCGGCGTGCACCGCACCGACGCCCGAGCCCGTGACCTTCAGGATGCAGCTGCGCGAGACGTTCCGACTGCTCGGCTACCAGCTCACGGGGCGGGCATCCTGGGCGACTCGACCATGAACGGCGGGTTCGCGAGGTCCGGCTTGTTGTACTTCAGCGGCACTCGGTCCTCGGCGTGGACGACCGTGCACCCGGCCTCCGTCGCGATGCAGTCGCCGGCCGCCGTGTCCCACTCCATGGTGCGCCCGTAGCGGGGATAGAGATCCCCGGTGCCCTCCGCGAGGCGCCCGAACTTGATCGCGGAACCGGCGCGGAGGATGCGCTGGATGCCGCGCCCCTCGAGGTACTGGTAGATGCGATCGCTCGTATGGAATCTACTGAGTAGCGCCGCGAAGGGTTGGTCACCTCCGCGCGTGTTCTCGATGCGTTTCTCGTGCGCGCCGATCTTCCGAAACGCACCCTCACCCTTGGCCGCGGACCAGGTGATGCCCACGTACGGTGCGGCGATCACCCCGAGGATCGGGCGCCCGTCCTCGACGAGCGCGATGTTCACGGTGAAGTCTCCGGTGCGGCGGACGAAGTCCCGCGTGCCGTCCAGCGGATCCACCACGAACAGGCGTCTCCAGCTCTCGCGCTCCTCCCACGGAGCCTGCGCGGTCTCCTCCGAGAGGATGGGGTGCGGCCAGCGCGCGCTCAGCGCTTCGCGGATGATCTGGTCGGCGGCGCGGTCGGCGCGCGTGATGAAGCTGCCGTCGGACTTCTTGGCGGTGTCGAGGCGGCCGGATCGGTAGATCCGCAGGATCTCCCGACCCGCCTCGATTGCGATCGCGACCACCTCGTTTCGCGACACGTCCACGCACGAACCGTTAACACCCCTGGCGCGTCGAAGCGATCCGCGTTCCAATCCCGCCCGCGATGTCGAACCCCATCCTGACGATCGTCGGTGCTCGCCCCAACTTCATGAAGGCGGCCCCGGTGCACCGCGCCTTCGAAGCCAAGAACATCCCGCACGAAATCATCCACACCGGCCAACACTACGACGACGTGATGTCCAAGGTGTTCTTCGAGGACCTCGGGATGCCGCAGCCCTCCGTCTACATGGGCGTCGGCTCCGGCTCGCACGCCGTGCAGACCGCCAACGTGATGATCGGCCTGGAGAAGGTGTTCGAGGAGAAGAAGCCACCGATGGTGAACGTCGTCGGCGACGTGAACTCCACGCTCGCCGCCGCGATCGTCGCCGCGAAGCTGCACATCCCGGTCTCCCACATCGAGGCGGGCCTGAGGTCGCGCGACTGGAACATGCCGGAGGAGGTCAACCGCGTCGTCACCGACTCCGTCGCGGACCTGCTCCTCACCCCGTCGCCCGACGGCGACGAGAACCTGAAGGCCGAAGGTAAGAAGGACAGCGCGATCGTCTGCGTCGGCAACGTCATGATCGACACACTGTTCATGAACCTGCCGAAGGCGAAGGCGGTCGACGTCCCCGCGAAGATGGGCCTCGAGCACGGCAACTACGCGATGCTCACGATGCACCGCCCCTCGAACGTCGACGTGCAGGAGACCTTCGAGCGCCTCCTCGGCGCGCTCCTCGACATCCAGGAGAAGATCCCGTTCGTCTTCCCGGTCCACCCGCGCACACGCGCACGCATGAAGGCGTTCGACATCGGGCAGCGCTTCGAGAACGCCGCGAACATCCACATGTGCGAGCCGCTCGGGTACCTCGAGTTCATGTCGCTCACCTCGCGCGCGAAGATGGTGCTCACCGACTCCGGCGGCCTGCAGGAGGAGACGACCGCGCTCGGCATCCCGTGCCTCACGCTGCGTGAGAACACCGAGCGACCGATCACCGTCGACGAGGGCACGAACATCGTCGTCGGCACGGACGACGTGCGCATCCGCGACGAGGCGAACAAGATCCTCGCAGGCGAGGGCAAGCAGGGCCGCACACCCGCGCTCTGGGACGGCAAGGCTTCGGAGCGCATCGTCGAAGCCGTGATGGCGTTCCTCGATCGACGCAAAGCGTCGCGCTAACGCGTCGCGTCAGCCCACTTTCCATTCAAACGACCTTTGCGTTTTGGGGGGCGCGGCGCTACTCGCGTCCTCATGGCGGTACGTACGAAGATTCTCGGAACCGGTCACTACGTCCCCGAGCGGGTGGTCACGAACCACGAGCTCGAGAAGCTAATGGATACGAGTGACGAGTGGATCCAGCAGCGCACGGGTATCAAAGAGCGACGCTGGATCGCCGAGGAGTGCGGGGCCTCCGACCTCGCGAAGCCGGCCTCCGAGAAGGCGCTCGAGATGGCGGGCCTCGAGGCCAAGGACATCGACGCGATCATCTTCGCGACGCTCTCCCCCGACTACAACTTCCCCGGCTCCGGCTGCCTGATGACCGACCTGCTCGGCATCCCCGGCACGCCCGCGCTCGACATCCGGAACCAGTGCAGCGGCCTGGTGTACGGCCTCCAGGTCGCGGACGCGTGGATTCGCTCCGGGATGTACAAAAACGTCCTCTTCATCGGGTCCGAGGTGCACTCGACGGGCCTCGACCTCACGACGCGCGGCCGCGACGTCTCGGTGATCTTCGGTGACGGCGCCGGCGCGATCCTGATGGGGCCGACCGACGACGAAAACGAAGGCATCCTCGCCACCCACGCTGGCGCCGACGGCGCCTACGCGCGGGAGCTCTGGGTCGAGATGCCGGCGTCGCGCTACATGCCGCGCCTCACCCCGGAGGGCATGGACGAGGGCCGCCACTACCCGAGCATGAACGGCCGCGAGGTCTTCAAACACGCCGTCCGCAAGCTGCCGGAGGCGGTGGTCGTCGCGCTGAAGGAAGCGGGTTACGGCCCGGCGGACCTCGACCTGTTCATCCCGCACCAGGCCAACCTCCGCATCGCCGAGGCCTGCCAGAAGGCGCTCCAGCTGCCGGACGACAAGGTCTACAACAACATCCAGCGCTACGGGAACACGACCGCCGCGTCGATCCCGATCGCGCTCGACGAGTGCATCCGCGACGGCAAGCTCTCCCGCGGTCAGCTCCTCGCGGTCGGCGCCTTCGGCGCCGGCTTCACGTGGGGCAGCGCGGTCATCCGCTTCTAGCGCCTACAAGTTCAACAACAACCAGCTGAACACGGTCTCGATGTCGGGCTGGCCGTTGTTGTGGAAGTCCGTGTGGAACACGCGGCCCGCGGTGGGGGTCGGGGAGAAACCGATCATCAGCGGGTTCGGCGGGTCGGGCGGGAAGCGCTGCGCTTCGAGGTAGACGGTCGTGCCCGGTCCGGCGGACGTCGTCGCAACACAGCATGCGTTCATCGTGATCTGCGTCTGTCCGTTCAGCGCGGCGACGAGGCTCGGTTCGAGGACGTCGACCAGGCCGCTGTAGCTGCCTCCGCTCTGCGCGGAGTTCAGCACGTTGTCGTCGCCGTGGAAGTCGACGGCGTTCGGCCAGAGCACCTCGACGATGTCGTACGCCCAATCCGACGTGTACAGCGAACCGCCGTTGCTCACGTAGGCCGTCAGGTTCGCGCGGCTCGTCGGTCCGAGGCCGACCGCCTCGTTCCAGCCGCAGTTGATGAACACGATGTCGTAGGTGCCGAGGAGGGTCGGGTTCAGCACGAGAGCGTCCGGCGTGGTGTAGAAGTCGTACGGGATGCCCTTCGCGGCGAGGACCGCTTCGATGTTGTCGAACGACCCGAAGATGACCGCGACGTTGGCGCTCGTCGGATCGAGGCACTGCTGCCCCGGGATGACCGTCGTCGTGTACGCCGTGACGGTGGCGACGGACGAGTTGCTCCACTGGCCGCTCTCGGCGGTGACGTCGTAGGTTCCGGCCGGGACACACGTCAGCACGTAGTCACCGTTGGCGTTGGTGGTCGTCGAGATGCGGCCGTTGGGGGTGTCGACGTAGACGGTGGCGCCGACGACGGGGCCGGCCATGTCGAGGTCGCAGATGCGGCCTTGGATGTCGCCGCACGGCACGGTCGAGGTGTGGGCGATGAGGTCGATGTCCTGGATAGGCGCGACCACGTCGTTGCTGGTGATCTGGAGCGTGCCGTCGTCGCGACCGTCGTTGGTCCCCGCGTAGCGCAACTCGAGTTGCGCCGTGGCGCCCGCCTGAATCGTGAGCGGGAGCGGCGGCGCCGTGTAGATCGACATCTCCGACGTCGTCGGAGCCGGGAGCGACAGGCTCGACACGACCACGTCCTGCGAGCCACACGCCGCGAGCGTCACGGCGCGGGGTGTGACGGAGTTGGCCGGCCGTGTACCGAACACCACGGGGTTCGGCGTCACACAGAGCAACGTCCCATCGCCGGTCCCGGTGAGGGGCACGTTGATCGGGTTCGCGCCGCTGATGATGATGCTCCCGAACCTTGCGCCTGCGGCGGACGGCGTGAACGTCACCGAGATCGACTGCTGCCCGCCCGGCGGGATCCACGCGGTCGGCGGGCCGGCCAACGCGAAGTCGGCGCCGCTACCGGGCGAGAGCGCGAGCGTCACGGTGTTGCAGGCTTCCGTGCCGATGTTGGAGATCTGCAACCCCAACGTGCTCGGCACGCCGATCGCGATGGCGCCGAAGCTCAACGAAACGGGCGCGACCGCCAGGTAACAACCCACCGCCATGTCGCTGACACCCGCGAGCTGGACGGTCACCGTCTGCCCGAGCGCGTCGGTGATCAGGAACTCGCCGCTGTCCACGCCGAGCTCGGTGGGGGTGTAGGTCAGCTCGATGGTCTCGGTGAGCCCCGGGCCGATGGTGGTCGGTACCGTCGGGAGCACGGAGGCGCCGAACTCTGCGGTGGTCGACGGCGAGAACGCGAAGTCGGTGATCTCACACGCGTGCGCGCCGACGTTCGAGATCACGAGCGAGCGCGCCATGATCTCACCCAGCCGCGTCGACCCGAAGTCGATCATCGGTGGGAGCGCCGCGAGCTGACACGACTCCGCGCGGGCGATGAGTGTCACCGCGGTCTCGGGAGCGTTGGACACGATGCGGAGGAGCGCTTCGTCGTCGACGACGTCGGTAGGCGTGTAGCGGAGCGTGATGGTCTCGCGTGCGCCGGGCTCCATGGTGAGCGGGAGCGTCGGTGAAACCTCGAGCGTGAGCTCACTCGTGCCCTCGATCGTCAGCGCGTCGACCACGACCGGCGCGCCCGCGCAGTTCTCGAACGTGAGCTCGCGCTCCACGTACATCCCGAGCTCGACGGCTCCGAAGTCGACCGACTCGACCTCGGCGCAGAGCCGGCGCTCCACGCCGGTGCCGCGCAAGCGAACTTGCGCGAAGGGTTCGTCGGCGTCGTTCGTCTCGACGACCAGCTGCGCGCGCTCGAAACCCGTCTCGGTCGGATCGAAGCGCACCGTCACCGTCGCGCGCTCTCCGGAGGGGAGCGTGGTCTGGACGCGGGAGGGAGTAGGGACGAAGAACGGGTGGCTGGAGCGACTCATCGAGGCGTCGACCACGAGCGGCTCCGTTCCCACGCTCTCGATGGTCACCAGCGCGTCGACGGGTTCGCCGAGGACGACGTCGCCGAGCTGGGCGATCGCTTCGTAGTCACAGATCCGACTCAGACCGACGTCTTCACTCTCCACGCACAACGAGAGGCGAGGGCCCGCCGCCGGGAGCGCTTCGGCGGTGATCGGGACGGTGACCTCCGGCTCGTCCGGGTCGTCGGAAACAAACGTCACGGCGCCGGTCGCTTCGCCGAGTGAAGTCACGACGAAACCCACGTCGAATTCGAACGCGTCGCCCGCCGCGACTTCGAATGGCTCGGTGTCGAACGTGATCGCAGGGTGGGTATCTTCCGCGCGACGCACCTCGGTCACGCGCAGGACGACGCCCCCGCGGTTGGCGACACGAATCGTCTCTTCGCCGAAGTCACCACGCCGCACGCCCCCGAAGTCGAGCGAAGCAGGATCGACTTCGATGTCGGGGTGGACGTTGGTCAGCTGTCCGCCGTCGCCACAGTCACAGCCGTAGAGCAGGAGCAGGAGGAGGCTGAAACGTATTCGGCGAAGCACGCCGTATACTGTGCCCCGAAACTCATCACAGATTCAAAACGCGTGACGTCAGTAACACTGCGAGAAGTCGAGGCTGCAGCCCGACGTGCACGTCAGGCGGCCGGCCGTGAAGCCCCAGTCGCTGCATGCATCGAGGTTGCCTGCGAAATTCGTCCCGTCGCAGACCTCGATCGTGAGCCCGTTCGGGTCCGTGTCGAGCGTGCCGTTGCCACAACCGCAGTCCGGGTCGTGCGTGAAGCCGGCGCGCACACACGTGTACTCACCCGCGAGCCAGTAGTCGCGACACGCGCCGTCGGCGCCGCAGCCGCTGGAGCAGTCGGTGTCGAGGTTGGCGACCGGCGTGTACAGCTCGCAGTCGTCGCAGACCCCGTCGCCGTACCAGCTGTTGAAGTTGCAGACGTCCGTCTGCGTGTTGCACGTCTGGAACTGGAGCCCGCACGACGCCGTGCACGCGACGTTGCCGCCGCCGGGCATGCCGTAGGCGTCGCACGTCGTGGGCGCGAACGACGCGAACATGAGCTGGTCGCAGGGCTCCGCGCCCTGCACCGCGCCGTTGCCGCAGCGATCCTGCGTACCGGAGCACTGCGAGAAGTCGAAGAGGCAACCGCTGCACCCGAGCGTGCCGCCCGAGAAACCCATCGACGTGCACGACTGACCGGCGAGCGCCGTCCCGTCGCAGACCTCGCCGGTCTCGATGATGTTGTTGCCGCAGCCGGGCATCGGACACATCGACGTGTCGTACTGGCACGTCATCGAGTCACACGCGAGCTTCCCCTCCAGGAATCCGAGCGAGACACACGAAGCACCGTTGAGGTTCGCGCCCTCGCACTGCTCGGACGCCTCGATGATGTCGTTGCCGCAGCCGGCCGGGATGCACGCGGTCGTGTCGTACGTGCAGCTCGACGACGAGCACGACAAGGTGCCTTGCAGGAAGCCGAGCGACTCACACGTCGCGCCGTCGAGGTTCATGCCTTCGCAGTCCTCGAGCGGCTCTTCGATGATGCCGTTGCCGCAACCGGGGCTCACACACGCCGACGAGTCGATCGTGCACGCGCCCGTGCAGGACACGGTGCCGCCCGCGAAGCCGAGGTCCTCGCAGGTCGTGATGCCGTCCTGGCCGTCGCACTCCTCGGACAGGTCGGTCTCCTGGATGCCATTGCCGCAGCCGGGGGTGATGCACGCGGACTCGTCGAACGTGCAGGCGTTGCAACCGAGCGTGCCGCCCGCGAAGCCGCGCGACTCACAGGTGGCGCCGTTGAGGTTGGCGGCGTCGCACATCTCGGTGCCCTCGACGTTGCCGTCGCCGCACACCGAGTGTCGGCACGCGCTGAAGTTGGGCGTGCAATCTGGCTTGCAAGCGATCTCTCCGCCCGGGAGGTAGCCCCAGTCGTCGCAGCGGAAACGATCCGGCGGGATGGCTTGTGAGTCGCAGATCTCGTTGCCCTCGATGATGCCGTTGCCGCACATGCCGCAGTCGGGGTCGGGCGTGTTGAGGCGCCGGCAGGTCCACTCGCCGATCAGCGGCTCGAAGCGGTCGGCGCAGACGCCGTCCATCCCGCAAGCCGTCGCGCACTCCGGATCCATCACGCCGCCGAGGCGCTCGCAGGGATCACACTGGCCGTTCGCGTACAGGCCGTTGGCCGTGCAGTAGTCGGTGAGCGAGCAACCCTGAAACGTGATCTGGCAGGACGCCGAGCAGCTCACCTGGCCGTCGCCGAGGTTGTACCCCGAGCAGTCCGCGCCGTTGAGGAACGCGTTGCCGTCGCACGCCTCGGTGCCGTTGATGACACCGTTGCCGCACGGGCCGCGATCGATGACGCCGCCGCCGCCGTCGCGGGTTCCACCGGGGGGCGTGACGGTGCTGCCGCCGATGTCGCGGTCGCTGGGACAGGCGTACAGGACGGGGAGACAGAGCAGGGCAAGCAGAGGGCGCTTCATCGACGCCTTGCTACGCCTGAACAGTCCCGATCTTCCTAGCTCGTCTGGAACGCACGCGTACGAAGCTGCTGCGTAGGGTTCGCGATCTGCTGCTCGAGGTCCGCGATCGCGGCGTCCGTCTGGGCGATCTCCCCGTTCAGCTTCTCGATCGCGGCCGGCAGCGCCGCGTGCTGCTGCGCCGCGCGAGCTTCCAGGCGTTGCAGCGATTCGCTGAACAGCTCGATGAAGTCCGCGGTGTTCCGCACGCTCCCTTCGGCGTGTCGATACGCGCGCGGAGGCTCCCCTTCCAGCGGGTGCACGTCCGCGAGGTACGTGTAGAAGCGAGGCGTCTGTCCCAACGTGTCGAAGCGCTCTCGTGCGGTGTCGATCGCGCCTTGGAGCTTGCGAGCCGCATCGGTGTGCGCCCGCGTCACGTCGAGGAGCTCCCGCCGGTACCCCGCGACGATGTCGCCGCCGAGGTGCTGCGTGTCCTCCACGATCTTCGTCAGCCGCGCCTTGTCGCGGTCGAGCGGGAGGAACGACTCGTAGGCGCTCGCGAGGTCGGCCTCGATCCCCGGCCACGCGTCGTCCGCGGGGAACGGCTCCACGACGCGCATCGCGAAGTGTTTCTCGCGGAGGTCGAGCTTCGCCCACGTCTGATCGAGCGCGGTGCGCAGCCCGGCGAGCCGGGTCTTCGCCTCGGCGTGGTCGGTCTTCGCCTGCGCGAGCTCCTCGCGTCGCACCTCGCGCGCCGGGCGACCGTTGAGGTACGTCCCGGTCCGGATCTCGTCCGGGTTCGCGCGGAGGTGTTCGAGCTCGGCGAGGCGCTCCTGCTGGAACGCGCGGTAGCTCTGTTTGTTCTCGAGCGACGACCGATCCGAGGCGACCTCCGCCGCCGTCATGTCGTAGGCGATCGTCTCGGGCGTCGGCGTGAGGAGCACGTGCTGCCCGGAGTCGAGCATGATCGAAAACGGCGCCGCTAGCTGATCGAACACCGACGGCACGACGTCCGCCTCGAGGATCAACGTCGCCTCGCCGTTCACCTGCTCTACCGAGAACGTGACGTTGTCGTCGGACCGCTCTCGAACGAACGGGCGCCCGAGGCTGATCGTGTCGATCGCGTCCGCGAACCGGCGGTCGCCGAGCGGCCGTGTGTCGAGGTCGTCCATCCCGATCGTGTACCGAACCTTCGCCGAGCGCAGGTCCCCCGACACCTTCATCTCGAGCGGCGCACGCAGCGTGACGTTCATGCGCGGCATCGCCACCGTGCCGTGGCGCGGGGTCGCGAGGGTCTCGATGGCGTCGACGAGGTGCTGCTGGTCCGTGGGGCTCAGCTGATGCACGTGGTTCGAGCTGTCGATCGAACGCATCTCGGCGCCGATACTTTGGGCGAACGCCTTCGCCGCCGCCGGATCCGCGAGGGTGTCACGCTCCGCGTGCACGACGATCGAAGGCCCCATCTTGTGCGCGTTCTCGCGCGCGAGCTCGCGGATCATCGCGATGTCCGGGAGCGCGCGTGTCATCGTCGACAGCTGCGCGCGTGCGTCGGAGAGGACGGCGTTCTGCGCTCCGCGCTGCTCCGCCGTCTTGTCGTCCGTGAGATCCGGGAGCCCCGCGGACGGGACCTTCATGCGGTTCGCGACCGGCACGCGCGCCGCGAGGCCGACGACGTCGTTCACGAAGTTCGGCGTCGCACCGAAGAAGGGATCGAAGAGCGCCATCGGCACGCCGGTCGGCGGCGCGGCACCGTCGAGCGCCATCGTCCCCGCGGCGATGTGCGCCGCGGCGCCCGCGGCACCCGGGCCGCCGCCCATACTGTTACCCGCGAGGATCACCGTGCCGTCTTCGCCATGCCGTTCGCGGGCGAGCTCGGCGGCCTTCGCCATCACCGACGCGACGTCGCGCGCGACGCCGTTGCCGCGGTCCATCCCGCCGGCGTTTTCGTCGGTCTCGCTCGACCACTGGTGATCCATGACCAGGACGTCGTGGCCGTTCGCGTTGACCTTGTCGATGACGTCGACGAAGTCGCGCCACGTCTCCTGGAACCCGGGCGACAACACGACCACGCGCCCCGACGGCGTGCCCTTCGCGGCCCACAGCTGGGTGAAGACGTCGCGCGCTTCGATCGACTGGTTCGCCACCGAGCCCGATGCACGCACGATGTGTTCGTTCACTTCGCTCGGCGCGCGGCCGAGCTGGGAGAGCACGATCGCCTTCTGCGCCGCGTACAGGTCCGGGTGGCGCAGCTGCCCCAGCACCTCGGCGGCCACCGTCGGCACGCCCCACTTCGCCTCGGCCTCGGCGCGGAACTGCTCGAGCTCGCGAATCTCGTCCTTGGTGCGGAGCCCGACCTCGGCGGTCGCCTTCGCCCGGAGCGCGAGCGGCTGGCGCGCGAACAGGCCACCGACCTGACCGGCCATCTTGTCCTCGTTGCCCCACAGCCCGTCGCGGTTGCCGCGGACGTCCTTCAGCGCGAGGTAGGTGCCGCCCAGCGCGGAGCGGTTGCCCCAGCTGTCCGGCGTCTTGAAGCCGAGTCCGGTCGTCTTCGCCATGCGGCGCGGATTATCGGTGTTCACCCGACCTTTGTCGCGTCAGAATCCGCCGCGCGATGACCGCCTTCGAAACGCTGACCTACGACGTCGCCGATCGCGTGTGCCGCATCACGCTGAACCGCCCCGAACGCGGCAACGGCCTCACGCCCACGCTGATCCGCGAGCTCGCCGAAGCCGTCGAACGCGCCGACCTCGACCCCGACGTGCACGTCGTGCAGCTCGCCGGGAACGGCAAAGGCTTCTGCGGCGGCTACGACCTCGTCGACTCCGCCGAGACGATGGGCAAGGCCGAGGGCTCGAACGTCCCGCTCGGCGCCCCGACCGACCCCGCGACCATCGCCGCCAACCACGACCCGTCCCGCACGTGGGATCCGATGGTCGACTACGGGATGATGAGCCGGAACGTCCGCGCGTTCATGACGCTCTTCCACGCGACCACGCCGATCGTCTGCAAGGTGCACGGCTTCTGCGTCGCCGGCGGCACCGACCTCGCGCTCTGCAGCGACCTCCTCGTCATCGCCGACGACGCGAAGATCGGCTACCCGCCGTCCCGGGTCTGGGGCTCGCCGACGACCGCGCTGTGGGCGGCGCGCCTCGGACCGCAACGCGCGAAGCGACTGCTCTTCACGGGCGACTGTCTGTCGGGCGCCGAAGCGCTCGCGTGGGGCCTCGCGATCGAAGCGCCCCCGAAGGCCGAGCTCGACGCCTGCGCCGACGCGCTCACGTCGCGCATCGCGAAGATGCCGAAGAACCAACTGCAGATGATGAAGCTGCTCGTGAACACGCAAGTGCATGCGCAGTCGCTCGGCCCGACGCAGGTGCTGGGCACGATCCTCGACGGCGCGACCCGCCACACCCCGGAGGGGTACGCGTTTCAGCGGCGCGCCGCGGAGGTGGGGTTCAAGCAGGCGGTGCGGGAGCGCGACGCGCCCTTCGATGACGAGGGCGCGTCGTAGGCGTCAGCGTCGGCGGCGGAGCGCGACGAACGCGCCGAGCAACAGACCGAACATCAGCACGCCCGACTTCTCGGCGCCCGGCTGGGCGGTGCATCCGAAGACACCCGAGCCCGTCGCGACGTAGACGTCCTTGAAGCCGTCGCCGTCCATGTCCTCGTCGCAGACGTCGCCGAGGCCGTCACCGTCCTGGTCCTCCTGCTCCGGGTTCGGGATCGTCGGACAGTTGTCGTCGTCGTCGAAGACCTTGTCCTTGTCCTTGTCCGGACCGCGGATGCACATGTCCGCCGCGTCGCAGGTGTCGTCGCAGACGTCACCGATGTCGTCGTCGTCCATGTCCGCCTGGTCGGTGTTCGCGTCGATGCGGCAGTTGTCGTCCCCGTCCGGCACCTCGTCGTTGTCCGAGTCGAGGTCGAGGAAGTCCGGCTGCCCGTCGCCGTCGGAGTCGATCGCTGGCGTCATCAGGACCGCGTCGCCCGCCTCGTCGATGTCGGCGATGCCGTCGCCGTCGCTCTCGAGGTCGCGGTAGTTCGGCTTCCCGTCGCCGTCTTCGTCGTCCGCGGTCTCTTCGCTGTCGTAGATGTTGTCGTCGTCCGAATCGAGATCGCGGGCGTCGATGGAGCCGTCGCCGTCCGTGTCGACCTCGTAGCCGCCGTCGGTCTCGACGAAGTCGCCGATGCCGTCGCCGTCCGAGTCCGGGTTCAGCGGGTTCGTGCCGATCGACACCTCGTGCCGGTTCAACAGGCCGTCGCCGTCGGCGTCGCCGTCCGGGCCGTCGTCGTCGTCGGCGTCGAGGTAGTTCGGGACCAGGTCGCCGTCCACGTCGCCGGTGCCTTCGACCGTGTCGCTGTCGCCGTCGCCGTCGGAGTCGAGGTCGAGGCGGTTCTCGATGCTGTCGCCGTCGACGTCGTGGCCGAACACGTTGCCGTCGCTCGCTTCGGTGACGGTCGGGATGCCATCGTCGTCGTCGTCGCTGTCGCGCCAGTCGCCGACGCCGTCGAGGTCGGAGTCGACTTCACCCTCGGTGCGATCGTCGACCGAGTCGTCGTCGGAGTCCTGGTCGGAGCAGTCGTTGCGCCCGTCACCGTCGGTGTCGACCACCGCGCCGCCGTTCGCTTCCGTGAAGTCGCCGATCGCGTCGCCGTCGGAGTCCGGGTTGAGCGGGTTGCAGCCGTACGTCACCTCGTCCGAGTTCGGCAGGCCGTCGCCGTCCCAGTCGGCGTTCGGGCCGTCGTCGTCACGGGCGTCGAGGTAGTTCGGGATGCCGTCGACGTCGTCGTCGCCGCGCAGCTCGACCGCGTCGAGGCGCGCGTCGCCGTCGGAGTCGACGTCGTACCAGTTGCGCACGCTGTCGCTGTCCACGTCGTCGCCGAAGATCTGCGCGTCGGTGTACTCCTGCGCCGTCGGGATCGTGTCGCCGTCGTCGTCCGAGTCGCGGTAGTTCGGGATACCGTCGCCGTCGAAGTCGGCCACCAGCTCCGTGCTGTCGAGCAGGTTGTCGCCGTCGGAGTCGAGGTCGAGCACGTCGGGGGTGCCGTCGCCGTCCGTGTCGATCGGGTTGCCGAAGTTCGTCTCCGGGCCGTCCCAGATGGTGTCATCGTCGGTGTCCGGATCGTACGGGTTGCTGCCGATCGAGATCTCGATGTGCGTCAGCACGCCGTCTTCGTCCGGGTCGCCGTTCGGGCCGTCCTCGTCGTTCGGGTCGAGGAAGTTCGGCACGCCGTCGCCGTCGTCGTCGCCGAGCACTTCGACGGAGTCGTCGCGCATGTCGCCGTCGGAGTTTGTGTCGCGGTACGCGGGAACCAGATCGGCGTCCGGGTCGAGCCCGTGCTGGGCGCCTTCGGCCGCCTCGACCGAGGTCGGGATCGTGTCGTTGTCGTCGTCGGTGTCGCGGCGGTCGGGCGTGCCGTCGCCGTCCGTGTCGAGCAGGAGCTCCTCGGCGTCGGGGATCGTGTCGTCGTCCGAGTCGAGGTCGAGGCCGTCGACCAGGCCGTCACCGTCGGTGTCGACGTGCGCGCCGCCGTCGCTCTCGACGTTGTCGTCGAGCCCGTCGTCGTCGGAGTCGGCGTCGAAGGGGTTCGTGCCGGTGATGAGGATTTCGTCGACGTTCGTGATGCCGTCGCCGTCGAAGTCGAGCACCGGGCCGTCCGCGTCGTCGAGGTCGCAGAAGTCCGCGAGGCCGTCGCCATCGAGGTCGCCGAGGCCGTCCGCCGCGTCGTTCGTGCCGTTGCCGTCGGCGTCGACGTCGAGGTGCACGAGCAGGCCGTCGCCGTCCGCGTCGATGAAGAGGCAGACGCTGAGCTCGAAGGACGTGAGGAGCCCGTCGCCGTCGTCGTCGGTGTCGAGGAAGTCGGGGATGTTGTCGAGGTCGGTGTCGACCGTCAGCTCGATTGCGTCGAGCACGGTGTCGCCGTCCGAGTCGAGGTCGAGCGCGTCGATGGTGCCGTCACCGTCCGTGTCGACGCCGATGCCCAACGCGGCTTCCACGCCGTCCGGGATCCCGTCGCCGTCGGAGTCGGCGAGCGCGATGTTGAGGCCGAGCGGGATCTCTTGCGAGTTGAGGAGGCCGTCGCCGTCGAGGTCGCCGTTCGGGTCCGCACCGTTGGAGAGATCGCAGAAGTCGAGCAGGCCGTCGTTGTCACGGTCGAGGATGCCCTCGAGGAGGTCGGAGACCGAGTCGCCGTCGGAGTCGTCGTCGAGGTGGGCGGGGAGGCCGTCGTTGTCGAGGTCGCCCGCGCAGCTCGAGGTTTCGATCAGCGAGGGGATCAGGTCGCCGTCGTCGTCCGGATCGCGGAAGTCGGGGATGGTGTCGCCGTCGGTGTCGACGAGGAGCTCGACCGCGTCGAGGATCGAGTCACCGTCGGAGTCGAGGTCGAAGACGTCGAGGATGCCGTCGCCGTCCGTGTCGATGTTGGTCAGGCCGTTGAGCGTCTCCACGCCGTCCGGGATGCCATCGAGGTCGGTGTCGCTCTCGGTCGGGTCGCTCCCGATGATCATCTCGACGACGTTCGGTACGCCGTCGCCGTCGAAGTCGGGGGAGGGGCCGTCGCCGTCGTCGGGGTCCAGGAAGTTCGGGATGCCGTCGCCGTCGAGGTCGACCGCGGACTCGATCGCGTCGAGGTAGCCGTCGCCGTCGGAGTCGAGGTCGAGGAAGTTCGGGATGCTGTCGAGGTCGAGGTCCCCCGCGCCTTCGACGCTGTCGAGGATGCTGTCGCCGTCCGCGTCCAGGTCGAGGAACGCCGGGAGCCCGTCGAGGTCGAGGTCCATCAGGCCTTCGACTTCACTCGGGATGCCGTCGCCGTCGTCGTCCGTGTCACGGAAGTTCGGCAGGCCGTCGGTGTCGGGGTCGCCCATGCCGTCGACGAGGTCGAGGACCGTGTCCCCGTCCGAGTCGACATCGAGCGCGTCGATCAGGCCGTCGCCGTCCGTGTCGATCGGGTTGCCGCCGTCGGTCTCGACGCCGTCACTGATCAGGTCCAGGTCCGAGTCCGCGAGGAGCGGGTTGGTGCCGAGCGTGAGCTCCGCGAGATCCGGGATGCCGTCGCCGTCGGTGTCGACCTGCGCAAACGCGGAGGGCGACGCCAAGAGCACCGCCGTGACGGCCAGTACATTGAAGCGATTGATGAACGTACCCACGACTCAGTTCTCCTCACCACGCACGATGGCGAAGTCGACGCGACGGTTCTTCGCGCGATTCTCCGGCGTGCTGTTGTCCACCAGCCCACGGTCGAAGCCGTAGCCGCGCGCCGACAGGCGCTCCGGCGCGATGCCCGCGCCCTTCAGGTGTTCGACGACCGCGAGCGCACGACGCTGCGACAGCAGCATGTTGAAGCCGCGACCACCGACGTTGTCCGTGTGACCCTCGACCCGGATGTGCTCGATCTCCGGGTGGTCCTTCATCACGCGCGCGACGTTGTAGAGCAGCCCGAACGAGCGCGGCTGAATCGTCGCCTTCCCGGTGTCGAAGTAGATCTTCTCCATGATGACGATGCGGTCGGACTCGATGCGGACGTTCTGCTCCTCGGTGCAGCCGAAGTTCTCTTCGCTGCCGGGCTCGTCGGGGCAGTTGTCCTTGCGGTCGATGACGCTGTCGCCGTCGCGGTCGGAGTCGGGGCAGCCGTTGTTCTCGACCGGGCCGGGCTCGTTGACGCAGCGGTCGCGCGCGTCGACGACGCCGTCGCCGTCGTTGTCGAGGTCCGGGCAGCCGTCCTCGTCGTCCGTGCCGTCCACGTCCTCCGCGTCGTCGACGCAGCGGTCGAGGCGGTTCACGATGCCGTCACCGTCGGTGTCGACGTCCGGGCAGCCGCGGTTGTCCACGTGGCCGGCCTCGTCGACGCAGCGGTCCATCTCGTCCGGCACGCCGTCGCCGTCCTTGTCGAAGACCGGGCAGCCTTCGTTGTCGATCGAGCCGGCATCCATCGGGCACTTGTCGCGGTTGTCCTCGACGCCGTCCGCGTCGTTGTCCGGATCCGGGATGCCGTCGTCGTCTTCGAAGCCGTCGTAGTCCTCGGCGAAGTTGGGTGCGCCGTCGACGGCGTCTTCGAAACGGTCGCCGTCGTTGTCGGCCTCGGGGCAGCCGTCCTTGTCCTCGAAGCCGTCGTAGTCCTCGGCGTTCTGCGGACAGGCGTCGTCGTCGCCTTCGATGCCGTCACCGTCGGGGTCGAGGTTCGCGGAGGCGACGCGCAGGCCGAGGAGGCCGCGCACGTCGGGCGTGCCGTAGCCGCCGCCGCCGCCGGCGCCGACCGCGGCGAACGCGAGCATCGGCCCGAAGCGGTAACGCGCGCCGGCCAACGCCTCGACGTAGTTCTGCTGCGTCGACGCCGTCGGGTCCTTGAGGAGCGTCGCGGCGGCCACGCTCGCGTCGATGCCGAGCGGGACGCTGGTGAGCCCCTCGAGGTCGAAGGATGCGCCGATGGACGCGGTGAGCTCGTCGTCGATGTCGATGCCGAGCCACTCGCGCTGCTCGAGCACCCGCGCGCCGACGTTGAAGTTGGTGTTGAGGGAACCGAACGCCTTCGACACCGCGACGGTCGGCGCGAACTCGAAGCTCTCGCCGCCGATGTACGCGTCGCGCGAGATCGTCGGGAGCACGAGCGTCGGGACCAGCGCCACGGCGATGCCCGCTTCGTCCTCACGGACGATGGCGACCTTCGGCGCGATGCGGATGTTGCCGACGCCGGCCACTGACAGCGCCGGGATGGAGCCTACGGCGCCCGCCGGGTCGCTGTTGCGACTCTGGTAGGTGACCACCGGGACGATCAGGCCGACCTGGAGGAGGTCGAAGAGCCCGACGGAGCCCATGAGGCTGCCGCCCATCCGGAAGCCGACGATGTCGCCACCGTGCGTGCGGCCGTCCTCGCTGATGCGGGTGAGCACCAGCGGGGCGTGGCTGCCGCCGAACCAGAGGCTGGCGTTCCAGTCGAGGTGACCGGCGACGCGGCCACTCTCGACGTTGAGCGTGCCGTTACGATCGAGGGAGAGCTCGAAGCGCTCGACGGAGAAGGATGCCGGCTCCTGCTGCGCGTAGACGCTTGCGCTCGAGGACAGGGCCAGACTCAGGGCGGTGACTGCGACGGTTCGGTTCATCGGTTTCCCTTCGTGACCAAGCGCGCGAATGGCGCGCTTCGCCGACGATCCGAATCGGTTGGGTCCTGGGGCACTCCAGAAGGGGCGGACCCCGCGTTCCAAATCGAGTCACCCGCCGCGCCCTTTGAACTTGACGCATACGTCAAGTTTCTAGAGATTTGAGGGAAGCCGAGAAGTTGACGTTTACGTCAACGTCAAGGCACGGAGACGCACCTCGTCATGGACCCCGTCATCAGCATCGATCGCACGAAGGCCACGCTGCGCATCGGCGATCTCGCGAAGCGTGCCGAGAAGAGCACGCGCGCGGTGCGGCTGTACGAGGACATGGGCCTGCTCGGTCCGGCCGTCCGGACGGAGGGGGGCCACCGGCTGTATACGAACGCCGCCCTGGTGCGGCTGAGCTGGATCGACAAGCTCCAGCTGCTCGGTTTCTCGCTGCACGAGATCCGCACCTTCCTCGACGACCTGGAGGCCGCCGGTCAGGGCCCCAAGGCGATGGAGAAGGTCCGCAGCATGTTCGAGGCGAAACACGACGAGGTACGGGCGCAGATCCAGGCGCTCGAGTCGCTGTCGGACGAGCTGACCGAAGGCATCCAGTACCTGACCACCTGCACGACCTCCTGCGAGCCGCACACGCTGCTGCACGCGTGCAAGGCGTGTGACCACGAACATTCGATCGAACCGCCGATGCTCATCACCGGCATTCACGAAGGCGGCCCCAAGGCCGCCGACGAGGGCGGCGAAGCAGCCGCCGAGGGCACCCTGACGTGAAGCTCCCCATCTACATGGACTACAACTCCACGACGCCGGTCGATCCGCGCGTCCTCGACGCGATGCGTCCGTTCTACGAGGACCGCTTCGGCAACGCCGCGTCGCGCTCGCACCAGTTCGGCTGGGTCGCCGAAGAGGCGGTCGACTACGCGCGCGAGCAGGTCGCGAAGCTCGTCGGCGCGACGCCCGCGGAGATCATCTTCACCTCCGGCGCCACCGAGTCCGACAACCTCGCGCTCAAGGGCGTCGCGCACATGTACGGCATGACGCGCGCCGACAAGATGACGCTCGACGCGCTCGCGAAGGGTCACAAGGACGGCACGATCGAAAACGCCGAGGCCCTCGTCCCGCCGCGCTTCGGCGCGGTCGATCTCGACGAGATCGCCGAGCAGGGCGCCGCGAAGGTCTTCGCGAACCGCGGGGACCACATCATCACGCTCACCACCGAGCACAAGGCCATCCTCGACAGCGCGAAGCGCCTCGAGAAGGAAGGCTTCCGCGTCACGTACCTCGGCGTGAAGCCGAACGGTCTCGTGGATCTCGAGGCGCTCGAGGCGGCGATCGAGGACGACACGATCCTCGTCTCCATCATGCTCGCCAACAACGAGATCGGCGTGCTGCAGCCGGTGAAGGAGATCGGCGCGCTGTGCCGGTCGAAGAAGGTGCTCTTCCACACCGACGCCGTGCAGGCGGTAGGCAAGGTCCCGGTGAACGTCGACGACATGAACATCGATCTCATGTCGATGTCCGCGCACAAGATGTACGGGCCGAAGGGCGTGGGCGCGCTGTACGTGCGTCGCCGTCGCCCGCGCGTGCGCCTCGAAGCGACGATCGACGGCGGCGGCCACGAGCGCGGGATGCGCAGCGGCACGCTCAACGTCGCGGGCATCGTGGGCTTCGGGAAGGCGGCGGAGATCTGCAACAAAGAGCTCGAGACCGAGGCCAAGAAGCTCACCGAGCTGCGGAACCACTTCTGGAACAAACTGTCGGGCGAGCTCGACTTCGTGTTCGTCAACGGCGACGCCGACCAGCGGCTCCCCGGAAACCTCAACGTGTCGTTTGCGTACGTGGAGGGTGAGGCGCTGATGATGGCGATCAAGGACGTCGCGGTGTCGTCCGGGTCGGCGTGCACCTCTGCGTCGCTGGAGCCGTCGTACGTGCTGCGTGCGCTCGGCGTCGGCGACGACCTCGCACACAGCTCGATTCGCTTCGGGCTGGGGCGCTTCACCACCGAGGAGGAGGTCGACTACGTCGCGAACCTCGTCGTCGAGAAGGTGAAGAAGCTCCGCGACATGTCACCCCTCTACGAGATGGCCCAAGAGGGCATCGATCTCGACAGCATCGAATGGGCGGCGCACTGAAGCGCCGAGATAGGAATCATCCACCATGGCCTACAACGATAAAGTCATCGACCACTACGAGAACCCGCGGAACGTGGGGACCCTCGACAAGGAAGACGAGAACGTCGGCACGGGGCTCGTCGGCGCACCCGCGTGCGGCGACGTGATGCGGCTGCAGATTCGGGTCGGCGACGACGGGACGATCGAAGACGCGAAGTTCAAGACGTTCGGTTGTGGCTCGGCGATCGCCTCCTCCTCGCTCGTGACGGAGTGGGTGAAGGGCAAGTCGGTCGACTGGGCCGAGTCGCTCAAGAACGACAAGATCGTCGAAGAGCTGTCCCTGCCGCCGGTGAAGGTGCACTGCTCCGTGCTGGCGGAGGACGCGATCAAGGCGGCGGTGGCCGACTGGCGGAAGAAGAAGACCGCCAAGGCTGCGCCGACCGAGGAGTAATCATGGCGCTCGACATCCTCCAAGAGAAGCCGAAGGCGACCGGTACCCTCGAGGTGACCGAGCCCGCCGCGAAGGCGATCGCCAAGTTCCTGAAGACCAACGACGCCCCGGACGGCGCCGGTCTGCGGGTCGGCGTCCGCGGCGGCGGGTGCAGCGGCCTGTCCTACTACCTCGACGTCGAGACCGCCGCGCGCGACAACGACCACGTGATCGACGCACACGGCGTGAGCGTCTACGTCGATCCGAAGAGCCTGTTGTTCCTGCAGGGCACGACGCTCGACTACGTCTCCGGGTTGATGGAGTCGGGCTTCAAGTTCGTGAACCCCAAGGCCGGCAAGGCCTGCGGCTGCGGCGAGAGCTTCTCCCCCGTCTGATCGCCATGGATTGCTGGTCTTGCGGTGCGGAGCGCGGCGACGCGCTCTTCTGCACCACGTGCAAAATCCTCCAGCCGGAGTCGAAGAAAGAGGACTGGTTCGCGGCGCTCGGTGTGGAGAAGAAGTTCTCCATCGACACCAAGGCGCTCGCGAAGGCCTTCCGTACGCGCTCGGTGAAGGTGCATCCGGACCGGTTCGCGCAGAAGTCCGCCGTGGAGCGGCGCCTCGCGGTGCAGCACACCGCGAAGCTCAACGACGCCTACCGCACCCTCTCGGATCCTCACAAACGCGCCGAGTACCTCATGAAGCTGGAGGGCGTGGAGATCGGCGGCGAAGAGCAGCGCACGAACGACCCCGAGTTCCTGATGGCGATGATGGAGCTGCAGGAGGAGGCGGACGGCGCGAAGACCGCGGGCGCGATCGACGCGATGCTGGAGCGGGTCGAAGGCATCCGCACCGGTGAGCTGGACAAGGTCCGCGCCTACTTCGACGACGGCGTCGGCGAGCGCGCGCAGATCGTACGTGCGCTCGACGCGCTGAGGTACTACATGCGCCTCGTCGAACGCCTGACGGCACGACGAGAAGAAGCGAGCTGAACGACCATGGGCCTCCTACAGATCGGCGGTGCGCCGAAAGCCAAATGCGCGGGACGCGTCGCGGGGATCGACCTCGGGACGACCTACTCACTCGTCGCCACCGTGCGCGACGGTTCCCCGACCGTGCTCCTCGACGACGAGGACCGCGCCACCTTCCCCTCCGTGGTGTGGTTCGGCGAGGGCGACGCGCGGGTGGTCGGCCACGACGCTCGCACGAAGGCGGGCGGTGGCGAGGGCACCGTCATCGCGAGCGCCAAGCGCTTCATGGGGCGCGCGCAGGTCGAGGCGCAGGCGGACGACGAGCTCACGCCCTACGTCTTCTCGAGCGAGGTCGACGGGCCGGTCGTGTACTTCGACCTCGCGGACGGACGTCGCGTCACGCCGATCGAAGTGTCGGCGCACGTGCTCGCCGCGCTGAAGGCACGCGCGGAAGAACAGCTCGAAGGCCCCCTCGACGGCGTGGTCATCACGGTCCCCGCGTACTTCGACGACGCGCAGCGCCAGGCGACGAAGGACGCCGCGCGCCTCGCGGGCCTCACGGTGCTGCGCCTGCTGAACGAGCCGACGGCCGCGGCGCTCGCGTACGGCCTCGACCAGAAGAAGGAGGGGATGTTCGCCGTCTTCGACCTCGGCGGCGGCACGTTCGACATCTCGATCCTCACGCTCGACGACGGCGTCTTCCAGGTCCTCACGACCGGCGGTGACTCGCGCCTCGGTGGCGACGACTTCGACCGCGCCATCGCGGAGCACTTCCTCGCGTCGCAGGGCGTCGAGCCCGCGAAGGCCGCCCCCGACGTCGCGGCGCGTGCGCTCGCTGCGGCGCGCACGGCGAAGGAAGCGCTCACGGAGGCCGACGAGGCCAGCCTCGAGATCGAGGGCCAGTCCCATACTCTTACGCGCTCGCAGATGGACGAGCTGATCCTCCCCACGCTGCGCCGCACGGAGAAACACATTCAGCGCGTGCTCGCCGACGTCGGGCTGTCGGGAGACGAGCTCGACGGCGTGGTGCTCGTCGGTGGCTCCACGCGGGTGCCGGCGGTGCGTACGTACGTCGAGAAGCTGTTCGGCCAGAAGCCGCTCGCCGACCTCGATCCGGATCGCGTCGTCGCGCTCGGCGCGGCGGTGCAAGCGGACTTGCTCGGCGGCGAGGGTCCGCGCGACGACGTGCTGCTGCTCGACGTCCTCCCGCTCTCGCTGGGCGTGGAGACGATGGGCGGCGTGGTCGAGAAGATCCTCCACCGAAACCAGACCATCCCCGCCACCGCGCAGCAGGAGTTCACGACCTACGCGGACGGGCAGACCGGGATGGACTTCCACGTCGTGCAGGGCGAGCGCGAGCTCGTCAGCGACGGCCGTTCGCTCGCGCGCTTCAAGCTGTCCGGAATCCCGCCCATGGGCGCGGGGATGGGCCGGGTGCTGGTGACGTTCGAGGTCGACGCGGACGGCATCCTGCACGTCTCGGCGGAGGAGCAGACCACGAAGAAGCGCGCCAGCGTCCAGGTGAAGCCGTCCTACGGGCTCGACGACGAGACCGTGGAGCGGATGATCATGGAGTCCTTCCAGTTCGCGCAGGCGGACGTCGACGAGCGCCTCTTCGTCGAGCACCGCGTCGAGGCGGAGCGAATCATCGCCGCGCTCACGCGCGCGATGGAGGAGGACGGCGCGCTCCTCGCCGACGACGAGCGCGAGGCCCTGAACGCCGGCATCGCGTCCATCGAGGCTGCGGTGGAGGCCAAGAACGCGGGCCTGGTCCGCGAGCGCGTCGACCAGCTCGACGCCCTCTCCGCGGACTTCGCCGTCCGCCGCATGAACCAGTCGATCGGCGACGCCCTCCGAGGCCAGCAGGCCGAGGGGTTGGGCTGAGGCCTGTTCGACCCGTCTTCCCCCCGTTCTGCGCCATCTCGCGTCGATCCCCTCAACGTTTCCGAGATTCGGTCGAAGGATACGGCAAGCCCCCTTCACCTGGGTCGGAGGGCCGGGAGAACTGCCGTGTCGCAAACGCCACTTCCGCGCGCGATGACGCCGCCGCCTGCACCGCAGGCGACGAGGCGCGGACGTGTGCCGTGGGATCCGGTGGCGCGGCCGCCCGCGGCGCCGCCGCCGCCTCGCGCCGCGGCTCGCCCGGTCGGGACCTCCGACGTGGCGCCCGAAGCCGTGGTGTCCCCGGTCGGCAAGACGTACGGGCGCTACCGAATCCTCTCCGTCATCCAGCGCGGCGGGATGGGCGAGATCTTCCTCGGCGAGTTCATCGACCCGGTTCAGTACGGGCAGCAGGTCGTCCTGAAGCGGTTGCTCGCCGACTTCGACGAGGACGAGCGCTACCGCTCGATGTTCGGCGCCGAGGCGCGGGTGATGCTCCGGATGGACCACCCGAACATCGTGAAGGTCTTCGACGCGCCGATGATCGAAGGCAAGCCGTGCCTGGCGATGGAGTTCGTCCACGGCCGCAACGTCAACCAGATCCTCAAGCGATGCCGAAAGAGCGGCCGGCTGATGCCGCCGCAGATCGCGGTGTCGATCCTCCTGCACGTCCTCGAAGGGCTGCAGTACGCACACACGATGGTGCTCGAGGACGGGTGTCCGCTGGACCTCGTCCACCGCGACGTCACGCCCGGCAACATCCTCGTCTCGTTCGACGGGGCGGTGAAGATGACGGACTTCGGGATCGCGAAGTCCAAGATGTCGGTGGTGTCGACGACGGTCGGCGTCGTGAAGGGCACGACGCGGTACCTCTCGCCCGAGCAGATACGCAGCGAGAACGTCGACGGTCGCTCCGACATCTTCTCCGCCGCCACCGTCCTGACCGAGATGCTCACGGGCGCGCCGCTCTTCGACCGCGGTGCGGTGCCCCCTACGCTGTTTGCGATCATCAAGGGGCAGCGCAAACCCATCGCGGACCTGCTGCCGTTCCCCGCGCCGCGCCTCGCCGCCGCGCTGGAGAAGGCGCTGTCCGTCTCCCCGCGCGACCGATTCACGAGCGCCGAAGCGTTCGCCGCGGCGCTCCGCGACGCGCAGCGTGAGCTCGGCCGTCCGCTCGCGCCGGGGGCGCTCGGGCGCTTCGTGCAGGAGCTCTTCGATGACCGTCCGGTGCCGGTGAAGAAGCCGAAGCCGGTGGCGGGCCCCGAGAACCCCTCGCTCGACCTGACCTACCTGTTCGAGGTCAACGAGGGCAGCGGCTCCCACGCCGTGCGCGAGATTTCGGCGCTCGACACGCCGGACATCGAAGCGATCAGCGGCGACCTCGCGGGGGGCACCCCGCTGTCGGCCGAGCAGTTCGAGGCGCCGCGCGCCGCGCCGCCGCCTCCGCCGCCCGTGAGTCAGCGGATGGAGCTCCCGGAGTTCCCGGACGTCGAGACCTCGCCGTCGCGGTCGGTCCCGATCTCCGAGGTCGGCGTCGAGCGCAGCGAGGCCCTGCGGCCGCTCGATCTGATGGACGAGGTCGCGCGCGAGCTGGACATCGACGCCCCGCCGCCGCCGCGCTTCCCGCCGGCGCGTTCGCCGAGCAACGGGACGCCCGCGCGGCTGCGCGCGCCATATCGCCCAACGCCTTCGCGGCTCCCCGCCGACCTGTTCGTCGAGCCGTCCACGCAGGACGTCGAGGCGGAAGCCGACGCGTTTTCGAGCAACCGCGCGCTCATCCTCGGTGCGCTCGAGGAGGCCGTCTCTCCTCAGGTCGTCGAGGACGACGCCGCGACTTCGGCCTCGTCCGAGGTCGCTGCGCGGCCGGCGCGGTCCACGAAGACGCGCGTGCTCTTCCTCGCGGGGATCCTGTGCGGCGCGCTCCTCGTGTGGGGCATGACGGCGCTCGTCGCCGGGATGTTCGAAGAGGCGCCCGAGGCGCCGAAGCGCGCGGAGCGAACGACGCGGTCCGTGGCTCCCGCCAGCGAAGCGCCTTCGGCGCAGGACCCCGCGGCGCCCGACTCCGCGACGGCGCCTGTCCCCGCGGCGGCGCCCAACGCGGTGGAGGCGCCCATCGTCAGCACGTCGCCCGAGGCTGCGTCAGGCGCCGAGCGAGGCCATATCGATCTGCTCCGGCCGCGCGGCGCGCGGGTCTTCATCGACGGTGTTCGCCTGAGCAAGCGGGTGCCGATCCGCGACTTCCGCGTGGAGCCGGGACATCGGAAGATCTTGGTGACGAAGGGCCGGTACCGGCGCTGGCTGGAGATCGACGTCGAGGCGGGTCAGTACTTCGACCTCACCGACGGCGAGATCGTCGAAGTCGACGCGACGCCTGATCAGTAGAGGAAGTTCAGGTCCACGAAGAAGTTCGTGGCGTTGTACGCCGGGTCCTGGAAGTTCCACCACGGGAACCGCAGCGTGCGCGAGCTGTTGCCCGACTGGAAGAACGGCGACTGGAACGTCGTCCACCCGGCCGCGACCGAGAAGTTCGAGTTGATGACGTAGCTCGCCGACACCGAGCCCCACGTCAGCGAAGTCAGGGGCGTCGTGCCCGGGTTCGCGAAGGGGCTGGAGGTCGTCGGCATCACCTGCCCGTTGTCCGACTGGGAGTTGCTCTGGTCGTAGGCGATGATCTGCAGCACCGACAGCCCGATCGAGAAGTTGAACGAACCCAGGCCGTAGATCGCGTTGATCGTGTGCACGAACTGGTACGACGGCGCGGCGAGCGCCGAGTAGCAGTCGCCCGCGTCCGAGCGGCTCACGGAGTCACAGAACGCGAGGTCCGTCGTCGGCTTCGAAGGGCCGGCGTGTTTCGTGAACGACTCGGCGAGGACGAACGTGAGGTTACCCGGGCCGACGTCGCGGAACGTCTTGATCGCGCTGCCGCCGAGCGCCACCGAGATGATTCGGTCCTGCGCCTGCGCGAGGAGCGACGTGGGCAGCACGAGGTTGACGTTGGCGTTGAGCCGGATCCCCGTGAACTTCTCGGTGTAGATGCCCAGACCCGACATCCCGATGCGGGCGTCGCGCACGAAGAACTGACGCGGGCGCGAGCCGAGGTCGTTCGGCGTGATGGTGAGCGCCTGGTCGGCGGAGATGCCCGCCGTGGCGCGGAGCGTCCCGCTCAGGAACTTGGTGATGTCGTACGAGCCGCCGATGCGCAGCCCGTACCCGTACGACGCGCGGCCGAGCTGCGGGTTCTCGACGAACGCCGACTGTCCGAAGTTCTGGCTGAACGTCGCGTTGATGATCCACGGCTTCGACGGGTCGACCGCCATGCCCGCACCGAGCGCAGCCGCGGCGGCCGCCTTGCTCTTGCTCTTGTCGACTTTGCCCGTGGCGTCGGCGCCCGCGTCCGCGGCCTCTTCCTTCACCTCGGCGAGCTTCTCGGCGGCGGTCTCCTTCTTCGCGTCGTCGGCCTTCTTCTCGCCCGCGTCCTTCTTCTTGGCTTCGACGGCGGCCTTGCCGTCCTCGATCGTCGACTTGGTCTCTTCCGTCGCCTCGGTCGCGACGTCCTTCGCGCCCTCCTCGGCCTTCATGCCCGACGCGGTGGTGTCGGTCGCGGGCTCTTCGGCCTTGGGCTCTTCCGCCGCGGGCTCCTCGGCCTTGGGCTCTTCGGCCACCGGCTCCTCGGCCTTGGGCTCCTCAGCCGCGGGCTCCTCGGCCGCCGGCTCTTCCGCCGCGGGGGCCTCCTCGGTCTTGGCCTCTTCCTTCTCCTCGGCCTTCGCGTCGTCCGTCTTCTCCTCGGACTTCTCTTCCGACGCCTCTTCCTTGGCGTCCTTGCTCGGCTCGGCGCTCTTCTCCGGGGTTGCCGGGTCTTCGGCCTCCTGAGCGAAGGAGAAGCTCGGAGCCGAAATCGTGAGGGCCAACGCCCAGGCCAGGGTCCAACGACCGTACATACGCAAAAACCTCCCCGGGACGACGTCGGGCGTCCTCCCAGCATCGTCTCCGTTACGCCCACTTTTCGAAGATGCCAACGATCGTTTTTTGACCGCCGTCACCCAGGATTCCCCGCGATCCGCGCGTTCGCCCCGCCCGAAAACCACCCGTCGCCCCCCGAACGCGGAAATCCAAAGCCGTTCTGGGGTGTTGTAGGCTGCTCGCGGAGGAGGGCCCGCCGCACGCGACGTTAAGATCCGAACACCTCGCCGCGCCGGCCTCGGCCTTTTGTCCGACCCCGTACCAAGATGGAAAAACGCAGCCACCACGACCACCCCATCCACGAGCTCCTCGCCCGCCGCTGGAGCCCGGTCGCCTTCGACCCGCGCCCGCTCCCGCGCACCCAGCTCGCCTCGCTCCTCGAGGCGGCGCGCTGGGCCCCGTCCTGTTTCAACGAGCAGCCTTGGCGCTTCATCGTCGCCCCGCGCGATGACGCCGACGTCTTCGCGACGGCGCTCGGCTGCCTCGCCGAGGGCAACCAAGCCTGGGCGAAGAACGCGGGCGCGCTGCTCTTCACCACCGCGAAGCAGACCTTCACGCGCAACGACAAACCGAACCGCTACGCCGCGCACGACGTGGGCCTCGCCGTCGAGAACCTCGTCATCCAAGCGATGGCGGACGGCCTGTTCGTTCACCAGATGGGCGGCATCCTTCACGATCGCGTCCGCGAGACGTACGGCGTGCCCGAGGACTTCGACGTCCTCACCGGCGTCGCCGTCGGTTATCCGGGCGACGTCGACGATCTCCCGGAGGACCTTCAGAAGCGCCAGCGCGGCGAGCGTTCGCGTCACGCGCTCGGTGACATCGCGTTCACCGGAACGTGGTCCGCCCCGTTTCGACCTTGACGCCGGAGCGCTCGCGGCCAAACAGAGGCCATGCCCAACATCGTCGAGCTCGCGCAGGTCAGTAAGACCTATCCGCTCGGTAACCTCGAAGTCCGCGCGCTCGACGGCGTCGACCTCGCCATCGAAAAGGGGGAGTTCACGACCATCGCCGGTCCCTCCGGCAGCGGCAAGACGACCCTCCTCAACCTCGTCGGCTGCATCGACATCGCGTCCGAGGGCACCGTCCGAATCGACGGACAGTCCACGGCTCAGATGTCCGAGTCGGCGCTGACGAACCTCCGCCTCGACAAGCTCGGGTTCATCTTCCAGAGCTTCAACCTCATCTCCGTCCTGAACCTCCACCAGAACGTCGAGTTCCCGCTGCTCTTGCAAGGCGGGTTGACGAAGGGCGAGCGCGACCAACGCGTCCGCAACATCGTCGAGAAGGTCGGCCTCGCCGACTACCTGCACCACCGCCCCAACGAGCTGTCCGGCGGGCAACGCCAGCGCGTCGCCATCGCCCGCGCGCTCGTCACCGAGCCCGCGATCGTCCTCGCCGACGAACCAACCGCGAACCTCGACTCCGGCACTGGCAAGGCGATCATCGACCTGATGAAGGACCTCAATCGCGTCGAGCAGACGACCTTCATCTTCTCCACGCACGACCCCTCCGTCATGGCGCAGGCCACCCGCATCGTGCGGCTCGTCGACGGGCGGATCGCCGACGACGGCCTCGGCGAGACCCGGCCCGAGGCGCACGCGTGATCTCGCGGCTCCGCATCCTGGTGCTCGTCGCCTTCCGCAACCTCTTCGCCCACTGGGTGCGGACGATCTTCGTCGGCTCGATCATCGTCTTCGGCGCGACGCTGCTCGTCGTCGGCTCGGCGTTCATGGCGTCGATCGACAAGGGCATGTCGGCCGGCGTGATCGGCAGCCTCGGTGGCCACCTCCAGGTCTACTCGTCCCAGGGCAAGGACGAGTTCTCGCTGTTCGGCGGGTCGATGATGGGCGCCCCGGACATCGGCCGCATCGACGACTTCTCCAAGCTGCGTAAGGTCGCCGAGGGGGTGGACGGCGTGAAGGCGATCCTCCCCATGGGGATCGACATGGCGACCGCGACCAGCCCCGGCGAGCTGGAGCGCGCGCTCGGAGAGCTGCGCACCGCGGTCCGCGACGAAGACGCCGTCGCCATCCCTGCGCTGCGGACGCGCATCCGCGACATCCTCGCGCAGCTCGAGGACGAGCTGACCAAGAACGCGCAGATCGTCGCCGACAAGGAGCGCATCGAAGAGGGGCTCGGGGTCGTGCGCGAGGCGCGGACGGAGGCGTTCTGGTCGCGCTTCGACACGTCGCCGCTGTCGGCGCTCGAGTTCCTCGATACCCGGGTCGCGCCGTTCACCGAGGAAGGGCGGATGATGTACTTCCGCTACGTCGGCACCGATCTGGAGGCGTACCCGAAGTACTTCGACCGCTTCGAGGTCGTCGAGGGCGAGGTCGTTCCGCCCGGGCACCGCGGGTTCATGTTCAACCACCGCTTCCGCGAGGAGCGCGTGAAGCACTTCGTCGCGCGCAACTTCGACAAGCTCCGGCAGGCGGTCGTCGACAAGGGCGAGTCGATCGCGAAGGACCCGGCGCTGTCGTCGCGCGTTCGGAAGATGTCGAAGCAGTACCGCCGCATCACCTACCAGCTGACGGCGGCGGAGGCGGAGACGCTGAAGGCGGAGTTGACGAAGTTCCTCGGTGAAGAAGGGAGCCTCGACCAGCTCCTCGAGTCGTTCCTCACCATCACGGACGACAACCTGCTCGATCGGTTCGACTTCTTCTACGCGACGGTCGCGCCGAAGATCGATCTGTACGACTTCGACGTCGGCGACACGATCACGCTGCGCGGTTTCACGCGGAGCGGCTTCCTCAAGTCGGTCAATGTGAAGATCTACGGGGTGTTCCAGTTCAAGGGGCTCGAGAGCTCGGACGTCGCGGGCGGGCACAACGTCGTCGACCTGCTCACGTTCCGCGAGTTGTACGGGCTGATGACCGCCGAGAAGAAGAAGGAGCTCGCGGGCATTCGCGAGGAGGTCGGGCTCGAGGACGTGAGCGCTGCCGACGCGGAGGCGGAGCTGTTCGGGGAGGACACCGCGATCGTCGAGGCGGTCGACGCCACGGACGGGTTCGACGAGTTCGCCGGCGTCGACCTGCAGTCGGAGCGCGACCGGATGGCGTCGATCGAGAACGCCGTGTTCGACAAGACGCAGCAGGACCGCGGCCTCGCGCTCAACTCGGCGATCATCCTGGAGGACCCGGAGGCGATCGCGCCGATGCAAGCCAAGTTGACGAAGGCGATCGACGAGGCCGGGTTGGAGCTCCGCGTCGTCGACTGGCGGACCGCAGCGGGGATCGTCGGACAGTTCATCGGCGGCCTGTGGGCGTTGCTGCTCGTCGCCACGATCATCACGTTCCTCGTGGCGCTGATCGTCATCATCACGTCGCTCGTCATCGCGACGATGGAGCGCACCACCGAGATCGGAACGATGCGCGCCATCGGTGCGCAGCGGTCCACGGTGCTGTTGATGTTCGTGCTGGAGGCGATGCTGCTCGGCATCCTCGCCGGGCTCGTCGGCATGGCGATCGGCAGCGGCATCATCTTCTACCTGGGCTCGGTCGGTGTCCCCGCGCCGAAGCCGGAGATGACCTTCCTGTTCGGCGGGCCGCGTCTGTACCCGCAGCTCAGCGGGGTCGGGATGGTGTTCTCGTTCTTCGTGGTGTTCGTGGTGAGTTTGCTGTCGACGATCGTCCCCGCGATCCTCGTGACGCGAATCCAACCCATCATGGCCATGCGGGCGAAGGAGTGACGCGATGGGGATGTTGATTCAGATCGCGGCTCGCAACCTCGTGAAGGCTCGCCTGCGGACGTTGTTCCTCGGCTCGGCGCTCACGCTCGTCACGGCGCTCCTCATCCTCCTGCTCGCGCTGTCGCAGGGTGTGACGGACACGATGATTCGCTCCGCGACCACGCTCGCGTCCGGGCACGTGAACGTCGCGGGGTGGTTCAAGGCGAAGGTCGGCGACTCCGCTCCGCTCGTCACGCAGCGCGAGAAGATCCGGAAGATCGTCGAGGAGAACACCCCCGGGCTCGACTTCGTCGTCGACCGCGGCCGCGGTTGGGGGCGCGTCATCAGCGACACCTCGTCGCTGAACGCCGGGCTCACGGGCATCGACATCGACACGGAGGCGCGCCTCACCGAGACGCTGCAGCTCGCGGAGGAGAGTGAGTACGTCGAAGGCGGTAGCGCCGAGCTCCACGGCAAGCTGGAAGACATGGCGCGCCCGGACGGGATGCTGCTGTTCGCCGCGCAGGCGAAGCGGCTCGAGGTTCGGGTGGGCGACGTCGTGACGGTGACCGTCGAGCTCATGTCGGGCGCGCGGAACACCGCCGAGTTCACGGTGGTCGCGATCGCGAAGGACCTCGGGATGATGAGCAACTGGTCGGTCTTCGTGAACAGCGCCGGCATCCGCAAGCTCTACGCGCTGAGCGACGACGTCACCGGTGCGTTGGAGATCCACCTGGAGGACCACACGAAGGCGACCGAGGTGATGAAGCACCTCACGGGGGTGTTCGAGGAGAACGGCTACGAGGTCATGGACCACGACCCGCAGGCGTTCTTCATGAAGTTCGAGACGGTGCAGGGCGAGGACTGGACCGGGCAGAAGCTCGACCTGACGATCTGGCGCGACGAGGTCTCGTACATGTCGTGGCTGTTGCTGCTGATCGACGCGGGCGCGTTCCTGTTGATGGTGATCCTCAGTTTGATCATCGCGGTGGGGATCACGAACTCGATGATGATGAGCGTGCGCGAGCGGACCTCGGAGATCGGGACGCTGCGTGCGATCGGGATGTCGCGCTCGCGGGTGCTCCTGATGTTCCTCACGGAGTCGCTGCTCCTCGGGTTGGGCTCCACGCTGCTCGGCGGACTGCTCGGGATGGGGCTGGCGTACGGGCTGAACGCGGCGGCAATCCCGGTGACGTCGACCGCCGTGCGGCTGATCTTGATGTCCGATACGCTGCACCTGGTGGTGACTCCGGGGCAGCTGGTTCTCGCGACGCTCGCGTTCTCGATCGTCGCGTCGCTCGCGGCGTTCCTGCCGGCCTTCCGCGCTTCGCGATTGCAGCCGGTGAAGGCGATTCAGCACGCGAGCTGAGAGAGAGAGGTGAGTACGATGAGTTCGAAGATCTTCGGCGCCGCGGTGGCGCTGGCGCTCCTCACGCCGGACGCGGCGTGGGCGCTCGACCAAAAGAAGGTCGACGCGATCGTGAAGGAGCTGGACGACCGTCAGCGCAACTCCGGCGACTACAAGGCGCTCTGTTACATCGAACAGAAGGAGCGCGGTAAGAACGACCTCGTCTATCAGGGCGTGTTCTACCGGCGGGACGAGGACGACAAACTCATGATCCTCTTCCTCAAACCCAAGTCGGAGGCGGGGAAGGGGTACCTGCGCCTCGACAAGAACATGTTCATGTACGACCCCACCGTCGGGAAGTGGGAGCGCCGCACCGAGCGTGAGCGCATCATGGGTACGGACTCACGTCGCCAGGACTTCGACGAGTCGCGCCTCGCGGAGGAGTTCGACGCGAAGTTCGTGAAGGACGACAAGCTCGGTAAGTTCGCCGTGCACCACCTGGAGCTGAAGGCCAAGAAGGGCGTCGACGTCGCCTACCCCGTGCTCCACATGTGGATCGACGCCGCGACGGGCAACATGCTCAAGCGACAGGACTTCGCGCTGTCCGGGCGGCTCATGCGCACGACCTACTACCCCAAGTGGAAGAAGGTCTTCTCCGAGTCGAAGGGCTCCGAGGTCTACTACCCCGAGCAGATCCGAATCTTCGACGAGGTGGAGAAGGGCAACAAGACGACCGTGGTGATCACGAGCGTCGACCTGAAGTCACTCGACGCAAACATCTTCACGAAGGCCTGGCTCGAGAGTAAGAGCCGATGAACCCACGCGCGCTCGCGCTCGCGGTCGGCGCGCTGTGCTGCGCCGGCGCGCCGCGCAACGCGAGCGCCTCCGAGGTCCAGACCTCCTCCACCGCGACGGTGTCGCCGCAGCTCTCGGACGATCGCGACGCGGACATTTTCGGCACCGACGATCGCGACGACGCGATCTTCGGCGCTCCGTCCGAGGATCGCGACGCCGCGATGTTCGGCGCCGAGACCGCGACCGCCTCCCGAGACGCGCGGGTGCTCTCCGGCGGTGAGGGGCTCCTCGACCGCCTCGCGAGCGCCGCCGAAGCGGCGGACGACTACCTCGACATCGGCGGGACGCTCTGGCTGTGGGGCCAGTGGGATGCGTCGCGCTCCGGCGAGCCGGAGGCCTTCCCGCTGCGTTCGCCGAGTTTCTTCGAGGTGTACCTCGACGCGCGCCCGTCGAACCGCGTGCGTGGTTTCGTGAAGGTCCGCACGAACTACGACTTCACGGTCGCCCCGGGGGACACCGACTTCACGGGGCAGCCCGTCGACAGCACGCGGTTCGCGCTCGACCAGGCGTGGCTGAAGTTCGACATCGCGCGGCGTGTCTTCGTGACGTTCGGCAAGGAGCGCCAGCGCTGGGGGAGCGGCCGGCTGTGGAACCCGACGGACTTCCTCAACCCCGGCCTGATCGATCCTTTTGCGTTCTTCGATCTCCGCCTCGGCGTGCCGATCCTGAAGCTGCACTACCCGGTCGAGTCGCTCGGTTGGAACTTCTACGCGATCGCGCAGCTCGACGGCGCGAACCGAATCGACGAGGTCGGCGGCGCCTTCCGCGCGGAGTTCGTCTTCGCGAAGACCGAGATCGCCGCGTCCGCGGCGGTGCGCAAGGATCAGCCGCTCCGCCTCGGACTCGACGTCACCAGCGGAGTGTGGTGGTTCGACCTGCGCGCCGAGCTTGCGCTCCGCTACAACGAGAAGCGCTCGTTCTACCGGGGGCGGCTCGCGGTCGACGTCGACGAGAACGGGGACGAGATCCTCACGCTCCCTACGGCGTTCGACCGGTCGAACGACTGGCTGCCGCAGGCGGTCCTCGGCGCCGAGATCCAGCTGCCGTACTCGGACCGTGACAACGTCACGCTCGTGCTCGAGTACTTCTACAACAGCGTCAGCTTCGAGGATGAGTCGCTGTACCTCGTTCCGCTCGCCGCGGGGTTCGGAGCGTTCGGCGTCGGCGGCACGAGCGCGGTCCCGTTCAACCCGCTGTTTCTCGGTGAACACTACATCGCGCTGTCGGCGGTGTTGTTCGGCCCCGGCGACTGGGACGACACGACGTTTGTCTTCGCCGGCGTGACCAACCTCTCCGACCAGTCGACGACGCTGAACCTGAACTACAGCGTGCAGCTGCTCTCCTATCTGCAGCTCAACGCGTTCCTGCGGATGTTCGTCGGGCCAGCGGGCGGCGCCTTCACGTTCGAGGTCGATCCCGCGTTCTTCGGCGTGGGTTTGCCGCCCGGGCTCCTCAGTACCGGCGTGTCGCTCCGCCTCGACCTGTGAAGCCGAAGGCGTCGCTGCGCCCGGCGTCCCGCACCGAGACGCCGTGGAGCGCGGCGGAGAGCGTCGCGTCGTCCACGGTGAACGTTCGGCGTGTCACCGAGTCCTGAACGGTAAAGCCGTCCGCGGTCGCCGCGGTCAGCAGGTAGGCGTGGTCCGGAACGAAGGGAGCGCTCACGTTCGATCGTGTCCCGAACACCGGGAGCGCGGGGGCGTTCGGATCGGCGAGCTCGGCGCGCGCGCGGTCGAGCGCGCGGGGGCCCTGAAACATCTTGAACTTCTGCCCGAGGAGCAGCGCGAGGACGTCGCTCGGCTGGCCGCCGTTGAGGCGCGGGATCAGCGAGAAGACGCCGGCCTCCACGAACCGATACCAGCCTTCGTCGCGGAGCTGCTCGGGCCGCCAAGACGTCGCGTGCAGGTGCGGCAGATACGCGAGGTCGGGGGTCGCCCAGACGTCGTCCGCGTCGGGGTAGCCGAGGCGGAAGTAGCGCAGGCCGAGGTGGCCGTCGGGGAGCTCGCGGATGGCTTCGCGCAGCGCGTGGGGGGACTTGGTCGCGATGGCGTCCACGGCGCCGGCGATCCAGCAGCTGTCGGGGATGGTGGCCGGGACCTCGCCGAGCGGCGCGACGGTCAGGTGCCGAACCGGCGGCGCGTCGGCGAGGGCGAAGGGCACGACGGGTTATCGCCCGCCGAGGCGGATTCGTTGCGAGGATCAACCGCCGCCGAGGGGCTCGTGGACGAAGGAGAGGACGATCGTGCGCTGGTCCTTCGTGGCGATCACGTTCGCGTAGTAGCCGTCGACTTCGCAGTGGGTGATCGGCACGAAGGTCGTGTCGACCGTAGTGCTGCTGTTGTTGAACACCATGACTTCGACCTTGGACGCGGATTGCACCGCGGCGGCGTAGCGGTTGGGTTTGTAGAAGCTCTTCGTCATCCGGATGTCGACCTCGTCGGCCTGGAGGTAGCCCATCTCGTCGACGCCGTAGCTCGCCGTCATCATGAAGCCGTTGCGGATGTTGTTGGCCATCGTCTGCGCCTGCGCGCCGCCCGAGGGGGCGTTGTAGCTGATCGACGCGCGGGTGAAGAAGCCGTTGGGCGGGTCCTGGACGAAGTCGAAGACGTCGTTGCAGAGCGGCTCGAGGAAGACGAGGTTCGATGACTTCGTGGACAGCTCGGCCTCGTAGTCGGGGCCGCCGCAGGCGGCGAGCGTGAGGGCGAAGAGGGCGGTGGTGGTCGCGTGGGTCTTGTTCATGCCCGGACACCAATCCAACTCGTGTGCCAACCGGCGCGGCCCCGATCGGCCCCGAATCGCGCGCTGAACACCCGAATCGAGCGCTCCGAGCGGCAGGGCCTGCCGGCAAGGTCTGCCGTCCGACGGTCGCCCGTCACCTTGTGGTCGGACCCGACCGGGTGCTAATCCCCGGGCGTTGGCGCAGTCGCTCGAGGCCCTGAAGATCGCGTTCTGCGACGAGGACACCGCCACCTGGACGAAGGCGGCGCGCGCGCTCGGTGAACGCGCCGCCACCGATGCGGAGGCGCGGGCGTTCCTGCTGGCGTGGCTCACCCAGGAGGACAACGTCCACCGCTTCCGACACGCGTGCTGCGCGCTCGCGAGCCGGATGTCTTGTGAGGCCGAGCCGGACGAGGAGCTCGAGCGGCTCCAGGCCCAACAGATCGTCACGCCGCTCGTCGAGCTGGCGCTCGGGTCGCTCCCGCCGGACGCGACGATCGCCGATCTCTCGAAGATACCGGGCGCCGCCGATCGCTTCGCGAGCTGGGCCGACAAACAGTCCGACAAGCTCCGGGGCCTGATCGATCGCTTCGAGTCCACCGGGAAGACGAAGGCGGCGGACGCCAACAAGAAGAAGCTCGCGCAGATCGAGGGGAGCGGACCGTCGTCTCCGGTGCCGTCGGACTTCACGCCTTCGCAACCCAAGTTGACGGAGTGGTCGGTGTGGGCCGTCGCGAGTTACTTCGCGGGGGTTCGTCACCCGCGGGCGCTGGGCTCGCTCCCGTTGGATCTCGTCGTCGATGCGCTGCTCGATCTCGGCGCTTCGAGGAAGGCGGCCGGGCTCCCGTTGGTGCTGGGGCTGCCGCCGATGTTGGAGCGCCTCGACGGCACGCTCGACGCCGCGCTGCGCGCGCGCCTCGTCGACAAGCTCGAGTCGACGCTCCCGGAGTCTTGGGCCGGCGACCGCCTGCACTACAACGACTACGTCCGTCACGTGGCGTCGCTGAGGCGCGAGGCTTCGTTCCGCGCGCTGTGGACGGGGAAGCGCAAGCTCCCGGCGTGGCTCGACGCCGCGTTCGACGAGATCGTCGAGCTCGCGAAGGAGGGCCGCACCACCGACGCCAACCGACGCTCCGCGGTGCTGATGCGCGACATCGCCGAGCGGTGCTTCGGCGACGATTGGCGCTGGCAGGAGCTCGGCGACGGCGCGCGGTTCGCGCTCAACGCGTTTGCGCTGCTCGCGATCCACGGTCCCGCGCCGCTCGTGAAGCGGAAGGTCGAGCCGCTCAGGCTGTCGCACCGGATCGCCCTCGTCGTGGACGCGATTCGGCAGGGACAGGGCGCTCGCGAGCAGGTGCTCCCGACGCTCGTGCGCTGTCTGAAGTTGCTGCTCGACACCGAGCTGAAGCAGCACGCGAAGAAGTCGACGCTCTCCGCGATCTGCCGCCGCCAGATCGTCATCGTGCAGCCGCTGGTCGCGGAGTGGCGCCTCCCGGGGACGCTCCGCAAGGACCTCGCGACGATCGTGTGCCGCGTGCTCCTCGCCGCGTATCGCAACGACCGCGCCGGGTTCCTCGAGCTGCTGTACGCCGTGTTGTACGCGCTCCCGGACCAGGTGTTGTTCCGAGAGATGGTCGAGTACTCCACGGAGGACGAGGTCTCCGCGATGCTCACCGGCATCGTCGCGGGCATCGATCACTGGCACGAGGGCGGCAGCGTCGAGAACGCGTGGGCGCACTACACCCACTACGTCGAGCTACTCACGCAGAGCTGCGGCGAGCATGCGCCGTGGTCGGAGCACCTCGTCGGGTTGATGCGGTTGCTCAGCCGCCACGCGATGACCAGCGAGTACTCGGCGAACGAGATCGGCGCGACGTACGACACCCTCCGCAACGTGCTGCGCGCGCGGCAGATCGTCCGCAAGACTTCGGAGGACGCGGTGGACCGCCGCTCCGACAAGAAGGGCGCGAACTGGGCGGCGCGTGAGCTGGAGCGCCAGATCGATCACGAGACGAGGGCGGTCTTCGATCGGTTTCAGCGGGTCCTCGACGACATCCAGATCCTGGAGTCCGACTGTCTGCCCGAGGTCGGGCACCCGACGCCCTCCGACGATCTCGTGCGTCGCTGGCGACGCATGATCTCCGCGCTCGACGATCTCGGGCGGCTCTGCGCCGACGAGCTCCCCTACGTGGAGCGGGAGATGTCGACGCACCTCATCAAGACCCGCGTCGCGAAGCTGGAAGCGCGTTTGTTCGTGCTGATGCAGGTCCTCGAGAAGGAGGACGAAGGCGTCGCGGTCGACCTGCTCGAAAAACGCGTCGCCGGTGCGAAGAGCGCTGACGCCGCGTCGGACCTCGCGGCCGAGGACGGCAACCTCGTCCAGGAGTGGATGCTCGGGCGCTACATGGTGCGCGAGCTCGCGCGCACGCTGCGCCTGAGGGTGTTGGTGTTGCTGACGTCGCCGACGTTCGTCGCGTTTTGGGTGCTGTCGCCGTTCGTCGCGTGCAGCGTGCTGCACTTGCTTCAGCTCTACCGCTGGCGCGGGTTGCCGTTCGCGGTCGCCACCGTCGCGAACCTGGTGTTGGTGCTCCTGTACTTCATGGAGTCGCGGCGCGCGCGCGCAGTGACGGCGGGGACGGGGCGCTTCCTCCTCCCGCAGATCACGGCCGCGTTGTTCCTCGGTATCAACGAGGTGCTCGCCTCGGACGAGGCGTGGTCGCTCGCGGTGCTGGAGTTCCCGTGGGTGCGTGGGTTCACGATCCTGGCGTTCCTGCTCGCGGGGTTCTTCTTCACGCGTGAGGTGCTCCTCGGCGGTCAGCTCAAGTCGAAGGCCGACACCCGCAAGAAGTCGCGCCGCGCCGCGAACGTGATGTCGCTGGTTTTGTGGCAGTCCTTCGTCCTGGTCGTGTTGTTCGCGCTGATCAGCGGGCGGGTCATGGGCGATCGTGCGGAGCTCGACGTCGAGCACCTCAACCGCCTCGCCGCGCAGTGGGGGCACTTCCTGCCGCATGAGGTCCACCTCGGCTCGTTCTTCCTGGAGCCGGTGGAGGAGAACGCGCTCTACCCGTCGCGCCCGTCCTACCGCGTCTTTCCGTGGGCGGTTCTGACCTGGACGGTGCAGGTGTTCTTCTTCTCGGCGATCTTCGAGCGGATCATGCGCGGCAAGGACTGACGCCAGGCCACGAGGTCAGTTGCGTCGCGGGGCGCGGTTCCGCATGGTCTTGTGTCGTGGCTCGTGTCCTCGCAGGGTCGGTGTGTCTCCTCGGCGCCGTCGCTTGCGGCGGGTCGGAGTTCGCTGGGATCGGCGCGCTCGAAGATGCGCCGGAGCCCGTCCGCACTCGCCGCTCCGCGGTGGTGCGCATCCGCGTCGAGTCGTCCCACGGCGGGGGCTCCGGGACGGGGTTCTTCATCAAGGGCCCATACTTCGTGACCAACGCGCACGTGCTGGGGCCGGAGGAGTGCGGGCGACCTGGCTGCTGGGTCGACATCCGCAGCGACTACGAGATTGGTCGTGAAGCGAAGGACCAGTACATGTTCATGGAGCCGTACCGCGTGGACGTCGCGAACGACGTCGCCGTCTACGTGCCGCACCTATCGGAGTTCGGGGCGCCGTACGAGCCGCCGGCGATCGTCGACGTCGCGAACTTCACCACGCCCGAGGTCGGCGACCGTGTGCACGTCGTCGGGCACCCCTTCGCGACGCTGAAGAAGTGGTCGCACGGCGAGGTCTACGACCACAGCTCGGAAGGTGTCTGGGCGGAGGCGACCGTCGCACCCGGTAACAGCGGCTCGCCGGTGTTCGACGACGAGGGGCGGTTCGTCGGCGTCGCGACGCTGATGCGCTTCGTGGTCGGCGACGGCGAAGTCGTGCTCGACACGTTCGCCACCGGCCCGAGGGCGCTCGTCGCGTTGACGACCTCGACCTCGACGACCCCAGCGTTCCCGGAGCTGGTCGACCTCGAAGACGACGAAGCGATCTCCCGCCACGAGGTGCACCTGTTCAACTCCGGGACGTCGCTTGTCTCGAACCGACAGGTCCCGGAGGTGCTCCTCGACGTTTGCGACCAAGCGATGGCGTCGAGCCCGCTTCAGACCCGCGCCGACGCCATCGAGCTCTATCGGCGCTGCGTCGTCCCCGTGCGCTGGTTCGACTGCGAGGACGAGCCGTTCCCCACCACCACGTGTGACCAGAGCGCGGCGAACCAGTGGAGGATTCGCATCGCGGGGTTCGCCGAATTGGTGGAGACGTTGTCGCCCGGCGCTTTCCTCGCGGCGCACTACGAGCTGCGGCGCATCGCGGGCCAGCTGCAGAACCCGCCCTATTGGGAGGCCATCCAGCCGGTCGCGCCCGAGCTCGAAGCGCCCTACTCGATCGACGACGCCGTCCGCGAGCTCGCCTGGGCCATCACGCGGGACCGAGAACCGGCCGACTGGGCCATCGACGCGATCGAGGACTACGACGACGTCCCCGGGTACGAACGCGAGGGGACACGCGTGATGCAGGGGATGATCATGCTCCGCCAGGGCAACCGCCTCGACGACGACGAGCTGAAGTCGAAGCTCGGCGGGCTGTACCGCGACCGCTCGATCGATCTCGTGGGGCACCTCGACGTCGAAGCGGCCCTCTACGACTTCGGCTGGTCCGACGAGCTGTGAGGGCCGGCGGAGGCGCGGATCAGTTGAGCGTCTCCGTCAGCCACGTCACCCCCGCGTCGAACGAGGCGTCGTCGACGATCCGCACCCGCCCGTCGAGCGCACCCACCCACGGGCCCGCGTACTGCCGGTAGACGTCGTTCGCCAACACCACCGACATCGGCTGCTCACCGGCGAGCCACAACACCTGCGGCATGTCGGCCTGCTCGAGGAGCCCGAACACCCGGGTCATCGCGGGCACGGTGCGCAGGAACGTCTCCATGAACGTGGTCATCACCGGGCCGAGCGCGACGGCGTCGTACTCGAGGTACATCGCCTGCGCGAACGCGGCGTAGAGCGCGGCGTGCTCGCCGATCGCGAGCAGGCCCACGGCGGAGTCGGCGGTCGCCGGGTAGCTCCGCAGCGCGCGGCGCACCTTCGCGATGTCGAGCGCGCGCTGCGCGAGGAGCGCTTCGCCGAGCATGTAGTAGTCGTTCGTCGCGAGGTCCTCGTTCCACGAAGACTCGCCGTCACCGCGCGGCGCGACGTACACGAGCGTCACGTCCTCCGGTGCGCGCGCGAGGATGGGCTCCGGACGCGTGATACCGCCGCCGTCGACGACCACGACGACCGGCGCACCCGGGCCCGCGGCGCGGATGAATCCGCCGAGCGCTATGCCGGGATCGACGTCGAAGCGCAGGCGGGTGATCGACTCACCCGACGCTGTCACGTACGGCGCCACCTCCGTCACCTCCGGCACGTAGTCGATCTTGCGCGGGAGGAGCGTCGATTCGATCGCCGTGCGCAGCGCGGTGACCGACACTTGCTCCGGCGGCGGCAGCGCGGCGATCGCGTCCTCCGCCCAACGCTGCGCGAGTGAGCGCGGCGTCTCGGGCGTGTCGATGTAGCCACGCTCGTAGACGCGGAGGTTCGAGTCCGCGGGGTTCGGCAGCGTGAACGCGGGCTCGGGGATCGGCGCGCCGTCGCCCGGACCGAAGTGCTCGGTGACGAAGCCGTAGAGCCGCTCGCGCATCGACAGGTGGTACTCGTGGTCGGACTGCGCGACGAACACACGCACGTCGTCGTCCGCGTCGTACAGCGCGTAGATCTGCGTCGCCTGATCGTGCTGGCGGAGCGTGCCGTCGGACGGGAAGAGCGGGTCGCGGTCGCCGGCCATCATCAGCTGCGGCTTCGGCGCGAACAGGCCCGCCATCTCACCCATGTTCGTGTAACCGGCGACGCCCCACTGGTACGTGCAGGCGTCGTGCAGGAGGTCGGCGTCGACGATGTCCTCGAAGCCCGTCACGTACACGACCGGGAGCGACGCCGAGATCCGTTCGTCGGCGATCGACGTGTACAGCGAGTTGAGCCCGCCGCCGGACGCGCCCGTCACCGCGATGCGCGAGGTGTCGATGTCGCTGCGCGTCTCGAGGTAGTCGATCACCCGCATGGTGTCCCAGACCATGATCGACAGGTTCGAGTGCCCCGTGAGGCCGAGACGCCAACCCTCGTCGTGGCTGTGCCCGCCGACGTCGCGCTCGCCCTGGCCGAACGCGTCGTAGACCAACGACGCAAACCCGAGCTTCGCCAACCCGTGCGCGCGCGGCGCGACGTACGGGCTTGCCTTCGCGTACGCGTAGTAGTGCCCGATCGGCGACACCACGACCGGGAACGGACCGGGCCCCTCCGGGACGTAGACGTGCGCGGTGACGATGATCCCCGGTCGGCTCTCGTAACGGAGCTTCTCGATGCGGTAGCCGTCGAGCTCGATCGTGCCGACGATCTGCGCGTCGAGGTCGTTTCGCGTTGGCGTCTCGAGGAGCCCCATCGACTCCAGCACCCGGGCGCGCACCTCTTCCCGCCGACGCTCGAACGCCTGCGCGGTCGCGGCGACCGGGATGTCCGCGCGGGTCCTCGCCATGCGGTCGAGCACGCTGTCCTTCATCATCGTGGTGGCGAGCGGAACGTCGATGACCCGCCACGCGTCTTCGTCTTCGTGCGGGTCGTAGTCGAGGTCCGAGGACATCGCGATCGCGTCCGCGACCTCGAAGCTCTCGCCGACGTCGTGCACGACGACCTCCGCGAGCTCCGCGTCGACGTCGACTTCACCGGCGCGCACCCAGACGTAACCGGGCGCGCCTCCGAACGCTTGGTGCGTCGCGGCGAGCGTCGACCCGTTCACCGACACTCGCCAGTCGCGCGGGAGGAAGTCGCGGAAGCCGCGCGTCCACACGACGTAGCGGCCGGCGGTGAGCTTCACCTCCGCGCGCATCACCGTGTCGGCGACGCCGGCGGAGGGCGAGGTCGCGAACCCCTGGCCGTAGAACGGCGCGATGTTCCGCTGCACGTTCCAGGGGCCGGAGAACTCCTCGATCTCCAGGTGCGCGAAGCAGACGTCCGGCGGGTCCTCCGGGTCGGGGGTGCAGCACGGCTCGTAGCGCGGCGGCGGGGGTTGGTCGATCGGGTCGGACGTACACGCGGCGAGGGCCAGGCCGACCAGACATCCGTACGCGCGCACCGACACGATGGGGAGTCTACGGCTTTCGCCCCGAACCTGGCACCTGTGGTTTCAGGCGGTTCACGATGATGTGGCCGACCGTCGTGCGCCCGGCCACGCGGTCCTTCAGGCCGGCGACGATGCGGTCCCGGGGGGTGTTCACGATGGTCAGGACGAAGTCGGGTTCGTAGACCTCGATCGCCCGCACGATGCCGGCGCGCCCGTCGCCGGGGATATGTGCGGCGCCGACGTCGAGGTGGATGGCGGCGTGCCAGGGGTCCTCGGCGATGACGACGCTCCCGGCCGGGACGTGCCGGGCGAGGGTGTCGTAGATCGCGGGGCGCGAGAACTGAACGAAGCTGCGGAGCTTCCCGCTCGGGTGCCACGCGAACGGCGCGTGCCACGCGACGCACACCAGGCCGAGCGCGGCGGCGGGGGCCCACGCGACGAAGCGCTTCGGGATGCGGGCGTCGAGCTCGGCGAGCGCGACACCGGCGAGGACCACGAGCGGCGGCGCGACGTTCAGCGCGACGCGGTCGCGGCTCGCGACGATCGGCACCAGGGCGATCGGCACCACGACGGTGAGCACCACGAAGAGCGCGACCGCGATCGCACGACCGTTCCTGCGGACGAGGGCGATGACCGTGCCGACGCCCGCCAGCACCATCAACCCGAGCGGGAGCTGCGTGTAGATGGCGTCGAGGTGCTGCGCGAGCGTCGCGGTGCGCACCGACCAGAGCTGGGCCGCGCCCTGCGCCCACCAGGTGTCGAACGAGGGCTCCGTCGTCATCGCGAAGATGTCGGCGTAGGACGTCATGACCAACGTGGCGGAGCGCGGCTTCGGCGTGAAGTCACCGACCGCGACGAGGGAGTACAGGCCGATCGAAAGCCACACGATCGCGGCGCCCGCGAGCACGGCGCCGATTCGTTTCGAACGAACGCGCCAGGTCTCCTTGGCGAAGAGCATCACCGGGAGGACCGCGGCGACGCCGACGAAACCCTCCCCGCGAAAGTAGAGCGGTGACGCGAGCAGGAACCCGGCGAGCACGCGGGCGCGCGGCGAGTCGCCGAGGGTCATCCATGCGAACAGGCCCCCCATCGTGCTGAGCTGGTAGGCGAGGGTGATGTCGGGGGAGACGAGGGTCGGGTGCAGCCGCCCGAGGCTCGCGACGACGACCGCCGCGAACGTCGGCGCGACCCACTGCGAGCGCGGATCGAGCCGACGCGCCAGGAAGAACAGGAGCGGCGGGAGCAACAGCCCCAGGGCGAAGACGATCCACAACGCGACCCGCTGCGAGTGGCCGAACACCGCCATGAACGTCCCCAGCACGAGCGGCCAGAAGGCGGAGTGGTAGTCACCCGCGGGGCGGACGACGTGCGGGGAGTCGCCGAGGTGGTGCCAGCGGACCGGGTCGGTCAGGCCATCCCCGCGGGCGAGGTTGCGCGCGATCGCGTAGTACTCCGCCGTGTCGTAGTCGCCGACCGCGTGCAGGTCGTCGACGATCGGGGCGAGCCGCACCGCCAGGTAGATCGACGCGGCCAGCGCGAGGCACCAGGACAGGGCGGTCGTGCGGTCCATCGCGCAGTCGGATGGTGGTGTGCCAGGAATACGAAGGCAAGGCGGGCGAGGGTAAGATCCTCGTTGCAACGCCCGTCGCGCGGCGCATACTTCCGCCCGACTTCGATGTCCGAGGCCGCGTCGCCGTTCCCCCGTCTCGCCTACCTGGTCAGCGAGTATCCGAAGGCGAGTCACTCGTTCATCCGGCGCGAGATCCTGGAGATCGAGCGCCTCTCGGGCCGGCCCGTGTTGCGCGTCGCGATCCGCGGCGGCGGAAAATCGGTCGTCGATCCGGCGGACGTTCGTGAGGCAGCGAAGACGATCGAAGTGCTCGATCGCTCACCCGCCGAGCTCGCCGCGGCGACCGCAGAGATCGCGGCGCTGCATCCGATTCGGTACCGCCGCGCCGTCGAGATGAGCGGGCGCATGTGGGCGAAGAGTGATCGCGGCGCGATTCGTCACGGGGCGTACCTCGCCGAGGCCGCGTTCATCGCGCGGCTGCTGATGCGCGAGCGCATCGATCACCTGCACGTGCACTTCGGCCTCAACTCGGCGGCGGTCGCGCGGCTGGTGAAGTGCCTGACGAACATCCCGTACAGCGTGAGCATCCACGGCCCAGGGGAGTTCGACGAGCCGCTCGCGATCAGCCTGCGCGAGAAGATGGAGGACGCGAGCTTCGTGCGCGCGGTGTCGCACTACGGTTCGGGGCAGCTGCGCCGCTGGGTGGGGCCGGACCACTGGGACAAGATCCAGGTGGTGCGCTGCACGGTGGACGATTCGTTCTTCGACGCGGCGGTCCCCGTGCCTGCGACCTCGAAGTCGATCGTCTGCGTCGGGCGGCTCACCGCACCGAAGGGGCATCTGCTGCTCCTGGACGCCTTCGCGCGGATCATCGACGACGGCCTCGACGCCAAGCTCGTGCTCGCGGGTGACGGTGAGCTGCGCCCCGAGGTGGAGAAGAAGATCGCGGAGCACGACCTCGGGAAGTACGTCGAAGTGACCGGGTGGGTCGGCGAAGCTGAAGTGCGTCGTCGATTGCTCGCCGCACGCGCGATGGTGCTGCCGAGCCTCGCCGAGGGGCTACCGGTGGTGATCATGGAGTCGCTCGCGCTGGGGCGCCCGGTGATCACGACGATGATCGCCGGCATCCCGGAGCTCATGAAGAACGACGCGGGTTGGTTGATCCCGTCGGGGAGCGTCGACCACATCGCGGACGCGCTGAAGGAAGCGCTGACGTCGCCGAGCACGACGCTCGACACCATGGCGCAGGCGGGGCGGGAACGCGTCGAGGCGGGGCACCGAACGGCGGAGATCGCGAAGCTCTTCCACCTGTTCGAGGACTACCACCGCTACGGCGGTCCGCTCAGGTCGGCGCACCGCGACCGAAGTCACCGCGTGCCGCCGACCTGAGCTCGCTACGACTTACGGACGGAACATCCAGAAGTCGTAGTTACCGCTCCCGGAGTAGCTGGTGATCCGCCAGTAGTAGTACCCGGAGCCGCCCGAGTACGTGATCGACTCACTCGACGAAGCCGACAGCGACGACGCGACCGTGTACCAGCCGAAGCCGCCCCAGCGCATCAGACGCAGGTCGAAGTCCGTACCCGACGGTCCCTCGAGCCAGCCCTGGTGCGTGCCCGACGACGCGTAGAAGTAGTTGCCGTTCGGCTGCGCTTCCCAGTCACCCGAACCGGAGAGCGAGCCCGAGTAGGCCTCACAGCCCGAGCACGGCGCGCCCGGCGGCGGCGGCGGCGGCGGGGGAGGCGGCGGCGGGTTGGAGCCGTCGAAGATGCTGTAGAGCATCAGGTTCGGCGAGCCGGAGCCGACGTTCGAGAGGGTGTTGCTGATGCCGTTGTCGATGATCGCGGCGGTGACCTGGCTCGGCGTGGCGCCGGGGTTGTCGTCCAGGTACAGCGCCGCGACGCCCGCCACGTGCGGCGACGCCATCGACGTGCCGCTGATCGTGTTGGTCGCGCTGTTCGACGTGTACCAGGCCGCGGTGATGCTCGAGCCGGGCGCGAAGATGTCCACGCAGCTGCCGTAGTTCGAGAAGCTCGAACGTGCGTCCGAGTTGGTCGTCGAACCGACGGTGATCGCGTCCGCAGCGCGCGCCGGCGACTGCGTGCACGCGTTGCTGTTGTCGTTGCCGGCGGCGACGACGAACGTCACGCCCGCGGCGACCGCGCCGTTGACGGCGTTGTCGAGCGCGGTCGACGCGCTGCCGCCGAGCGACATGTTCGCGACGGCCGGGGACTGGTGGTTCGTCGCGACCCAGTCGACGCCGGCGATCACGCCGGAGTTCGAGCCGGAGCCGCTGCAGCTCAGCACGCGGACGCCGTGCAGCGTCACGTTCTTCGCGACGCCGTAGGTGGTGCCGCCGACGGTCCCTGCGACGTGGGTGCCGTGCCCGTTGCAGTCGTTCGGGTTGCTGTCGTTGCTGACGAAGTCGTAGCCGTTGCCGACGCGACCGCTGAACTCGTTGTGGCTCGCGCGGATGCCGGTGTCGACGATGTACGCGTGCACGCCGGTGCCGTCGAAGTCGTAGTTGTAGTCACCGTCCAGCGGGAGGTCCGTCTGGTCGATGCGGTCGAGGCCCCAGGTTGCGCCGCTCTGCGTCGCCCCCAACGACACGATCGAGTCCTGCTCGACGAACGCGACGCCCGGCGTACGCACGAGCTCCTGCGCGACGTGCTCCGGCATCGTCGCTGCGAAGCCGCTCAGCGCCTTCTTGTAGACGTGATGCACTTCGACGCCGCTGCGCGCGCTGACCTTCTGGATGATGCGGTCCGCGTCGGCGCCGCTCCACGAGAAGACCACGATGTAGCGGTCCTGAATCGGGTTGTTCGCGCGGATGACGTCGAACGTCTTCACGTCGTCGAAGTCGCCCTCCTTCACGAGCGAGACGTCGACGGACCCGACTTCGTCGGGTGCGTTCCCTTCCTGCGGACCCTGGTCAACAGGTCCGCTACACGCCGCGAGCACCGCGCTACACGCGAGGCTCGTCCACCACCTGAGCTTCATCGACTTATCTGTCACTTCGTTCCCCTTGTCCCTTCGGTCATTGGTCGTTGATGTGTGTTTCCCAATTCCCCCCAACGATGCGCGGCGCACTGTTGCTTGGGCCTAGGTGACGCGCGACTCGACGCTTGTCCGATGAGAGCGGATCCCGAAAGTCATGCGTCGCCAACACACGCTGCGTCGCTGGTGCCAGAACGTCCTTCCTTTCGGTTCGTGATACCAACCAGTTCGCGTGGCAGCGTGTTGCTGCACGCCGCGCAAGTTGACTTGCATCGTCGCGCGCACTTGCTTCCGCGATGATCGATTCGCGCGCGACGTCGAAAGAGCGCGCGGACGTTGTCACCTGTTCATCGCCGTCGACGTGGTGAGCGCGTGTCTCAGCCGTTCTCGTTTTGGCCGGGACCCCGCCTGCGGCTGCGGCCTTGGAGGGCCGACGAAAAAAGATCGACGAAACCTCTCGGTTTTGAGGGTCTACCCGACATGTGAGCGCTCACAGGGGACAAAATTCGTCGTGAATCGGTTCTTCTGGGGCCCGACGATCATAAATCCGGTCGTTCGCGGGAACGAAGGAGAAGAGGCATGGCACCCATCGCATCGCTCGTCGTTCTGGCCGCGCTGAGCCAGACCCCGTCCGCCGACAGCGGCGATGCGTTGATCCTCGAGAGCATCCGCACTTCGACCGCCGTCGACAAACGCGACCTGGCCGACGTCGAGGTCTTCCTCGCGGAGCGCATCCGCGAGTCGTGGGGTGTCGAGGTGTCGAACACGCCGCCCATCACCGAGGGCGGGCGACACTTCTTCGTCACGCTGATGTGGCGCACGCCCGAGCTGGTGCTGCTTCGGGTCGCCGAGCGTGAGGCGACCCACGTCGAACGTGAGGTCGTGGTGGCGGACCCGACTTCGGGGCGCGCGATCCTTTGGCTCGCGATTCGCTCTTCGATCGAACGCGCGCTCGCCGCGATGCCGCCGGCGCCGACGGTCGAAGAGATGCTCGACGACATGGCGGAGGGCACCAAGGCACGCGAGGAGATCGCCGCGGCGAACGCGGAGGCCGACGCCGCGCCCGAGCCGCCCGCACCGCCGGAGCCCCCGGCGACGCCTTCGAGCCCCGCCGGTCCGCCGCCGACGCCCACGACCGTGACGCCGACCGCGACCGGCGACGTGATGGACCCCCGCCTGTACGAGAACTTCGCGACGATGTGGGCGAACCGTTCGCCGCCGTCGCCCGGTGCGATCACCGCGGCCGTCCTCGCGCGCGGCACCGTCGACGGCGGGCTGGGCTTCGGCCCCGCCGCGCAGCTGCAGTACACGTTCAACCGCTGGCTGACGGTCGGCGGCGAGCTCGCGTACTACAGCATTGATCGCGCGTTCCGGACGTCGCCGACGGCGAGCCTCGACGTGCACATCGCGCACGTCCCGCTCACCGCGATGGCGAGCATGCAGCCGCTGCTCGACGTCCCCCTCGAGCTCGGCGCGCGCGCGACGCTCGACCTGCAGCTCGTTACGGCCGACTCGACCTCCGCCGGCGTCCGCGTCCTGACGGGACCGTTCGCTCGGAGCTCGTTGCCGTTCTACGTCGGTGACTCGGACGGCGCGAGCTTCATTGCGGAGCTCAAGGCCGACTTCGCCGTGGTGCGCGGCGCGTACAACTTCGGTAACCAGCGGTTCGTCGATCCCTTCGTCAGCGTCGGCGCGGCGGTGGGTGTGGAGTATCGATGGCGTTGAAGCCCGACCAGGTCGTACGCGACCATGCCGAGGACGTGGCGAAGCAGCTCCGCCGCATCTTCGGACCGAGCGCCGACATCGACGACGTCTTCCAGGCCGTCTTCGTCGAAGTGATCCGCTCGCTCGACAAGTTCCGCGGCAAGTCGAAGCTCAAGACTTGGATCCACCGCATCACGCTCAACGTCGCGTACCAGGAGATGCGGATGCAGTACCGCGAGCGCGAGGTGCGCTCGCACGCCGACCTCGAGCTGATCGCCTGCGGCGACGACGTCGAGAGCGGCTACGCGCAGAACGAGTCGCGCAAGAAGCTGTACCGCGGACTGCAGACGCTCGATCCCAAGAAGCGCATCGCGGTGATCCTCCACGACATCGAGGGCTACACACTCAAGGAGGTCGGCGAGTCCGTCGGCCGTCCGCTGCAGACCGTCGCTTCGCAGGTGAAGAGCGGCCGCGCCGAGCTCGCCGCGTGGTTCGAGCAGCAGGAGAAGGCGCGCGTCCCTTTGTCCTCGACCCGTGAGGTGACGCTGTGACCGAGCGAGGCTGCCGCGGACCGCGCGCGATGCTCATGGAGTACGCGTTGGGCGAGCTCGACCCGTTGAAGTCGCAGCGGGTGGAGACGCACGTCGAGCGCTGCGATGGGTGTCGCGCGCTCCTCGACGAATACTCCGCTTCGTTCGGTGCCGCGCGGGACTGGGACCCCGAAGTCCCGGCCGCGGATCTCGACCGCATGGTGGGGCGGCTGCAGCCGTACATGGAGCCGCGTCCGCGTCGCGCCGTGTGGTGGGGCGCCGGGGTGGCCGCGATGGCGGCCGCCGCGGCCGTCGCGATGTTCGTGTTGAGGCCGGCCGAGGCGCCTGCGCCGGAGCCGTCGCCCGGCGTGCTCCAGGCGTCGCGGACGATGGAGGTGCCCGAGCTCCCGGCGCCGCCCGCGCCGCCGGTCGTCAAACGATCGCAACCCACCGAGCACCTGCGCGTCGTCGCGAGCGAGGACTGGAACGGTCGTGTGAAGCAGGAGAGCCCGAAGAAGACGCGCGTGAAGGTGACGCGCGGCTTCGCGGTGATGTCGTTCGAAGGCGGGCGCGGGCGGTCGCTGGAGATCGAGGCGCCGGAGGTCTCGATCGAGGTGGTCGGGACGCGGTTCTACGTCGAGACCCACCCGGGCGAGGACACCGTGGTCGGCGTGGTGAGCGGCAAGATCAAGGTGCGGTCGCACGGTGAGGAGCGCACGCTCGAAGCCGGGCAGGCGCAGGCGTTCGGGGTGCACGGTCCGAAGCCGGCGGAGGAGATCGCTTCGACGGATCACCACGCGGACGACTTCCTCGACTACGAGCCGACGCCGCCACCGGCGAAGCCGAAGCCGACGAAGAAGGTCACGAAGCCGAAGCCGAAGCCCGCGCCCAAACCCGATCCCATGGCGTCGCTGTTGAAGGCGCAGTCGCTCGTCCGCGACGGCCGTCACGCGGCGGCGGCGGGCGTCTACACGGAGGCGCTCACGTACACGACCGGGGAGATGCAGAACGTCGTGCGTTACGAACGCGCGCGGCTGTGGGCGCTCCACCTCGACAACGTCGACGCGGCGGAAAAGGAGCTCGCGGCGCTCGCGAGCGGGAAGGGCGAAGTCGCGGTGCAGGCGGCGCTCACGCTGTGTGAGCTCGACCGTGCGGCGTCGCCGTGCCGTTCGCGCGCGTGCCTCGAGGCGCTCTCCGATCGCGGGATCGACGAAGCGAAGAAGACTCTCCAGCGATGGGGTCTCGATCGTTTCGAGTGTGGATCATAAAAAGACAACGCGGTCGCAACGAAGGGTGTCGAAAGGCGGAGCGACAGGCTCCGTAAGGAGACGACCCCCATGCAGAACGCAATCCTTCGCACGCTCATCCTCCCCTGTGTCCTCGGCCTCCCGCTCGCGACCGGCTGTGTCGCCGAGTTCCACGACGGTCCCCACGACGACGACGAGTGGGACAGCTGGCAGGACGATCGCTTCGACGATCGTCAGAACCAGTGCCCGACCGACGAGACACCGACCGAAGAGTGCCCGAACCCCGAGGACGGCTTCTTCCTTTCCAACGACACCGCGACGTGCCAGCTGATCGACTTCGACTGCCCGGCCGACCACACGAAGTTCAACCTCGCGTGTGGTTGCGGCTGTGAGATGGACGAGCCGCCGCAGGTGACGTGCCCGGCGATCGACGACCCGTCGGTCCTCTACGTGAGCCAGGACGGCGCCGTGTGCGGCGCGATCGACTTCACGTGCCCGGCCGACAACGAGAAGTTCAGCCTCGCGTGTGGCTGTGGCTGCATCGCTCCGGAGCCGCCGGAGGTGACGTGCCCGTCCGACGACGACCCGCTGGTGATGTTCGTCAGCCGCGAGTCCAAGGTCTGCGAGGGCATCACGTTCACCTGCCCGGCCGACGCCGAGCAGTTCGTCCTCGACTGCGGTTGCGGCTGCATCGCCTCCGCGATGCCGACGCAGTGCCCCGACCCGAACGACGCCAACGTCCACTACCTCGGCACGGACCGCGAGACCTGCGACAAGATCTCGTTCACGTGCCCCGAGGAGTGCGTCCAGTTCGACGACAGCTGCGGCTGCGGCTGCATCGAGCCCTGACCCAGCCGCTGACGAAGTCAGCCCTGCTTCAGGTCCGGCCCCCGCGGCTTCGACATCAGGCGCCAAGTCACCCGGCCCAGCTCCAGCTTCCCCCACGACTGAATCGCCGCCACCTCTCCGATCCGGCGCTGCGCATCACGGTCCTTCACCTCGACGATCACTTCGATGCGCCCGCGGGTCTTCGCGCCGATGAGGGCGTCGAAGAGCCGGTGACGGCGCGCCTCGACGTCGACGACGACTTGGTCCTTGGCGATTCGCCAACGCTTCAGCTCGTCGCGCGTCGGACGGCGCGCGCCGGTGAGCTTCGCGAGGGTGGCGGGGACGAGCAGGATCATGCGCGTCCCCACGCCGAGGCGTGCGTGGAGGTCGAGGCGCATCCGTCGCGGGCGATCGAACGCGCCGCCGAACTCGAACGGGAAGCGGAAGAAGCCGCCGCCTCCGCCGTCCATCGACGCGCTCAGGTCCGGGACGTTGAAGTTGCGCCATACGACGCCGTTCTTCCCGCGGACGAAGTCGACGTAGTCGTTCCACGTCGCGCCGGAGCCGAGCGCCGGTTCCTCCTCGCAGCGCGACCTCAGCGTCGCGACGAAGCAGTAGTGTCCGGGCCCCGGGATCTGGCTCGCCGGCCACGTCACCGGTCCGAGGATGCGAGGGCCAGGGGCATCGACGTCCTCCGGGCCGACCTCGCCGATCGGCTTCCAGTTGCCCGGGTCGGGGAGCGTCGAGACCTCCGACCAGTAGATCTTACCGCGCACGTCGTACGCCGGCACCGTGCCGCGGTTGAACACCCGCAGGAACATGTGGTGGTCGACGTTCGGATCCACCGACCCGCCGACGTATGCGTTCTCGTTGCCGCTCCCCGCGCCCCAGGACGCCTCCGGATCCACGGGCACCGAAGTCGCGTAGAGGATGTCGGGGCTCGACGACAGCGGACCCGAGTGCGCGATGCCGATGTCCGTCACGTTGTCCCGCGCGTACGCGTCGCCCAGCTCGTACGTCGGGAACTGGTTTGCGATGATCGCGCCGAGGTTCGGCTGCACGCCGATCTTCGGGAACGGCCACGCCGTGGAGCCGACCGCCGCCGTGTTGAGCGTCGGGTCGGACAGCAGCGTGCGAAGCTGCGACGGTGAGTACGGCACGCCGTCGAACGCCTTCTTGATCGACTGCAGCGCCACCGCGACGCCACCGATGATCGAAGACGCCGATGACGTCCCCTGGAACTCGGCGGTGTTCCAGGTCATGCCGTTGTGCGCCGACGCCTCGACGCCCAGCGCCCACGAGAACACCGTGACCCGCGCGCCGTAGTTGGAGTCCTGCCACTGATGGAGCGGCACGACGTCGAAGGTCGTCGGGTCGAGCCAACCCGAGCCGCCCACGATGATCGCCTTCGAGTCCGCGTGCCCCGCGGTCGGGTGCAGCACCGGCGCTCCGCCGAACGTGAGCCAGTCCAGATCGTCGCCCTCGTTGCCGGCCGCCTCCACGACGATGATCCCGAGCCCCGTCAGCGACACGATCGCGGCGTAGACACTCGGGTCCATCTCCACCGGCCCACCGTTGATGACCAGCGCGAGCGGGATGACGACCACGTCGCCGGGTTGCAGCGTCGACGCCGCGGCGGTCATCGCGGCGACCATCGCCGACTCCGAGGTCACCGTCGCGGCGCGCGGGTTCGAGACCTGCGGAGCGACACCCACGGCGTAGCTGCCGTCGACCTGCGCGAAGCCCGTCCCCGCGGCCTGCGTGCCGTGGTCGCCGCTGGTGGTTCCGGAGGTCGCGAACCCGGTGAGGAACGAGAAGTGTGACAGGTCCGGGTGTCCGCCTCCGGACTCCAGCCCCTGCCAACCGCCCGCGTCGAGGACGAGGCACTGCGCGCCTTCGCCCAGCCCGCCGGGGACACACCAGGCCGTGTACGCGTCCACGCCCGCGTCCGGCGCGGCCGGTTTGAGGTGCACCTGGTTCGCGAGGACGGTGTCCGAGAATGGTATCGGCAGCGCCGCCGGTTTCAGGCCCTCCTGCGCGAACGCCTGTGCGACCAAGGAGTCGTTGCGGATGACGTCGACGATGTCGTCGAGGTTGCGGTCGGTCGCGACGTCGAAGATCGCGTAGCGCGCGACGCGCGTCGTGGCTTCGATGACGTCGAGGGGGGCGCCGGCGGCTTGGCGGGGCGACTGCCGTATGCGTTGGCGCGCGAGGTCGCGCATCGCCTTCACTTCGTCGCGGTTCTCGACCAGGAACGTTCCGCTCAGGACGCCGTACGGCTTCAGCTTCTGGACGAGGCGATCGATCACCTCCCGGAGCCCTTGCTCCTCGTTCGGGTCGTCCACCTCGCGCAGCAACGCGGCGACCGCCGTTCCCTTCACCATCGCTCCCCCTCCGCGGACGAGGTTGTGGCGTCCGCGCGGCGCGGAGAATACGCGAGCCTCCCCGTGCGCGCAAAACGGTGAGCGACGCCCGAAGTACGCCGCGCGGGGCGAATTCTGCCTCGACCGATCGCCGGGTTTCGTTCGCGTCCCGCGCGCCGTAGCGTCCCGGCGTCATGCGTGTGCCGGCCTCGATCCTCCTCGCGACGCTCGCCACTTGGGCCGGCGAAGCCCGCGCCGAGCCGCGCGTCGTCGCCGTCCTCTACTTCGACAACAACACCGGCAAGGCCGACTACGACGTCCTGCAAAAGGGGCTCGCGGACATGATGGTCACGGACCTGTCGTCGGTGGCGGGGCTGCAGGTGGTGGAGCGCGACAAGTTGGAGTCGTTGCTCGGTGAGCTCGCTCTGCAGAAGTCGAAGTACTTCGACGCGAAGACCGCGGTGAAGATCGGGCGCGGCCTCGGCGCGAAGTTCGCAGTGACCGGCGCGCTCGCTGCGATCGATCCGCAGATGCGCATCGACATCCGGATGGTCGAGATCGCGACGGGGAAGATCGTCGTCGCGGACAAGGTCGTGGGCAACAAGGACAAACTCTTCGAGCTGCAGGCGGAGCTCGTCGAGCGCTTCGTCGCCGGGCTCGAGGTGAAGGCGCCGCCGCGCCGGAAGGTGGGCGGGGTGCCGAACGTCGAGTCGTTGCTCGAGTACAGCAAGAGCGTCGACCTCGCCGACCAGGGCGACGTCGCGAGCGCGACCGCGCGCATGAAGGCGCTCGTTCGTAAACACCCGACGTTCGTCCTCGCGCGCGCGAAACAAGCCGAGATGGTGAAGCGCCTCGCCGCCGCGAAGGAGAAGCGCACGCAGGCGATCCAGCAGAGCGGCATGTCGCTCGAGCGCCGCGCCTCCGCGCACCTCGAGAGCAACGCGCTCCCGCTCGACGACGAGATGAAGGCGCGTCACCACCTGATGTATCGCGTGGTGCTCGGGTGGTTCCTCGCGCGTGCGCTCGATCCCCACGTCGCGGCGACGAACGTTCGGTACGTCATCCCCGGCCACGAAGCGGCGGTCGAACGCATCATGGGCGCGCTCCGCGTGAACGCGGAGAAACTCATCGAGGAGGAGGACCGCTACGCGAAGAAGTTCACGAAGAAGCTCTCCACCGGGCAGATGCACCTCAACACCGACGTGCGCCTCCCGCAGGAGCTCTACGCGGAGGCGCAGAAGTTCGGCGTCCCGGCCTACTCGAACGTGTCACCGGTGACGGCGCGTAAGGCGCTCGCGTCGTTGCTGTTGTTCGGCGCCGTGCACGACGGCAAGGATCGTCACGTCATCGCGCCGGTCCCGGCGACGCTGCACCCCGAGCTGGAGAAACAGGGCTTCGCTGCGCTCGAGGCGGCGTACCGCCTCGGCAAGGCGGCGCTGACGGCGCAACCTCACTTGCAGTACGAAGTGATCGACACGATGTCCTCCCACGCCGACGCGCTCCTCGCGCGCGAGCGCACCGAGGAGGCGATCGGGAAGCTCCAGCAGATCCTCGACGAGTTCCCGACGTCGCCGCAGTACGCGCGCGTCGAGAAGCGCATCCAGGTCGAGCTCGGGATGGCCTACGACCACTACCGCTCGCGCTACGCCGGGTTCGTGAAGGCGTTCGAGACCTGCGAGGACATGGAGTTTCGGAAGGGCTTCGACAGCTACCTCGGCGGCCGTGTTGCGCTGTACGGGCGCGCCGCGGTCGAGGACACCGTGGCGCGCATCGAGAAGGCCTGCCGGAGCAACGGGAAGCTGCGGGATCATTTCTGGGCGTTTGTGTACATTCACGCCGGCCTGTACGGCGGGACGCGCGGGGACTGCGCGTTGTTCGAGTCGATGGCGAAGAAATACCTCGCGGCGAACGGGTCCCCGACGGACCTGGCGGGGTACCGCAAGAACTACCTGAAGAAGTGCAAGTGAGCATGGCAGACGACAAACACCTCGAAGAACAGATCCGGCGCCTGGAGACCCTCGCGCCGTCGTTCGGTCGCGCGCGCCCGGACATCGACGCCATCTGCTCCCGCGGACGCGCCGCGGACTACCGCGGCGTCCTGCAGAACACCCGGCTCGTCGTGGAGACGCTGCTTCGCGCGATCTACGCGAAGAAGAAGCAGACGCCCGGCAAACAGACGCTGGAGCAGCTCCTCAACAAACTCAAGGACGAGCTGCCCACGAACATCCAGGTTCACACGCGGACGATTCAGGCGTGGGGCAACGTCGGCGCGCACGATCACTCCGAGGATCTGTTCGGCCAGGGCGTGGAGTTCTCCCGCGACGAGGCGCTCGCGAGCCTCAACTCGCTGATCGTCGTGTTGGAGTGGTACCTCGCCGCGCACCTCGACGGCGGGGCTTCGGTGCCGCAGCCGCCGGCGTCCGCGTCGGGGCCCGCGAAGCCGGCGGCGCCCTCGTCGGGCGGCGGTTCGAAGATGGTCGCGATCGCCGGAGGTGTGGTGGTGCTCGCGGTGGCCGGCGCCGTCGCCTTGAACCTGATGGGCGGCGATCCGGACCCGGTCGAAGAGAAGGTCGACCTCGCGTCGCTCGACCGGGCCTACGACGCCGCGAAACAGCCGGCGCCACCCGCGACGTGCCGCACGAAGTCCGCGGCCGAGGCGAAGAACCTCGTCCAGGCGATGGGGCTCCTCGCCGACGGTCGTTCGCGTGGCGCGCGCGCCGAGGACGACCAGGCGCGCAAGCTGCTCGAGCCGCACGCCGAGCAGAGCCCGTCCGCCGAGCTGTGGGGGGTGCTCGCGCGCGCGCGGCTGTACACCGGCGCCGACTCCGCGTTGGTGCTCGACGCGGTCGACCACGCGACGAAGGTCTGTCCGAGCTGGGCGGAGCCGCACAACCTGAAAGGCAACTTGCACGTGGTCGAAAACGATCTCGACGCGGCGAAGAACGCGTACCTGCGCGCGGCGAAGGCGGCGCCGCATTACTTGGCGCCGCGGTTCAACCTGGGGCTCGTGCTGCTGAAGTCCGGCGCGACGAAGGAAGCGATCGCGGAGCTCGACGCGGTGATCTCGCAGGACCCGGACTTCGACGTCGCCTACGGCGCACGCGGCCGCGCGCGGTTGGTCGACCAACAGACCGACGCGGCGATCGCGGATCTCGAGGAGGCGCTCCGCCGCAACCCGAAGGACGGCGCCACCGCGATGGTCCTCGGGCAGGCGCTGCGTCAGAAGGGCGAAGCCGAGAAGTCCAACGTCTACTTCTGTCAGGCGAGCCGGCTCGGCGTCCCCGGTGCGGAGTCGCTCTGCAGCACCGAGTGAGTCACTCGGCGATCGTGCACCAGTCCGGGAACGTGTTCGCCGGGAGGCCGTCCGCGTAGGGAGAGGGCTCGCCGCGGACGTGGTCGCGGAGGAACGGCCACACCATGTCGGGCATCGGCGGGAGCTGGTGCCCGAAGTCACCTTCGCAGTGGACGATGAAGCTGCCGTCGTTGCGCAGGCCGTTCGAGAGTTGGCGGGTGCGGTCGGCGAAGTCGAAGCCGCCGCAGCACACGTCGGAGTCGCCGCCCCACACCAACATGCCGGGGAGCGCGCGCTCGGGGGTGTCGTAGTCGCCGATCAAGCCGCCGGAGAGCGGCGCGAACGCGGCGATGTGCCCGGCGCGGTGTTGCACGAGCTCGCTGATGAACAGCGCGCCCATGCTGTGGCCGGTGACCCAGACGCGGTCGAGGTCCACGTCGTGCTCGGACGTGAGGCACGCGAGCACGTCGTCGAAGAGCCGGATGTCGACGTTGTCGGCGGCGGGCGCGCTCTGGTCCCACATCGCGCCGGAGCCGGCGGCGGTGAACGGCGAGATCACCCAGACGTTGTCGGTGGCGCTGATGCCGGTCAGGCCGGTCCAGTCGATCGCTTGGTCCGGTTCGCCGCCGAGCCAGTGCCACGTGAAGATTACCGGTGCGCCGTCGGGGGTCTGCGGAACCCGCGCGAGGAAGCGGCGGTCTTCGCCGGAGGAGGAGATGGTGTTCTCGCCGCTGACGAAGGTCGGGCAGTCGCCCTCGAACTTCGGAGGGTCGGGCGTCGGGCCGTCGCGGTTCTCGGTGCCGCCACACGCGACGAGGCTCGCGAAGATGAAGAGGCGCGCCCGCATCACTGCATCAGCTGGGTGAGGTCGACCTGCGCGAGCGAGAAGTCGGGCTGCGCGGCGACGACCTTCTTCAGCTCGGCCTTCGCCGTCTTCTTGTCGCCGCGGTCCTTGGCGTCGAGCGCCTTCGCGTAGGTGAGGGCGGTCTTCATCGGGAGCTTCTTCGGGCGCTTGGTGGTCTTCTTCTTCTTGCGGCGCTTCGGCGCGGCCTTCACCTCGAGCTGCGTGTCGAGGACGGTCGCGAGCTCACCCACGAGCTTCTGCTCCAGATCCATGAACGTGTCGGGCGCGCCGTTCGTGCCGACCGACTTGATGATCTTGCCGGTCTCCACCTCGACGACGCGCGCGTCGATCCGGAGCATCCCCATCACGTCGAAGTACCCGCCGAGGACCATGTACCGCGCGCCGAGGAGCTTGCCGACCTTCGCGGCGGTCTTCTTGTCGATCGACTTGGAGCGGCCGAGCTTCAGCTCGTCGAGGATCTCCTGCAGGCGATCGCGCTCCACGATCTGGTACGCCTCGCTCCCAGAGAGATCCGAGATCAACATCTGCGCGAGCCCCTTCTTCAGGAGGCCCATCTGATCGTCTTTGCCCTGGTAGTCGAAGTAGAGAATCGCGACGGTGGGTTTCGTCGCGGCCCGGGCCACCGACGGCGCCGCGAACGTGAGCGCGGCCAGGAGCAGGAGCGGTTTCCTCACTCGCGCACCTTACCGATCTTGGCGTCCGCGGTGAATCGCAGAAGGGCCGGGCGCATCGGATCCGCGACCGTGTCGTCGATCACCAGCACAAACGGCTCGATCGCGGTGTGCCCGGGCTGGGTCGAGAGCTTCCAGTACAAGACGCCCGCGAAGAAGTCCTCGTAGTCGGGCGCCACGTCCGCGAGCGCGTGCACGGCCACCGCGCGCTCGTCGGGGGCCTCGGGGCGCTCCGGCCAGAGGACGAGCTTCGGGGTGCCGCCGAGGTAGAGCACGTCGAACACACCACTCGCCCACGGCGCGGAGGTCGCGCCGAGGCACGGCCGGTACCCCAGCTCCGTGAAGAGCACGGGGTGTCGTTCGAGCTTTCGGGTGCGCCGGAAGGCGGCGATGCCGTCGAGCGCGCGGCGCCACCCCTTGGCGAGCGTCGCGCGGTCGGTCGGGTCGAGCCCCTCGCGCAGCGGGAAGTACGCGTTGACGCCGATGAGATCGAGGGCGTCCCAGAACCCGACACCGGCGTACTGATCGAAGTTCGCGGCGTAGGTCAGCTTACCCGGGAACGAGCGGCGCGTTCGTTCGATCAGCGCGCGCCACTTCTTGTCGAGCCGCGCACGGCGCGCGTTGATCGCGGCGATCGGATCCGGCGCGCCGAGGTGCGCCGTGATCTCGGCCCACTCGCGCCACGCGGCGGACTGATCGCGGAGGTACGCCGCGGCGTCGACGTAGTCCCCCGCGCCGGCGGCGGCGAGGTGACGCGGTTCGAGCTCTTCGGAGTCGATGACCGCCGCGTGCGAGCGCGCCTGCTCGGTCGGGTCGAGGTAGTAACGTTCGAGATCCGGGATCGTCGTGACGGGTTGGGTGTTGGTCAGCGCGCTCATCTCACTCGCGATGCCGAGGACGTCGGCGCCCTCGCGCGCGGCGATGCGCGCCCACTTGTCGACGAACTCACCGTAGCGATCGAACCACGCGTCCAGGTCGTCATCGCGCGGGTGAATCATCCCGTGCCAGAGGAAGCGGTTGCGTGGGTACGCGTGGTCGAGCGCGACGCGGAGGATCAACACGACCTTCAGCCCGAGCGTCTTCGCGAGGCGCATCTCCGCCGCGACGGCGCGCTCGTCGCCCCCGAGCCGCAGGCGCGCGGAGTCCCAGTCCTCCTGCGTCGCGTAGACGGTGAGCTCCACCGTGTCGAACCCCGCGTCCGCGAGCTTCGTCAGCCACACGAGGTGGTCGGGTTCGTTGACCTGGATGCCGCCGACGAAACGCTCGGGCTGCGGCGGCGCGGGCTCCGGCGCCTTCTTCGTGCACGCGCCCAGCGCCAGGAGGAGGGCGAGTCGCCTCAAAAGGGCGCCTCGACGTCGCCGAGCTCCACGTACACGGTCTTGAGCTGCGTGTAGTGCTCGATCGTCGCGAGGCTGTTCTCGCGCCCGAGCCCCGACTGTTTGTAGCCGCCGAACGGAACCTCGATCGGCGACACGTTGTAGTTGTTGATCCAGACCGTCCCCGCCTCCAACGCCGCGGCGACGCGGTGTGCGCGGTTGAGATCCTTCGTGAACACACCCGCCGCGAGCCCGTACTCGGTTGCGTTGGCGCGGCGCACGGCTTCGTCTTCGTCACCGAACTCCAGCACGGCCATCACCGGGCCGAAGATCTCCTCCCGCACGATCGTCATGTCGTCGCGGCACCCGTCGAACACCGCAGGGCGCATGAAAGACCCCGGCAGGCCCTCGACGCGGCGCCCTCCGCAGCGCAGCTGGGCCCCCTCCGACGCGCCCTTCGCGACGAACTCGAGGACACGTGCGAGGTGTTCCTCGCCGATCAGCGCGCCGATCTGGGTCTTCGGATCCATCGGGTCTCCGACGATCATCTTCTCCGTGCGTTCGACGACCCGCGCGACGAAGGATTCACGGACGTCGCGGTGCACGAACACCCGCGTGCCGTTCGAGCAGATCTCTCCCTGCGTGTAGAAGTTCGCCATCAGCGCGCCGCTCACCGCGTTGTCGAGGTCGGCGTCGTCGAAGACGATCAGCGGCGACTTGCCGCCGAGCTCCATCGTCACGTGTTTGAGCGTCGCGGCGGCGTCGGCCATCACGCGCCGCCCGGTGGGCACCGAGCCGGTCAGCGAGACCTTCCGTACGTCGGGGTGCGCGACCAACGCCCGGCCGACCTCCGTGTGCCCCTGCACCACGTTGAACACGCCGGCCGGTGCGCCCGCCTCCGTGAAGACCTCGGCGAGCTTCAGCGCGGTCAGCGGCGTCAGCGGCGACGGCTTGAACACCATCGTGTTCCCGCAGGCGAGGGCGGGGGCGGCCTTCCAGCACGCGATCTGCAGCGGATAGTTCCACGCGCCGATCCCCGCGCAGACGCCGAGCGGCTCGCGCCGCGTGTACGCGAACGAGCCCGACAGATCGTAGTGCTCGCCGTGCAGCGTCGCCGCGAGGCCCGCGAAGTACTCGATACAGTCCGCGCCCGACACGACGTCCACGACGCTCGCCTCCGCGATCGGCTTGCCGGTGTCCTGCACTTCGAGGTGCGCGAGCTCGTCGTTCTTCTCGCGCAGGATCCGCGACGCACGATGGAGGATGCGACCGCGCTCGGCGCCGCTCATCCGCGACCAAACCGCGAAGCCCTCGCGCGCCGCTTGCACCGCGGCGTCCACGTCCGCGGGCGTCGCCTGCTGAACCTCGGCGATCACCTCCCGCGTCGCCGGATTCGTCGTCGAGAACGTCGCGCCGCTCGTCGCGTCGCGGTACGCGCCGCCGTAGTACAAGCCCAACACGGCGCCGACGATTAACCACCCGCATCCCGCGAAACAAGCGTAGGCTCCCGCGGTGGCTCCGCGTGGCGTGCTCTTCGACAAGGACGGGACCCTGATCGACTTCTTCGCGATGTGGGTCCCCGCGTACGAGGAGGCGGCGCAGCGCGTCGTCGAGCGCATGGGGCGCCCCGAGCTCCTCGAGCCGATCCTCCGCTCCGGCGGTTACGACGCCGCGACGAAACACGTCACGCCCGGCTCGGTGCTCGCGAGCGGAACCAACCAGGAGGTCGTCGACGCGTGGGCCACCGCCGCCGGCGACGCCTGGGACGACGCCCTCGCCGCGGTGGTCCACGAGACCTTCCACGCCCACGCCCTGAGGCCCCCGAAGCCCACCGCGGATCTGTTCGCGGTGTTCTCGGCGCTCCGCGAGCAGGGCGTCGCGGTCGGCGTCGCGACGATGGACGCCCACGCCTCCGCCGAGGCCGCCCTGACGCAGCTCGGCGTACGGGGTCTCGTGGACGTGGTGCTCGGGTCCGACGACGTGGAGCACCCCAAACCCGCGCCGGACATGGTCTTGGACTTCGCCCGGGCCGTGAACGTCGACCCGGCCGAGGTGGTGATGGTCGGTGACTCGCCGATCGACCTGATGATGGGCCGGGCGGCGGGGGTCGCGGCGACCGTCGGCGTGCTCACCGGGCCCAGTGGTCACGCGGACTTGGCGCCCCACGCGGACCACGTGGTCGCCTCCGTGGCCGCATTCACCGAAGGCGCGTTTTTCTGGCAGACCACCTGACAGGCTGGGGTCCAACCCCACATGAAGCGCTCGGGGACCGCGGCGTTGGCCGCCCTCTCGATGGCGTGGGGGGCGACGGCGTTCGCGAAACCCATCGCGCCATCCCTCGTCTGCACCCAGTACCCGGAGGCTCCGGTGTGTATCGGCGGCCAGCCGGCCTGCACGTTCTGCCACACCACGCCGCCCGCGAGGAACGCGTTCGGCGCGCAGGTCGAGGCCGAGCTGCTCCCGGACACGGAGCGCCCGCTCTCGGACGCGGACTTCTCGACGGGGCTGCCCGCCGCGCTCGCGACGGTCGAGGCGAAGGACGCCGACGGCGACACCTACACGAACCTCGACGAGCTCCTCGCCGGCACTTACCCCGCCGACAAGGACAGCGTGCCCGCGGCCGACGGGTGCCCGACGTCGAGCGACGCGAACGGCGGCTACGACGTCTGCAACTACGACGCGCGTTACGTCTACAAGAAGCTCCACCTCGACTTCTGCGGGACGACGGTCGCCTACGATCGACTGAAGGCGTTCGAAGTCCTCGAGGACAAGGACGCCGAGATCCAGGACGCGCTCGGTCGTTGCCTCGACAGCGAGCACTGGCGCGGACAGGACGGCGTGCTCTACCGACTCGCGCACAAGAAGATCCGCCCCGCGCAGTCGATCAAGTCGGGCGCCGGCGCGGGTGACCTCCCGCTCGCCGACTACGACGACGACTACTACTTGTTCGTCTACACCCAGACCGACGACCGCGACGCACGCGAGCTGCTCACCGCGCAGTACTTCGTCGAAGCCGAGGCGGGGCCGCCCACGGTCTACCGCACCTACCAGCGCACGCCGTTCCAGGATCTTCAGCAGCGCGGCGCGCAGGTCGCGCAGCTCGTCGACGCGGATCGCCGCGCCGGGATGCTCACAACGCGCTGGAACCTGATGTTCAACACGATGTTCACGCCCATCCCCCGCACCACCGCCGCGCAGGCGTACCGCGCGTACCTCGGCCTCGACATCGCGCGCATGGAGGGCCTCGAAGACGTGCCCAACGAACCCGCGGACTACGATCAGAAGGGTGTGCAGGCGGAGGCTTGCCGGCGCTGCCACGCGACGCTCGACCCGCTGACCTACCCCTTCACGCGGTACTCCGGCTTCAACGGCGGCACGCCGTTCTCGTACGCGCCGAACCGCATGAACAACATGGCGAACGGCCGCAACGATCCGCTGCGCGACACGCCCGAGGCGGGGGTGCTCTTCGGCCAGCAGGTCGACGACTTGGTGCAGTGGGCGAACGTCGCCGCCAACAGCGATCAGTTCGCGAAGGCGACGGTGCTCGACTACTGGCAGCTCCTCCTCGGCGAGCCTCCGCGCCCGACCGAGCAGGAAGCCTTCGATCGCCTCTGGCGCAACCTCGAGACCGAACACGACTACAGCGTGGAGCGAATGCTCCGCGAGCTCGTGACCACGGAGGCCTACGGTGTCCCGTAATCTGACCCTCGCACTGCTCTTGTTCTCGGCCGGGTGCATGGCCGACGCCGTGACGCCCGCGGACGAACCGCCGGACACGACGCCACCGACCACGATGCCGCCGCCGACGAACAACCCGCCGGTCGACACCATCGTGCCGTCGAACAACGCGCGCGTGCGGTTCAAGGGCGGACAGCGTTTCGCCGCCGCGCTCGCGTCGGGGCTCGAGCTCGCGCCCGCCGAGGTGTGCCAGGAGCTCGGGCAGTACGACTGCGTCGACGCCGTGCACAACATCGCGCTCGGTGGGATCGAGCCGTACCGGAACGGCATCCTCGAGCCGCTGCCCGAGACGACGGTGACCACGCCGATCGCCGCGGACCGCGTCGCGCTCGCCGCGTGCACCACGCGCGCCGAGAAGGACTTCGCCGACCTCCCGAACGCGAAGATCTTCGCGGGGCTCACGGTCGCGGAGGGGGCGTTGGCCGACGTCGACGACGCTTCCGTCGAAGCGGTGGTCCAGCGCCTCTACCAGCGGCTCGTCACGCGGGACGCCACGACCGAAGAGGTCGAGGCGCTCCGTGGGCTCTACCGCGAGATGGCGGCGACGCCGACCGCGGACCTCGCCGAAGCGTGGGCGGCCGTCAGCTGCTACGCGATCGCTTCCACCATGGAAGCGCTGTTCTACTGAAGGGAACGAATCGATGTCCAAGCTGAACCTAGACCGACGCAACTTCCTCCGCGGCATGGGTTACGTCGCCGCCGGTACGGCGCTCGGCCTCCCGGGGCGCGCGGGGGCCCAAGCGCGCCCCGAGGACGCACGTTTCCTCGTCGTGCTCACCGCGAGCGGTGGCGCCTCGCTGATCGACAGCTTCCTCGCGATCCGCGCGTCGGAGTCGTCGAACGCTTCGACGATCAACACGTACGAGGACAGTCGCGTGCAGTCGATTGCGGACTCGCCGTTCAGGGCGATCGACTCGCAGGGGAGTGACCTCGGTGCGCTCCCCGCGCCCTACACCGCTAACCAGTCGGACTTCGTGCGCAAACACAAGGACGACATGATGGTCGTGACGTGCACGGGCACCAGCGTGAACCACGCGGTTGCGCAGAAGCGCGCGATCACCGGCAACGAAGCGTGGGCCGGGCGGACGCTGCAGGAAGTGAACGCGATGCAGTACGGCGAGTCGTTCCTGCTGCCGAACGTCGTGATGGCGACGGGCACCGCGTACATCGATCCGGGCACCGACGGTTCGCTCCCGTCGTACTGCTCCGGCGAGCCGGTCGCGCAGCCCGCGCTGTGGCCGCTGTCGTTGCACGGGACGCGCGGGGTGAAGGGCCCCAACGCGGACTTCGTGAAGATGGCGCGGCGGGTTCGCGACGAGCAGCTCGACCCGCGCTCGAAGTTCGCGCGGGTGTTCGACAAGAGCCCGGCGCTCTCGCGTTGGCGTCAGCAGCGCCTGGCGACGCAGGGCCTCGAGACCAGCGACCTGATCACGAAGTTGATGCTGTTCGAGGACTCGGAGCGCTACCCGCTCTCGGCGCACGGCCTGATGGAGTCGTCGAGCGGGCGCCTCGTCCGGGAGCGGTTCCCGAACTTCGATCAGGATCCGCTGGAGGCGCAGGCGGCGCTCGCGTTCCTTCTCCTGAAGAATCGCGTGAGTGTCAGCGTCACGCTCGGCACCAGCTTCAACGCGGTCCTCGCGGACGGCGCTTCCCTCGGGGGCGGCGGGCTGCAGGAAGGTGACTTGATCAACCCGCCGATCGGGTTCGACTTCTCACACCAGGCGCACCGCGCCACGCAGGCGATGATGTGGAGCCGCGTCCTCGCTGCGGCCGACGGGTTGATCGAGCTGCTGAAGGCCGAGGAATTCGCGGACGGCCAGAGCTTCTGGGACCGCACGTTGCTCTACGTCGCGACGGACTTCGGCCGCGACAAGGTGCGGCCCTCGGGCTCGGAGGACTTCGGCACGTCGCACCACCTCAACAACGGCTTCTTGCTCGTGTCGCCGCTGGTGAACGGCAACACCGTGCTCGGCGGCGTCGACCCCGACACCGGGCTCACGTACGGCTTCGACCCCGTGACCGGCGCACCCGCGCCCGGGAGCGAGATGGCGGAGGCGCAGATCTACGCCGGTATCGCGGGCGCGCTCGGCGTCGATACCACCGGCTCCGGCCTACCGAACGTCCCCGCCATGTCGCGGGGGTGACCTACTCGCGAATCACCAGGCGGTGGAACTGCGACGTGTTCGGCTCGCGGTAGATGAACGTGGTCCCGATGGGGAGCACGGTGGCGCTCCGTTCGTCGATCGCCGGGAGCCCGGTGCGCGCGATGCGTTCGCGTTCGAGGTCCACGAGCGTCGCGCCGCCGGCGGCCTGTCGGAGCACCCAGCGGGTGTTGAGCGACGGGACCCCGAACTCGGGGAGGGACGGGCTTCCGATGGCGCGGGTCGGGCCGCTCACGATGGGGATCGCCGTGACGGCGGAGAGCCCGACGCCTCCGCACAGGTTGTAGACGTGCGACGGCCGCCCGAGGAAGCTCAACAGCTGTCCCGGGACCGCGCCGCACGGGGTCGCATCGTTGAGCGTCCCGAACGGCGAGACATACGTGCCGTCCGGGATGGCGTCGTTGCCGACGTTCATCTTGGCGATGCCGCCCGGTGCGCCCTGCGAACGGGCGTTGATGACGAGGTTGGCGCCCTCGAACGCCACGCCGCCCGTGAACAGACGCTGGCTCTGCGGGCCGAGGACTTCGCAAGTCGCGTTGTCGAAGTCGACCCGGAGGATCCCGGCCGACGCGCCCATGAGATCCGCCGCCGACGGGTTCACCGAATAGAGGTAGCGGCCGTCGAGGCTCATCGTCGGGATCTCGTTGGGGATGCTGCGAGCCGCGGTGCACGTCCCGCGCACCGTGAGCGTCGGGAGACTCACCAAGAAGATCGTCTGGTCCGTCGCGTTGAGCGCTGGCCCGAACACCAACGCGCCGCGCGAGGTGCGTGACCCGACGATGCCCTCGGCGGTCCCGAGGCTGAGGGGCTGCGTCGACATCATCGTCAGGTTCGGATCGAGCTGCACGATCTCCGTGTTCGTGAGCGCGATGACACTGCCGGTGTCGAGGTTCGCGATGCCGGGGAGGTAGCTCCCCGTCGCGGCGAACGTGTTCGAATTCAGCTCCAGCACCGCGAGGCGCTCCAAGGAGACGTAGTCCGGCGTCGCGTCCGAGAACCCGAGCGTCACCGGGCCCGGATCGATCCCGGCGGGGACCACGACGGTGACGAGACCGTTCGCCGCTGACGTCGGCGCTGCGTTCGCGCCGCCCGTGAACGTGACCTCGTCGACCGCGCCCAGGTTCACGCCCGCGATGGTCACGGTGTCGCCGGCCATCGCCGGGTTCGGCGTGAAGTCGATGACCGCCGGTTGGCCGTTTTCGATGCGGAGCGGGAACGGTGACTCGGCGTCGCCGGCGGGGTGCAGCACGGTGACGCGTCCGGTGCTGGCGCCGGTGAGGGGGACCATCACGGACAGCGCGGTGTCGCTCTGCTCGATCGGTGTGACCGGCCCGGCCGAACCGAAGAACTGCACCGTCGGCGTCGCCTGCCCGGCGCGCACCGAGAACCCGCGACCGAGGATCGTCGTCACCTCGCCGGGGGGCACCGGGTCGAGCGTGAAGCCGACGATCTGCGGCCCCTGGAGGATGCCCAGCTCGGTGACGCTCGTGCCGGTTCCGTTCGCGGTGGTGATGCTGATGAGTCCGGTCGATGCGGCGGGCGTGGGGCGGAAACAGATCACCTCCAGGCCGCGGCCCGCGGCGATCGAGTCGATCTGGGATGGGCAGCTCGCATCGACGTTGGCCGCGACGTCACCCACCGCGACCTGGGCGTTGGCGCCGAAGTCCTCGCCGTAGACCGCGACGAGATCGTCCGGGAGCACGGCACGCGGCGCGAAGTCCACGATCGTGGGCGGCGCGAGGAACGTGAAGGACTCGTCGCTCATGGCGGGGTCTCGGAGCCCGGAGTAGATCAGGAGCCGCCCGGAGCTCGCGCGTGCGGGGACACGCACTCGGATCTCGGTGTTCGTCGCTCCGAGCGCCACCGCCGGGCTGCCGCCGAAGACGACGAGGTTGACGCGCGGATCGGGCTCGAAGTCTCGCCCGGTGATCGTGATGGTCGCCCCGACGGTCCCTTCCAGCGGCGTGAACCCGCTCACCGTAGGCGCGGCCGTCGACGTCATCGCGACGTTCTCACACGCGTCGCCGACGCCGTTGCCGTTGCTGTCGAGTTGGTCGTTCGCGATCGACGGGCAGTTGTCGTCGCCGTCGTTCACGCCGTCGCCGTCCGAGTCGGGGTCGAGCGGGTCCGTGAGTGCGTTGTCGGCGCCGAGGCTCAGCTCCTCGGCGTCCGAGACGCCGTCGCCGTCGCGGTCGGGATCGAGCTCGTCGGGGATGCCGTCGTCGTCCGTGTCGAGGCAGTACGCCGGGTCGTCCGGGTAGTCGTCGGTGCCGTCGCCGTCGATGCAGCCGTCGCCGTCGCGGTCCGGGTCCATGGCGTTCGGGATGCCGTCGCCGTCGAGGTCGTCGGGGTCGAAGCGGATCAGGTAGCCGTCGAGCAGCCCGATCACCACGTCGGGGAGGACCGCGACGCCGGGGACGTCGGCGGTGCCGTAACCTTCCGCCTCGAAGCGCACGCGGTACGCGCCGACGGCGAGGCCGCTGACCGTGTAGTTGCCGGTCGCGTCGGTGGTCGCCGAGCCGGCCTCTTCGCCGGTGGTCTCATCGAGCCAGCGCACGGTGATGCCGGCGTGGTTGGGGGCCATCAGCCGGACCTGGTCCGCCTTGCGCGCGCGGCCGGTGACGTCCTGCGCGGGGGTCGGTCCGGCCTGCAGGACGATCGGGCGCACCGTCGTCTCGGTGCCCGGCGTGATCGAGACGCCCGAAACCACCGCCGGGACGTACCCGGGTAGGAAGGCGACGACGTCGACGGTGCCCTGCGGGAGGCGCGTGACGAGGAACGTGCCGTCGGTCTGCGCCACGGCCTTGAACGAGGTCTGCGCGAGCACGACGGAGGCGCCGCTCGCGGGTCGAGGGGTGCCGCTGGCCTCTTCGATCGTGCTGACCCGGCCGACGAGCGCGCCGTCGCCGAGGAGGCGAACGTCGCCGAGCCCGACGTCTTGTCCGGGTGCGAGGATGCGGATCGGATCGAGCACCCGTCCGAGCTCGGGCTCGCCGATGCGGCCGCGCTTCTTGAATTCGATCTTCACCTTGTCGAGCGGGAGCCGCGCGAGTTGGAAGCGACCTTCGTTGTTGGACGCGACGGAGGCGGAGGTGCCGAGCGCGCGCACCTGGACGTTGACGCTGCCGACGAGGTCTTCGGAGACGAGGTCGCGTTCGACGACGCGACCCGACACGAAGCCTCCCTCACCCGGGCCAGGGATCGAGTCGACGCTGCGGATGCAGCCGGTGGAGCCGAGGATCAGGAACGCCGCGCACCAACCTCGCATACGCGCGAAGAGTGCCACGGAAGACGAAGTGCTCGCCACAAAGCGTCAGGGGCGACGCATGACGAACTCGATCTCTTCGAATCCGCCGACGTAGTAACACCACAGCCGCGAGCACACGAGCGGAGAGAGGTTCGCCGCGCGGTCGATCACCGCGCCCGCGAAGCGGCCGACGTCGTAGAGCGGTCGCGGCAGCACGGTCTTCTTGAGGTAGGGCTGTGCGAACCAGCGCAGCCGGACGCTCTCGCAGATGAAGTGCGTGCCGGTGAAGCCGCCGGGGAACGCGGGGTCGAAGTAGTACGGGAACGTCGCGTCGAAGCCGCGTTTGTGCTCGGGGTGTGAGAAGCCCCGCGAGAAGTGCGGGACGCGGAGCACGAGGGTCCCGCCCGGCGCGAGGAGCCGGTGGATTTCGGCCATCACTTCGAAGACCTGCGGGAGGTGCTCGAGGACGTGGTCCGCCTCGATGCGTTCGAACGTGCTGTCCTCGAACGGGTAGGGCAGCGCGGTGAGGTCGTGGATGACGTCGACGCCCGGCGCGGCGGCCCAGTCGACGTTGACGAAGCCTTCCTTCGGGAACCGGCCGCAGCCGAGGTTCAGCTGCCGGGGCGTCGGCGGGTTGCGGATCGCGTGCACGTTGTTGGCCTGACCCGTCGACATGACGTCGTGGACGTATCAGGCGGGGCGCGGGGGCTCAACTGTCGAGACGCGCGCCGCTCGAATCAGAGCATCTCGCGGCGCGAGAGGACCGCCGCCGAGATGGCGACGAGCACGACGACCCACAAGACCCCGTAGACACCCGCGGCGACGAGGTCCGTGCGGGGGATGGCGAGGTCGTAAATGGCGGCGTCGCGGAAGTTGAAGCGACTGAACGCCGGGAGCACCAACGCGACGACCTTGGCGCCGGACTGGACGATCGGCTCGGCCTTGGCCGTGAGGCGCACGAGGTCGTCGGCGCTCGCCGCCGCCAGCCAGAAGCCGAGGCCGAGGCCCGCCGAGAGCGTAGGCGTGGAGAACGTGGACAGCAGCATCCCGAACGCGCCGAGCACACACGCCTCGGGAACGATGGCGAGCAGCGCAACGATGTCCTGGCTCCGCAGCTCGCCCTTCTTCTGCGAGAGCAGCACGAGGACGAACACCAAGACGAACCCCGCGAGCGCGAGACACAGCGCGGCGACCAAGCCGAGGTAGCGACCGATCACGTACTCCGTTCGACTCACGGGACGCGTGAGCACGATGAACAGCGTCTTGCGATCGATCTCCGAGTGCACGAGCGCGACCGAGACGAGCAGCGCGATGAGGTCCACGGCGATCGCCGTCCCGGAGAGCCCGATGCTGCGCACGACGCGCGCCGGCTCGCCGAAGGTGATGTTCGCCATGACCATCGACAGGAGCACCATGCCCACGCCGAAGATGCCGATGTTGAAGTAGAGCCGCTGCCGGATCGTCTGCCGCAGCGTGTTGGTGGCGATGGCGAGGATGGCGTTCATGCCGCCGTGCCTCCTTCGTTCTTCTTCTCGAGCGAACGCACGAAGATCGTCTCGAGGTCGTCGCGGTGGGGCTCGAACCGCCGCAGGGTTGCGCCGGCCGCGGTGGCCTTCGCGAGGAAGGCTGTCGCTTCGTCGTGGGACGAGAGGTCGATGCGGTGGGCGCCCTCGAACGCCGCGAGCGTCGGGAAGTCGGTCGAGAGTTGCTTGGCGTTGTCCTCGGAGAGGCCGTCCACGACCACCACGACCCCGCGCGTCGTCTCGTCGAGGATCTCGCTGAGCCGCCCGGTGCGGATGGTGACCCCTTTGTTGATGATCGAGACGCGGTCCGCGGTCATCTCGACGTCCGGCAGGATGTGCGTCGAGTAGAAGATCGTCTTGCCTTCGTTCCTCAGCTCGAGGAGCAGCTCGCGGATCTCCTTGCGGCCGATCGGGTCGAGGCCGGTCATCGGTTCGTCGAGGATGAGGAGGTCGGGGTCCGCGACGAGCGACTGCGCGAGCCCGGCGCGTTGGAGCATGCCCTTCGAGTAGCCACGGAGGCGGCGCTTCATCGCGTGCGCGAGGCCGACCCGGTCGAGGAGCTGCTCGGCGCGCGCCGTGGCGTCCGACTTCGACATGCCCGACAGGCGGCCGAACCAGGTCACCATCTCCAGCCCCGTGAGGTAGTCGTAGAAGGTCGGGTGCTCCGGCATGTAGCCGACGCGTTTCTTCCACGCGCTCCCCTGCGGTGACTCACCCCAGATGTGAATCTCCCCGCCGGACGGACGGACCAGCCCGAGCAGCGCCTTGATGGTGGTCGTCTTGCCGGCGCCGTTGGGGCCGAGGAAGCCGAAGATCTCACCGAGGTTCACCTCGAAGTCGATCTTCTTGGCGGCCTCACTCACCTTGCGGCTCAGCCCGACGTGAAAGGTCTTCCGAAAGTCATGGACGGCGATCGGAGGTGCCTTGGGCATCGTTGAACCTCTTCTTTGCGATCTCTCTCATCATTCCAACGCGCTCGGCGGCTTCGGCCTCGCGCTTGAAGACCAACTCGGACCGACTCACGCACTTCCCCTCGTCGAACTCCATCGGTGAGTCCAAAAGGTCGATGGGGGGCTCGTCGATGTACCCCTTCTCCTGAAGCTCACCGGGGGTGGCCGGGTGACGGCCCTGCTCCGCGACGAACTTCTCGCAGGCCTCGTCGTAGCGGCGGAACCGGTACTCGCTGCGCATGACGTCGAGGCGGATCTTGGCGTCCGACTGCTGGTTCGGCGGGAGCAGCGGGATCATCTCCACCAACATCTGCTCGGCGCTGGTCTCGTTGCCCGCGTGGAAGAGCGCGCGTGAGGCGAGCGCCGCCGTGTACTTCGGCGCGCCCGGGATCAGCGACGCCTCCTTCCAGAACTTGGCCGCGCGGACGGCGTCGCCGTGGCCGAAGTAGGCGTTGTAGGCGATCAGGAACGGGAACCGCGCCACGTCGGGGAGCGCCTTGCGGCCGCGCAGGAGGACGCGGTCGGAGGCTTTGAAGTCGAAGAGCTCGGAGGACAGCAGGAGCGCCGCCGCCCAGTAGATCAACTCGTAACGAGGATCGAGATCGGTGGCGACGTACGTGTTCTGCTCCACACGCACCGGATCGGCGTCGAAGGTGCGCATGATGTCGCCGAGCATGCCGAGCCAGATGACGTCGGCGACGCCGTTGCCGTGCTCGACGGACAGCAAGTCCAGCGCGACCGGCCCCGGGGACTCGATGACCGAGGTCTCCAGCTGACCCTTCGTCTGTTGGGCGTAGGCGCGTTCGAGGACGGTGTTGCGGAGGCCGATCGTGCCCGCGAAGGCGACGACCGCGATGACGAGGGGGGCGAGTACGTCGCTCAGTAGAGCGCCGCCGACACCCGAATCAGTTCGAACGTGATCGTGCACGGTGTTCCCGTCAGCGGACTCACGAGCCCGCTTCCCGTCAAAGCATGATCTGTACAGAAGAGCCACTCCGAGGGCTGACCGTCACCATCGAGATCACCGACGGCGGAGCACGTGAAGTCGCTCACCTGACCTCCGCCCGCGACGCGGGCGGTACATTGATAAGAATGGTAGACCTGGAGGTACGCCGGTATGAGCTCGAATCCCTCCATGGTGATCGCAACGCCGCACGGGATGAACGGATTCGCCGGCGGGTTGCGCGTCCACTGACGACGCTGGGTCGATGGGACGCCGAGTGGCATCTGCTCCGTCGAAGCGAAGCAGTCGTGCCGCGCCCAGAACGCCATCTCCTGAGACCGCGCCATCCCCGTGATGAGCAGCGCCTCGGTTTGACGGGCGCGGATCTGGTAGCGCAGGTAGCTGGGGACCGCGATGGCGGCGAGGATGCCCAAGATTGCGACCGTGATCATCAGCTCGATGAGCGTGAAACCGCGTCGATTCATCTTCGGGCCCATGATTGATGATTCTAGAACTTAAATGACAAACGCGCGAGCCCCCGGGGGAGGCTCGCGCGCCGTCAGGTCGATACAGTGTCTTAGAAGATGCCCTGCTCGCAGGCGAAGATTTCACCGTCGAGCATACCGCCGTTGCAGTTCTGGCCGTTGTGCGCCGCGCAGTTCACCACACCAGCGGTGATACCGACGCCGTTGATGCTCTGGAACTCGTAGCCGGCGTTGATGCCGTCACCGTCGAGGTCCGCCGCAGCGCCCACGCAGAACTCCGGCTCCGTGCCGGCCGCGCCGAGCTGCGACAGCGTCTCGTACTGGAAGTAGACCGCGCCGTCCGCCTTGAAGCCGATGCAGTCGTACTGGCTGCAGTTGCCGACGGTGCGACGGTTGCAGTTGCTCGCGCAGGCCGTGTCCGACCAGGCCTGCTTCGCCGGCGTCGGCGCGCCGGGCGGGTTGAGGACCGCGCCGCCGCTCATGGCGTAGTTGTCCTCGGTCGCGCGGAAGCTCTCCTGCGACGTCTTGATCGAGCGGACGTTGGTCCGGCCTTCGGACTGCTTCGAGCGCATCTGGTAGCGGATGAAGTTCGGGATGGCGATCGCCGCCAGGATCCCGATGATCGCGACGACGATCATGAGCTCGATGAGCGTAAAGCCCTTGTCCTTCCGGTTTTGGAGAAGCTTCTTCATTTGGTTCTTCGTTCCCTTCCCCGCGGCATCTTGGGCCAGCGGGATTGCGTGAGAGTGATGTCCATCGCAATGAGCATCCTCCGTGCCAAGTCGAGAGGTGTCCTTTGGCACCTCCCAGGGTGACAAAGATCGTCACTCGGGGCTGACGATTCTCGGTACCGGTGCCCGAAAGTGACGCCGACCGTCGCTCGCGGTACCGTCCGGCCTCTCATGGTGCCGCGCGGTCGCCGGATCTTCTGCAATCGAACCCTGAATCTGCGGTCCATTCGGGCGATCGGCTACGACATGGACTACACACTCATCCACTACCACGTGGCGGAGTGGGAGGCGCACGCCTACGGCCATGTCCTACGTCGCCTCGCCGCGCGTGGTTGGCCGGTGGAGGACCTCGCGTTCGATCCGCAGATGATGATCCGCGGGCTGATCATCGACACCGAGCTGGGCAACGTCGTGAAGGCGAACCGCTTCGGCTTCGTGAAGGTCGCGCAGCACGGCACCACCCTCATCCCGTTCGAGCAGATGCGCGAGACCTACTCGCGCGTGATCGTCGACCTGTCCGAGCCGCGCTGGCGGTTCATGAACACGCTGTTCTCCATGTCGGAGGCGTGCCTGTACGCGCAGCTCGTCGCATGCCTCGACGACGGCAAGATGCCCCCCGGCATCGGCTACCCCGATCTATACACCGCGATCCGTCGCGCCTTCGACGAGGTGCATGCCGAGGGTGACCTCAAGGCGGAGATCGTCGCCGCCCCCGAGCGCTTCGTGGACCTCGACGAGCGGACCGCCCTCGCGCTCCTCGATCAGAAACACGCGAAGAAGAAGCTCATGCTCATCACCAACTCGGAGTGGTCGTACACCGCTCCGATCATGGCCTTCGCGTTCGACCGCTTCCTCCCGGGCGACATGACGTGGCGCGAGCTGTTCGACCTCGTGATCGTCTCCGCGCGAAAGCCGTCCTTCTTCACGGACGACAACCCGGCCTTCGAGGTCGTCGACGAGGACGGCCTCCTCCGGCCCGTCATCCGCGACCTGGAGCCCGGCAAGTCCTACGTCGGCGGCAGCGCCAAACAGGTCCAGGCCGCGTTCGGCCTCCACGGCGACGAGGTGCTCTACGTCGGTGACCACATCTTCAGCGACGTCAACGTGTCGAAGCAGGTCCAACGTTGGCGCACGGCGCTGATCCTCCGCGAGATGGAGGACGAGATCGCCGCCCTGGAGGCCTTCCGCGGATCGCAGGCGGAGCTCGAAGCGCTCATGGCGCAGAAGGAGCAGCTCGAAGGGCAGCAGTGCGCCGTCCGCGTGGCGGAGCTCCGCGCCGAACACGGGTATGGGCCGAAGGACGACCGCGACCTCGAGACCCTCCGCGCCGACGCCGGCCGGATCCGCGAGGCCCTCGACGCGCTCGACGCGCGCATCAAACCCCTCGCGATCGAGTCCGGACGCCTCGGCTCGGACAAGTGGGGCCCGCTGATGCGCGCGGGCAACGACAAGAGCCACCTCGCCCGGCAGGTCGAGCGCTACGCCGACGTCTACCTCGCGCGGGTCTCCGACTTCGCGGCCGAGTCCCCGTTCGCCTACCTGAGATCGGTGCGCGGGAGCCTCCCGCACGATCGCTAGGACGCGGTTAGAACCGCTTCACCCAGATCACGTCGGCCGAGCCGCGCTGACCCTGGGCGTAACGCAGCTCCGCGACCCACGTGCCCGTGAAGCGGTAGCGGAGCAGCCCCTCGCTCGTCGTGCTCGGCGTCGGGCTGTTGGTATCGACCGTGAACGTGTACGCGACGAAGAGGCTGTCCGTGATCCACTTGCCGAGGGTGAGGGCCGGCGTCTTGCCTTCGTCGCCGAGGTCGAGCTTCAGCGTATCGATCGGGAGCGAGCGACGGATCGCCTGGGTCACCGGTCCGAGCAACAACCCCGCCGCGGCGGCCGCGGCCTGCTCCGGCGTGACTTCGCCGCCGGACTCCACGCCGGGCTCGCCTCCGAGGAAGACCTGCATCAGCTCGCCGCGCGTGTAGACCGATGGGTCGGCGACGAAGTTGAGCTCCGGCTTCTTCGAGGTGCCGGTGACGATCACCGAGAACACCGCGTTGTCGAAGTCCTTCGTGAGGACGACGTCGAGGCGCGGGTCCATCGGGACCCGCCCGTCGAAGACCACGCGCGCGCGGTTGATGTCGTACTCGTGCGCGATGAGTTGCAGCTTGCCGCGGGGCAGCGATACCCAACCGTCGATCGCCGGACCGCGGGGCGTCGTCACCATGGTCAGCGACATCTCCAGCGCGGTGCGTACCTGCTCACCCTCCACGCCGACCGCCCCCTTCGTTGCGATGCGAACGATCGTCTTCGATGCCTTCTCACCCTGCGCCGCTCGCTTCGCGGCGCGCGCCGCTGCGAGACCCGCGCGGTCGACGAACACGACGTCCTGCATCGGATCGATCGGGTGCAGTGATCCCCCGCCGGGATCGCCGGGGAGCGTGATCGTCCCGCCGTCGAGGGTGACGTCCACGCGGAGCGCGTCCGGCTCTTGTCGCCCCGTCACCCGAACGTCCAGCGTCGCGAGCGCCGCCGTCGTCCCGGCCGAGACCCGGACGTCGTCGGTCTTCAGCTTCGCCTCGAACTTCAGCGCCTCGGCGGGGAACACCGTGGCCTTCGCCGTGACGGAGACGTTGCCGCCGCCCGCGGTGCCCTTGGCGGTGAGATCGAGGTTCTGGCCCGCGATGTTCACATGCACCTTGGCGTCTTCGAGATCGGGCACGCCCGGCGCGACCGCGAGGCGCTTTGCGTGCAGCGTGAGGTCGCCGTTCACGTCGGGCTCCGCGAGCTCGCCGGTCGCGGTGACCTTCCCGTCGAGTGAAGACGACTCGAACCCCAACGTCGTCCCCGCGGTGGCCTGAAGGAGCTCGCCGACGAAGTCGAGCGCGAAGCGCTGCGCGACGAGCGTGGCGTCGACTTCGTCGCGGAGCTTAACGTCGGCGTCCAGCCGTCCGCCGTCGTCTTGTCGCGCGGCGAGCGTCGCGTCGACGGAGCCGCCTTCGACGTGGGCCTTCAGGTCGAGGCGCTCGAACGCCCGTCCGCCGAGCGTGCCGTCCCCGACGGAGAGGGTCGCGTCGACCTTCGGGGCCTCGACGACGCCGGACACCTTCGCGGTGATGGCGAGCGCGCCTCGGAAGCGCTCGCGGAGCTTCTTGGCGCTGAACACGTGGGTGATGTCGAAGGGGACGCTGCGCACGTCGACCGCGAGCGGGAGCTTTGCGAACGCGTCGGGTTCGGTCGCGGCGAGCGCTCGGACCGATCGCGGGAGGCGAACGTCGATGTCCGCGATTGGCCGCTCGTCGACGTAGAGGCCGACGTCGGCCCAGGTCGCGCCGTCGCGCTCGAAGACGACGGCCGCCGCGCCGACCTTCGACAGCTGCGGGCTCACGTCCACGTCACGGAGCTCGAACGCGAGCTGCGTATCCGCGAGCCCCGGTCCGGTGCGCAGGCCGAGCTCCAGCGTGCCGGGCGGGAGTGGCGTCCCGACGAGCTCGGCGATCGCCTCGAGCTGAGCCCCGGTCACACTCGCCGTGACGGTCTCGATTCTATCGAATGGATTCAACTGCCACGCTTCCGCGTCCACGATCGGCGTGGGCGGCGTGACCCGCGCGTGGGCGGCGACCGAGAGGTCCTTCGGCCCCTCGACCCACAGGCGCGCTTCGAGGCGCGAAGCGTCGACGTCGACCGTCACCCGTCCGTCAACGATCGGTGCGGAGGGGCGAAGGCGCAGGTCGTCCGCGTGGAGGTCGACGTCCGCGAAGAGATCCGCTCCGCGTTTGTCGATCTTCGCGGCGCCGGTCACGACCCCGGTCAGGGTCGGCGCCATCGTGCTCGTCGACACCGCCGCGAGGAGCTCCTCGACCGCCAGGCGCTCGAGCTGGAGATCCACGCGCCCGTCGCCGGCTTCGAGCGCGGCGACCCCGTCGCGTTCCAGCGTTTGCACGGTGACCGCCAGCGCCGCGTCGACGTCGGCGACGCGACGGCCGTCGAGGTCCAGCCCGAGGCGCGCCGCCGTCTGTTCTTCGTCTGCGAGGAGCGTGAGGTCCGCGTCGACCTTCGCCGCGAGCTGCGCCACGCGGAGGTCGCGGAGGGTGATGGTGCCGTCGATGCGCCGTACGCGAGGCCCGGCGACGATCTCACCCTCCACGCGCCCGCCCTTCAACGTCGGCACGTTCAGGATGCGTCCGAGCTCTTCGACGTCGACCGCCGCGAGCTTCGCCGACGCCGCGCGCACACGATCGAGCGGGCTGCGTCGCCACGCGGCGACGTCGATCGGATCCGTCGGCGTCGTCACGCGCGCCGTGACGTCCGCGCGACCGAGCTTGGCGCCGTCCGCGGCGACGCTCGCGGTGAGTACGCCGTCGACGAGGTCGACGTCGAGGTCGAGGGCGAGCGGCGCGATGTCTTCGAAGCTGAGGTCGGTGCCCTGCACCGCAACGGAAGCTTCGGTCCCGTCCACCCTCGCGTTCATCTGCACGACGCCGCCGAGACGCGGCGCGCCCGGGACGATGCGCGAGAAGGTCGCGAGGCGGAGCTGGTCCACGTCGAGTCGGACGTCGCGGCTCTTGCGCAGGGGGTCGGCCGTGTCGATCGTCCCGCTCGCGGTGAGCGCGCCGGCGTTGGAGGTGAGCGCGAGGTCGTCGATGCGAACGGTATCGCCGTCGACGCGGACACGCGTCCCGCCGCCGCTCCACGTGACGTCGCGGGTGATCACCTCCAGCGTCTTCACTTCGGCGCGCAGCGACTCACCCTCCAGGCCGACGCGCAGCGTGGCGCGAGGGGCACGGATCGGCGCGGGCCGACCGTTGGGCTGGAGCACGACCACGTCTCGGACGCGCACGTCGGCTTCGGCGTCGAGCACGCCGGTGAGCCCCTGCGCGCTGGCCGTCGCCTTCACTTCTCCGACGCGGACCGCGGGGTGCGCGAGGTCGCGGACGGTCGCCGAGGCTTCGAGGGTGAGATCGTCGAGCGGCCCCTTCGCGGTGGCGACGAGATCGACGTCGGCCGTCGGCGCGAGCGGGTGGACCGACTGCGGCGCGACATCCGTCAGCGCGACGCGCGCGGCGAGCGCGGACAGATCCGTCGCGAGACCGGCGTCGACTTCGAGCGGCGCCTCGTTCAGCAGGCCGTCGAGCGCCACCACCCAACGCTCCGCCGCCGCGTCGTGGCTCGCGGTCGCCGTCGCGACGAGCGCGACCGTGAGGTCGGGCTGACGGCTGACCTTGCGTACGAGGTCCGCGGGGACGTCGATCGCGAGCCGGCCGTCGAGCGCCAACGAGCCCGGATCGAAGTGCGTGTCGCGCACGCGGAGGACGCGGTGTTCGTCGACCTCGATCTCCAGCGTCTCGACCTCCGCGGCGCCACCGACGAACCCGCCGTCGCCTCGCAGCTCGACCTCGATCGCCTGCTCGGGGAGGGACGCGGCGATGCGCTCGATCTTCGCACGCACGTCGGGGAGGGGAGCCTCGACGCCGAGACGCACGAGGAGCCCCTCGACCACCGTGGAGGTCTTCGCGTCTTGCGTCATCAAGAACGCGCCGCCGTCGAGCGTGAGCGCGTCGACCCGCACCGTGAACTGCGGTGCGCCCGCGCTCGGCGTCTCGGGCTGCGGAGGGCTCGGCGGCACGAGGCGGGCGAAGTTGTTGCTCCCGTCGGGGTAGGTCTCGAGCCGCGCCCACGGGGCGTCGATGGCGATCGTCTTGGCGTGGAACTTCGACGCGAACAGCGCGGAGAAGTCGTGGTCGACGAACACCCGCGCGACGCGCGCGATGGGGTGGCCTTCCGCGTCGCGCAGCTCCACGTCCCGGATCGTGAGCTGCGAGAACACCGACCCTTCGATTGCGCCGATCGACACGGATCCATTCAGTGTATCGCTGGCGACGGACTCTCCGACGGAGCGCACCTGCTCGAGCCCCCAGTCGGTCCCGAGGAGCGTGGCACCAACGCCGGCGACCAGCGCGACGAGGAGCACGATGACGAGCAGGCTGCCGCCCGACCACTTCGCGAGTGCGCGGCGCATCGTCAGAACGCCTCTCCGATGCTGATGTGGTAGACGATGCGGCCGTCCTTGGTCGTGGGCGGATCCGGCTCACCCTCCTCGAAGCGGTTGAGGCGGTAGCCGACGTCGAAACGCAGCGGCCCGACGGGGGTGTGGTAGCGGAGGCCGGCGCCGGTCGCGAGGTGCGGGCGGTCGAACGCGAGATCGGCGAAGGCGTTTCGCGTGTCGCCCGCGTCCAAGAAGCCGACGACGCCCAACCACTGACCGAGCACCTTCACGAGCTCCAGGCGCAGCTCGCCGTTCGCGACGAACATCGCTTCGCCGCCGAGCGGGTAGTAGACGCCGTCGACCGGTTCACCCGGCGACAGGCGGCGACGCCCGAAGCCGCGCACGCTGTCGGAGCCGCCCGAGAAGTAGCGCTGGGTGATGGGGAGCGGTTTGTCGAGGAGGTTCGCGCCGACGCGCAGGCGGGCGGCGAGCACGATCCGCGGGGTGCCGAGCGACAAGTAACCTTGCGCCTCCGGCGTGACCTTCAGGTAGTCCTTCGGGTCGGCGGCGATCAGGTGCCCGGCTTCGACCGGGAGCGACAGGTAGAAGCCGGAGTGCGGCGACAGCGGGTTGTCGCGCCGGTCGTAGGTGATCGACGGCGCCGCGGACACGAGCGTCAGTCGATCGCGCAGACCGTACTCCGCGCGTTTGTCGACCGGGATGTCGTCGAAGTCGAACACGTCGTAGTAGGTCGCGTTGAAGGCAATCGAGGCCTGGAGCCGATCGTCGTCGAGGAACGCGCGGCCCAGGATGACCTGCGCCGAGGGGCCCTGCGTGGCGAACGCCTCGTACTTGATGAGCCGGTAGGTCACGCCGGTCGTGAGGCGAACGCGGGGGTAGAGGAAGTCGTCCCGGATGACGCGCGCGGAGGCTTCGATCTGATAGCCGAGGTCTTCGTTGGAGATCGGCAAGAGAACTTGCGGTCGCACCACCGCGTTGAACGACATCAGCGGGTGGAAGAAGAACCGGCGGGTGTACGAGAGGTTGCCGCGCACCGAGAGGTTCTGCGGGTCGAACTGCAGACCGCCGCCGAGGCGCAGCTCGTTGAGCGAAGTCTCCGAGAAGCCGATCGCGATGTTCACGCGTTGGTCGTCCGAGTGATACGTCGGCGTGAAGCGGACGGAGCTCGCGAGGTCGAGTGTGTACAGGCGCCCCTCCGTGAGCCGGAGCGCGTCCGGGTCGTAGACCTCGCCCGGCTTCCACGCGATGCGGTTCTTCACCGCGCTCTTGGGGATCGCGCTGCGATCGAACGTCACCTCGTCGAACCGCACCAGCGGACCGGGGTCGACGTCGATGCGGATGTGCACCTCGTTGGCGTCGCGGTCGACCTCGATGCGCCCGTCGATCCGCGCGCGCGGGTGACCGCGACGCTGGAGGAGTGCATCGAACGCCGCCTTCGTGATCTCGTAGTCGTCGTACGTGAAGCGCTCGCCGACGAGGATGGACGACGCCGCGTACAGCTCGTCCTCCGAGACCGCGGTGGACGTCGTCGTGTACGCCGCGTCGACCACGTTCGCGGGCGGCCCCTCCTCCACCGCGTACGTGATGCGCACGTCGGACTCCGGGTCGGCCTCGTTCGCGATCTCGACGACCGCTTCCCCGACGCGCACCGAGAAGAATCCGTTGGTCTCGTAGTAGGAGGCGATGCGCTGCCGGTCGAGCTGCAGCACCAGCTCGTCGTACGGCGCGATGTCCTTGAAGACGATCCCCCGCGGCGGGTGGTTCGCGAGCCCGTCGGTCACGTCGTCCGCGTCGAGCGCCTTCGCGCCCGTGAGCTCGACGTGTTCGACCGGGTGGCGTCCGTCCGGAAAGCCGATGGCGCAGCCCGAGGCCACGAGCCCGAGGGCCCAGACCGTGCTCGCTCGCCGTGCCACCTGATTCGAGGGCGTAACCTCCCAGGCGCCGCGGTTCCATCGAAAAACTGAGATCGATTCGGGCATTCCGCGGGGACCGAAGCTGGTACGACGTATGCTGAGAGACGACGCCGATGACAAACGCTCGCTGGTTCCTCGCTGCCTCCGCGCTCCTCTGTTTCGCCTGTGAAGCGCCCAACACCCGCCTGCCGGTCGACCCCGGCACCCCCGTGACCCCCAAGGACCCACCCGGCGTCGAACAAGAGCGCCAGCGCCTCCTCGCCGAGCTGGAGGCCACCCGCGACCTGAGCCCGCAGGACTTCGGCGCGAAGTACGGGCTCGACTTCGAGTCGCTCTCCCCGATGACGCCGACCGGCATCGACCACTACCCCCTCATCCAGGCGTCGTCGCTCGCGCTCGACAGCAACGAAGAGTCGCGCCTGACGCAGGACGGCTTCGTCATCACCGACCGGCGCAGCTTCCCGAGCTTCCTGTACGGGTACCAGACCATCTACATGGAGGACCTCCCGGTCTACGTCTCCGCGGACTCGATCCTGCACGCGCTGCACTCGAGCTACGACGAGATCCTCAAGACGATCGAGGTCCTCTCGCTGATCGGCGAGCTCGACTCGATGCTCACCGCCATGCGCGCGAACCTGCAGGCCGGCGCCGCGAACGCGGTCGGCGCGCAGGCCGTCGAGGACGTCGACTTCTACCTCGCCGTCGCCGCGAGCCTCCTGAACGACCAGGTCGTCGCGCCCGTCGCGAGCGCGGACCCGGCGCTCGTGCAGCAGTTCTTCGACGGCGCCCAGTCGGCCAACGGTTGGGAGCAGCGCGTGATGTTCGGCGTGCCGCGGGACTTCGACTTCTCGCAGTTCAAGCCGCGCGGGCACTACACCGACTCGCCGGATCTGGAGCGTTACTTCCGCGCGATGATGTGGCTCGGCCGCATCGACCTCCGCATGATCGAGACGCAGCCCGACCACTCGCAGCGCTTCCACCGCCGCCAGGTCGAAGGCGCGTTTGCGCTGCTCGCGACGATGGACCAAAAGGCGATCGACGCGTGGGGCCGCATCGACGGGACCGTCGAGGCGTTCGTCGGTGAGTCCGACAACATGCGCGTCCCGGAGCTGAAGCAGCTCCTCGCGGACCTCCGCGTCGGGGAGCTGTCGGACCTCTCCACCATCGCGGACGACGAAATCGTCGCGGCGATCACCGCGGGCGGCTACGGCCAGCAGCGCATCTCGAGCCACATCATGATCAACGGTCTGGGTGAAGGAACGATGCCGCTGTCGTCGACGTTCATGCTCCTCGGCCAGCGCTACGTCGTCGACTCCCACGTGTTCTCGAACGTCGTCTACGACCGCGTGCAGGGCGGCAACGTGCGCCGCATGATGCCCAACCCGCTCGACGCCGCGTTCGCGGCCCTCGGCAACGACCAGGCCGGCCTCTACCTCGACGCCGAGCTGCAGCAGTTCTCGTACGCGCCCGACCTCCACGCGATGCGCTTCCTGACCGACGCCCACGGCGACGCGTTCTGGAGCGGCAACCTCTACAACCGCTGGCTCACCGCGCTGCGCGCGTTGTCGCCGAACGCCGAGACGCAGGACCCGGCCGCGCACGGCCTCCCGCAGATCGTCGCCACCGAGGCGTGGGGTCGTCGCATCCTCAACACGCAGCTCGCGTCCTGGGCGGAGCTGCGGCACGACACGATCCTCTACGCGAAGCAGTCGTACACCGGCGGCGCGTCGTGTGAGTACCCGGACGCGTACGTCGACCCGTACCCCGAGCTGTACGCCGCGCTCGTCGCGTTCGCGCAGCACGGTCGGCAGATCGTGATGAACCTCGACACCACCGCGTCGCTCGCTTCGATCGTCACGTACTTCGACGAGCTGGAAGACGTCGCGTCGACGCTGCAGGAGATGGCCGAGCACCAGCGGACCGGCACCGCGCTGAAGGAAGAGCACCTCGCGTTCATCAATGACGCGGTCGTGGTCGACGCCGGCTGCGGCGACCCCGTCAACGCGCACGGCTGGTTCGCGCGGCTGTACTTCGACCGCGCCGCGGGCGCGCGCTTCGACCCGACGATCGCCGACGTGCACACCCAGCCCACCGACGAGGTCGGCAACCCGGTCGGTCGTGTCCTGCACGTGGGGACCGGCGGGCCGCGCCTGATGGTCACGACGATCGAGACCTGCACCGGCCAGCGGGCCTACGTGGGGCTCACGTCGAGCTACTACGAGCACATCACGGAGAACTTCGAGCGCCTCGACGACGAGGACTGGACGGGCGTCGTCCAGCGGACGCCCCCCGCGGATGCGCCGTGGTTGGCGCCGATCATCGTGCGCTGATCGACCGCGGATCGTCGGGCACTCGATTCCCTGCTATCGTTCGGTCCCGAGGTCATGCGCTTCGGGATCGACTTCGGAACGACGCGAACGGTCGTCGCACTCGCGGATCGGGGCAACTATCCGATCGCCGGGTTCGAGACGGCGGACGGCGAGGATCTCGACTACTACCCGACGGTGGTCGCCGAGCGTGACGGCGAGCTGATCTTCGGCCCGCAGGCGCTCGCCGCCGAGGAGGGCACGATCGTGCGCTCCTTCAAGCGGCTGCTCGGTGCGTCACAGGTAGCGCCCGATCTGATCGTTCGGATCGGGCGCGTCGAGACCACGCTGCTCGGGTTGCTGACGGGCTTCTTCTCCGCGCTCCTCCACGACCTGCTGCACCACTCGACGCTCGACGTCGAAGACGAGCCGCACCAGGCGATCGTCGCGACGCCCGCGAACGCACACAGCGCGCAGCGTTTCATCACGTTGGAGGCCGCGCGCGCCGCGGGCTTCGACGTCATCGCGATGATGAACGAGCCGTCGGCGGCGGGTGTCGAGTACGCGCACCGGCACCAGCGCACGCTGACGTCGCGACGTGAGCTCGTGCTTGTCTACGACCTCGGCGGTGGCACGTTCGACGCGTCGCTGGTTTCGATGCAGGGGCAGTCCCACGACGTCCTCGACTCGGCGGGCATCAAGCGCCTCGGGGGCGACGACTTCGACCGGGTGCTGTTCGAGCAGGCGCTCGCGTTGGTCGACGTCGATCCCGGCGCGCTCGACGAAGGCGACGAACGACGGCTGCTCGAACACTGTCGCCAGCAGAAGGAGCGGCTGCACCCCAGCTCGAAGAAGATCGTCGTCGACGTCGGCGCGTGTCTGAGCGCGGCGACGCAGAAGCGGCTTGACGTCGGCGAAGAGCTGAGCAGCGTGCTGAAGGCGTCGCGGTACTACGAGGCGTGTGAGCCGTTGGTGGTGAAGACACTCGAAGTGCTCGCACGTGTGCTGCCGGGCAACCTCGACGAGGACGCGCTCGATCGCATCGCGGGGGTGTACGTGGTTGGTGGCGCGAGCGCGTTGCCTTGTGTGGCGCGGGCGCTGCGCGAGTGGTTCGGGCGTCGCGTGCGGCGGTCCCCATACCCTTCGGCGTCGACGGCGATCGGTCTCGCGATCGCGTTCGACGAGGGGAGCGAGGTGCATGTGCAGGAGCGCCTCGCGCGCAACTTTGGCGTGTTCCGCGAGGCGAGCGACGGGGCCGAGGTGGTCTTCGACGCGTTGATCGATCGGAGCGCGGCGGTCCCGTCGCAGGTCGCGCCGGCGACGGACCTGGTGCGCACGTACCGTCCCACCCACAACGTCGGGCACTTTCGGTACGTGGAGTGCGGGTGGCTCGACGACAGCGGCGCGCCGGCCGGCGACATCACGCCGTACGGGGACGTCTACTTCCCGTTCGATACGACGCTCCGCGGGCGACGGGGACTGGAGGAAGTCGCGATCGAGCGTACCCCGGGTGAGGGCCCGCGGATCGAGGAGCGGTACCGGATCGACGCGTCGGGTGTCGTGAGTGTGACCATTCGTGACCTCGACTCCGGGTACGAGAAGCGGCACCGCATCGGTCCGGTCCGGTGACGCGGGGGCGGTCGTCTTGACTCGCAGGCATGGGCGTGGGAACCACCTCGGCCTGAAAGGAATCAGATACGATGGCATTTGAACTTCCCGCGCTCCCCTTCGAAAAGAACGCGCTCGAGCCGCACATCTCGGCCGAGACGCTCGACTACCACCACGGCAAGCACCACAACGCTTACGTGACCAAGCTGAACGCGCTGACCGAGGGCACGGACAACGCGAACAAGAGCCTGGAAGAGCTCATCAAGACGACCGAGGGTGGCCTGTTCAACCAGGCGGCGCAGGTCTGGAACCACACGTTCTACTGGAACAGCATGAGCCCGAACGGCGGCGGCGCTCCGAGCGGCGCGATCGCGGACGCGATCAACGCGGCGTTCGGCAGCTTCGACGACTTCAAGGCGAAGTTCACCGCGGCGGCCGGCGGCCAGTTCGGCTCGGGCTGGGCGTGGCTCGTGAAGAACGGCGACGGCAAGCTGGAGATCTGCACGACGGCGAACGCCGGCAACCCGCTGACGGACGGCAAGACGCCGGTCCTCACGTGCGACGTCTGGGAGCACGCGTACTACGTCGACTACCGCAACGCGCGCCCGAAGTACCTGGAGGCCTGGTGGAACCTGGTGAACTGGGACTTCGCAAACGCGAACCTCTGATCTGAATCAGCATCCGAGGTGAAGGAGAGGGCGGCTGCCGAGGGATCGGTGGTCGCCCTTTTTCTATTCAGTGGACTCGAGGATCTCGAGGTTCGTTCGACCGAGCGTCTGACCGCTCGCCGTCTCGACCGCGCACCGCCACTCGCCGCGCGGCGCCTTCGTCAGTCGTTTCTTGATCGACCACGTCCTGAAGCCGGCTTCGCGACCGCCGCGTACGTCGAGCGCGACGCGATCCACGACGTGGCCGTCCTTCCACCACACGTGGAACAGCTCGTCCTTCAGGCCGCGCGGCGCGGCGATGGCGGTGGCGCACACCAGCTGCTCGGGGACGTCGGGTAGCTCGTCCGTGGGGTCCGCGACCCAGCGGTCGGCGATCTGCGTGCCCATCGCCGCGTCGGCGAGCTCGAGCGGCGCGGGCGGCACGAACGCGGCGCCGCCGAACACGATGAACAGCGGGAACAGCGCGACGGCGGCGGCGTTGAACGCGAGCCGGTACGCGAGGTTTTCGAAGCGCAGGCCGTAGAGCCGGAGGAGCGCGGGGATAAGCGCGCTCGTGGCGATCGCGGCGCCGTAGAGGCTGACGCGGTTCGACAGGCCCATGACCGGGAGGATGCAGTTGACCGCGGCGAAGGTCGCGAACGCGAGGAGCGCCGCGCTCGCGAGGCGGCTCCTGAACACGAACTCGTAGAGCGGATCCCACAGCGTGAGCGCGCACGCGACGAGGAGCAGGTCGAAGAAGAAGAGGTGTCCGAAGTGGAACGACAGCGCGCCCCAGTAGAACGGGAGCGCGAAGAAGAGGCAGAGCTGGATGAGGCTCTGCGATCCCATCACGGCGGAGAAGCTGACGACCTTCGCGAAGACGGCCTTCTTGCCTTCGAGTTGATCGGCGTCGAGGCTGCCCATGAAGACGAAGGCGCCGAGCAGCAGCCACATGCCGACGGCGGCGGTCGCGATCATCCACGCGTTCTCGGGGCGGCGGTCCATCATCACGCCGCCGGCGACGCCGAGGACGAGTGAGAACCACGGCAGCCACGGGCGTGCCTTCGCGAAGAGCGCCTCGAACTTCTTTCGTCGTTCTTCCGTCAGCCAGCGCATCGAAGCGAGACGGATCTTGGGACGGGTGCGCGAGGAACGTCGAGCCGCGATTCTTCGCGTATTCGAGGCGAGTGCCGGGCCTCGAAAGCCCCAAATAGGCGGATGTCGCAGGAACGCTCCGAAAGCCCACGTTGTCGCGAGGGTGGCCGTATCGCAGGATGCGACGAGGAGCCCGCACGCGTCCTATGCCTCGAGTCGTACCAGCCCGAATCGTCACGCCGACCGGCGACCGCATCGATGGTGACATCGCCAACCTCACCGCGACCGGTGTCTTCTTTCGCACGTCGACGCCGCTTCAGTTCGGCCAGTCCGTGACCGTGAAGATGCTCGGCCAGACCATGCCCGGGCAGGTCTTGTTCGTCAGCGTCGATCCCGAGGGCGCCGTGTTGTCGCTCCGCCCGTCCGAGGCGGCGCTGCCGGTGTTGATGCAGACCGCGCACGAGGTCGCGCAGGTCGGCGGACCACCGCCCGACGAGGACGACCCGTGGGGCGATCCGAACCAGGCGACCGTCGTGAGCCTCGACGGCGAGCCCGCCAAGCTCCCGACCGGAGACCTGGAGGTGGTGGCGGCCGAACCGGACGCGGTCGGCATCGATGCAAGCCTGCTTGCGGCGGCGTCGATGGACGACCAGTCCGCGATCGACATCCCGATCCTCGATCCGGAGATCGGCGACGAGGATCAGACCATCCCGCCCGAGCGTGAAGTCGCCGCCGTCGCAGTGCCGCTCCCTCGGGCGTCCACGCCCGTGCCGCCAAGGTCGGGCTCGATCACCCGCTCGCGCACGGCGCTGCCGCGCAGCCCGAGCGGTCTCCCGCCGCCGTCTCGGGGCGCATCGGGCGCCGGCCTGCCGGCCCCGGTCGCGCGGAGCGCTTCCCACGCGCGTCCGCGCTCTGCCTCGGGCGCTGGGTTGCCGGCGCCTTCGGGCGGCGCCGCACCGGCGCGTGCCTCCTCGGGCGCTGGGTTGCCGGCGCCTTCGAAACCTTCGGCGCCGGCGCGTGCATCGTCAGGGGTCGGGCTCCCGACGTCGCAACCTTCGGCGCCGGCGCGTGCTTCGTCGGGCGTCGGGCTCCCGACGTCGCAGCCTTCGGCACCGGCGCGTGCATCGTCGGGCGTCGGTTCGCCTGCGTCGAAACCTTCGGCGCCGGCGCGTGCATCGTCGGGCGTCGGTTCGCCTGCGTCCAAACCTTCGGCGCCGGCGCGTGCATCGTCGGGCGTCGGGCTCCCGGCGGCGCAGCCTTCGGCATCGACGTCGTCGAGCGATGGCTCCGCCTCGTCGTCTGCGGCGACGCTCCCGACATCCTCGGTGCCTGCGCGGGCGACGTCCGGGGCGCGCCTCCCCGCCGCACGCGCGCGCGGCGCATCGAGCGCTGGTCTGCCGGCGGCGGTGCCTTCCGGGCCGGCGGCTTCCGCGTCCGAGCCCGCGAATCCTTCGATGCTCGACGAGCCGATGCGGCCGGAGCCGAGGGCGGTGGAGGAGGTCCCGATGACGACGTCGGACCTCGTCGCGTCCCCGCCCGACGTGATCATTCCGCCGCCGCCCGCCGATACGTCACCGAAGTCGCTCGCCGACGACTTGATGTCGCCGGCCATCGGCGGTGCGGGCGCCTGGAGCGGTGACACCGAGGTGCCCGCCGACGACCCGCCGGAGGCGAGCTCGGACGACATGCTCGCGGAGCCGATGCACCCGTCGGGCGACACGACCGATGCCGTGTCCGCGAACGCACCCGGCGCGATGGCGACGAGCGAGGACCTCCCGATCTTCACGTACGAGGCGACCGCAGACGAGGTCGCGAGCTCGGCGTCGGATGACGATGAGCCGGACTTCGAGATCGATGAGGTGTCGGAGCCGGTCGAGGTTGCCGCGCGGCCCGAGAGCGGTGGGCTTCAGCTCGTCCCCTCGGCCGACGAGGCGCCGCCGTCGGCCGACGCGAGCCTGCCCAAGCTGGACCGCGACGGTTACACGGTGCGTTTCGCTTCGCCGGACGCCTATGCAGTGCAGTACGCGGCGAACATCGAACACGGCGGACTCGTCGTGCTCGCCGACGCGCTCCCGCTCGGCACCCAACGCATGCTCGCCCTCGAAGTCCCGGGCAGCACCGCGTACACGGTGAGCGCGCGGGTCATCTACCACCAAGACGGGAAGCTCGGCTTCATGCTCGACAGCTTCAGCCTCCACAAGACGCAGCTCAAGCGCCTCGCCGAAGCGAGTTAGATCGCCGCGAAGCGGGCGCCGAAGTCGGCGACGGTCGGTCGGTCCTCCGGGCGCTGGACAGTGGCCGCATCGATCAGCTCGACCAACGCCGCCGGCGCGTTCTTCTCCAGCTGCTGCCTCGACGCCGTGTCGTCGAGCGGGGCGCGCTCCTGGTGCGCGAGGATGCGCGCGCCGAGCGCGATGCCTTCGAAGAAGGAGCGCCCCGTGAGCGTGCGGAAGATGGTCGCCGCGAGCGCGTAGACGTCGGTGTTCGGGTGCACGCGGCCGCGCGTCTGTTCGGGGGCGAGGTAACCGGGCGTGCCGCTCACCACCTCCACGCCGCCGGCCGCAGCGAGCGTGCGTGCGACGCCGAAGTCGATCACCACCGCGCCGAGCAGCGGGACGTCGTAGCGGTGGTCGATCGGCACGAAGTGGGGCGCCTCCGGAGGGAGCGGGAGACGCAGGAAGATGTTGCCGGGTTTGAGGTCGCAGTGGACGAGCCCGATGCGGTGCATCGCGACGAGGCCGTTGACGGTGTCCTCGACGATCGGGCGCAGCTCGTCGAACGTGACCGGTCCCGCCTCGTGGTACGTCGCGAGGTCGCAGCCGACGAGCCACTCCAGGACGAGGTATGGCTGGTCGTCGTCCCATCCGAAGTCGACGAAGTTGGCGACGTTCGGGTGGTACATTCGCTTGAGTAGATCCGCCTCCGTCGCGAGTGACACCCGCATGCTGTCTTGCTCCACCGTTCCCATCACCGCCGTGCGCGCGGGGAGGAGCTTCATCACGAAGGCGCGACCGACGGGCTCGCGCGTCACCCGCCACACTTCGCCCTGGGCGCCGCGACCGAGGAGCGTCTCGAGCCGGTAGGGGCCGATCTGCCGGAACGTTCGGTCGCCCCACGTCGAGCCGCTCCGTCGGATGGTCGAGAAACAGGCGCGGATGGCGGCCTCCACGACCGGACCGAGGAGCGGTCCTCCGGGGGCGCGCCACCGTTCGATCAGCGCGTCGTCGTCGCGCTCCGGTGAGCCGAGCGCGTTGACCGTCGTCGCCACCAGGTCGCGCATCGCTTCGTTCGGCCAGGTGATCTCCGCGTCCGTCGCGAGGGCGCGCGCGGGCTCGCCGAGGAGCTCGGAGAGCGTCGCCGTCGACTCGCCGAGCTCGATCACCGCGAGGCGGATCTTCGTCGAGTCGCGCGAGTTGCGAGCCGCGGCGGCGCGGACGAGCGCGTTGGCGATCGCTTCGACCGTCGCGCGCAGCGCGGTGTTCTGCGCGCCGAGCTCGGTGAGCGCGTCGAGCGCGGTGCTCCGCCACCAGCCGTCCTCGGCGCGGTCGACGTCGGCGAAGACCTCGCGGAGTGTCTCGGCGCGGGTGCGCATCCGCCGGGGGATCGTGCCGCCGTCGTCGGTCTCGGCGCGTGCGACGAACTGCACGGCTTCATCGCTCGCCGCCGCGAAGCACCACCACGCGAGGAACTTCGATTGGGCGTCGCGATCGCCGGGATCGAGGTTCGCTGCGTGCACGATGCGACCGACGAGCTCGCCGAGCGGCTTCTTGAAGCGCGACGCTTGGCGCTTCGACGGCGCGCGAAGCCACTCCGGTCGTTCGATTGCACGCAGGACCGCGCGGACGTTCTCGCCGGAGGGCTCCGCGTCGATCACCATCCCGAGGACCCGCAGCGCCGTTCGGTGGAGCGCGAAGCTCGGCGTGTCGGTGTCCAACGTGTTGGCGGCGGTCTCGAGGATGTGCGCGAGGAGTGTGCTTCGGTCGATCGGGTTCGGTTCGGCGTCGGCCGCGGTGAGGAGGGTTGCGTACAGCCCGGTCGCTGCGGCGCGCGCGCACGACTCGATCGCAAACAGACGCGGCGCGAGCGGGCCGTCGACGTTCGACGCGGTGTCGAACGTCGCGGTGATCTGACGTGCGAGGGTCTGGGTTCGCACCGTGACCCGCGACGGGTCGGCGCCGAGCGCGACGTCCACGAGGCGATCCATCGCACCCTCGACGTCGGTGGGGTCCGGGTCGAGGTCGTCGAGGAAGTCGGTGCGCGCACGAATCTCGGTTGCGAGCAGCGCCTCCGCCGTGGACTTCGTCTCCCGCGCGGCGCGCTCCCGCGCCTCGGCGAGGAGCTGCCGGCCGGTACGATCCAACAGGCCGCGTCGGTGCGCCGCGAGCAGGCCGCCCGTCGCGCTCCACCACACCGCGAGGCCGTCCTCCGCGCGGAGGCGCCGCGCGAAGACCTCCCACAGATCACGACGCCCCACGATCAGGTGCGGGAGTGCGGGGCCGATCGCGGCGATCGTCCAGGCGTCGTCCTTGTCGTCGAGGAGTCGCTCGACGTGGGCGGTCGTCCACCACGCCTCGGCGCCCGGCATCGCCGCGAGCGCGCAGGTCGCCCGGCGGCGCTCCGAGAGGCGCTCGCTCTCCACCGCCGTGAATAACCAGGAGCGTGCGTCGCGGTGGTGCGCGGCGAGGCGGCCGAGCGCGATGGCGCTCGGGATCCACACGAGCGGATCGGCGTGGAGGATCAGCGCGCGGAGCGGTCGCAGTACGCCGGGGGCCGCGACGTCGGGGCGGTAACCGTCCGCGGCGGTGGCCAGCGCCCGCGCGGCGAGGATCCGATCGAAGAGTGTCTTGCGCGCGCGTTGCCCGACCATGCGGCGGAACGTCTCGCGGTGATCGAACAACCACCGCGCGAGGCGCGGGATGGAGCGACCGTCGCGTCCGGCCCACCACAGCGCGAGATCGACGCGGCTCGCGGCGACCCGGTCATCGTCGAGCCAATCCACCGAGCCGGTGAACGCGAGCGCCGCGAGTCGATCTTCGGGAGGACCGTGCTCGACGCGGCGGCGCGCGGCGCGTGAGAGGAGCGAAGGAGGTTGCAGCGCGTCCTCGGCGGCTTCGAAGAGGGGCGCGAGGTGGAGGTCGAAGTCCGCGGCGTTGGCTTCGGCCCACGCGAGGACCAGCGCGCCGAGGCGGCCTTCGACGGCTTCGGCGGGGAGCGGTGCGCCGCGGTGGCAGAGCACTTCGAGGATCTCGGAGGCGTCGCGTCCGCGGGCGAAGCTCTTGCTCTTCCACGCCGCGACGAGGGCGTCGGTGGAGAGGCGTTCGGTGGCGACGAGCGCGTCGACCGCGCGGAGCGATGCGAGGAGGCGGTCGTTCATAGCCGTTGCATGTTGTCGCCGCTGATCATGTACGGGCCGCTCCCGGCGGGGGAGGGCACGTCGACCTCCGTGCAGCTCACGCCGAGCCGAGTGCCGGCGCCGTTCGTGGCGTCGTGGCCGTAGATGATGAATAGCGTGCGCTGGCTGCTCGTGAAGCGCGAGAAGCTCACGCTGAACGTGTCGCCGGCCTGAGGGATCGGGTACGTGCGCGAGTCGAGCACGTTGAAACAGGTGTTCGCGATGTCGACGTCGCCGGCGTAGACGTCCGCGCAGCTGACGATGCGGTCACCCGCGGTGCGCTCCGCGACGGCGAAGCCGGAGAGCGACTCGACCACGCCGACGTTCGGTTCGATGGTCACGACGATCGAATGGACGTCGTCGACGCCGAGCTGGGGCGGTCGGTCGCAGCTGCGGTCGGCGCACAGCGCGCGGTTGAAGTCCGGACACGACGGGCAGTTCGTCGGAGCGGGGAGGTCCGGCTCGCAGTCGTCGGCCCGCAGACACTCGGCCGGCTCGGCGCCGCAGAAGGACGGCCCGGCGTCGACGGGGCCGGCGTCGCGCACCCCGGCGTCTCGGCCCGCGTCACGTTCGCCAGCGTCTCGACCGACCGTCCCGGCGTCGGCGACGCCGCTGTCGGCGGGGCCCGCGTCGTGCGGTCCTGCGTCGTACGGTCCGGCGTCCCGGGGGAGCGGCTCGGCCGCGGGCACACACGCCGCGAGGGCCAGCCACGACACGGCGAGACGACGCACGGCCCGCATCCTGCGCGGTGCGGGGGGCCTGCGCAACCGACCGATGTGCACCTGTCCGCGCGTGGTTGCGATCGCTTCGCGGGGCTCGCGGGATGCGCGCGTCGCGGCGGAGGCAGCTCGCGGCACGGAACGTGCTTTTTCTCTGTCGACGATGGCGAACGGAACCGTAGCGAAGACGCAGACGCGCGTCGTGAACAACACTCGAACCGTCGCGAAGGGCGGCGCGGCCACGAAGGATGCCTACGCGGGCAAGTCGGGGCGCAACCTCGTGGACGCGATGAAGAAGGACATGAAGGCCGCGCAGGGTGGCGACGGCGACGCGATGAAGCGGCTCGAGGAGCTCGCCAAGCAGAACCAGGAGCTGTTCAAGAAGTTCCAAGAGCTCATGGGCGGCAACGGCCCGCAGCCGGATCCGGGCACGAACCCGGCGCCGGCGCCGGGACCGCAGCCCGCGCCGAATCCGGCGCCCGCCCCCGGCGGTGGTGGCGGCGGGGGCGGGTGCCCGGGCGGCAACTGCGGCGGCGGCGGCGGCGGCGGTGCTTCGGGTGCCGGCGGTGCCGGCGGCTTGATGGGGCTGCTGCAGATGCTGTTGGAGCTGCTCCAGAAGAAGCAGCAAGAGGGCGGCGATCCGAACGCGGATCCGAACGCTGCGAGCGGTCCGGCGGGGGCGCAACCGATCGCGCCGGCCGCCGGTGGCGGTGTGCCCGCGGTGGGCGGGATCTGAGCCGCAGCCGTGACACGCGTCGGGGGCAGCGCGCCGGTCGCCTCGCGGCCGGCGCAACCGACATTGCAGCGGACCGCGAAGCCGAGCGCGTTCTCGGCGCGGCTGCGCGAGGTCGAAGCGCAGCAGTACATGCTGCAGAACGCGATGCTGGGGGGCATGAACAAGCTCCTCGCGCGCGGCCCCGGCGGCGCGGCGTTACGGAACTTCGCGGCGAACATCTTCACCGGTTTCTCGCAGGGCGGGGCGGGCAACTGTGTCACCGTCGCGGCGATCAAGGCGGGCATGACGCGCTTCGGAACCGGCGGGATCTTCAGCCGCGTCGCGCGCGCGAACGACGGTAGCTGGAACATCACGATGCGCGACGGCTACCGCATGAACCTGAAGCAGTCGGAGATCGACGCCGCCCGTCACCTCTCCCGCTTCCGCGGCCGCGACCCGCAGCTCCTGAACCGCGCGATCTTCTACTACGCAGCCGCGACGAAGCGCGCGATGTACGAGAACAACGACGGCTGGGGCCGGCGCAGCTTCGCGGCGGCGGCGCAGACGCTCAACAACGGCGAGTACACCGCAGAGGGCCTGCACTTCCTCGGGCTCGATCGCTACGTTCGCCGCGTGAGCGTCGCCGACATGCACCGCTACAACGCCGTGGTCGCGTCGAACAGCGGCCACGCGATGTGGGTCTCCGGGGGTGTCGTCGAACGCTACGGCCGCGGCCAACGCGGCTGGTTCGGGATCAACCGCGCCTACGCGTTGTGACGAGAATACGAGCGCTCCCGTCGTACCTCGAAAAACCTCCTGACCTGCGGGGCAGCTCGCTAAGTCCGCGCCAAGCTTCAAGAGATCTGCGGCCTCTGCCGTCTCGTGTGTCTCGATTCGAGCTGCTTGATCTTTGCGCAAACGGTCCACATACGCGTGGAAGTGAAAAGGTGCGCCTTCGTCTTCGCAATCTCTGCATTCGCGCCCTCGGCGGCGTGGGCCGTTTGTGGTGATGGCGTCCAGGACGCGGTCGAGGACTGCGACGACGGCAACGTCGTCGGAGGCGATGGTTGCTCGGCGCTCTGCTTCGACGAGGTCGGTCGCACGGACCACACCGAGCAGCCGGGGTTCTGGATGTGGGCGCCGCCCTACGATTACACGTTCTTCGCGACGGTCGACGACGATCCGACGACGACGTGGCGTCAGCCGACGAACCAGGGGCTCTGGATCAACCTCGACATCGCGAACGGTACGCCGGGCCCGTCACCGATCGATGCGTACACGATCACGAACGGTTCGAACGGTGACGACCCGCGCGGTTGGGTGTTGGCGGCTTCGGTCGACGGAGCGTCGTGGGATGTGCTGGATCAGCAGTCCAACGTCACGTTTGCGTACGGGCGGGAGAGCCTGACCTTCCCGGTGACCAACGTTGGTGCGGCCTACGCGTTCTTCAACCTCTCGTTCACCGACTATGCGACCGCCGACCTCGAGATCGCGGAGGTCGAGCTCATCGAGCACACCGGTCCGGTCTGCGGGAATGGTGCGGTGGAGGCCGGCGAAGGTTGCGATGACGGCAACTCGAACACGGAGGTGTGTTCCTACGGTCAGCTGTCCTGCACCGTGTGCGATGCGACCTGCAACAACGTCTCGGGTGCGACGACGTACTGCGGCGATGGCGCGACCAACGGTCCCGAGCAATGTGACGACGGCAATACGATGACCGAGCTCTGCGCCTACGGCCAAACCTCTTGCACGGTTTGCAACGCAACTTGCGTCAGCGCGGCGGGGGCGACCGCGTACTGCGGTGACAACACGATCAACGGTCCCGAGCAGTGCGACGACGGAAACACCACCACCGAAGTCTGTTCGTACGGCGAGACGTCTTGCACGGTGTGTGACGGCAGCTGCGCCAACGTTGCTGGCGCCACTTCGTTCTGCGGAGACGGCGTCACGAACGGTCCCGAGCAGTGCGACGACGGAAACACCACCACTGAAGTCTGTTCGTACGGCGAGGCCTCTTGCACGGTGTGTGACGGCAGCTGCGCCAACGCTGCTGGCGCCACTTCGTTCTGCGGAGACGGCGTCACGAACGGTCCGGAGCAGTGCGACGACGGGAACACCGTGACCGAGGCGTGCGCCTACGGTCAGACGTCGTGCACGGTCTGCGACGCGACGTGTGTGAACGCCGCGGGCGTGACTTCGTATTGCGGGGATGGTGTCACCAACGGCGCTGAGCAGTGCGACGATGGGAACACCACGACCGAGGCGTGCGCCTATGGTCAGACGTCGTGCACGGTCTGTGACGCGACGTGTGTGAGCTCCGCGGGAGCGACTTCGTACTGCGGCGACGGCGTCACCAACGGCGGTGAACAGTGCGATGACGGGAACACTGCCACCGAGACGTGCATGTACGGTCAGATGTCCTGCACCGTGTGTGACGCGACGTGTGCGAACGCGCCCGGCGCGACTTCCTACTGTGGCGACGGAGTCGTCGATCCGGGCAATGGCGAGGCCTGCGACGATGGTGCGTCCAACGGGAGTGGTCCAGGGTCTTGCAATACAGGTTGCACCGCGGTCGAGACCGCGTGCGGAAACGGGGTCATCGAGGGATCTGAGCAGTGCGACGACGGCAACGTCGTCACCGAAGTCTGTCCCTACGGCGCGGCGAGCTGCACGGTGTGTGACGCGAGCTGCACGCTGGTCGCTGGCGCGACCTCGGTCTGCGGGGACGGTGCGGTCGATAGCAGCGCGGAGCAGTGCGACGACGGCAACGTCGTCACCGAAGTCTGTCCTTACGGGGCGGCGAGCTGCACGGTGTGTGACGCGAGCTGCCAGCTCGTGGCCGGGTCGACGACGTTCTGCGGGGACGGAGTGCGGCAGCCCAATGAACACTGCGATGAGGGGAACAACGTCCTGGAGACGTGTGACTTCGGCGAAACCACCTGCACCGTATGCAACGCGAGCTGCTTCCTGACGACCATCGACCTCGGCACCTGCGGAGATGGCGTCGTCGACAGCCTGGCGGGCGAGGAGTGCGACGACGGTGACAACATCACGAACAACTGTCCACCGCAGAGTCTGAGCCCCTGTACGGTGTGCAACGCCCAATGCCGCAATGGCCCCGGGCGCACGGCGCTGTGCGGGAACGGGACGGTCGATGCATGGATCGGTGAGACCTGTGACGATGGCGCGCTGAACGGCAGCGGTCCGGGGAACTGCAACGATTCATGCTCCGCAGTGGATTCGATCTGCGGCGACGGCATCGTTCAGGGCCAGGAGGCTTGCGACGATGGCAACGACATCATCGACGTGTGCCCGCCGGGTCAGAGCTGCACCGTCTGCAACTCGGCCTGTGAGCTCCAGGCGCGACCCGCCTCGTTGTGCGGCAACAACACCCGCGATCCGGGGGAGCAGTGCGACGACGGCAACCACGGCGTCGAGACTTGCTTCTACGGAACGACGAGCTGCTTCCAGTGCGGTCAAGACTGCTTCATGACCCCCGCGCCGACCACCTTCTGCGGCGACGGAGTCCTGGACCCCGCGTTCGAGTTCTGCGACGACGGCCCCCTGAATGGCACCCTCGGCTTCTGCGATTCGTGTGTCCGCGTATGCGGCAACGGCACGGTCGAGGTGGGCTACGAGGACTGCGACGACGGCAACACCGTGACCGAGACGTGCGCCTACGGTGAGACCAGCTGTCAGGTCTGCATGGACTTCTGCTACCTCGTCCCGGGTGCCACCTCGTACTGCGGCGACGGTGCGGTCGACACCGCCAACGGCGAGCAGTGCGATGACGCCAACACCGTTACCGAAGCGTGTGCCTACGGGGAGACCTCCTGCACCGTCTGCAACTCGACTTGCGCCAGCGTTGCAGGTCAGACCGCGTATTGCGGTGACGGCATCCTCAACGGGGCCGAGGTCTGCGATGCTGGCGCTGCTAACGGGACGCCGGGCCAGTGCAACACGACTTGCGAAGGTACCGTTCCGGTCTGTGGCGATGGTGTCGTCGGTTCGGGCGAGGCCTGCGATGACGGCAACACCATCACCGAGAGCTGCGTCTACGGGCAGACCTCGTGCACCGTCTGCGACGGCACGTGCAACATCGTCGCCGGCGCAACCGCGTACTGCGGCGACGCGGCCGTCAACGGACCCGAGCAGTGCGACGACGGCAACGCCGCTACGGAGAGCTGCGCGTACGGGGAGACCTCCTGCACGGTCTGCGACGCCTCGTGCCTGACGGCCGCAGGCACCACGACCTTCTGCGGCGACGGCATGGTCGACGGCCCCGAAGCGTGCGACGACGGCAACACCGTGACGGAGTCGTGCCCGTACGGTGCGACATCCTGCTTGGTCTGCGACGCGAGCTGTCTTGACGCTGCGGGGGCGACCTCGTTCTGCGGGGATGGCACGATCGACGCCGCGAACGGAGAGCAGTGCGACGATGGCAACTCCACCACGGAGCCGTGTCTGTACGGTCAGACCTCGTGCACGGTCTGCGATGCTGGCTGCCTGAACGCCTCGGGCGCCACGACCTACTGCGGCGACGGCGCGGTCGACGGCATCGAAGAGTGCGACGATGGCAACCTCGCCAACGGAGACGGATGCTCCGACCTGTGTGAGAACGAAGGCCCTTCGTTCGTCGACCGCACGTCCGTGCCCGCGTTCTCGATGTGGGCGCCGCCGTACGACTACTCCTTCTTCGGCGCGGTGGACGACGACGTGAACACGTCGTGGTCCGTACCCGTCTCCGGGGGGGCGTGGATGAACGTCGACTTCGCCGGCGCCACGCCGAACGCCTACGTCATCAGCCGCTACTCGATCACCAACAGCACCGCCGGGGCCACGAGTGATCCCGTGGCGTGGGATCTCTCGGCCTCCGCCGATGGCGCGAGTTACACCGTGATCGACATCCAGAACAACGTGACGTTCGGCGGGCCGAGTCAGCGCCGCGAGTTCACGATTGCGAGCCCTGCCAGCTACACGTACTTCACGTTCAACTTCGTCAGCGGCGGAGCCGCCCTGGAGATCGCCGAGCTCGAGCTCCTCGAACAGGTCGTCTTCAGCTGCGGCGACGGCGTGGTGAGCGCCGGGGAGCAGTGCGACGACGGCAACACCGTCACCGAGCTCTGCGCCTACGGGCAAACGTCTTGCACCGTTTGCGACGGCTCCTGCGCCCAGGTCTCTGGCGTCACTTCATACTGCGGCGACGCGGCGATCGACGCGCCCAACGGCGAGACCTGCGACGACGGCGTGCAGAACGGGACACTCGGGTACTGCAACGTGGCTTGCAACGGCCCGACGCCCGTATGTGGCGACGGCGTGGTCGGCGTCGGTGAGGATTGCGACGACGGGAACACGACGTCCGGAGATGGGTGCTCGAGCATGTGCACCAGCGAGGCTCCCGTCGGTCTCGATCGAACCAGTGACCCGGGCTTCGGAATCTGGGCCCCACCGTACGACTACTCGTTCTACGCGACCGTTGATGACGACGCTGCGACGGTCTGGTCGGCGTCCACCGCGGGGGGCCTGTGGATGCACCTCGACCTCGCGAACGTCGCGTCGCCCTCGGCGGTCATCGAGGCGTACACACTGACGAGCGGTCCCAACGCGCGTGCGAACGACCCGGCGTCGTGGACACTTTCGGCCTCGGTCGATGGCAACACGTGGGTCGTGCTCGACGCCCAATCTGGAGCGGTGTTCTCCGGGCCGGGGCAGGTGCTCTCCTTCCCGGTGAACAACGCGACGGCCTACACGTACTTCTCGTTCGACTTCACAGCGAACGGAGGCGCGCAGCTCGAGATCGCGGAGATCGAGCTGCTCGAGTTCCCGTAGCGGCGTGGGCGAAGCCAGCTCAGGCTGGCTTTGCACGCCGACAGTGGGAGAGGTTCGGTCTTAGTTGGCTTCGTCGCGGAGCTCGGCGTTGGTCTTCGCCGTGCACTCCGGGCAATTCAGGTCGACGCCGGGGGGCGGTCGGACCGGGACGGTCATGACGATCCCGCAGGTCTTGCAGGTGACGCGGTAAGCAGCGGGTCGGTACTTCGGGTTGCGGCGTCCGCCACCACTTCGTTTGCGCGCCATTAGGAGAGGTTGCCTCGGGGTGTGTTCATCATCATTCGCTCCAATATATGCGCACGCGCCGTCGCGTTTGGCAATCAATCAATGTCGATAGGGAAACCGCGGCTCTCACGTCCGAAGCGGTCGACGGCACTCACGGCGTAGTTTCCGGACGGCAACGTGACATTCGCGTCCGGCGCCACGATCCGAGACACCCGCGGCGCACCGCCGTCGAAAAGATAGATTACGTACGCCCGAAGTTCTTCCACCTCGGTATGGGTCAGTTCGACGTTCGCGCCGTCCGCCCTGGCCATCGGTGCAGCCAACGCGCCCCCGGGCGCGTTCGCCAACGGCGGCGTCAGCACCGGCGTCGGGTAGAGCGTCTCGGCGAACACCGTCGCCAAGTCTTCGGTGTTCTCCATCAACGGCCCGATGTGGAAGTGGATGTTCCCGAGCGACGCCTCCCCGCGGTGCATCCGTGACAACGCGATCTGCGTCTCGAGCTCCGAGACCGACCAGGCCGCCTCCGTCCCGACCTTCGACAGATAATTCCCCGCGAAGATCGCGCGCCCGCCGTGCGTCAGGCTCGACCACCACGCGATCAACGGACCGTACGCCTGGCGCGTCTGCGTCGACGGCCAATAGAGCTGCGGCGCGAGGTAGTCGACCCACCCCTCGGCCATCCACTTCACCGGGTCCGCGTAGATCTGCCCATACTGATCCAGCCCCACGATCCCCTCCGGGATCCCGGGCCGGTAGATGCCGAACGGGCTGATGCCGAACCGACACGCCGGATCCGTCCGCGACACGACGTCACCGACCGCCTCCACCATCTGGTTCACGTTGTCCCGGCGCCAGTCCCCGACGTCGAAGGCCCCGCCCCCGTTCACGTACGCGCCGTAGGTCACGTCGTCCGGGAACGCCGTGCCGTCCGGGTAGGGGTAGAAGTAGTCGTCGAAGTGGAGCCCGTCGAGCGGGTACCGCGCCACGAGGTCCTCGACCACCGCGAGCAACCGTTGCTGCACGACCTCGGCGCCCGGGTCCATCCACAGCAGGTTGCCGTAGGTGTACGCGTACGACGGCGCCTCCACCGCGATGTGCGGCGCCACCGCCGTCGAGCTGCGGCTCGACTTCGCCCGGTACGGATTCAGCCAAGCGTGCACCTCGATCCCCCGCGCGTGCGCGAGCGCCAGCAGCTCCGCGAGCGGATCGAGCCCGGGGTCCTGCCCCTGCGTCCCCGTCAGGAATCGGCTCCACGGCTCGAGCGCGCTGGCGTACAGCGCGTCGCTCTCCGGCCGGACCTGGAAGAAGATCGCGTTGAGGTGGGTTGCCTCGACGGTGTCGACGATCGCCTCCAGCTCCGCGCGCAGCGCCTCGGCGTCCAGCCCCGTGCGCGACGGGAAGTTGATGTTCGCGACGGTCGCGACCCACACCCCGCGCAGCTCGCGCTCGTGCCCGACGTCGACCAGCATCACCGGCTCACCCCCCGCATCGCGCGTTGTGGGCTCACCGCCGTCGCGGTCGTCCACGGCCACGCCCCCGTCCGGCGTCCCGCCGTCGGTCGGCACGAACGTGGAGCGGTCGTCGGGCTGCACGCAGGCCAAGAGGAGGAGGGCCGGCAGCCAGGCGGCGCCGAAACGACGGGGTCCCCTGGCCATCCGCGCCCTCTTGCTGCGAGCTACCGGCCGCAAGCTGCCCGCTGACCTCTAACGCATCCGCCGCGCGAGGCGACGAACCGCGCGACGCGCGAGATCCGTGTCGACCTGCTTCAGCGCGTCGTACGCGGCGCGGCTGCCGGTCCGGCTCACCGCTTCCACGAGGCGCGTGCCGTTTGCGTCAGCGACGGGCGTCGAGAACAGCTTCACCAAAGCGATCGCCGCCTGGTCCGCACGCTCCGCGCCGACTACCCGACGGGTGTGCTTCGAAGCGACGGCGCCGAGCCCGGTGATCGCCGCAGCGCGGAGCTCGTCGTCGAGCTTCGGCGCGTTGGCGAGCGCGATCAACGTCCCCACGGACTTCGCGTCGCGGTGCTCACCCAGACCGGCGATCGCCGCCGACCGGAGCGCGTTCGGCCCGCGCGAGGTCGCGACGGAGGTCAGGACCGTGCTCGCCTTCTCGCCGCGCGTCGCACCGAGCGCCATGGCCGCGATGCTCCGCGTCGCGAGCGTCTCCCGTGCGTCGTTGACCACGTCCGCGAGCAGATACGGGGCGACCGGGTGCCCGGAAGCACCGATCGCATCGACCAAGCCCTGGCGAAGCGCGCTGCGCTCGACGGTGCGGAGCCGTGCGCGCTCGGCGGCGTCGACGTGCGCGGGGTACGCGTCCGCCGACGCAAACGGGTAGGCGTCGAACGTCTCGAGGTACACCTCGAACAGCGCGCCCGCCGGCAGCTTCATCCGGCGCAGCTCCGCGGACACCGACGGGTTCTGAATGCGATCCCGCAGGTAGTAGCGCGGATCGATCCCGCGCAACGCGAACAGCCGCTCGGCGACGTCGGGCTGCGCCTGGGCCTCCGCAATCGCGTGGGACGCCGCGCGGCGCCAGTTCGATTGGTCGACCGTAGCGACCTTGGGTCCGGCCGCGAACGCCGTCGAAGCGACGAGCGAGAAGGCGACCGTGAACATCATCTTCTTCATCTTCGTCACCTCCTACTGGTTCCACCACGGCGTCTCGTACGCCGTGCCCTCGACCTCGGTCCCGCAGTGCGCTTCGCCGAGGTTCAGGTGGTAGCTGTCGAAGATGTCCACGAACTGGACCGTGAGGCCCATCGGCTCGAGCACCTGGCGCGTCGCGGTCTGGAAGGCGTCGAGCCCACCGACCACGGGCCCCTCGGGGTCCGGCACGAAGAGGAAGTCGTCGAGCACGATGAGGTTCTGGATGCCCGGGTTGTAGGCGGCCGCGAAGTTGAGGCCGTCGAAGGGGTGCCACTCGTAGAGCACCGGCACCTCGATGATGTCGTCCGGCGTGAGCTGGAGCGACGTCGTCAGCACTTCGCGGATCGAGTCGATCTTCGCCTGCGCCGAATCCTGGTAGCCCATCAACCGGGTGTTGCCGAGGATCTGGCTGACGGTGGTCTGGGTCTGACGCCCCGCGAACACCTGCGTGTTGCCGGCGCCGTCGTCGGCGATCGTCTCCAGGATCTCGACCGCGAGATCCGGCGACGCGAAGAGCACCTTCCACGGTCGCTCACCCGCGCCCGCGTTGCGGTTCGGGACGAACAGGAAGATCTCGTCGATGTGCCCGACCGCGAGCCACTCCGAAGCGACCTCGATCGACGGGCCCTGAATTTCCTGCGCGTCGAGCCACGCGCGCTGCAGCTCACCCATCGTGTCGCTGTACGCGCGACCGTCGAGCGTGCCGCCTTCGCCGCCGCCGATGATGACGCGTCCCAGCGGGTAACCGTCGTGCGGCGGTGCGACCTCGAGGTTGCCGCCGTAGTTGAGCGACGTGTCACGCGAACGCCCCGGGTAGGCCCAGCCACGGTCCGCGCCGAGCGCCTCCGAGATCAGGAACGGCTCGAGGCCGCGCGGGCCGGTCGGGCGCTGCGTCTGGAGGTGCGTCTTCATCACCGCCTGGCCGCCCTCGGACGCCATCGACTGGTAGCCGGTCTGCATGTTGTCTTGCAGCCAGCGGTCGCCGAGGTATTCGTACTGGTCGGCGGTGTAGAGCTCGACGTGCGTCGGGATGTCGCGCTGGAGCGCGGTGTAGAACTCGAGGTTCGGCCCGAGGCGACGGTCGTCGATGCGCATGACGTACAGGCGCTCGGCCGGCTGCATGTTGTCGGTGAAGATCACCGGCGACACCCGCAGCGCGACGGCGTCGGTGAGCGTCTCGCCCCCCGAGCTCATCGACAGCGTGAGCGTCACGGTGCCGTCCCACGCGGAGCTGCGGGTCTCGGTCCCCTCCAGGAGCAGCGTGACGTCACCCGCGAGGTCGGTCGGATCGATCGAACGCGCACCGGAGTCGCCCGGCTCGTGCAGGGTGCGGATCGTGCCGCCCGAGGTGGTGAGGAAGATACGCACGGCGTCGGCGGCGGCCGGCGGGGTCACGGTGACGGACACCTGATCCTGCGCGGTCAGCTCCGCATTCTGATGGACGATCACCCGCGCGAAATCCTTCAGATCCTCGCCGCCCTCGAGCTGGGCGTCGTCGGCGTCGCGCTGGCCGTCGAAGTCGTCGTCGTCGAAGTTCGCGAGGAACGTCGCCCCGCTGTCGAGCGTCCAGACGTCCTCCGCTTCGTCGTCGGCGTCGTCGATGATCCCGTCGCGGTTCGTGTCGACGTCGATGTCGGCGCCGGCCTCCACGGTGATCGGCTCACTCGTCGCCGTGCCGGTCGCGCCGGCGTGGTCCTGGACCTCGACCGTCACCCGGAACTCACCGCTCCGCTGGAAGACGTGGTTCGTCGTCTTCGTGGTCGAGAACTCGGTGTCGAACGTCCCGTCGCTCTCGAAGTCGAAGCGCACCGCCAAAGTGGCGGCGTCCTCGTTGGGGTCCGTCACACCGGAAGCGTCGACGGTGACCGCGTGCGGGGCGCGCCCGTTCGTCGGCGTGACCGTCACGACGCCGGTCGGCGCGGTGTTCGGCTGCACCTCGATCTGCAGCTGCGCGGTCCCGATGCGCTCGCCGCTCGTGATCTCCACGATCGGCTTGTAGGTCCCGGCGACCTCGTACACGAAGTCGGCGGCCAGCTCGGTGAGCGGCCCGGTCTCGAACGTCCCGTCGCCGTCGAAGTCGAAGCGCGCGGTCAGCGTCGCGCGCGGGTCATCGGGATCGTTGCTCCCCGTCGCGTCGAAGGTGACGGCGACGGGCGCGACGCCCTTGCTCGGTGTCGTCGTGACGACGACGTTGGGTTCGGGCGCTCCGCACCCCACTGCCAGCCCGCATGCCGCGAGCGTTCCTATCAATCGGTTCACATCATTCCTCGACGTCCAGTCCGTTCCCGCCGTCAGGATATTCAAGGCGAACGCAAACGTTACATACGAATGTGGGGTTTCGGGTTTTTCATACCTCGACCGCCGCCCACCGCCCGCCCTTCCAGAGCGCAGCGAAGATCCCCGCCTGGACCGCACGGTACACCGCCTGGGCGATCCAGATGCCGATGAGGCCGTAGCCGAGGTAGGGACCCACCACGTAGGCGGCCGGGAGGAACAGGAGCCACTGACAGCCGGTCGAGACCAGCGCGGTCGTCCGGCTGGCGCCGGCGCCGAGCAGCGCGTTCATCAGGACGAGGCCGACCGCGTCGAGGACGATCGTCCCGCCGAAGATCATCAGCGGGACGCGCCCGAGCGCGAGGGTCTCGGGATCGTGAATGAAGATCCCGAGGATCAGATCGGGGAGCAGGGCCATGGGGAGGCCGAGGCAGCCCACGAACGCGACGGCGACGGTGACCACGTCCCAGCCCCACTTCATCGCGTCGTCCGGATCCTTGCGACCGAGCGCCTGCCCGACGAGCGTCGCGCCGGCGATCCCGAACGCGATGCCGGGGAGGATCGCGACGAGCATGACGTTGATGATCACGTTCGCCGCCGCCGTCGCCGCGGTGCCGACCTGCCCGAGGATCCAGAACAGCATCGTGTAGCCGCCGGAGAACAACAGCTGCTGCACGCCGGTCGGCACCGAGAGCCGGAGCATGGTGCGGATCGTCTTCTTGTCGGGGAGGCCGCGGAGGAAGCCGCGGTCCTTCGCGTGGCGCATGCCGAGCAACATGTACGTCGCGAAGCCGACCCACACCGAGACCGCGCTCGCGACGCCCGCGCCCGTCGCGCCGAGCTCGGGGGCGCCGAGCTTCCCGAAGATCAGCACGTAGTTCAGCCCGATGTTCACCGCGTGCATCACGACGAGCGTGTAGAGGTAGAGCATCGGGCGCTTGATCCCGTTCCAGAACCCGCGGAACGAGAAGTTCATCGCGACGGCGACGATGCCGCAGAGGCGCGCTTGTAAGTAAGGGACGCCGACGTCGACGACGGCGCTCGAGTCGTTCACCAGCGGGAAGAACGTGGGCACGAGCTGGTAGAGCAGCGCGGCCCACGGGATGGTGAAGATCACGATCAGGAGCAGCGCTCCATTGAGTGGAACGGCGGACTCGTCTTCACGGCCTTCGCCGACTCGACGGGACACCATCGCCTGGACGCCCGACGCGAAGCCCATCACGAACGCGATGGCCATGAAGTTGAGGAACGACCCCGTGCCGACACCGGCGAGCGCGTCGTCGCCGAGTGATCCCACCATCGCCGTGTCGACGAGGTTGAGGACGTTCTGGGAGATCATCCCTCCCACGATGGGCAGCCCCAAACCGAGGACTGCCCGGTAGCGCTCGACCTTGGACACGCGGTCCAAGGCCCCTACATGATCCGCAGGCGTCGGTCAGTCGTCGACGCGGATGACGTCGATCTTCGGGTCGATCAGGTAACCCTCGTCGCGCGTGAGCAGGACCCCCTCGAGGCCCATGCGGCGCAGGGTGCGGATGGCGGTGTAGACGCGCGTGGCGCCCGCCTCCGTGGGCACGTTCTCGCCGGGCCAACCGATGGCCACGACCGAGTTCACGTCCATCGCCTTCTCTTCACCCGCGATGTGGCGCTCGACGAGCGCGTCGAGGATGCGTCGGATCGGTCCGCGGCGGGCGAGGTCGACCACCGGCAACCCGGCGACCTCGAACCAACGCGACGCCTCGCCGACCTGCAACGGCCGACGGACCTTGCGGGGGCGCGGCGCGAACGCGATCGGCGCGGCCTCCGGCGCGGCCTGCGGGCGGGGCTGGTGGAGCATCCGGTGGTGCACCTCGTCGGCGAGAACCCTGTACAGGAACTCCTCGTAGGTGAGCTGGTCGGTCGCGGCCTCGCGGGCGCGCGACTCGAGGTTGGCGAGAACTCCCGTTAGCTGGAGCTTCTCGAGAACCGGAACGAGCTGGGGGGTGCTGCTGCTCAAAGTCATCATCAATGCGTCCTCCTGATGATGAGTTTCGTCGCGATGTCGGTGCGTGTCGCTTACCCGCGGCGTGTAAGTCATTTTCAGTGAGAGCGGCCCTTCGCTCAGGACCCGTGAGGCGAAGGTTCAGTCAGCGCAGACGACGCGGATCGACTGCGTGAGCGCGGCGCGCTCGCCGTGCACGTTGCCCGCGGGGGCACGCGCGCCGTCTTCGCGACACCCGCCGCCGCCGCTGGGCTCGCCGGTGAACGCGTAGCGCAGCTGCGCGCCACACGCGTCGGCGGTTTCGATCCGTAGACGATCGTCCGACGTCGCCGTGACGCGACGGATCGAGCGGAGCTCGCCGTCCTTCACGAGCTCGAAGCCGAAGCCGGGTTGTTTCGGGCATCGCGCGAGGTCGACGACGACGGGGGTGTTGTAACGAACGTCGATCACGTCCGCCCCGATCGCGGTCTCCACGTACGGTGCGTCGCTCGGCTCGCAGCGGTCGAACCGTTGGTGCATCGCCGCGCCGAACCGCTCGCCGAGCGCTCGGTAGGAGGCGGCGACGAGGTGCAGGCGGTCTTCGGTGAAGTCGAGATCGTACTGCGGCGCGACGCAGTGGATGTGTCGATGTTCGAGGCACGCCGCGAGCTGCGCGAGCGTGACGTTCGGCGCGTGGGGTGTCGGCGGGCGCGTCCACGAGCTGGTCTGGTCGATGAAGAGGTGCACGCGGGACGTCTGCCCGGTGATCGCGCGGATGTCGCGGTCGAGGTCCTCGGCGAGCACGGCGAGGCGCGTGGCGTAGTCGTCGTTGCCTTCGTCCGCAGGCCCGTGCACGAACGCCACCGCGGGCACGACGTAGTCACCGTCGAGCAGTGTCTTCGTTCGTTCGATGCGATCCAGGAGCGCCCCGTACGCCGCGGACCCGCGCGACAGCTCCGCGATCGCCGTGCTCCCTTGGCCGTGGCTCGTCATCACGAAGCGCCCTTCGCCGCGCAGGCGTCGCCATGTCTCGACGATCGCGGTGCGCGGCGACTCGACGTCCGGCCAACCGCACCCGCGGCCCTCGCGTGCATCGCAGAGGAGGTCGGCTGCGGGGTTCAGCACGAACACTTCGCCGGGGAACGCAGCCGTGGAGGTGAGCGCCGGCGCCCCCTGCGTGCCGAGCGCGAGGCTCTGTCCGTAGAGCACGACGCCGACGGTCGCGTCATTGCCCGCGCACGATGGCGCGGTGAACGAGACGGTGACGTCGGCGTCGACGTCACACGCGATGTCCTCACACCCGTTGGACCACGCGACGAACGCGGGCTCGGGTGCGGCGTACACACGCAGCGGGACGGGGCCGCGCGCAACGCAGGTTGCGCCGTCACATTCGAAGGCAGCGTCCGGCGACCAGATCCGGCCGGGCCCGTCGATCGTGATCGTTCGCGACGCCTCCTCGGCGCCGCAGGCGGTGAGCAACGCGAGGAGCGCGAAGCGCTTCACTTCTCCGCGTTTGCCTCGACCGCGCGCCACACGCGCAGGAAGTTTCCGCCGGCGATCTTCTTCACGTCGTCTTCCGAGTACCCCTTGGCGAGGAGCTTCGTGATGAGCGCCGGGTACTTCGACGCGTCTTCCAGGCCGACCGGGAGCGTGTCACCGACGCCGTCGAAGTCGGAGCCGAACCCGACGTGGTCGACGCCGACGAGCTTCGCGACGTGGTCAATGTGGTCGACGACGTCGTCGATGGTCGCGAGCACCTTCGGGTGCTCCGCGTCGTACGCTTCACCCCAGGCCTTCACCTTCGGGTCGTCCCAGGCCTCGATGCCCTCCGCCTTCATGAACGCGTTCCGCGCTTCGCGTCGCACGTCGTAGTGGTCGCGCGACTTCTGGCTGATGAACGTGGAGCCGAAGTTGATGAGGATGACGCCCTCCTTGTCGGCGAGCGCGCGGATCATGTCGTCGCTCATGTTGCGCTCGAAGCCCGGCGTGAAGTGTCGGCACGACGAGTGCGACGCGATCACCGGGGCCTTGGACAGCGCGATCACCTGGTGGAACGTGTCGTCGGAGACGTGGGAGACGTCGACCATGATCCCGACGCGGTTCATCTCCGCGACGACCTGCCTGCCGAAGTCCGACAACCCCTTGTGGGTCCGCGTCTCGTCGTACGAGGAGTCGCAGATCTGGTTGTCCTTGGAGTGGGTCAGCGTGACGTAGCGGACGCCGCGGCGGTGGAAGTGCGCGACGTTCGCGAGGTCGTCCTCGATCGCGGCGCCGTTTTCGATCCCCATCGGCAGCGCGATCTTCTTCGCCGCGAACGCCGCCTCCACGTCGGCCACGGAGTGCGCGATCTTCACGCGCTCGGGCCACCGCTTCTCGAACCCTTCGATCATGTCGATCAGCTCGTCTGCGACCGCCTTCGCGCCGCCCGTCTCTTGGTACTTCGCCGGGACGTAAATCGACATGAACGGCGCATCGAGCCCGCCGGCCTTCGCGCGCACGAAGTCGAAGTCCCCCTCCGTCTCGACGGTGAGGTCCTCCGTGACGGGTGCTCCGTCGCCGAACTTCGCGCGCATTCGGTAGGGGAGGTCGACGTGCCCGTCCGCGATGATGGTCGCGTGGGCGAGGTCGTCGGACTTCGTGGCCGGTGTCGCGGCGGGGGGCGTCGTGCTCTTGCAGGCGACGAGCGCGGCGAGCGCGAGGAGGGGATAGCGCATGGCCGTGCGGTCTACACCGAACGGCGGGCGCGCGCGAAACGTGTTTTCGATTCAGGTGGACGTGACGGGCTGCGTCGCCGTCTGCCCCGACGTCGCGCGCTCGCTCTCGCTGCGGCGCCGACGCACGGGCGTCCAGAACAGCTGCGGCACGCGGTACGCGAGGAAGCCGACGAGGAACAGGACCACGCCGACGCCGAAGAACGTCAGGTTGTCGAGGTCGCCCCGTGCGAGGAGCGCGCCCGCGCCGAGGATGCCCATGGACGCGAGCATTCGGGGGTAGCGGTAGTCGCGGTTCTGTTCACGCTGATCGTCTCGGTGTTCGGTCGTCATGGTCGGTCTCCTCTATGGGTTTTCAGGCAAAGGGGGTCTGGGGAACGGGCAGGCCGTCGAGCAGTCTCGAGGGCGCGTGTTTGGCGTCGGGCGCTGCGGCGCGCAGCTGGGCCGCGAGCTCCGGAGTCGCCGTGTGGATCTGCACGTCGACGTTGCGTTGACACAGGCGGCCAATCGCCCGGTCGATCGCCTCGGTCGCGGTGAAGTCGAGCTCGGGGACGGCGGTGAAGTCGATGACCACCATCGAGGCGTTCTCGACCGCGAGCAGGCTCGCGAGGCGAGAGACGTTGGCGAACACGAGCGGCCCGTCGATGCGGTAGGACGCGAGGTTCTTGTCGTGGTCGTACTCGACGTGGATGCCGAGGTTTGCGCGCGACATGCCGAGCCGCGCGAGCGCCGCGACCACCCCGGCCGTGACGCCGAGGACGAAGTCCAACGCGAGGATGCCGGTGACCGTGACGATCGCGATGGCGAGGTCGGCGCGAGAGTGTCGGTACAGCTCCACGAAGCGCGCGGGCTGGATCAGCTTCACGCCGACGACGCAGAGGATCGCCGCGAGCGCCGCGAGCGGGATGTGGTCGAGGTGCGCGCCGAGGAGCAGGAGCACGAGCCCCAACACCACCGACTGCGCGATGGGCGCGAGGCGGTTGTCGGCGCCCGCGTCGAGCGCGGCGGCCGAGCGGACGATCGCACCCGCGACGGGCATCGCGCCGACGAAACCACACACGATGTTGGCGAGGCCCTGCGCGACGAGCTCCTGGTCGCTGCGGTGACGCGTGTGGGTCTTGGCGTCCATGCTGACCGCGCTCAGGAGCGAGTCGAGCGAGGCGAGCATCGCGAGCGCGAGGGCGCTCGGGATCAGCGCGAAGATGGTCGACACCTCGACGCCGGGGAGCCCGAGCGGCGGGAGCGCCGCGGCGACGTCGGGGACGTGCGGGAGCTCGATGGCGAAGACGGTGACCGCGAGGATCGGGACGACCACCGCGACGAGCGGCGCCGGGATGCGCGGGTGAAGCTTGGGCAGGAACACCACGCACAGCGTCGCGAAGACGCCGACGCGGATGGCGTTGATCGACACCGCGGTCATCGCGTCCGAGCCGACCACGCTCGACAGCGTTCGTACGTCGTCGGGCATCCCGACCAAGCGAGGGATCTGCCCGTCGAGCACCATCAATCCGACCGCCGCCATGAACCCCGCGATGACCGGCGCGGGAACCGCCTGAATCAACCGGCCGATGCGCGCGACGCCGAGGACGATCTGGAAGAGCCCGGCCATCACCGTGCACCACAGCAGCCCCTCGTAGCCGTGCGTCAGGACGATCTGCAGCGTGAGCGGAGCGAGTGCGACCTCGGGGCCGGTGATCTGGAGCTTCGTTCCGCCGAGCAGCGCGCCGAGCAAACCGGCGATAGCGCCCGTCCACAGACCGACGCTCGCGGGCAACTCACACGCGAGCGCGAGCGCGATGTTCAGAGGGAGCGCGACGAGCGCGGTGGAGATCCCCGCGGCGATGTTGCGGGAGAGCCCTTTGATCCGGAACGAGTCAGCGAGCTCCGAACGCGTGCCTTGCAGGGCACCGCGCCAGTAGCTCCGCTGATCGGACCACATCGATATGATGCAGAAGCACCGTCCGTGCCACACGACTCGAAGCGTTCGTGGGAACGTGTCGAAGCGTTCGTCGGTTTTCGCCGACAGCGTGCCGACCGACAGTGTCGGCGCTCCCCGACGCTGATATGAGTAAACCTGCCTCGGAATCCCCGACGGGCGCGTTCGCGCGGCCGTCACGAACTTTGCTGTCGGAGGGCCACCAACGCATGCGGCTTTTCCCACGACTCCTCGTCGCCATCTCGGTACCCCTGCTGATCGTCGTCATCGCGGTCGCGACGGTCTTCGTCTCGACGTCACGCGTGACCTCGGCGCTCACCGACCTTCGCGTGCACGAGCTGTCTTCGCTCCAGAGCGAAGCCGGGCTCCACCGCGCAGGTTGGGATCTCGACGTGGCCATGCGCCACGGCACGGACCGGTGTCTGCGTGACGCGAGCGCGAGCGCCCCCGTCGTCGCCGGCATCGCGGAGGTCGCCGCGCAGCTCGAAGGCACGTTGCTCCGCAGCGCGGGCGCGCACCCCTCGCTCCTGAGCGTCAGTCGGGACTACGTGACCCTCGCGGATTCTCTCCAGCGCCGACCGACCTGCGAGCACGTCGTTTCGGCCGCTTTCCAACGCAAGCGCTGGGCCCTCGACGAACGCCTCACCAACGTCTGGGTCGAACGCATGGCGGGTCTGCACGACACGGTCATCGAACGCGAAGAACGGATCCGCGAGCTGACGACCGCGACCTTCTTCGGCGGGCTCGCGCTCGTCGGCATCGCGATCGCCATCGCGCTCGCGGTCTCCTACGCGCTCGCCCGCAGCGTCACCGCTCCCCTCGCGATCCTCACCCGCACCGCGCGTCGACTCGGCGGCGGTGATCTCGAGGCCCCCGTACCCAAGGTCGGTGGGGTCACCGAGCTCGTCGAGTTCCAAGGTGAGCTCGAGAGCATGCGTGGACGGCTCGCCGAGCTCGACGCGCTCAAGCAGGGCTTCATCGCGTCGTGCTCACACGAGCTTCGGACACCGCTGTCGAAGATGCGCGAAGCGCTCGCGCTCCTCGCGGACGGCGCGGCCGGGTCCCTCGGCGAGCGCCAGCTCAAGGTCGTGCAGATCGCGCGCGGCGCGTGTGAGCGACAGATTCGCACCGTCACCTCGATCCTCGACCTCTCGCGCCTGCGGGCCGGGACCCCCCTGCAGGTCCGTCACGCGAGCTCCGTGGACAGCGTGGTCGACGACGCCGTCGAACAGGAACGCGTCGAAGCGGAAGCGCGCGGCATCGCTATCACCACGGCGATCGAGGGCGAGCGCGGAATGCGCGCCGACCTCGACGACGCGTTGGTCGAACACGCGCTCGCCAACCTGATCCGCAACGCGGTCTCCGTGTCGCACGCCGAGCAGACGGTCCACGTGTCGCGCCGCATCTATCGCGACGCGCAGCCGGGCGACACCCGCGCCTGGCTCGAGGTCGACGTCATCGACGAAGGGCCGGGGGTTCCGCCGGACATCGAGCGCTCCATCTTCCTCCCCTTCGTGACCCACGCGCCGAGCACTTCCCCCAAACGCGTCGGGGTCGGGCTCGGCCTCGCCCTCGCGCGCGAGGTCGCGGAGGCGCACGGCGGTCGTATCGAGCTGGTCCGTCGCGACGCCGGGAGCTGCTTCCGCTTTTCGATTCCGCTGGAGCGTGACGTCCCGGCGCGCGAAGATGAGGACGTCGCGCAAGCGGCGGGCGTCGAGTCGATGGTGGTCGGGTGAGCGCGGGGAAGGGGCCAGCACACGTCCTGGTGGTCGACGACGAGGAGGACCTCTGCCTCCTCATCGCGATGCGCCTCGAACATCACGGTTACGCCGTGACCACGGAGAGCTCCGCGCGCGGCGCGGTCGAGCTGCTGTCGCGCGAGCTGTTCGACGTCGTCGTCCTCGACCTTCGCCTCGAGGACGGAGACGGGATGGAGGTCCTCGATCGCATTCGCGCGCACGATCCGGATCTGCCTGTCGTCATGTTGACCGCGCACGGCAGCATCGAGGCCGCCGTCGAAGCGATGCAGCGCGGTGCGTACGGCTTTCTCACCAAACCGTTCCACGACCACGAGCTGCTCCAGAAGCTCGAGCACGCGCTGGAGGGATCGCAGCTCCGTCGTGAGGTCGCGTCGTTCCGACGGATGGTCGGCGACGAGTCCGGCGACCAGCGCTTGATGGGCGGCAGCGCTTCGATCACCGACGTCCGCGAGCTGCTCTCGCGCATCGCGCCGTCCGACGCGACCGTGCTCGTCACCGGAGAGTCCGGCACCGGCAAGGAGCTCGCCGCGCGTTCGCTGCACGCGCTCGGACCGCGCCGCGATCGTGCGTTCGTCGCGGTGAACTGCGCCGCGCTCCCGCCCGACCTGCTGGAGAGCGAGCTGTTCGGCTACGTGAAGGGCGCGTTCACCGGCGCGGACCGGGACAAGGAGGGTCTGCTCTCCGCGGCGAGGGGCGGCACGATCTTCCTCGACGAGATCGGCGACGCGCCCGCGACGGTGCAAGCCAAGTTGCTCCGCGTCCTTCAGGAGCGTCGGTTCATGCGACTCGGCGCGGTGGAGGAGGAGCCGTGCGACGTGCGTGTCGTCGCGGCCACCAACCGTGACCTTCGCGACGACGTCGCGCAGGGGCGCTTCCGCGAAGATCTGTTCTACCGGCTGCACGTCGTCCCGGTGCGGATGCCTCCGCTGCGCGAGCGGCGCGAGGACGTGCCTCCGCTCGCAGACCTGTTCCTCCGGCGCGCCGCGCAGCAGCAAGGGACCGAGCGCCCGCAGCTTCAGCCCGAGGCGGTTCGCCTGCTCGTCGCCCATGATTGGCCGGGCAACGTGCGGGAGCTCGCGAACGTGATGATGGGCGCGGCGCTGCTCGCGCGCGACGGTCGCGTCGGCGTCGACGAGCTGTCGGCGGTGATGCCGGGCGTGGTCGCACCGCCACGGGTCCGCGAGGAGCCCTCCGAGCCGCCCGCGCGCGCGCCGACCAATCTGTGTGAAGGCAGCGACGGCGCGCTCCTACCGATGCGTCAGGCGCGCGAGCAGTTCGATCGGGAGTACCTCTGCGAGGCGTTGCGGCGCGCCGACGGAAACGTCAGCGCCGCGGCGCGATCCGCGGAGCGCAACCGCACCGACTTTCACGATCTCCTCCGCCGCCACGGCATCGACGCCAACACGTTCCGAAGCACGGCGGACGAAGACGGCTGAACAGGGCCGCTACCGGTGGCGCAGGCCTGCCGGTAGCGACCGCCCGGCCTTGGGCCAATGCCGCTCACTTCGCGGACGGGCTTGCCTCGAGCCCCCATCAAGGCGGCGAGGGGCGCCTCGCGTAGGGCAGCGCGCCGGCGCCGCGGAGCGACGCGTCCCTCGGCCGCCGTTTCGCCGGGCTGGCGAAGGCGGGGGGCCGCGGCCGAAGGAGGGTCGCCCCCTCGAACACTGGCTGGTATCGCTCTCACGAACTGCCCTCCGCGCGCGCCGGCGGCGTCGGATGCGGTTCACGCCGAGGACGCTCGGGACACGCCCCCGGCCTGGGCTGGGTAGAGCGTCGCTCGTGAATCCTCCGATCGACGAACGCGTGGCCCATCACCTCCCGCGCCGCATGAAGGTTGTGCGCGCGACACAGCAATCGCAGCTCGCCGACTACGCTCTTGGCGCCCAGCGCGCGGCCGCCCACGTGATCGAATTCGAGGTTCGACCGTTCGCTGCATCGCCGACCGTCCGAGCTCACGTACGTGCACTGCGCGGCGTCGCGCTCGACCACTGCACGCCGCGTTGCAGTCGGGACGTACGCTGCGCCCGCCGGCGCATCCTCGGCGGGTTTCGATCGCGGACGACTCGTCTTTCCATTCTTCCGCTTCTCCAGCCTCTCGACGTATAGCGCGAGCGCGGCTTC
>JAVJQW010000009.1:0-7638 GCA_040218735.1 Deltaproteobacteria bacterium
GACCGAGGCCACGAAGTAGGCCGAGAGGTCGCCCGCGTCCGTCCCCTCGGGGAGCGTTGTGAGGAGCGAAGCGAAGCCCAGCGCCAGCCCGACAACGACACAGAGCGCGACCGCGAAGCCGAGCGCCCTCGCCCACTGCCGGTACTGATGCGCGGCGAAGTCGCCGGCCTCGGCGTAGCCCGGACGTCGCATGACCTACGCCTCGGCTCCACGCGCGGGTCGCGCGTCTTCCTCGCCGCCCACGTCAGAATCCTCGAGGTAGGCCCACGCGCGCCGCATGACTTCGTCCACCCGTGCGGCGGGAATCTTGTGGAGCTCGGCCTGGAAATGCTGGAGCTGAATGAGCCGGGCGCGGACGTCCATGAGGTGCTCGGTGAGGTCGCGGAGCGACAGCTGTTGTTCGAGGATCGAAGCCGCGACAGTGCGCGCAGGGAGGCGCTCGTCCGCGGCCCGGTCCTCGATCTCGGCCCACGTCTTGGACTCGATGCGCAGCGTGACCTTCTTCTTCGCCATCGAACAAACCCCTCCCATCCGCTCGGCATGAGCCGGCGGTGATGCGGGCAGCGCAGCCGCCCGTTATGATTCATGAAAAGGCACGGTCGAAGCCGCGCCGAGCGGCTCTAACGAGCCGCTACTGTCGTCGACCTGCTAACGCGGTCGCCCGACGCACAAGCATCCGATATCATTTAAGATATCAGCAAACACGGCCGCAAACGGAGCTTGCATAGTGTGTGATGGTCTTCTCCGGGGTCTGGGGCGGAGCCCCAGCTCCGAAAGGACCAACGATGGACCTTCGGCTTCGGAGGGTCGATCCGAGCGAAGGACCAACGATGGACCTTCGGCTCCGGAGGGTCGATCCGACTCTACTCACGCCTCTACTCACGCCTCTTCCTCCTCCGGCTCCGAAGCGGTTGCAGCAGCCCTGCGGCGGTACTTCCGGGCCAGCTTGAGCGCATCCTGGAGGGCTTGGATCGAGGCGTCGAGTTCCTCGACGGCATTCGTCGGTGCGAACCGAAGAGCCAAGCGAGCTGCCCCACTCTGCGAAAGCCGCAGCGGACCAGCATCCGTCTTGGCGGCGGAGGCGGGCGGTCGCGCCGGCGCTCGAACCTGGCCCAGGCGGCGCTTGAACTCGCGTACGGACAGCTCGTGAACGTAGCACTCCTCGAGGAGGACGCCCGTTTCCGATGCCGTCAGGCCGTCCTTGACGGCGTCCAGCAGAAGCATCGCGTGCGACATGTGGAGGCGCCGCTGCTGGAGAGCGTCCCGAATGAGCGGCGTAGCCTCGCGCGCAAGGCGAAGATAGCGCTTGAGGTGCGTGTCGCTCGTGAAGTGCATCGCCTTCTTGAGCGCCTCGTACGACAGCCGCTTCTGGTCCTGGAGCGTCAGGGTCAGGTCGGCTCGCTCGATCTCGGTGATGTCCTTGCGGTCGCGGTTCTCGGAGACGGCGAGGAGCAGTCCCATCTCGTCCGTGACGTCGAAGACTCGGACCTGTGCCGTCGGCGCCTTGATGAGCTCCAGGGCGGCGCGGCGCCGATAGCCAGCGATCAGTTCGAAATGCTCGCCCTTCTTACGAACGAACAACGGCGTGGTTTGCCCAAGCTCGCGGAGCTCCTCGGCGAGTTCTTCGAGGTCTGGATAGGGGGGGCGCCGCAGTCGGAAGAGGTCGCTCTCGACGATCCGACTCAACGGGACGGTCTGGTACTCACCGGTTCCATGGCCACCGGGGGACACCCAGGAAAGAGCGTTGGCCTGCGGGCCGAGCCGGCTTGGAGTGTTCATTGAATCAGTTCCTTTGCAAGTTCTTGATAATCCTCGGCTCCGCGACTCGTCGGAGCGTAGCGGAAGATGTCTTGACCGTGAGAGGGAGCCTCGGAAAGGCTAACGTTTTCCCGGACGATCGTCTTCAGCATGGGGAGGGGCTGTTGTGTCCGCAGGTGCTCAACCACGTCGTGACACAGGCGCTTGCGCGTATCGAAGCGAGTTGCGACGACGGCGGCGGACGAGTGCCTATGGCCGAGCTGGCGCCCAACCTGGTCGAGGGTGTGCGTCAGCTGGGCCATCCCCGCGAGCGCGAGGTACTCGGCGGCGATCGGGATGAGCAGTTGCTCGGCCGCGATGAGGGCGTTGACCGTCAAGAGCGTCAACGTGGGCGGGCAATCGATGATCACCCAGTCCCACGCGGTGGCGTCGAGCTCCGTGATTCGATGCCGGAGCTGCATGGCGCCGGCGTAGTGACGGTGCAGGTCGGCTTCGGTGCCACTCAAGACGAGGTGCGATGGCGCGACGTGCAGCGAGCTGTCCGGAGCCTGAACGACGACCTCGCGCAGCGGAGTGTCGTTGCTGAGGACGTCGTACATCGTCGCGCCGAGCCGCATCGGATCCACGCCGAGATGAAGCGTCGCGTGCGCCTGCGGGTCGAGGTCGATGAGGAGCACACGCCGGTCTGCGAGCGCCAAGGCCGCGGCGACGTTGACAGCGGTCGTGGTCTTTCCGCTTCCGCCCTTCTGGTTGATGACTGCGAGGGTTCTCATTCGTGTTCTTCCCCTTCGAGAATCTCGATTTTTCTAGCGATGCCGTCGGCTTGTTGAGCCGCCTCGGCAAACTGAGCACCGTGGGTACGCAGCAAAAACAGCGCTGCAGCGCGATCGTTCGTGGCGAGTCGGATGACTGAGTCGGTCACCTCCGCCACGGCGAGGATGGACGCCACGGTGAACTGAAGTCCCGTTGGAAGCGCACCAAAGAACGCCTCCGAGAACTCTGCGTGCGCAGGGTTCTGGAGCGGCGGATCCAGAGGCTCCACGGAGGCTGCGACCTCCGGAAACGGCAGTTGCCCTGCCCGCTCCCGCTCCACACGCTGCAAGCGTCCCCGGGCTTTCTCCTCATAGAAGGACAGGCGCCGGAACTTGTACGGCGTCTCGTGGTGCTCGTGGCGCACGAGCGCGAGCGATTCGTCGATGAGCGCCTTGGATTCGTCGAGTCCGTAGGTCTCGAGCCATTCCGTAGCGAGCCGAATGTCGATCGTCTCGAACGTTCGCGGCGCCGCAACGCCGTGGGCGCGCTCATGGAAGTAGGCTAGGAGCTCCGTCACGGGTTCGACGACAATGGGAGCCGCCGGGACGGCCGAATTCGTAGCCTTTTGGAATGTCAGGAGAAAGTCGTCCGCCGTAGCGTCGACCTCTAGGGTCACGTGGAAACCAACCTCCGCGAGGTCCGCAAGGCATGGCTCCAACTGCGCGACGAGATACTTGGACGCCCGGCGTCCAGGCGCCGCGAGGCGGCTGTGGGTCATGCCCAGCTTGAAGCGGCCGAAGTTCCAAGCCCGGACGGTCTCCGTGGACTTGGGTTGGAGCTGCCGATCGAGCCAGCGGTAGAGTCGCCTTGCGAGTGGTCGCTCGATGGCGAGCCAGACGCTGTAGTCGAGCTTCTTCGTGTAGCGAGCACGGAGCGACTCGAAGAACAACTCGCCCCAACGGATCTCCAGAATGCGTGGACGGTTGTTTCCGCCCTCCTCGATCACCTTGATGTAGTCGATGATGGAAGCGTCGATCGCGACGCGCTGGCCGCGTTCCTTGTCGTACCAGCGATTCGAGACCACTCGTGTATGGGCGATCCGACGGAGCTGCTCTTGGACGGCCTCGAGGATGCGTGCGTTCGGGCGATAATCGCGTTCTGGGAAGAGGTACGACGTCACGAAGTGGCGCAGATGAACCCGGAAGCGGGGCGACTGAGCCGCCGTGTTCTTGTGGTACCAGAGCAGGGCGATGAGGGCACGCTCGCCGAGCGCGGTGGGAAGTCCACCGACGGCTTCATCGGCGACGAGGCGCTCCACGCCGTCGGACGACAGCTCAAGCGTGCGCTGTCCGCTCGTTTTGGTGAGTAGAGCGAACGGGATCTCAACGAGGTTCATCTCGTCGATCGCGCTGTCGGTGGGGAAGGGCAGCTCCGGAGTCGTCGACAAGAGGCTTACCTCACTGCGCGGACGGTACCTGTCGCGCACCTTGGGTACAAGGCATGAAAAGACCAAAATCCAGGAAACCACACCCGACTGCGTGCTTTCGGGTCCACTGAACGAAACGCCAGTGGTTAGGCCTATTTGTGATCTATTTGATCTATTTGATCTATTTGGGGTGAAATCCGCGCCTGAATCCGTCGTGATTCTGATGCTTTGCGCGGAGGGGGTGGATCCGAAAGCACGCAGTCGTGGATCCGAAAGCACGCAACTAGGGTTTGCTTGGGCCGGCGACGTGGTTGGCGAGGGCCGCGGAGACGAACTCCCGGAGCGTGACATCGTGCGCGACGCAGAAGAGCTTGGCTCGGCGAACGAGCTCGGGGTCGACTCGAGCGACGACGGCGGTGTTCTCCTCGGCCGTCTCGGGAGGCAGAGGGGGAACCACGATCTCATGCTCCAGAGCACTGTCGAGCGCGTCAGCGACGACGGCCCGCAGGCTCCGGTCGTGGCTTTGCGCGAAGCGCTGGACTTCGACGTATACGGCCGCCGGGATTCGTGGAGAGATTCGACGAAGGGATGTAGCCATCGGATTCGCTCAACCGGCGGAGCGGTTGTGGATGTGGAGGACGCCGCCATCGTCGGCCCAGCGGAGAGCATGGGACGTGCCAAGGCTGGTCGAGCGTGAGGTTTGCAGGGTAGTCACGAGTGTCGTCTTACTTCTGAGTCGGGCGATCGAAATGCTCGGCGGCGGCAGACGCGAGCTCCCAGCAACGGTCGACCTCGTCCTTCGTGAACGTCCCCGAGGCGACGATGTCGCGCATGATGAACTGCTCGAAGCGAGCCCGCATCGAGTAGCCGTTTGAGGCGCAAATAGCCTTAAACACTCGAAGAAGCTCCGGCTCCAGCTGAAATGTGACGTTCTTCAGACGCTTCTCGGGGGGCGTCATTCCGCTCTGAAGCCTGCCACAGGAGGAACGAAAACCGGAGTCTGAATCAATGCCCGTAGACCATGCTTGAATGGGGCACGGAAATACGTAAATATGTATCGAAAGCAGACCCGACGCCGAGACACCAAAACGCGCCAGTTTTCGCCGCCGGCGAAGAATGGCGAAAACCGGTGAACGTCTGTCGGGTTTTCGAGGGATGCAATTCCGGCGGGTTAGAGTCCCGAGGAATCCGGCACAGGACGTGCTCAAGCAGCGACCGACTTCAGTGAGCGCGGCCGAACGCAGTGTGACCCACGCGGGGTGATGCTGTCCAGCGCGTCGCGCCTAGCCGCCTCGTCGTCTTCGGCGAGGCCACGAGGGAATCGACATGCTGCAACGGATTCTTCATCCGCGGGGATGGGTGCGCCTGGGCGCGTTCTACGCGGTCTTCGCCTTCACGGAAGCGGCCTACGCGCAGAGCGGCTTTCTGCGCGACATCGAGAGCAAGGCCACGCAGCTCGTCGACGGCGTCCTCGCCATCGCGAAGGTGGTGCTCATCGCGGCGCTGATCTTCTTCGGTGTGCAGGTCGCGCGGGGGGACCGCGAGGCGTGGGGCCGGGCGATCGCGGTGTTCGTGGGCATCTTGGTGGTGTTCCAGGCCAAGAACATCATCGCCTGGATCGGCTCCTGAGGTCGCGGCGATGCAGAACCGCGTCTACCGGTCGATCGAGGGGCGCAGCCGAGGCCTTCTGGGTTTCGGCGCGCAGGAAGCCGCCTGTGCGGCGCTGACGGGCGTTCTCGTTTTTTTCGCCCTCGGCCCCGCGCTCGGGCTCGCGTCCACTGTGGGGGCCCTGGGAGGCCTTCTCGCGTGGCGGCGCTCGGACGGGGACCGAAGCGACTACGTGCAGGCCGCTCGGCGGCGCTGGCTCCAAGGCCGCCGGGTCTACCGCCTCGTCGAGGGCGAGGTCGCGGCCTGCGCGCCGGTGGGCGTGGGAGCGGGGCAGGGGGCTCGACGATGACGGGCCTCAGCACGGTGACCTCGTCGGTCTGGTTCGAGCGGGATCCGCAGCCCGACGACGTCCTCGAAACAGGCCTCGTGGAGCTTTCGTCGTCGGGGCGCACGCAGGAGTGCGGCGACATGGCGCTGCGCAGGAAGCTCGCGCAGCACGCGGGGCGCTTCTGGAAGATCGACAGCTGGCAGACGGAGGTGATGCCGCTGCCGACCACGCTTGCGCGGCGGGTCGATATCGGTCGGCGTTCGCCGGACGTCATCGCGGAAGGCTGCGCCCACAACATGCCGGAGCCGTCGTCGGCGCTCGGGCGATTGGTGGCCCGGGTGTGGCGGCGCGCCTTGCGCGCCTACGTCGCTGAAACCTCGGCGCCGCGTGACCTCGATGCCTTTGAGCACGTGGCGGCGAGCTTCGCGGACGCCCACGCGGCGCAGTCGTGGGGTGAGCTCGAGCGCGGCGTGCGTGCGCACTACGCGCACGAGCACGGGCTGTCGATGCGCGAGGTGACGGCGCTCGAGGCGTGCGCGCCCTTCTTGCGCGAGCTGACGGACGTCATCGTGCACCACCGCTCGGCGCACGTCGTCTTCGAGTCGCTCGACGATCCGGAGGTGCGCATGGCCGGCGTGCACGCGGTGAGTCTCGCGCTGCAGCTGCTGGCGGCCGCTTCGCTCGCGCCCGACACGGTGTTGCTCGAGGGGTGGGGTCCGGGCACATCGCGGATCGCGTGGCCACGCGCGGTGCCGCTGACGAGCGTGCGGAGGCTTTCGTGATGGTCGCCGCGAAGTTGTTTGCGGCGCCGTCGCTGCTGCCGCTGTGGGACGTGCTCGACACCGGCGACATCGTCACGTCGCGCGGTCAGCTGCTCCGCGCGTACGCGCTCACCGGACTCGACTCAGAGCATCGTCCCGCCGCGGAGCTCGAAGCCGCGGCGGCGCAGCTGTACGCCGGTCACGGCGAGCTCGCGGACGGCGCGTTCTTGCAGTTCGTGGTCGAGGGCCACGGTCGCTACGACGACGTGTTCGCCGCGTTCGATGCGGTGCCGCCGCCGGACGATCGCGTCCTTCGTCTTCAGCGCAGACGCCGCGTGGACTTCCTGCGGTCGAGCGGCCTTCGCCGCTTCGACACCACGCTCGTCGTCGGCCACGTCGACGGCTTCACGCGCAGCGCGTTTCGACAGCTGTCGGAGCGCGAGGTCGAGGCGCGCCGTCACGCCTCGCGCGAGGTCGGCCGCAGCGTGGTGGGCCTCCTCGAGCGCGCCGGCGTACGTGCGCGTCTGCTCGGACGCGAAGCGATCCTGCGGTCGCTGCATCGCGGCCTGAACCCGTCGCGTGACTTCGCGTGGGCGTGCGATCAGAGCGTCTTCGACGACGACGGCCGCATCCGCTGGCTGTCGTGTCGCGAGCGCCTGTTCGAATCGGCGATCGAGGGCGACGTCGACCACGTTCGCTGCGGTACGCGCTTTCACAAGGTGCTCGTGCTGCGCGGACTTCCGGACGCCACGCGGTTCACGCTGCCGGAGGCGCTCTTGCACCTGCCCGTCGCGTTTCGCGCGAGCGTCAACTTCGTCGTGCCCGACCAGGCGCGAGCGGGCGCGGTGTTCGAGCACCATCGGCGCCTCGCGCACGGCGCGACCGGTCGCGACAAGTACGTCGAGGACGCGGGCAGGGCAGGGCGGGTACGCGAAGCGAACGCGCTCGCGGAGCTGCTCGCCGAGACGGGACAGAAGCTCGTCCAAGTCGGGATGCAGCTCGTC
>JAVJQW010000018.1:0-339454 GCA_040218735.1 Deltaproteobacteria bacterium
CACTACGCCGGGATGGGCGGCGTGCCTCTGTTGTCCGTCTTCGATCGCCCCAAGACGGTCGCGATCGAGTGGAAGAAGGACGGCACCGTCACCAAGTACAACCAGACGTTCATCGAGGTCATGGGGCAGCTCGGCGTTGGCGTCGAGGTGTGCTGGCCCTACCGACCGCAACAGAAGGGCTCGGTCGAGAATCTCGTTGGCTGGGTGAAGGGCTCGTTCTTCAAGCAGCGACGCTTCGTCGACCTCGACGATCTCGATCGCCAACTCGCGGCGTGGCTCGAGGAGGTGAACTGCAAGCGACCTTGCAGAGCGACCGGAGTCCCGCCCATCGAGCGGATGCCAGAGGAGCACGCGCGCATGCGGCCGCTACGCATTCAGCCGGAAGACCTGTACCTGCCGATCCCCATCCAAGTCGGCCCCACCGGCTACGTCGTCCACGACACGCACCGTTACTCGATGCCGCCCGCTGCGATCGGTCTGCCGGGGACGCTCTACCTCGGCCGCGACAAGGTGCTGATCCGCGCCGGGAGGTGGGCCTGTGAGCACGACCGACTCCACGGCTCCAACGCGATCTCGACGCGCGGCGAGCATCGCACGGCACTCGTCGCCGACGTGTCCGGGCGACGCGGCAAGCGGTATCTGAAGCGGCAGCAACTGCTCGACCTCGGCGAGGTCTCCTACGACTACTTCACCGAGCTCGTGCACCGAAGACCCAGGACGTGGGCGAGCGACGTCGACGAGCTTCACGATCTCCTCATCACCTTTGGCGACGCGACACTTCGCGAGGCCATTCGACTTGCGAACGAGCGAGGGCTCTTCGGTGCCGAGTACGTACGCCACCTGATCCCCACGGTCGCGAACACGATGCCGTCACCGCCACTCTTCGAGGAGGTCCAATGATGAAGAGCGATATCGACATCGACGCGCTGCTGAGGCGTCTCAGCCTCGCCAACACCCGAAGGATGTGGCGCGACCTCGTCGCCAAGGCCGAGGCGGAAGAATGGTCGTACCAGGACTTCTTCGCGATCCTTCTCGCCGAAGAGGTCGCGCATCGGCAGCAGACGAGACTGCAGAAGCTCACGCGGAAGGCGCGCTTCCCCTTCCTCAAGACGATCGACGACTTCGACTTCACCTTCCAGTCGACGCTGCGCGCATCACTGCTCGGCTCGTTCCTGTCGCCGGACTTCGTCACAGACGGTCGCGCCGTGATCCTCGCGGGCCGACCGGGCCGCGGAAAGACACACCTCGCGATCGCGATCGCCTATCGTGCGATACAGAACGGATTCGATGCACGCTTCACGACCTGCGCCGCGCTGATCGACGAGCTGTCGAGAGCCAGCATCGATGGCTACCTCAGCGCGGCCTTGACCACGTACGTCCAACCGCACGTCCTCGTCGTCGACGAGGTGGGCTACCTCAGCTACGGCACGGACGCAGCGAACCTGCTCTTCCACGTCGTCAACGAGCGCAACCTCAAGCGACGCGCGATGATCTTCACCACCAACAAGTCGCTCAAGCAGTGGGGACGCGTCCTCCACGACGAGGACCTCGCCGACGCCATCGTGGACCGAATCCTCGAGCGCGGACGCCTCCTTCTCCTGGACGGGCCCTCGCTGCGAACTCGACACATCGACCCCTCGGAGCTACAGGATCAACCGGCCATAGTTTCTGGAACGCCCCGGCCATCCTTTCCGGAACCCACACCGCCCACGTGATCGAATTCGAGGTTCGACCGTTCGCTGCATCGCCGGCCGTCCGGGCTCACGTACGTGCACTGCGCGCCGTCGCGTTCGACCACCGCACGGCGCGTCGCTGAAGCCGCGATCGACGTAGAGCTTGCGCCGCTCGATCTCCGCCATGAACCGGAGCGCCTCGACACCGCTCTTCAGCTCCGCTCGAAGCGCTTCACGAAGTCCACTCAGGAGGTCGTTCTGGGTCATGCAAGACAGGTTGCATGCGTTCGAACTCATGCATCGAAGGTATCATCGAGCCCTCGGGACGCGATTCGGCAGGGCTCGAGGATGACGGCCTCAGACGTGCGAGGACGCACGCCATGGACCGTCAGCGTCCGGCGGTGAGCCGATGCTCGAAAACTTCGAAACGGACTGCGTTCGTCGAGGAGATGGCCCGGACAGGGCCTTCGATTCCGTCAACCCCCAGACAACAAAAAGAAGGTTTCTTCTGCAACTCAACTTGCGCGACCGGCCATCCCCGCTCACCAGCCGGCGAACCTCACCGGTCCATCGCAGCCCTCGACCGCCGCCGGCGCAATCATCCGACGCGCAATCCATCGGTCTCGTGAAACGGGTCGAAGGCGGCGTGGATTACTCGCGTGCGAGGCCGCGAAGATCCATCTCGGGGATGGCCGCGCCGCGAGCGCTACATCGGGATCGTTGCGAGTCCCGCCGACCAGCGAGCGGAGCCGACCGCCGTCCTTCCGCCAACATGGAGCGCGGGCCGCGCGGGCCGGCGGGGCACTGCCGTGTCGGGCGATGGTTCCAAGGTGAGTCGGGCGCGTCATGCCCGCGCCTACGGCCTTTCCACGCGGCGCAGATCCGCGAAGTCAATGGCATGGGGTTAGACGTCGATCCGCTCCGCGGCCCGAAGCGCCGTGGTCCCCTCCGTATCGAACGCGTTGCGTTGCGCGGCGATCGTGACGGCCGGGTTCTCGTCGACCAGCTCCAGCAGCAGCTCCGCGTTCGTCAGCTTCGCACCCACCGCCACCAGCCGACGAAGCCGCGGCCCCCACGGGCTGCGCACGATCGCGCGAAGTCCATCGTCGCCGATCGGGTTCCCGGACACGTTGAGCGTCGTCAGCGCTGGCGCCGGTACGCGCGCGAGTGAGCCCATTGCCCGTGAATCGAGGCCGTTGAGATCGACGTGGAGCGCTTCGACGGTGTCGAGCACGTCCGAGACCGCGAGGTGTTTGAAGCCGTCGTGGGTGAAGTCGTTCGCGGTGAGGACGAGCGTGCGCAGTTCGCGAAGGTGGCGCGCCTTGGCGAGCGCCTCCACACCCGCTTCGCCGAGCCCGTTGTAACTCAGCGCCAAGGACTGGAGCGCCGCGAGTCTCGGCGTGTCGAGCGCAGCCGCGCCATCGGGGCCGAGTGTGTTCTTTGTGTAGTTGCCGCCCGAGAAGGAGAGGTCCGTGAGGTGGTTGTCCGCGGCGGCGATCGCTCGCGCCGCGCGTGGCCCGAGGTTCACGTTCCACAGGTACAGCGTCTCGAGCCGTTCGAACGCGGCGCTCGTGACGAAGCGCTCGATGTCCTCGTCGCCGAGCGTCGTGGCGAGGTAGCCGTGCAGCGTCATCGCTACGAGCGTGGCCGGCGCGCGCTCCGCGATGACGTCGAGGATCTCGGATCGACAATCCTCGTCGGACAGCGTCAACCGTTCGAGGTGCTGCGCCGCGCAGAGCAGCGTCGACATCACCGCGGGCGTCGTCTCCGTCTCGGACAGATCGATCCGCGCGGCGCGTGCGAGGTGTGGCGCGAGCGATGTGACGTCGCCGTCGACCCGGACCCAAGCGCCCGCCGGCACCTCCCCGGTGAAGTCGACGCCGACGGTCAGCCAGTCCACGCGCCCCAGTTCAACGGCGTCGGCGCAAGAACACAACCAGGCCGAGCAGGAGCCACGCTCCGCCGCCACGCGTCTCGGTGGCCGAGCAGCCGCAGCCCGAGTCGGCTTCGTCGAGGCCGCCGCCGCCGCCGGACGGCGTCGAACCGCCGTCGCGCACCGGCACACCGCCGTCGCGGTCCGGGGGCTCCGCGGGGCTGCCGCCGTCGCGTACGCCGGAGTCGATGAACCCGGCGTCGGGCGGCGGAGGGGGCGGCGGGTCCGACGGCCACGCGTGGCAGACGGTCTCGCCGAAGCCGCTCTGCCAGTTGCCGGCGCGATCGAACGCACGCAGCGTCAGGCAGAACTCGTCGCCGGGCTGCGGCGGGCTCTGCTCCTGCACGAAGAGGTAGAACTCGCGCATCAGCCCGGTGCTCACGTCGGGCTCCGGGACGACTCCGATCACACGCACCGCGTCGTTTGGCTGGATCTGGACGAACGCGTAACCCGCGACGCCCACGTCGTCGGTGCTCGGGAGGAACGAACCCGAGACGCGCAGGCCGGGGCCGAAGCACTGGTCGAACGGCTCGAACTCGGCCGTCATCGAGAAGCTCGACGCGTCCGAAGGCGGGACGCCGTCGGCCCGAGCGAGGGGGCCGATCTCGAACGACTGGATCGCGCCCTCGTTGAGGAGCTCGGTCTGGACGACCCCCTCCTCGACCGCGCCGTCGAACTCGATGATGACGTGGTGTGGGCCGAACGGCCGCCACTGGAGGGGTGTCGACACGCCGGAGTCGGACAGGAAGGTCACCCGCGAGAGGGCCTCGGGGCCGGGGGAGACGAGGGCGACGAACTGGCCGTTGACGGGCATCGCCTCTCCCGCCGAGGGGACCGGGTCGAAGACGCCGAGGGCCAGTGAGCACGCGAGCGCCGAGCCGGGCACGAAGGTCGCGGCGGCGCTCAGGGCAACGAACAGACGCATGTCGCAGGGTATGTAGCAGGGACCACGCCAGCCCGCACCAGCTCACGGGATGGCGCGCGGGTCGCAGATCTTTGGAGGTTCACCGACATTCGTCCCCCAAAAATCTCGCGCCCCAGAATCGAACGGTCGGTCGCATCCACCCTGGGCCCGCCGATCTGATCCCTCGATGACCGCCTCCAACCTCGCCGCGGTGCACGTCGACGCCGGCACGCACACCTCCGGGGTTGCGCCGCGTCGGCTCGCGGTCATCGCCAAGAAGCGCCTCCAGGATCTGGGGGTCCAGAGCTTCATCGTGAACGACCTCGTACGCGGCCGCGTGACCGTCGACCCCATGCGAATGTCGAGCTGGCCGGGCGCCCCCATCGCGGCGCTGCAGGAGTTCGTCGTGCAGGGCCACGACCGCTTCTGGTTCACGAAGCCGTCGCCGCTGCGTTTCATCGGGCCGGTGGTGTTCTACGAGATGCACCGCCCCGCGGACGTCCTGCGTGAGATCGAGCGACGCTGGGCCGAGCTCGTGACGCGCTCCGCGCAGTTCGTGGAGCAGGCGCGTCGCTATTTCCCGAACATCGAGCTCGACCCGACGAACTGGACGCTCGACTTCGACGTCCGCGATCCCTTCGGCGTCGTGAACTGCCGGGTTCGGCCCTATCAGGGCACCATTTGGGTCGAGGTCATCGGCACGGACGGGCAGCCGCTCGCGCCGCGCCCCGGCGGAGACCGCCTGATCATCCAGCTCCCCGACGAGCCCGCGATGTACGACGAGATGACGCTCCGCCCCGTCCTCGAGAAGGCGCGCGCGGGGGCCACGCCGGCCTCGCGGCAGGAAGAGGCGATGGTCCTCGAGCTCGACATCGAGCACACCTCGGAGCTGTCCGTCGACGCGCCGCCCAACCACCGGAGCGCGTCCCTGTCGCTCGATCTCGAGCTCGGCGCCGAGTACGGCGACCCGCCCCTCGACCTCGAGCTCCCCGAGCTCGACGAAGACGACCTCCAGCTGGACGACCAACCGGAGATCAACAAACGCGCGCCGCGCCTGAAGACACGCGCCATCGAGGTGAACGTCTCCACGATGCAGCGCCTCGTCCGCGGCATCGTGCGCGACGTCAATCACGGCGGCTACTTCGTCGAGGTCGACGAGCCGGAGGGCTTCGGCCTCGGCACGACCGTGGTCGTCTCGGGCCTCGGCCCGTTCGCCGTGCGCGGCACCATCGCGCACCGACGCATGACGGACGAAGGCGTGCTCCTTGGCACCGGCGCGGGCATCGGGATCTCGCTCAGCGAGATGGCGGTCCCCCGCATCGAGCGGGGCCCCGCACCGGTCGTCGTCCTCACGGACACGGACACCAACACGCAGCGTCGCGCGCGCTTCGCCGCCATCGTCGCTGCGGGGGCGTGCACGCCGTTGATCGTCACCGACCTCGCGCAGGCGCTCGCCGCCGTGCGTGCGCTCCCCGTGCGTGCGGTGGTGCTCGACCAGACCTTCGGTGAGTACGGCTGGCGCGAGCTCGCGGACGCGCTGCGCTTCGCGGAGGTGGGGGCCGAGCTTTTGGTCGTCACGTCGGAGGCGTTCGAACGCTTCCCGAACGGCGTCCGCGCGGTCGCGCCGGAGCGCCTCGCTTCACACCTGCATCGCTGAAGGCTCAGCGGGCGACGCGAGACGGGCGGCGTCGCGCCGCCCACCTCGGTGCGTTCGGTCTTCGAGGAAGCTAGCTGCCGCTCTGCGGCTGCGGCGGGACGATGATGATGACGTCGCGTGTGTCGACGACGGTGACGTCGTCGGCGACGACGTCGATGAAGGCGCGGAAGAGCTGCGGCTCCGTCGTCGCGGCGACGCACGGTTGGCTCGTCCCGGCGACGCGGTTCTCCGCGGTGACGTCGAACGTGAGGTTCGTTCCCGGCACCACGTTCGTGAAGCTGTCCGGCCCCGCGGGCGGGAACAGGTCGTCGATCGTCGGCGCCGGCGCGCAGCTGTTCGGCGGCGTGCCCGCGACCGGGACGAGGTCCTGGATGAAGCAGCGCGTGTCGAGGCCGCTCGCGGTGAGCTCCGCCGGGTCCGCGCGTAGGCGCGTCGTGATCGTGAAGCGCGCGAACCGGACCATCGATTCGATGCCCGTGACCACCGCCTGGCCGATGCCGCTGCCGTTGCTCGCGATCTCGAACGCGAGGGGGCACTGGCCCGACGCGTCCGCAGGCGTCCCGGCGCCGCCGATGCCCGTGCAGCACTCGTTCGCCGCACACCCGCCGGGGCGTCCGCTGCCGAACTGGTCCCACGTGCACGTCGGGACCACGGCGCCGGTCAGGCTCGCGATGCCGTAGGGGAGGCGCATCGGGTCGTCCGCGACCATCGCGGAGCAGGTCGCGACACACTCCGACACCGACATGGGCTGCGACGCGTTCGAGTCGAGGACGAGGGTCGTCGCGTTGCCCTGCGTGTCGCCGGCGTCGCTGTCGGAGCAGACGACGTTGGGCGTCGTGTACACGCCGGGGCCCGAGTTGACCTCCAGCAGATAGAAGCCCGCGGTGATGCCGCCGCCCGAGTTGAAGTTGGTGTCGTTGTACGACGAGACCGCCACGTAGAACGGCCCGGGTCCGGTCAGCGCGACGTTGACGCGCGGGTCCGTGTGCAGCCCGGGGGCCATGTCGTTGTTCACCGCGAGCTGCGCGCCGGCGCCGTTGTAGACGCCGAGGATCGCGTCGAGCGGGGAGCCCACGCGCGAGGCCGTGACCTCCGCGGTGAGCATCTGCCCCGGCAGCGCGCCGTTGAGCAGGTACCAGTCGACGTCCGAGCCGGTCGGCGCCTCGATGCGACCGTAGAAGCGCGTGACGTTGCGCCGGCAGATGTCCTCGAAGATGCCTTCCATCGTCACCGGGTCGGCGGGACGTGGCAGCGTCGTCGACGCGATCGTCATGACACGCGCGCCGATCGACTTCAGCGCGTCCCGCGTCGTGTCGACGCCTGCGCTCGAGACCTGCGGGGCGTCGGCGGAGTAGTCCTCGGCGAAGTGCGTCGGGGCGTCGGTGACGTGCACGACGATCGGGAGCGCGTCGTCGCGGAACCCCACGCCGCCGATCGGTCCGTCGGCGACACCGACGATGCGGTTCGCGCTCGCATCGAACGCATCGACGCGGTCCTGCGCGGCGGGGCCCCAGACCGTCCCGGCGCCGGTGGCGATCTGGAAGAGGGCCTCGATGCCGGACTCCGGCAGGTCGCGCCCGTTGTGCGTCGACAGGAGGTTCACGGCCGACTGCGCCGCGGCGCTGTCGGTGGTCACTCGCGAGCGGAGCACGAACGGCATGTCGTTCGCCGCCACGACCCCGAACGGTTCGAATGGGAAGTCCTGGAACGATGACACCGAGAAGCCGGGGTTCGGCACCAGCGCCTGTGCACCGGGGATGATCAGCGACGACAACGAGTTGCGGAGGTTCGTGATCTCACCGCCCATCGAGCCGGTGGTGTCCATGTTGAACGCGAAGTCCGCGCGGTCGATCGCGGTGTTCGTGAAGTCGAGCGGCGCCGCCTGCGGCCCGTTCGTCGGAGGCAGCGTGAAGTAGAAGTCGTCGATGCCGCTCACCGCGGAGCACGGGTCACTTCCGAACGCGAGCTCCGCCGAGTCCGGGTAGGTGTCGAGGTCGGAGTCCGCCGCGATACGGTTGGTGGACAGGGGGCACCCGGTCTCCACGCCGTCGGCGAGCCCGTCGCCGTCGGAGTCGATGTCGCGGAAGTCGTGGGCACCGTTGCCGTCGGTGTCCGGGGGCGGCGTCGCGGGATCGCTGTCGCCCGCTTCCACGGAGTCCGGGACGCCGTCGTCGTCGCTGTCGAGATCGATGCGGTCCACGGCGCCGTCGCCGTCAGTGTCCACGTTGCCTTCGTTCAGATCCCAGATGGTGTCGTCGTCGCTGTCGAGGTCGAGGTAGTCCGGCGTGCTGTCGCCGTCCGAGTCGATGGGCGCGGTGAGCACGTCGGCGTCGCCCGCTTCGTCGATGTCGAGGACGAAGTCGCCGTCGCTGTCGATGTCCGCGGCGTTGTGCCGGCCGTCGCCGTCCGCGTCGCCGGCGCCTTCGACGGCGTCCGGGATGTTGTCGCTGTCGCTGTCGAGGTCGAGGTAGTCCGGCGTCCCGTCGAAGTCGGTGTCCGCGGGCGGCGTGCCCACGTGGGTGTCGCCGGCTTCGATCGCGTCGGGTACGCCGTCGCCGTCGCTGTCGAGGTCGAGGTAGTCCGGGGTGCCGTCGTTGTCGCTGTCGGCGAGGCCTTCCGTGGCGTCGGCGATCGTGTCGCCGTCGGAGTCGGCGTCGAGGAAGTTGCCGACGCCGTCGCCGTCCGCGTCGTTCGTGCCTTCGATCCAGTCGTCGATCAGGTCGCCGTCGCTGTCGGTGTCGAGGAAGGCGGGGATCGCATCCGTGTCCGGATCCGCGAGGCCCTCCAGTTGGTCGAGGATCCCGTCACCGTCGCTGTCCGTGTCGATGTACGCGCCGAGGCCGTCGCCGTCCGGGTCGAAGAGGAGCTCGGTGCGATCCGGGATCGTGTCGCCGTCGCTGTCCGTGTCGATGTAGTTCCCGAGGCCGTCGCCGTCGGTGTCGATCGCGGTCTCGATGCGGTCGAAGAGGAAGTCACCGTCGCTGTCGCGGTCGCGGAAGTTTGCGATGCCGTCGCCGTCCACGTCCTGCGCGGTCTCGACGCTGTCGGGGATGCCGTCGTTGTCGCTGTCGAGGTCGCGGAAGTCGGGGGTGCCGTCCCGGTCGGTGTCCACGGGCGGCGTGAAGCGGTCGAAGTCCCCCGCTTCGAGGCGGTCCGGGATGCCGTCGTCGTCGCTGTCCTGATCGCGGTCGTCGGGGATGCCGTCGCCGTCGGTGTCGATCGCGCCGAAGCCCTCGTCGGCGTCGGCGATGAAGTCGTTGTCGTTGTCCTCGAGGACCACGCCCGTGTCGCGCGGCGTGCTGTGTCCGGCGTCGCGGACGCCGGAGTCGATCTCACCGCCGTCGGGCGTCACGCCCACGTCGGGGAAGCCGCCGTCGCGGAAGCCGCCGTCGATGAAGCCGGCGTCACGCTCCGGATCCGCGGGTCCGCCGTCGCGGTCCGCGGGGAACCCGACGTCGATCCCGTCGCGGCCCGAGTTGCCGGGGAGCTGCGGAGGTGGCGCATCACTGCACCCTCCGCACCCGGTCAGGAACAGGGTGGCGGTGACGACCGCAGCATGGACGAAACGCTCCACATGGAGTCGTCATCGACCCCGCGCGGCGCGTATTGAACGGATGGTGCGCGATGTCTCGCGCTGAGGCGCTTCCTGAGCCGGCGCCTCGAAGTGGATCAGTCGACTAGAAGAAGCGCGGCGCGCCGGCCACCGGGGCCGTAGCGGTGTCGAGCGTCTCGCGCTTCGGCTCGCCGTACATCGCCTTCAGCTCGGCGGGGCTGCTGCTCATGATCTCGTGCAGATCCTTGTCGAACCGCACGCGGTCGGCCGCGATCTCACGCAGCGCCAGCACCGGGGCCTTGTTCTTGGCGTTGTCGACCAGCGGGGTCGCGCCCTTCAGGAGCTGACGGGTACGCTTGGTGGCGAGGAGGACCAGCGCGAACCGGTTCTCCACGTTCTCCAGGCAATCTTCGACGGTAACTCGCGCCATGGGGGGGCAGCGCTACCACGGCGCGTCACCCGCCGCCAACTCGAAAGATCGGTGGATCGGAATCACCCAATCTCGTGCAATCGCACGGAGTTGGTGTGTCCCAGCTCGCCCACCGGGGCCCCGAACACGATCGCGACCCGGTCGCCTCGGCCGACCAGGTTCCGGCTCGTCAGGCGCTCCTCGACGAGCCGCACCATCTGCTCCACGTCGTCCACGATGTCGAGGCGGTCCGACCGGACGCCCCAGTTGATCGCCAGGCGTCGCCGCGTCCGATCCTGCGAGCAGAACGCGATGATCGGCACCGTCGGCCGGTACTTCGCGACCAGCCGCGCCGTCCGCCCCGACTCGGTGAAACACGCGATGAGCTTCGCTCGGGTCTGCTCGGCAGCGTGGCACGCCATGCTCGCCGTCGTGTCCGCGAAGGGGGAGGGGTAGGACTCGGTCTGCGTCGGCGTCGCGCGCTCGAACCGCTCGCGCTCCGTCTCGCGGACGATCCGCGCCATCATGTGCGCGGACTCGCCGGGGTACTTCCCGATCGCCGTCTCCGCGGAGAGCAGCACGCCGTCCGCGCCGTCCGCGACGGCGTTGGAGACGTCCGACGCCTCGGCGCGCGTCGGCGCAGGCGCGTCGATCATCGAGCCGAGCATCTGCGTCGCGATGATGACCGGCACGCCGGCCTGGTTGGCGAGGCGGAGGATCTCCTTCTGCACGAGCGGGACGCGCGTGACCTCGATCTGCGCGCCCAGGTCGCCACGGCGGATCATCACGGCGTCGGCGCGGCGCAGGATACCGTCGAGGCGCGCGAACGCTTCCGACAGCTCGATCTTCGCGATGAGCGCGATGTTGGAGCCCATCTCTTGGAGCTTCTCGCGCACGGTGAGGATGTCGTGCTGGTCGACCACGTGCGACAGTGCGATGTAGTCGACCTCCTTCTCGACGCACATCTTCAGGTACGGGAGGTCCTCGTCGGTGAGGGGGCCGCCGCTGATCGGCATCCCGGGGGCGTGGACGCCGGTGCGCTCGGAGACGTCGCCGCCGTAGACGACCTTCGCTTCGATCGCGTCCGCGCCGATCTTCGTGACCGACAGCTCCACGACGCCGTCCGAGAGCAGGACGATGTCCTCGCGGGTCATGTTGTCGTGGAAGAACGCGTCGTCCACGGGGAGCTGCTGCGCGTTGCCCTCCTGCCCGCTGTCGCGCACGAAGGTCACCGTCTCGCCGGTGCGGAGGTGGACCTCGTCCCCCTCCAGCGCGCCGAGCCGGACCTTGCGGCCGGGGAGGTCGGCGATGACCGCGACGGGCCGCCGGGTCGGCCCCATCAGCGACCGGATGCGGTCGATGCGCGCCGCGTGCTCCTCGATCTCACCGAAGCTGAGGTTCAGCCGCGCCGCGTCCATTCCGCGCGAGAGGAGGTCCTCCATGACCCCGGGCGGATCCGTCGCCGGCCCGAGCGTACAGATGATCTTCGTGCGCCGCCCGGCCGTGAGATCGCGTCGCGAACCCGCCATGACGAGGACGCTGCCACACTCTTCACGACACGTCGATCGGGGCCGGGATCAGCACCCAGCTTCCTGGATGACGACGTGCAGCCTTCGCACCGCGCTCGCCTCGATGACGTCGAGGAAGACCGAGCTCGTCGCCGAGCCGGACTCGGGCGCGGGGACGTCGAAGCGCGCCTCGAGCATCACGTGCTCGGTCGTCACGCCGATCACGCGATCCTTCGTTCCCCAGAGCGGGCGTAACCAGGTGCGGTAGGCACGGCTGTTGTCGATGGCGATCGGCTCCGGCGCGCCGGATGTGGAGAGCGGCTCCCCCTCGGCGTTGGTGATCGCTCGGAAGGCGGTCTTGTCGTTCGAGGCTCGCTCCAGATCCGTGCGCACGTCGAAGTATTTTGTGTCGCCGATGCGACGGACGACGGCGCCGACGGCGTGCCAGCCCTCCGCGCGGTAGTCGTGGGGGATCAGCGCGCCGAAGGGGAAGGGCACGCCGCGCTCCGTCATCAAGCCCCGCGTGGTGTCGAGCCGCTCGAAGGGGGTGGTGGTGTACACGCGCGAGGCGGCGCCGCTGTCGTCTGCGCAGAGCCCGAGCTGCAGGACCTGCTCGCCGTCCTCTTCGATCTCGGCGACCGGCACGACCCTCGGTGCGCGGAAAGGCGTGCCGACCAACGGGCGTACGCCGCCGATCCAGCTGCCGAACCACGTCGCCGCACCGAGTGACGAAGCGAGCGCGCTGAGCGTCGCCCGGTTCTTCGTCAGCAGTGACACGGGCGTCCCGTCCGCGAGGAGCTTGGCGACCAGGAGGACGCGCTGTCCGGAGCACACCGCGACGAACGTCTCGGCGCGCCCTGCGACGCGGTCCCGGATCACCTTCGCCTCGACCTCCCGCCCGTTCGCCGCGTAGAGGGCCGCGAGCTTCTCGAGGTGATCGGCGCGCCCCGGATCGATCGCGGTGGCGCGCTCCCACCAGCGGATCGCTTCGGCGACGTTGCCCTTCGCCTCCGTCGCGCGGCGGACGGCGTCTTCGTGGCTGGTCTTCGTGGGCGCGAGGACACTCTCGGCGACCCATAACGTGCGCCCGCTCGGCGCCGGGTCCCGCAGTCGCGCGAAGCCGTCCTTGCGCTCCGCGACGAACACGTGGGTGTTGATGCGGAGGCGCAGCTCGATTTCGGCGTTGGCCTCGGGCGCCACGCGCAGGTTGGCGACGTCCGCCGCGATCCACGCGTGTTCCTTCTTCGCGGCCTGCGCGCCCGAAGACAGGAGCAAGGTCGTGAGCAAGAAGGCGATCGCGACGCGCATGTTCACTGCTCTGCCACGCCCGTCACGAGACGTCGATACGCCCCGGCATCGGGAGCGCGCGTTGCAGCTCCTCCTCCGTCTCGACGTACTCCGCCGTGAACAGCGCACCGTCCTCCTTCAGCTCCAGCTCCACCACGCCCGGCTCGCACCGCAGGATCAGCCGGTCCCCCGTGAGCACGAACTCGAAGTCACACCGCGCGTCCTCGTCGTAGGACACGGCGCGCTGGATGAAGAACCGATCGCCGCCGCACTCGGCGAACAGCGAGTACCGGTCCGCGAGCGCCGCCACGAACGTGTACACCGCCCGCGCGCTCTTCGTCGGATCCAGCCGCCCGTCGCGGAAGTGCGGACGGTAGCGACGTAGCGCGGTCGTGGTGGGTTGCGGGTGCCGGACGAGGTCACCGGCGAGGAGCCCGCGCACGGCGCGGAGCACGTGCGGCGTCGCCGCGTTCGCGAGGTGGAGGAGGAGCTCGTGCCCGGTCACGCCGGGCTCGATCGGGACCTCGGTCGTCGACACCACGTCGCCGGAGTCCTCACCGGCGTCGAGCACGTGCACCGTCACGGTGATCTCCGACTGACCCTCCGCGAGCGCCCAGAACAGCGGCGCCGGGCCGCGCTCCTCGGGGAGCTTGCCGGGGTGGACGTTCACGCCCCCGAGCCGCGCCGCGGACAACAGGGGGGCGGAGATCAGGTGCGGGAACCCGGCGACTACGTACGCGTCCGGCTTCGCGTCCCGGATCGCGGCGGCCGCCTTGCCTTCGTTGGCCGAGTTCGTGTCGACCACGTCGATGCCGAACGCGTGCGCGACCGCGACGAGGTCACTCACCTCGTCGCCCTGGCTCGTCAACTTGGCTTGCAGCCGGTCGAGCACGCCGGGGCGCGCCGGGCGAATCCGCGTCGACCCCCGTAGGTTGCGCCGTTCGCGCTCACGTCCCACCACGACGAGCGAGGGGACGAGCCCGCTTTTCACGAGCGCCTTCAACGGCGTCGTCGCGTAGACGCCGTCCATGCCGAAGAACACGATGCGGTGCATCTGGGGCGCCCTCACGGGCAGCGGATGTCGAGCGTCTTCCCGGCCATCACCTGCAGGGAGCTACGCATCCGCTTTCCGTCGCGAATGAACGTCACGCGGTAGTCCCCGGGCGGCACGCTCTTCGTCAGCTTCGTCTGCGCGTTGAACTTGCCGATCTTCGGGATGTAGATGTCCGTCGGCTCGTCACACTTGAAGGCGAGGGCGGCTTCCTTCGAGGAAGGCGCGCGCGCGCGGCGGCGACGTACACGTTTCTTCCGCTTCGGCGGTGGCGCTTTGCGCACGGTGCGCTTCGGTGCGGGCGGCGGCGCCTCGCGCACGACGCGCTTCGGCGGCGGCTTCGTAGCAGGCGGAGGCGGCAGCGCCGAGGTCGGGGTCTCGTCGGCCTTCTCCTCCGCGGGCGGATCCTTCGCCGCCATCGCGTCCTTTGTCGCCTCCGTCTCTTCGGGGGCCTTCGGGGCCGCGTCGTCCTTTGGTGTGTCGTCCTTCGCCGCGTCGTCGAGCGCCTTCGTCTCGTCCTTCGCCGGCGTGTCGGGCGCCTCGCCCGGGGCGTTCGCGAGCTCGGTCGGCGGCGCACCGCTGGTCTGTTCGTTCGGCTGCAGCGGCGCGATCGGCACCGCGTTGCGCTTCTTCAACAGGATCGAGGAAACGGCCGCCGCCACCGCGAGCACCACCGCGATGCCGACCATGAAGTACATGACCGTCGTCCACACCGACGTCCGCCGCACTTGCACCTGCGCGATCGGCGGGTACGCGTCGCCGACGCTCCCGCGTGCCGCTTGCATCGGCACCGACGGCGTCGCGCGAACGCCCGGCGTCCCTACCGCCCGGACCGGCGACCCCATGGGCGAACGTGGTCCGGTCGGCGACGCGCGCACGATCTCTTGCGAAGGCTGCGGCGACGCGCGGTTCTTCTCGCGCACCGGCCGCTTGTTGCGCTCGACCACCGCGCGCAGCGCGCTCACGTTGTTCGGGCGCTGACTCCGGATGGGCGCTTCTTCACTCCCGGCGCCGGTCTCGACGCCACCGGGGGCTTGGACCATCGACACCGGACGCACCGGCGGCGGCGGCGCGGTCGGCGACGGGCGCCGTTGGGCGGCGCTGCGCAAGCTGGCTTGCTCTTCGACACCGAAGTCGAAGCTCTCCGAGACGAGGAGGCCGCCCTGGTCGTCCGTCGGCAGATCCGACATCGGCTCCAGCCCGGCGAAGTCGCCGGAGTGACCGTCGACCGTGGCCTCGTTTGCGATGAGCGAGTCGGCGCGCAGGCTCTGGATCTGATCGTAGTGCTCGCCTTCCTCTTCGTTGACCGTCGTGAACTCGTCGGGCTCCTCGACGGCGTCGTCGATCCCCGCGACGGACACGGACATCGAGCCAAAGCTGATCGACACACTCGACGGGTTCGGAGCGTCGAGGGAGTCGTGCCCCCCGAGCTCGATGACGTCGGGCTCCTGCGGGCCGCTCTGCGCCGAGATGAGCTGCGAGATCGAGATGACCTGACCGTCCTCGACCGGCGCGGTCTCCTCACCGTTGGCGTCGAACGAAACGTCGACGCCGCTCGGCTCGTCGTAGGAGAGGTCGAGCTCGTCGTCGTCTTCGGGGAGCGGGCCGCGCGTCGTCGCGGGCCCCCCCGACGTGAACTCTTCGGCGTCGACCATCGAGACCCCGCGCGACACGACCGGGTTCGGCTGTGTCGGGGGCACCGGTATCGCCTGGCGCTCGTCGAGGCTGACGCTCGGGCGGGCCTCGGCCTTCGACATCGTCTCGAACGACACGTCGTCGTCGCCGAAGCCGAGGCCGTCGTCGACCTCGTCCAGCACGGAGAGCGCACCGAACAGATCGGAGGCCTCCGGGTCCTCGAGCTGGCCCGCGCTGGTGATCGCCGGCGCGCTCAGATCCGAGCCTTCGAATGGAGCCCCGAAGGGCGCGTTCATCTCGTCCTGGATCGGGCTGCCGTCCTCGCTGTACAGGACGACGCTGCGGGTCACCATGCGCTTGCGGCTCTGGCGCCGCATGATCGCGTCGCGGAGGTGGGAGCTGTCCTGCGTCGGCTCCTCCGGGTCGAAGTCGATCTCCGGCTCCGGGAGCTGCGCGTGCCCGTCCAGCGCGTCCGCGAGCATCCCCAGCGCGGTGGGCTCGTGCGTCGCGATCGACGACGAGCGCCGCATCATCTCGATCTCGTCGTCGATGCGCGCCGCCTCGTCGAGCGCCGCGGTGACCCCCGAGCTCGCGCGGCGGTTCGGGAGCGCCTCCACGACCGGTTCGGGGTGGGTCTGCTCCGCGAGCTTCCCGTTGACCGTCGACTCGCGAACGAGCGCGCCGCGCCCGGTCTCGTCGCGGTCCGCCGGGGACTGCACGCCGCTCTTGGTGACGGAGTCCTCGCGCGGGTTCACCACCGACAGCGACGCACGTGTGGCGATGCGGCGCCGCGGGGACTGCCGACGAGGCAGCACCGAGCGTGTGCTCGGACGACGCGCGAGGTTGTCGCGCCCCGTGTCGCTCGGGAGCAGCACCGGCCGCGGTCGGCGACCGCTGATCGGGCGGCGCCGCGAGGGCTTCTTGCGGCGCTCGGGGGGCGGCGCGGGGGCGTCGTCGTCCTCGTCGGGATCGGGGATGGTCTCCGTGTCGATCACCGCGACGAAGTCACGATCGCGCGCGAGGGCGAGGCGCACCTCTTCTTCGAGCTCCGCCGTCAGCTCGGTCTCGTCCATCTCGACGTTGTCGGTCGTGTCATCGACCTCGAGGTGACCGCTGTCCGTCGCGTCCTCGACCTCGATGTCGCTGTCGACGTTGAGCGTCTCGTCCTCGACGTCGAGCGACGAGGGCTCACGGCCGAGCGCCGTCACCAGGACGTCTTCGTTCTGCGTCTCGTCCTCGACGTCCAGCTCCGTCGCGGTGCCCTCCTCGGTCAGCGCCGGCATGTCGTCGCTGTCGACGGGCTGAACGATCGGGTCCGGCGCGTCCGTCGAGTCCGTGAGGATCGGCGCCGCCTGGTCGGTGTTCGTGCGCTCCTCGTCTTCGAGCAGCTCGAGCGCCTTGCCGTCGAACTGCGAGGTCGCGATCTCCGCCGGGAGGTCGTCGATCGACCTGAACTCGTCCTCGCTCAGCTCCGGGTACTCGTCGGTGAGCGGCGGCGCCGCGGAGTCGAGCGGCTGCGGCATCGGCACGCGCGTCGAGTCGGTGCGCGCCGCCGGGAGGATCGAGGAGTCGAAGCGCACCGTCGGCTCGACCTCGCTCGTCAGGTCCTCTTCGGCTTGCAGCGACGACACGGTGCGCTCGACGATCTCCGCCGGGCTGAAGCTCCGTCCGCTGGAGGGCCCGGTGGGATCGAGCTCGGACCGTACGAGGTCACCCTCTTCGAGCGCCGTGTCGATGGCGGACGCCGCGCGGGATGTGTTGCGCGCGCGAGAGACCCTGCGCGAAGTCGGTCGTTTGAAGCGCGGCTGTTTGTCGAGCTCGTAGTCGGTGTCGTGGTTCTCTTCTCGGGCGGCGCGCAGCGCGCGGGCCTCGTCGACCGCCGACAGCTCGGCGTCGGTACGATCCGGGTCGAGCTCGACGTCGACGAGGGAGTCGATCGCGTCGATGTCCTCGTCCGCGACCTGCACCGAAGGATCCGACACGTCCGTACGTGCGGTGCGGGAGAGGTCGCGGCGCTTCGTATCCGCCGTCCCCTGCGGGTCCAGGGCCTGCGGCGACACCTCCGGATCGTTCTGCGTCGGCGAGGAAGGCTCGCGCGGGATCGCGACGGACGAAAAACCGGAGACCTCCTCGTAGTCGCGCTCGAAGGAGGACGCGTCCTCGATGATCGCGACCTGCGACGAGAGCTCCGACGAGTCGTCGAGGAAGCTCGGATCCGCGAGCGGCGTCTTCTCGTCGAAGTCGCCCTCGAGGCTGTTGACGTCCGAGAACGTGCGCCCGCGGTCGTCCTCCGTGGCCTCGGGGCCGAACGGCATCATGCGCGCGTCCGACGGCGCGGGGGCCTCCGGGACCTCCATCCCGAACAGCGGCAGCGCGATGCGGTTGCGTTTCAGGAGCTCCTCCGGATCCGAGAGGAAGAGCGACTGCATGAAGCGTCCGAGGTGCGCCGGTCCGATCAGCGCGCGCGAGCGATAGACGTAGTCGTGCAGGGCGTCGTGGAGCTGAGTCGACGACTCGAAGCGCTCCCGCGGGTCCCGCGAGAGGGCGCGCAGCACGATCTGCTCGAGCTCGGGATCCAGATCCTCGCGATAGAAGCGCGGCGGCGGATCGATCACCGCGTCGCGGACACGTTCGAGGACGGCGAGGTCGTTCTTGCCGGCGAAGAGGCGGTGCCCGGTCAGCAGCTCGTACAGGACGATGCCGACCGCGAAGATGTCCGCCTTGTGGTCGATCGGGGCGCCCGTGACCTGCTCCGGCGCCATGTACCCGAACTTGCCCTTCAGGATGCCCGTCGCGGTCTTCTCGCGCGTGCTGGCCTTGGCGATGCCGAAGTCGCCGATCTTGACCTCACCCTCGAAGGAGAGGAGCACGTTGGACGGGGAGACGTCGCGGTGAATGATCCCGAGCGGTTGGCCATCCGGGCCGGAGAGCTTGTGCGCGTAGTCGAGCCCCTTGAGGACCTCCATCACGATGTACAGCGCGATGTCCGTCGGGAAGCCGATCTTCTTCTTGCCGCAGGCGGCGAGGGTCTTCAGGAGATCTCGACCGTCGACGTACTCCATCGCGATGAAGTACTGGAGGTCGATCTCGCCGAGGTCGTAGACCTGGACGATGTTGGGATGACGAAGCGCCACACACAGCTTGGCTTCTTCGATGAACATGCGGACGAACTGTTCGTCGTCCGACAGCGTCGGGAGGATGCGCTTGATGACGAGCCGCTTCTCGAAGCCTTCGATCCCGCGCGCGGTGGCCAAAAAGATCTCGGCCATCCCACCCGCACCGATCCGGTCGTGCAGGACGTAGTCGCCGAAGGTCTGCGGCTCGAACGTATGCATTCGCTCGCGGGACACACCGCCACGAACGACGCCGACCTGGCGCCGCTCCAAGCGAGCCCATCCACCTTGGATGCTAACATCCCGTCGGGTCGCCCGGACACTTCGTGGACGGGTCGGCGCACCGCGGCACGCACATGGTGGGCGCTGTGCGTCCTGGTGATCGTGGGGACTCCCTGGGTCGCCTACGGAAAGCCCGAGGTCTGCGAGCAGGTGCGGTCCCGCATCGAGGACACCGCGCCCACGATCGGGGACACCGCGCGCCTGCTGGTGCTCGCCCCCTATTTGACGGAAGCGACGGCGCCGAAGCTCCTCGCCCGCGCGAAGACGTCGAGCAGCGCGCGTACGGCGGTGGATCTGTACCTCGCGATCGGTCTGTCGCGTCACGCGTCGAACCTCAAGCGGCTCCGCGACGAGCCGCGCGCGACGCGGTCCGAGCTTCGTCTCGGGCAGGCGATCGCGCGCTTCGCGCTGGGCGACGGGACGCTCACGGGGACGATCGCGAAGGCGCTCTACGAAGGATCGTTGGACGAGCGCCGCGCCACCGCGCACGCGCTGGCGCTCATGCGACAGAAGCGCCCGCAGATCATGTTGTACGACGCGCTCCAGGATCCGGACCCCGAGGTGCGCCTCGCGGCGGGGCGCGTTCACTACCCGCGTCGAAGCCGCCGCGCGCGGCGTGTGTTGTTGGAGCTGTTGGAGCGGGGTGAGCCCGCGATCCGCGACGACGTCGCGGGCCTCCTCGTCGAGCACCACCACCGTTTCTCGAGCGCCGCACCCCTGCCGGATCGGCTCCGCGGGCGGGTGCTGGTCGACACCGCGGTGCGTTCGCGGAGCGGCGCGCGGACGGCGCGGGTGCAGTTGATGTCGCGCGACGCGGTGGAGCGCCGCGCGGCGTTTGCCACGCTCGCGGGGCTCGGGACGTACTCGGTGAAGACACTCGGGCGCCTCGCCGCGAAGCCGAAGGCGCGCTACGGCGACGTCGTCGACGCCGAGCTCACGATGGCGCTGGCGTTGATGGGCGACACCGCGTCGATCCACGCGCTCGCGAAGCTCGAGAAGGTTCAGGCCGAGGCGGCGGCGGAGGTGTTGTTCTCGTTCTCCGGTGCGAAGGCGCCGTACTCGCAACTGGACTTCGACCACGCGGCTTCGTTGGCGCGGGCGATCGAGCCCTGGGTCGTGCGGGGCGTGGTCAGTCAGATCACCCAGCGCCGGATCTACGATGCGTTGGATCGCGCCGAGTCGAACGCGGCGGCGGCGCTCGCGCGGTCGCGGCTCGCGGGACCGAGCGGCGCGGGGCTCGCGGCGGCGATCCGCGTGCTGTCGGAGGCGGGGACCACGCGCGACGTACCGATCCTCATCGCGGTGGCGGATCGGAAGGTCTCCGTGCGCGTCGAGGGCTACGCAGCCGCCGCGGCGATCTGCGCTGCGTCACGTCAGTGATGGTCCGGCGGTCTTCGAGCGTCCGAGTAGGTAGAGGGATTTTGGTGGATGCGGTGGGTGACACGACGGCGAGGCGGAGGTTTCATGTCGCCGTGCGGTGGTCGGTCGGGCTGAGCGCGCTGCTCTTGGTGGCGTGCGCGACGACGAAGAGGTCGGAGGATCCGCTGAAGGCGACGTGCCGCGAGGACATGGACGCCGACGCCCGCTGCGTCGAGCTCCTCACCGGATCCGGCGAGCGCGAAGCCGAAGAGGAGGTCCTCCGCGCGGAGGAGGATCGTGAGCGTGACGCGTTCCGCGCGCGCCTCGAGCGGCTGCGTGCCGCGGAGGAGAAGCGCCAGGCGCGGCGTGTGAAGAGCTCGACCGTCGCGCAGATGGAGGTCTGGGAGGAAGAGGACAACGAGGCGTGGCTCGAGCTCCTCTCCGCGCGCAGCTCGGACGAGGACGAGGACAGCGGCTCGAGCGTGCGTGCGCTGAAGGCCGCGCCCGCGGCGCCTCCGCCGCGGCCCGAGGCGCCGAGCATCCAGATCGTGACGCCCCCGTCGAAGCTGGAGGCCGAGGACGCCGGTCCTGACGCGGCGACGTACCTCGCGGGGTCGTGGTGTCTGCTGCGCACGGACCTCGTCTTGATGCGCCAAACGCTCGAAACCGCTAAGAAAAACACCTCGAAGGGCGACCTCGCCGGGTCGCAGGCGCTGGTGATCCTCGACGCCGAGGGGCTGCTCGCGCGCGTCGAGCGGGCCCGGAAGGCGAACAAACTCGAGGCGACGCCGCTTTGCTCCAGCGGTGACACTCGATCCATGGTGAACCTGCTGCGTGAGCTGGTCGGGCCGCGTCCGAAGGCCACCGAAGCGGGGGATGCCTACGGTCGCGGGCTGGTGCGGCTGGCGGCGGAGCTCGAGAAACGGGCCCGATTGGCCGGATCGCAGTAGACAAGTAGGGGCGCCTTTCGCGATGGGGAGGGCGCCGGACGAAGGATGAGCGACGACCGCGGACAACTAGTGTCGATGGACCGCAGCGTGGAAGCACGCGAGGCGGGGCCGCACGTCTCCCTCGTCATCCCCTGTTACAACGAGGAGGAGAGCGTCCACGAGCTCTTGTCCGAGGCGTTCGGGGTCCTCGACAACAACGGCCTGGACGGGGAGATCGTCATCGTCGACGACGGCTCCCGGGATCGCACTTGGGAGCTGCTCGCCAAGTACGCCGAGAACGAGCCGCGCCTGAAGCTGGTGCGGTTCCGTCGCAACTACGGCCAGACGGCGGCGATGGTCGCGGGCCTCGACCACGCGACGGGTGAGATCATCATCCCGCTCGACGCGGACCTGCAGAACGACCCCGCGTCCATCCCGGATCTGCTCGCGAAGATCGACGAGGGTTACGACGTGGTGTCGGGGTGGCGGAAGAACCGGCAGGACACGTTTGTGTCGCGCAAGCTCCCTTCGATGATCGCCAACGCGATCATCTCCTGGGTGAGCGGCGTGAAGCTGCACGACTACGGCTGCACGTTGAAGGCGTACCGACGCGAGGTGTTGGACCCGGTGCAGCTGTACGGTGAGATGCACCGCTTCATCCCGATCTACGCGTCCTGGTCCGGTGCGCAGGTGACCGAGGTGGTGGTGAACCACCGCGCGCGTAAGTACGGCGTTTCGAAGTACGGGATCATGCGCACCTTCAAGGTCATCCTGGACCTGTTGGTGGTGAAGTTCCTCGGGACGTACGGGACGAAGCCGATCTACTTCTTCGGCGGCCTCGCGTTCTTCTTCTTCGGCGCGAGCGGTGTCTCCGCGGCCTATACGCTCTACGAGAAGTACGTCCACAACGTTTGGGCGCACCGAAACCCGTTCCTGATCATTGCGGTCTTCATGGCGCTCATCGGCGTGCAGAGCCTGTTCTTCGGGTTGCTGGCGGAGATCGCGATCCGCACCTATCACGAGAGCCAGTCGCGCCCGATCTACTGGGTGCGCGAGCGGAAGAACGTGAAGGGGCTGCGCCGGCGCGTCGAGGACGCGCTCGGGGCGATGTCGGGCTGAGCGATGTGCGGGATCAGTGGGATCGTCGTCCCGGAGGGTGAGCGGCTCCCGCGCGAGATCTTGCGCGCGATGAACACGACGCTCGCGCGCCGTGGGCCCGACGACGAAGGGTACTTCTTCGACGAAGAGGGCGGCTGCGGGCTCGGGCACCGGCGCCTCTCGATCATCGATCTCGGCGGCGGCCACCAGCCGCTGTACGGCGCGGACGGTGCGGTGCAGATCGTCGCGAACGGCGAGATCTACAACTTCGTGGAGCTGCGCGAGCGGCTGCTCGCGAAGGGGCACGTGTTCGTCACCAACTCCGACTGCGAGACGATCGCCCACGGGTGGGTGGAGTGGGGCGAGGCGCTCTTCGAGAAGCTGATCGGGATGTTCGCGATCGCCATCTGGGATCGACGAACGCGGCGCCTGATCCTCGCGCGCGACCGCATGGGCCAAAAGCCGCTCTACTACGGGTGGGTCGGCGAGAAGAAGGACACACTCCTGTTCGCGTCGGAGCTCAAGGCGATCGTTCGGCACCCCGGCTTTCGTCGCGACGTTCGCCCCAGCGCGCTCGCGCAGTACCTGACCTACGAGTGCCTCCCGGAGGACGAAGCGATCTACGCGGACGCGGCGAAGCTTCAGCCCGGAACGTACGCCGTCTTCGATCGCACCGCGGGGCGGATGCGACACGAGACATACTGGCAGATGGCGTTCTCGGGCACCCCCGAGGAAGCGGCCATCGCGGGCAAGAACGAAGACGAGATCGCGACGATGCTCCAGAACCGCATCCGCGAGGGGGTGCGGCGCCGACTGATCTCGGACGTCCCGCTCGGCGTGTTGCTCTCGGGGGGGATCGACTCGTCGACGATCGTCGCGGCGATGGCGGACCTCGTGCCGCCGGACCGCATCCAGACGTTCTCGATCAGCTTCGAGGACGCGTCGTTCGACGAGAGCTCGCACGCGCAGCGCGTCGCGGAGCACATCGGCACGGTGCATCACACCGAGCGCCTCTCGCCGCAGGTGATGATCGACATCCTGCCCGAGGTCGCCGACACGATGTGCGAGCCGCTCGGCGACGGTTCGATCATCCCCACTTATCTGTTGTCGCGCTTCGTGCGGGAGCGCGTGACGGTGGCGCTCGGTGGTGACGGCGGCGACGAGCTGTTCCTCGGCTACCCGACGTTCCAGGCGGACCGTGTGGCGCGATACCTCGATCGTGCGCTCGACACCTCCGCGCAGAAGAACCTGGGGAGCGCTGCAAGGCAGCTTGCGGATCTGTTGCCCGTCTCGCGGAAGAACTTCTCCTTCGACTTCAAGGTGAAGAAGTTCCTGGAGGGGATCGGCTACGAACCGGACTTCAGGCACCAGGCGTGGATGGGCTCCTTCATGCCCGACCAGCTCGCGGCGGTGTTGCACGAGGATGTCCGCGAGGGTGCGCTCTTCGAGTCGCCCTACGCGACGATCGCGAAGTTCCGCGAACGCTCCGGCGCGCGCGACGCCGACGACCAGGCGGTTTATCAGTACGCGCGGCTGTACCTGACGGGGTGTGTGCTGACGAAGGTCGACCGTGCGTCGATGGCGCACGGCCTCGAGGTGCGCGCGCCGCTGCTCGACGCGGATCTCGTGCAGCTCGCGACGGCGATCCCCGGCTCGATGAAGGTGTCGGGCATGACCACGAAGCACATCCTGAAGAAGGCGGCGCGTCCGTGGCTCCCGGACGAGATCATCGATCGTCCGAAGAAGGGCTTCGGCGTGCCGATCGGGATGTGGCTGCGCGGGCCGTTGAAGGACATGGCGGCTGGGCTCCTCGCGGCGCCGAAGATCGCGAAGGAAGGCCTCCTCGATCCCACCGAGGTCACGCGCCTGTTCGACGAGCACCAGCGTGGTGAGGCCGACCACCGCAAGCCGCTGTGGACGATCCTCGCGCTCGAGCTGTGGCACGAGCGTTACGGCCCCGGCACACGCGCGGCGCCCGTCGCGCCGCCGCGGGATTCGAGCAGCGTGGTCGCGCGGGCCGTCGGATGAATCGATCGGTGATCATCGCCGCGGCGGTCGTGTCGATCGCCGCGCTCGCGGATCTATGGGTGACGCTGCGCCCCGGCCTGGAGCCGATCCCCGCCGACGCGATGCAGGCGGCGCGCGCGAAGGTGCTGGAGCAACAGAAACCCGGCGACCGCGTGGTGCATTCACCGCTGTTCACGGTGCGCGAGCTGGCACCGCTCGGTGACCTGCGCGCGAAGCCCGACAAACCGCCGGCGGACGTGATGAGCTCGCGGCGCATCCTCTTGATCGATCGCGAGGACGCGCCGATGGGGGGCTTCGCGGCGCCGTCCGAGACGATCGATCTGCCGGGCGCGTTGGTGCTGAAGATCTTCGCGCCGAGCGGCGACGGCACGGCGAGCCTCTACGCGCTCCTCACGCAGTTCGACGCCAACACGCTGCACATCGAACGCCCGCGTGGGCGTGTCGCTTCGCGCTGCACGCAGCCGCGCGCGGAGGGGGGCTACGCCTGTCCGGGGCAGCCGGAGTGGCTGTACGTCGCGCGGCGTGATCTCACGATCGATGGCAAGTCACGCGCGTGTCTGTGGGCGCACCCCACGAACGGCGGCGCGGTGGTGTTCACAATCCCCGCGCAGCCCGCGGCGCCGCCCGGGCGCGCGCTCGCGTTGACCGTCGGGGCGGGGCTCGCGGACGACGCCGTGAACGGGACGCCCGACGGAGCGCCGGTCCAGCTCGACGTCGAGCAGAACGGACGCATCGGTGAGGTTCGCGTACCGAACCGCGTGGGGTGGTACGAGACCACCGCGACGATCGTGGGCGGCGCGCCCGCGCAGATCGTGATCACGACGGCGCGCGACGGGCGTCGTCACCTCTGCGTCGACGCGCGCATCGAAGAGGTGCGCGTGCGATGAAACGCGCGCGCCACATCGCGATGGTGATCGTCGCGCTGTACTTCGTGGTGCTCGCCGCGGGTCACACCTCGTTCGGCCTCACCGACGACGACGACTTCTACGTGCCTGCGGGCGTCTCCTACGTCGATTGGATCGGCCGCGCGCTGACGTTCGACCGCGAGGCATGGACACGCCGCGGCGTCGACGCCGCGTTCAACCCGAACCACGAGCACCCGCCCGTCGCGAAGTACGTCTTCGGGCTGTGTCGCTACGCGTTCGGGTTCCTCGGACCGACCGACGCGTCGCGCATGGGGACGGTGCTGTTCTCGACGCTGATCGCGGCGCTGCTGATGTGGCTCGCGATGCGGCACTTCGGTCGCCATCGTGGGCTGTTCGTGGGCGGCCTCGCGGTGTTGTTTCTGCTGACGCTGCCGCGGTTCCACTTCCACTCGCACGCCGCGACGCTCGACGTCCCCGTCGCCGCGATGTACCTCGCGACGGCTGCGCTCGCGCTCGCGGCGGAGCGTTCACGCCGCGCCGCGATCTGGTGCGGTGTGGTGTTCGGGTTGGCGAGCGCGACCAAACTCAACGCGCCGTTCCTCGTGGTGCCGTACCTGATCTTTGCGTTCGCTGTGAGGCGCGGTGCGGGGCGCGCCGAGGTCCGCGGCGGTGAGTCGGGGCGGACGCTCCCGCTGCCGAACGTCCCGCTCGCTGCGGTGACGATGGCGACGATCGGTCCGCTCGTGTTCCTCGCGTCGTGGCCGTGGCTCTGGAACGACACGGTCAAGCGCGTCGGGGAGTACGTCCAGTTCCACCTCAACCACTACGGCATCTACTTCCTCTACTTCGGACGCGTGTACGACAAGGCGCCGTTCGCGCCGTGGCACGCGATGTTCACGATGGCGGCGATCACCGTGCCGGTCGCGATCACGGCGTTGGCGCTCGTGGGCATCTACGCGTCGAAGGGCCCCATCCTCTACCGGCTGAAACACCCCATCGCGCCGGACGACGACGACAAACGCGCGGGCGACTTACTGCTGTTCACGATCCTCAACGCGGTCGTCTCGATCGCGGTCGTCGCGTTCTCGGGCGGCGCGAAGTACGGCGGCGCGAAGCTGTTCATGCCGTTCTTCCCGTTCTGGTGCCTGCTCGCCGGGTACGGCGGCCTGTGGCTCTACGAACGCGCCGAAGGCAAGCTGCGCCGCGTCGCGGTGGCGGTGTTGGCGCTCGCGCTGATCTCCACCGCCGCGCAGACGATTCGCTTCGGGCCCTACGCTCTGTCGCAATACAACGCAGTCGTCGGCGGTCTGCGTGGCGCGACGACGACCGGGTTCGAGCGCCAGTACTACGACATCGCGTTCCGTGACCTCGTCGACTGGCTCAACGTCCACGCACCGAAGAACGCGCGCGTGCACTTCCTCCCGAACAACTGGGAGTACGTCCGCACGTACAAGTGGTATCGGGCCGCGGGGGACCTTCGAAAGGACATCCAGGTCGTCAACACCGAGCGCTCCGCGCAGCTCGTCATCGTCACGCATGAACGGCGCTTCTTGCGCTACGGCAGCGATCTGATGCGCTACCGCACCAAGGAGGTGCTCGAGGAGAAGGTGATCGACGGCGTGCCGATCTGGACGGTCGTGCGGCGCTGAGCGAGAGGCTCTAGACTGGTGGGGTGTCGCGGTGGGCGCCGCTTCTGTTGGGACTCGCCGCCTGCGGCACGCCCGAACGTTTCCTCCCGCCGCCCGAGCTCGCGGACGCCAAGACCGCGGTGATCGTGTTGCACGAGCGCGTCCCGCAGCTGACCGTCGTCGACCTCACCGCGGATGCGTGGTCGTTCGACGTCGACACCACCGACGAAGCGACTGTGGATCTGCTCCTCTACGACTGCGACGTCGCGGGGCTCGCGCTCGAGCCGGGGCGCGTGGGGCTCGGAGGCGAAGAGGATCCGCTCTTGCCCGCGGCCGATCGGGTGTTCACCGCTGACCTCGGCGACGACGACGGGTGGCGATCGATCGCGGAGCCGCCGGCGCGCACGAGCGAGCTTCGCCTGGCGCTCGAAGCCGGCGAGCCGTGCGCCGACGTCGACGTGACGCGTGTCGAGCTCACGGGGGTGTACGGCGAGCCGCGGAGCTTGATGGCCTTCGACGACGACTCCGTCGTGTTGGCGTTGCGCGACGGACGCATGTTCCGTGTGCACCGCGACGGTGCGTACACGCAGCTGTGGTCGACGCAGGACGACGCGCGCTCCTACGTCGTCGTGCAGAGGATCGAAGGGGATCGCTACTTCTTCGTGGCGTCGGGCCGCGGCTGCCTCGGTCGCGCCGATGACCTGGAGACGATTCGCTCCGACGGCTGCCTCCCCGTCACCTCCACGTCGGCGGTCGGATCGTACGTGCGCACCGACGCGCGCATCGCGAGCGATGGTCGCGAGATCCTCGACGTGATGCTGGAGAACGGAGAGATGTTCGAGGTCATCGACGGCGTCGCGTCCAACGTGAGCCTCGACGCGCCCTTGCCCGTCGGGAAGAAGGGCGACGTCCTGCGCGTCGCGGACGACGAGGTGCTCTACACTGGCCCGATCGAACACTCGGTGCTGCGGCGGTCCGGTGGTGTGTTGCGCGCGGAGGCGACCGAGCTCCCGTTCTTCGACAAGGTCGTGTCGATGTCGCCGTCGCGCGCGCACGGCGAGGTCGTGCTGACCAACACCGGACTGATCCTCGCGTACGACGAGACGACGATGGAGTGGATGGGCGTGGGGAGCAGCGCCGCGCTGCAGCCGTTGTTCATCGCCGAGGTCCGTCGCAGCTTCTGGGTGGTCGGCGCCGGTGAGGGACAGGTGATCGAAGTGCTCCCGAACGGCGAGGGCTGCGACACGATCTTCGTCGGCGGCGACGACACACGTGCGATGACGAAGCTCGGCGACGACGGTTTTGTGTTCGCCGTGCGTCCGCGCGAGGACCCGGTCGATCTGTTCTTCGTGCGCCCGACGTTCTCGGGCCCGACGTGTCAGTGACGTTCCAGCTCGAGGACGGTGTCGACGAGCGCTTGGTGCATTTCGAGCGTGGCGTTCGACCCGGTGAGGTTGCGGACGGGTGGGGCGCCCATCATGTCCACCATGCGATCGAGGAGCCGGGTGCGATCGGGGCCCGTGACGAGCTCGAGCTGGGCGCGGTGACCGATCTGCGGGACGACGTGAATCGTGGAGCCGACGTCCTCCGAGACGGTCGGCATCCCGCCGGTCCACGGATCCCACGCGCCGTAGATGCCGACGATCGCGGGGGCCTCGTTGCGCAGCCAGCTATCGACGCGGACCATCGGCTCCGGATCGAAGCGCGGCGGATCCCACGAAGGGCCGCCGGGTGCGCGTGGGAGGGCGGAGAAGTCGACGTCACGCGCGAGGTCCCACAGCTCGGGGCGCCCGTACGCCGGGCTGCCGAGCTCGTTGGCGACTTGGTAGCGGTACGGCAGCGTCGGGCTGGGCTCGGGGTTCGTCAGCTCGTCGGGCGTGACCTGCACCCAGCTCGCGAGGTCTTCGGCGGGGCCTTGGGGATCGGCGAGCGCTTCGCAGGCCATCGGCGACCCGAAGTATTGCCAGAAGCCCCACTCGAACGAGAGGGCGTCGTAGGCGACGGCGGTCTCGAGGACGTCGGGCGGCACCGCGTTGAAGCCGGGGTCGACCATACGCATCGCGGTCGCGACCTCCGCGCGGCGGGTGATGAGCGCCGCCGACACGTCGAGGACTTGGGCGCGGCAGTCGCTGGGACCGATCCGATCCATCCACGACTGATAGCGGCGATCCTCGCCGAAGGAGATCGGCGCGACGTACGCGATGACGCCGTCGAGATCCTCGGGGTGGTGGTGATGGTGGAAGTAGGCGGTCATGCCGCCCTTGCTCACGCCGGTCGCGACCCAGTTGCCCGTGAAGTGGTCTTTGAGCTCCACGGTGAGGTCGTGACTGTCTGCGGCGCTCTGGGCGATGTTCATCTTCGTCCAGTCCGGTCGAGGCTGGACGATCGAATCGCCGAAGAAGCGGTGCTCGACGATGAGCTCGTTGGCGCCGAACAGTGACGCGGGCTCCGCGGAGCGCGCGATCCATGTCTCGGCCCCGCCGAAGAGGTGGTAGCCGGTCGTGTGCAGGACCATCGGCCGGTCGGCGCCGCGGTAGCGCAGCAAGAGGTGCTGCTCGAACCAACGATCACGATCGAGGAAGTGGTCCTCCGGCTGCATGAAGCGGAGCGCGAAGAGACGACCGCCGTCGGGGAGATCGTAGACGTCATCTACCGTGATGCGCGGGTGCGCGGCGAGCCACTGGTCGATCGAGACGGTGGGCGTGCCGCCGTCGCGCGGCGTGACCACGGGCGGCCCGGCGTCGCGCGGCGCGGGGGCGTCGGGCCCGCCGTCGCGAATGGCCTGCGCCGGGGGCTGCAGGAGCGCGGTCGTGGGCGCTTGTCCGCAGGCGCTCGCGAGCAGGAACGCGGCGGCCATCCAGCGGGGCATCACACCGAAATCTACCACGCAGCGTTTCATTTCGGTGCGGTCGTCTGCCGGTGGCTTTCGTAGCGACTCGCACCGGACGACCGACATCCCAAGGATGCGTCTCGTCACCTCGATGGCATGGGCGTCGTGCGTGACATTCGTCATGTCCGTAGCTAACGCGAGCCCGCTGACCGACTTCTCGGCGGAGTACGCGTTCATGCGCATCGATCGCGTGCGCGTCGCAGACGAGACGCGGACGCCGAAGTTCTATCGACACACCCTCACGCTCCAGGCGGGGATCGACGGGTTCACGTTCGGGCTGATCGGGGTCCGGACGGATCGCGGCGCCGAGACCCCCGCCGAGCCGGAGTCGGGGCTCATGCTCTCGTTGGGTTACAGCGCCCCGATCTCGGACTGGCTGCTGTGGGAAGCGCGCGCCCGGGTGCCGCTCACGCCGCACACCAACGAGCGTTCGCCGCTTTACGCTGCCGACGCCGATCTGCTCGGCAAGGTCGTCGCGTTTGCGCCAGACGGATGGGGACCGCTGAACCTCGCCGTGTCGCCGTCGCTGTCCGCCGGTGCGATGGTGAACCGATTCGGTCGGCTCCAGCTCTTCTTCGGCGCGGGGCTGTGGTGGAAGGGCCTGGGTGTGTACGCCACCGGACTGACGTCGTTGCGCGGGATCGAGAACCCGCTGGCGCTCGGTCCCGAGGATGTCGGCGGATGGGCGGCGGTTGAGAATCGCCTCGTCACCCTGAGCGTCTCCTACGACCTCGATCTCGGGATGCAACATCGATTGCGCTTCGAGGCGCGGAAGAACATCCCGCTGAGTAACGCTGGCAACGACACCGTCGGTGTCCTGACCTACCGCTTCTTCTTCGACGCGGAGATCGCACCATGAAGCGGGCGTGGGCGACGTTTGTCTGCGGTGTGTCGCTCCTGACGACGTTCGACGCGTTTGCGTGGGAGCGCGTCAAGGCCGAGCTGCGGCCCGGCGTACGTGTCGTCCGCGAGACCGAAGAGACGCTGATCGTCCAGGCGCCCGAGGTCGAGCGCGTCATCGTCTTGTCACGCTCGCGCGACGCGGATTGCGATATCCGCGTCGACCTTCGCTGGCGCCGGGGTGGGACGCCCTACCGAGTCTGGGAAGCGACGCCGACACTGAAGCGCGCGTTGCCCTTGCCCATATGGGGGCGGTTCTTCTCGGTGCGCTTCCTCAAAGTTCTTCGTCGCCCCTGACCGGGTCGATGCACACCCCCGCGGCGTCGCGGGTGACCTGCGGTCGGAGGCGGTCGACGTGTTCGAGCCAGGCGGCCTTGATGTCCGGGGCGACGCCGTGGCGGTCGATCGCCTCTTCGAGGATCTGGCGCCGACGGTCGAACTGGCCGCCCATGATCGGGTGGGGCGCGTGCGCGTCGCGGATCGGTTTGCCGACGTACTGGACATCGGCGCCGAGGAACTTCGCGGTGAAGAGGTACTCCATCTCCTCGAGTCGCTTGGCGTCCACCTCGCGGAAAAAGAAGCCGATCATCATGTCGGTTGTCATGCGCTGCACGAAGTCCTGGATGATCGGACGCAGCGCCCATTCGCCGCCGAGGCGTTCGAAGAGGGTCGGCTCGGACACGTGCTCGAGCCTACAACCGGCGCGTCACGTTCTGCTATGAGCTGTACCCATGATTCGCCAGGGGACGATCGACGATCTCGACGCCATCATCGAGGGCAACCGCAGCATGGCGCAGGAGACGGAGGGGCTCGAGCTCGACGCCGACGTGCTCCGGGCGGGCGTCGCGGCGGTGCTGAACGGGGCGCAGCCGGGCCGTTACTTCGTGATCGAGGAGGCTGACGCCGTCGTGGCGCAGCTGATGATCACGTACGAGTGGAGTGACTGGCGCAACGCGATGGTGTGGTGGATCCAGTCCGTCTACGTCGCGCCCTCGTGTCGCGGCCGCGGGCTGTACCGGCGGCTCTACGCGCACGTGCAGGAAGAGGCGCGCCGCGCGAAAGCGGCGGGTGTGCGGCTCTACGTGGACGAGCGAAACGTCGCGGCGCAGAAGGTCTACGGGGCACTCGGGATGAACGGCGAGCACTACCGCGTGTTCGAAGCGATGTTCTAGCGCAGGGGCGCGTCCTCTGGGCGGCAGCCGCCTCCGAAGCCCTCGGCGGAGAAGTCGATCTGCACCTGCCCGTAGCGGTCTTGGTACTCGGCTTCGATCGTGAGGGTGTGCGTTCCGGCGCGGGCCGGGGAGCAGTGGCTCACGACGTAGGTCGCTTCGGCGTGCGCGCGGAGGGTGTTGCCGACGGCCTTGAAGGCCTGGACGATCTCACTCGCTGCGCCGGCGTACACGGCGCCCGAGCGTCCGAGCTCGCCGAGGAAGGTCTCGTCGATCTCCGGGCCGACGCCGATCGCGAAGGTGGAGTGCGGCGTGTCGTCGAGCCCGCGGTCGACGGCGCCCCACGCGACGCGCGCGGCGCGGTCGTCTCCGTCGGTGAACAGTACGAGTGCGCCGTGGACGATGTCGTGTTCCGTGCGCGACGCGTCGACGGCGTTGTCGAGGACGCGGAGCGCGCTCACCACGGCGCCGTAGAGGTTGGTCGAGTCATCGACGACCTCGGCCTGACGCGCGAGCTCCAGCGCGGCACCGATCGCGATGCGGTCGGAGGTGAATCCACTGAGGCGAACGAGGTCGGGGCGGCCGTCGAAGCCGAACACCGCGACTTCGTGGCGCCCCGGGAGCTGCGCCACGAGTTTGGCGGCGCCGTCGATCATGAAGTCGCGCAGGCCGGCGCGGACGATCGAGCCCGAGAGGTCCAGGAGGATGATCGTCTTGGCCTGCGTCTGACGCTCCGCGAGGAACACCGCGTGCTCACCTTCGTACGAGGACAGCGCCCGGCCGTCCTCGCTCAGCGTGAAATGCTGCTGGTCGAGGCGCACGCCGATGGGGTCCCCGGCGCAGTCGGTCACCCGGACGAGGCCGGCGACGTTGGCCGGGGGCGCGATGGCGGCGTCCACGAGCGCGAGGTTCAGGCCGGAGCACGCGTTCGCGCCGATCTCGGAGGTGTCGGCACCGCCGCACGCGGGGAGGAAGTAGGTGGGGAGAATCAATGCGAGCCAGTGGTAGGGGCGCAACATGCGCACATCCTCCCACCCTGTCGCCACGCCCGCCAGTTTTTGGCAGCATGACGGCGATGGCGAGAGCGGACGTCCCGGAGCGGGTCCTGGCGATCTACGAGCGGCTGATTGCGTCGGCCGGGGTGGAGAGGAAGGGCGGCAAGGTCCCGTACACCTCGATGAACGGGAACATGTTCAGCTTCATCACCCAGGAGGGGGCGATCGCCATCCGCCTCGGCGACGCGGACCGTGAAGCCTTCATGGCGAAGCACGGCACGGGGCCGGTCATCCAGTACGGCGCCGTGATGCGCGGGTACGTCGAGGTGCCCGACGCGCTCCTCACGAAGACCACGGTGCTCCGGAGGGCCTTCGCGAAGAGCGTCGCGCACGCGGCGACGCTGAAGGCGAAGCCCACGACCAAGCCGAAGCCGGGCGCAAAGAAATCCGCGGCGAAGAAGCCGGGCGCAAAGATATCCGCGGCGAAGAAGCCGGGCGCAAAGAGATCCGCGCGCTGAGCCCGCTCAGTCGTTCACGCGTCGCCGCGCCCTGCGCACGACGGCCTCCCGGAGCGCGCGCAGCGTCACCGGCTTCGCGACGACCTCCTGCATCCCGGCCGCTTCACACATCGCGACCTCCTCCGCGAAGGCGGAGGCCGTCAGCCCGATGATCGGCGTCTGGCCCACCTCCCCTTCGAGCGCGCGGATGCGCTCGGTCGTCTCGGGCCCATCCAGCCCGGGCATGAGTCTGTCCATCAGCACGAGCGCCACGGTCTCGTTCTGCACGGTCGTGATGGCGTCCTCGCCGTTGTCGACCGTCTTCGTGCGACAGCCGAGGTGGAGCAACATCTTCTCCGCCACCTTGCGGTTCGTGGGGTTGTCGTCGACCACGAGCACGATGCCATCGAGCTGCGGGAGCGGTCCGTCGTCCGGCCCGGCGGCCGTGTCGGAGAGCGGTCGTACCGACGCCGTCTTCAGCGGAAGAACGAAGCTGAAGCGACTGCCGCGACCCAGCGTGCTCTTCACTTCGATGCGACCGCCCATCGCCCGGACGAGGTGCTGGCTGATCGCGAGCCCGAGTCCGGTGCCGCCGTACGTTCGATGCACGCTCGCGTTGGCCTGGGAGAACGGGATGAACAACCGCTCCAGCTGCTCCGCCGCGATGCCGACGCCGGTGTCCTCGACCGCGAGCTCGATACGCCCGTCCTGCGGCTGAACGGACACACGAACATGGCCACGCTCCGTGAACTTCACCGCGTTGCCGATGAGGTTGAGGAGCACCTGCCGCAGACGCGCGCCGTCGCCGACCACGTACTTGGGCGCGCCGGCCGCGACGTCCAACTTCAACTCCACGCCCTTGTCCTGCGCGCGCGCGCGCAGCAGCTCGACGGAGCTTTGAACGCAGTCTTGCAGCGAAAACGGCGCGCGCTCCAGATCGACCTCGCCGGCTTCGAGCTTCGAGAAGTCGAGGATGTCGTTGAGGATGGAAAGCAGCGCCTCACCCGACGTGAACACCATCTCGGCCAGCGTGCGGTCCTCTTCGTGCAGCTCGCCGCGCCGAAGGAGATCCGCGGACGCGAGCACACCGTTCATCGGCGTACGGATCTCGTGGCTCATCGTCGCGAGGAACACCGACTTCGCCTGGTTCGACGCCTCCGCGAGCTGGCGTGCTGCCTCGAGTCGCTCCGCGAGCTGACGGTTCTCGCGGAAGTAGAAGCCCGCGAAGATCGTCATCACCACGAGCTGGTTCGTCGCCATGATGGCCATCTCCAGCTGTGACGTCTCGACCAGCGGGTTCGCGATCCACCCCGCGTCACGCGCGACGGCCATCGGTATCGCGGTGAGCACCGAGACGATCGCCACACCCCAACCCGCCTTCGGGCCCAAGATGTAGACCGCTCCCGCGAGGAGCACGGTGTCCCAGGTGAACACCACCACCATGCCGCCGAGCTCGAGTGCGTTGAAGACCAGCGCGAGGTGGCCGGCCGCGAGCACCGCCACCGCGGCGACCCACAACCGCTTCGTCAGTCTGAGCAACGTCGCGCCGACCAGGAACGTCGTGAGCGGAACGACGTGGGACACGAGGATCCGCCCGCTGTCCGCGAACCGCGCGACGCCCGCGATGATCAGCCCGAGCGACGCGAGCACGAACAGCATCTGAACCAGGCGCGCGCGCACGCGGAGGTGCGGATCGGCGAGCACCTCATCGGGGATCGTCGCGTCGAGCCAGGCGGTAGGGCGAAGCGCCATACGTCCTCTAACGCTTCGGTGTTATTCGAGTGGGTGTAAAGGCGCCGCGCAGCATACGAACGTCGTGTCATCGACGACGCACGAGCTTGGCCGCGAAGAAGCCGTCTGGACGCCCTTCGTGATGCGGGCCGGTCCTGAGAACCTGTTCGATATCGAAGCGGTCTTCGAGCGCGGCGAGGTGCGCCTCGCCTTCGGCTCGCGTCACGGTACACACGGAGTACACGAGCACGCCGCCCACCCGAACGCGCTCCGCGCCGGCCGCGAGCACTTCGTCCTGGGTCTCGGTGAGTCCCGCGATGTCGGCGTCTGTCAGACGCCAACGAATTTCGGGGTGGCGGCGGAGCGTCCCGAGCCCCGAGCAGGGCGCGTCGACGAGCACACGATCGAACGTCTCGTCCGGGAGCACCTTCTGAATCTCAATGGACTCGAGTCCGAGGCGTTTCGCGGAGGTTGCGACCCGAGCGAGGCGGTTGGGGTGCCGGTCGTGCGCGACCACGTGCCCCGTGTCGTCCATGCGCTCGGCGATGTGTGTCGTCTTTCCGCCGGGTGCGGCGCAGACGTCGAGGATGCGCTCGTTGGGCTGTGGATCGAGCAACATGACGACGCGCATCGACGCCTCGTCCTGAGGCGTGGCGCGACCCTCGCGGACACACAGGAGCTCCGCTGGCAGGACACCCCCGGCGGTCGAGTAGACGGCGCCGTCCACGACGCCGAGCTGACCGTGAATTTCGTTCGCGATCGCTTCCGCCGAGGTTCGGCGCTGATTCGCACGAAGCGTGAGCGGTGCCTCGTCCAGGGACGCGAGCGCAAAAGCGAGCGCTTCCTCGTCGCCGAGGTCCTTCACCAAACGCGAGCTGATTCCTTTCGGCAGCCCGCCGCAGACGGCCACATGTCCCACCGGGTCTCGCGATCGGTCGGGGACCTCGGGCAGGCGAGCGTCCGCCGGCGCCCGCGCGAGTTTGCGGAGCACCGCGTTCACGAAGCCACCGCCCTTGGGGCCGCGGCGTCGCTTGGCTTGATCCACCGCCGCCTGCACCACGGCGTGGTCCGGCACGCGGTCGAGGTACATCAGCTGGTACGCGCCGATCCGAAGCACGTCGATCAGCTTGGGGTCGACGTCCTTGGTCCGTTTGTCCGCGACGTGCCCGATCGCGAGGTCGAGGAACCCGCGGCGCCGGAGCACCCCGTAGACGATCTCCGTCGCGAGGCCGCGGTCCGCGGGGGACAGCGAGCGCTGCTCGAAGGCATTTCGCAGCGCCGTCGAGGCGAACGCGTTCTGCGTAAATACGCGGAACAACACATCGAGCGCCACGTCGCGCGCGGTCCACGTCCGCGGCGTTCCGCGTTTGGGCTGAGTTTTCGACATCGCCAGGGAGGGTTTCGGTGCGCCCGGCGTAGGAATGGTCGAGCGGAGGGATGTCCGTCAACCCGAGTTCGGGGCGAAGGACGACCAGCCGGAAGGGAATCGACGAATGGTGGCAGTGCTCGAATCGCAGGCTAGCGGGGGGGACCCGAAGGACGCACGTCGCAGCGCCGCGCAAGCGGCGGACGTGTTGGCGATGGCGCGGGCGGCGCTCGACGGTGTCGAACGCGCGCTCCGCAGCGCACCCGAGGTCCAGGCGAGCCGGGTGATGTCGCGCTGGCCGCTGTCGCTCGAAGACCTCCTGCTGGAGCTGGAACCCACGGCCGACCAGACGACGCTTCGGGAGCTGGCGCCTCGTCTGGGGGTGTCCGTGGGGCAGGTTCGATCGACCGCGCTGCGCCTTCAGCGCATGGGGATGGTGAAGGTGACCGCGGACGGCGTCGCGATGACGTCGGCGGGGCGGTCGAAGATGGCGCGCTTGGACGCGGCGCGGTCGGCCGTCCTGCGTCGCCTGGCGGAGCGGCTCGAGCCGCTGTCGTCGGGTGATTCCGATCAGCTCCTCGCGCTGCTCGTCGACCTGGTGGGTGGGATCGACCGGTTCGTCAACGAGCAGACACGCGGGGGCCCGACGATCGAAGGGTTGCGTCTGTCGCGTTAGCGCGATTTGGTCCCGCGGTGGCCCCCGCGCGACCGATTCAGATTGCACCCTCGATCCTTTCGGCCGACTTCGGCCGCCTCGCGGAGGAGATCCGCGCGGTGGACGAGGCGGGCGCCGACCAGATCCACGTCGACGTCATGGACGGGATGTACGTCCCGAACATCACTATCGGCCCGCTGATCGTGAAGGCCGCGCGCAAGGCCACGAAGAAGCCGCTCGACGTGCACCTCATGATCGTCGAGCCCGAGCGCTACGTCGAAGACTTCATCGAGGCCGGCGCGGACACCGTCACGGTCCACGCTGAGGCCGCGACGCACCTGCACCGCGTCATTCAGCAGATCAAAGGGGCGGGCGCGCGCGCGGGGGTGTCGCTGAACCCGAGCACGCCGCCGGACGTCCTCGACTACGTGCTCGGCGACCTCGACCTCGTCCTCGTGATGAGCGTCAACCCAGGTTTCGGCGGGCAGTCGTTCATCCCCGCCGTCGTGCCGAAGATCGCCGCCATCCGCGAGCGCCTCGAGGCCCGCGGCCGCGCCGGTGAGGTCGACATCGAGGTCGACGGCGGCATCAAGCCCGCCACGGCCCCGGCGGTCGTCGAAGCGGGCGCCAACCTGCTCGTCGCGGGCTCCGCGGTCTTCAATCAGCCCGACTATCGCGCCGCGATCGAGGGCATCCGCAACGCGGGGCACCAAAGGCATTGACAGCCGGCCCCACCGAAGCATAAACGCTTGCTTCCGCGACGGGAGGTCGGCCCAACGGCCATCGCTCCGCCGCGAAAAAATCGACCTTACGGGGTGTAGCTCAGCTTGGTCAGAGCGCTTGGTTCGGGATCAAGAGGTCGGAAGTTCAAATCTTCTCACCCCGACTAGAAGGGCCCGAGAACACTGGTTGTTCTCGGGCCTTTCGCTTTTCTCGGGCGCCCTAATCGTCGAGCTTCGCGAGCCGGTCCAGGAACGCGCGGCCCTTCTTCGGGTCCGTCATGTACACGTACGCGGCCATCCCGCGGAGCTCCGACACCGACTCCTTGGCGCCGCGCCCCAACTCCAGGTTCTTGATCGCCGCACGGAGGTTTCGGACCGTCCGGCGGGGCACGCGCGCTTTGATCTCATGATCGTCGTTCACCACCAGGCCCGTGATCTGCTGCCGGCGCCCGCGCCGTAGCACGCGCGTCTTCTTCCGGTTCACCCAGAAGCCCTCGTCACGCACGATGCCGCCGACCACCTTGAGGAGCGGTCCTATCGGCGCGTCGTCCTTCTTCCCGTGCCACGAGAACGTCAGGTCGTCCGCGTAGCGCGTGTAACGAAAGCCGAAGCTCTTCACCAACGCGCTGATGCGCGCGTCGAGGCGCAGGCAGATCGCGTTCGTGATCGACGGGCTCGTCGGCGCGCCCTGCGGGAGCGACCGCGCGCCCGTCGCCACGTAGTACGTCTTGCCCTTCATCTCGATCGTCTCGCGCGGTGACTCCGTCACCAACAACGCGAGGATCGTCGCGACCTGCTCGCCGTAACCCGCCTTGCGCAAGAGCCCCTTCACCCGCGGCGTGGTGATCGTCGGGTAGAAGTCCGACAGATCGATCTTCACCACGATCTCCGCCCCCGCGTGCACGCGCGCGTTGGTCACCGTGCTGCGCCCCGGCAGGAACCCGTGCGCCGCGCCGTGCACCGGGAGGTGCTCCGTGATCTTCTGCGCGATCCAGTGCTGCACGCGTTTCAGCTCCGGCTTCGGCGCGGAGATCAAACGCTGCCCACCCGTGCGCTTCGGCACCGTCCACCGGTGGTAGTGCGTCCCGCGTTCGACCTCGCGGTGGTACGCCAACCAGCGCAGCCGCGGGATCGTCACGTCCAACGCCTTCGCCAACGCCGTCACGTCCGCGAGGTCCGGCAGGTCGTTCTCCCGGCGGCGCGCCTCGGCATCTTCGATGTCGAACTTGTCGACGTCCGCGGTGTCGTGATGGAAGACGCCGACGCCCACGTGCACCAGGTGCGCCCCGCGGTACGCCGACCACGCGTGACGCTTCAGCGTCTTCCGCACCCGCCGCTCTTCTTCGCGCCGCGCCTTGTACTGCTTCTTCTCCGCGTCCGAGAGCGTGGACGTGTCGCGGTTGTCGATCAGGTCGCGGCGCATCAGCTCGGCGTGGACCCAGGCGTCCACGCCGCCTTCGGCCGCGATGACGTCCCAGGCGGGGAGGGCGTTCGGTTCGGTCATGCCGTCGTCGGTCTTCGTCGTCGTCTCTTCAGAACTGTCGTCAACGAGGTGGGGAAGCCGTAACTCGCTACTTCCTTACTCGGGACACGGTAGGCTCACCGGTTTGGCCCCCGGAGGGGGTACTATCGACTGGGCCTGAACGACGGATGCGTGGTTGGCCCAGCTAGGCCCGTCGATAGTACCCCCTCCGGGGAGCCAAACCACGCATAGCCTACCTTGTGGTGAATGCCGAACGATTGAGCTCGGACGGCGCTACGCCGCCCTGAAGCTAACAAGGCCGACTTCCCCACCTCGGTGGCGACAGTTCTGAATCTCGAAACTACTTCGAAGGACCTCCCCCTTTCCTCACCCCGACTCCGCCGACGTCGAGTCGATGTAGCCGCGTTCCGCGAGGCCGTCGAGCCTCGCGAAGTACTCTTCTTTCGCTTCCTCGGCCGAGCCGAAGAACAACCGATGCATCCGCATCGCGTCCAACGCTCGACCCCACCGCAAGACGACTTGCCGGTCGTCGAGCGAGATTCGGTAGGTCGTCGAGCCGTCACGTTCGCGGCGGATCAACGTCCGCGTCTCCGCGCGGATCAACTTACGACCCTCTTCCGTGTTGCGCGCCGCTTCGAGCTCCGCGCGTTTGCGGGCGTACGCGAGGCGCAGCGCGATCATCGGCACCGTCGGACCTTCGCGCAACCCCGCGCGACGGAACTGCGGGCTCGTGCAGGTCGCGTCGACGGTGCGCCCCTCGCGGTCCAGCGTGAACGACGTCGAGTAGACGCGGTGTGCCTTCTCGTCCGCGACCGTCCCTTCGATCCGCATCCCCTCCGCGCCGAGGTCGTGCAGCTTCGTGATCTCCACCTGGCCGGGTGTCTGTAGCAGCCGGTGCGCCTCGGCTTCGCCCGCGTCGCGGTAACGCACGTGCTCGCGGTCGATCGCATCCGAGAACAACGCCCGCGCGCGGAACACCGCGGCGGGGACGTCGTGCACCACCCGGCCCCGCTCGATCTCCGCGAGGAGCGCCTGCCGGATCGCGTTCGTGCTGCGCCCGAGCTCGGACGCGAGCGCCGTGATCGACGCCGGCCCGTGACCGAGCCGCTGCAACACCCGCGGCGCGAGCAAGTCGTCCGTCGTACCCGCCGCGAGCAGGTCGAACGTCGCGATCCCCGCCCATCCGCTGTCGACCCAGCCCGACAACGACAACGTCAGCTGCGCGTCGCCGAGATCGACCACGTAGGTCGCCGGCAGCCCTGCGCCGAGGACCCGCACTTGGACCTTCTTCGCGTGCGGCAACACCCGCGCGAGCGCCATCAACCGCTTGCGCCCCCACGTCCGCAGGATGATCGGACGGTCGCCTTCGTACGGCCCCGCGGTCCCCGTGAACACGAGGTCCCACGGCTCGAGCACCAGACGCGGCGCCTCACCCGGGACCAGCTCGTAGCGCAACGCCCGCGGCGACGTGCGCGCGCGCTGACGCTTGAGCGTGAGGAGCACGTTGTAGAGATCGACCGGCGCGAGCTCGAACGTCGACGCCGGGAGCGTCGACGCCGCCTGCACCTGACCGAACGCACGAATCCAGCGGTACGGCACGGCGATCTCACGGTCCTCGCCGCTCGCGCCGGGCCGCACGGTCAGCGAAGTGGTGCGGTACGAACGAATGCGGGCGATCGACTCCAGCGCCGCCGCCGTCAGGTTCAGGTTCGTGGTCCCCGATTGGAACGAAGGCGCCGAGAACGCTTCGCGCGCGAGGAACAACCGCGCGTACGAAGACTCGTCGCGGGAGAACACTTCGAGCGCGACGCCGTCCTCCGTGACGTGCAGGATCGGATCGAGCGGCGCCGCGACCTCCTCCTGCTCGCCGTACTTCGCATCGAGGTAGGCCTTCTGGGCGTTCCACAGCTCGTTCGACGCCGCCTTCCCCTTCGTCGCGAGGTACGCGAGATAGTCCGACCGATCCTGCGCCTTGAACCGAAGGTCGCTCGCCAACACGTCGCCCACGCCGAGCAACGCATCACGCGCAACCTCCGGCCGCACCAGCTCACCCGACACCGACGGGCCCGCGCGCATCGCGTCGGTCGAGAGCATGACGTCGAGTCGATCGCCATCGACGGTCGGTGCGACGGGCGCGTCGTAGCGAACGACGACGCGTTTGGTCTCGGCGCTCATGTCCGGGCCTCCCGTTGCTGCTGCCGCTGCGCGCGGCGCAACGCCTTGAAGGTCGCGGCGCGGACGGCGTCCGGCTCACCCTCGGTGTCGAGGATCGACTGCAGCGCGTTCGCCGCCGCGTCCGTCCCGACACGACCGAGCGCGTAGATCGCGGAGAGACGCGCGGCGGACTCCCCGGACCCCGCCGCCGTCGCGACGAGCGCATCCACGCGCCGATCCCCGACCGCGGAGAACAGCGCGATCGGCCGCTCGTCGGACGCGAGCACCGCCGTCGCGTCGGCGTCGAGCGCCGCGCTTACCATCGGGCCCACCGCGCCCGGATCCGGCACGGCGGTCTCGCGGAGAATCGCGGGCGCGGCCGCAGCGTCGAGCGCGACGATGGTCGCAGCAGCCGCCGCGCGCACCGAAGCGTCGGACGCGGACAGCGCCGGCTTCAAACGCGCCACGTCGCCGGCGCTCCCCACCGCTGCGATGAGTCGGAGCGCCTCCACCCGCACGTCGGCCGGCGCATCCTCCGAGGTGATCGCTCGATACGCCGCCGCGCTCGCGTCGGCCTTCAGGCGCGCCGCCGCCCACATCGCGGCGTGCCACGCGCGGTGGTCCTTCTCTCGCTCCGAACGCTCCAGCGCTCCGAGGACGTCCGGGCCGAGCGCGAGGTTGCCGGCGGCGCCCGCGAGGAACGCAGCCTCGGCGCGGGCGTGGCCGTCGTCGCTCGCGAGGAGCGCACGCAGCTCTTCGGACGGCGCGAGGCCGCGCCGTGCGAGGCCGAGCCGCAAACGTCGACGCACTTCGCGATCTTCGATTGCCGCGATGCGCGAAACGAGGGTCGCGGCGTCGCCGCCCTTCGCGAGGAACGCCGCCGCCGGCGCGCTGACGTCCGAGTGTTGGCTGTCGAGCGCGTGCAGCGCGACGCGCGTCGGGTCGTCCGCGAAGGTCTTCGTGAGCGCCGCGAGGGCCTTCCGTCGCACCGCCCGATCGGGATCACCGAGTGCGTCCGCGAGCACCAGCTCGGACGCGGCCGGTGCGAGGACGATCAGCTGATCGATCGCGAAGCGTCGCAGGTTCAGATCGTCGTAGCGGTCCGCGACGATGCGTTCGATCTGCTCGCGGCTCGCGTCGTCGCCCGCCCGTCGCAGCCCGGTGATCGTCTGGCGGCGAACGTCCGCCGTCCCCTCACGCGCGAGGCGCACCACCGTGGAACGGATCTCTCGCCGCCGCTCTTCATCGACGATCCGCGGCACCATCGACGCGAGCGCCTCGGCCGCGAAGGGCACGAGCGCAAGGTCCGCTTCCTCGAGCTCTGCGCTCGGATCCACGAACGCGATCAGCTCATCGACGGCGCGGTCGTCTCCGAGCACGCCGAGCCCGAGCATCGCCTGCTGTCGCTCATGCGGCAGTCCGGCCTTCAGCACCAGCAGCAACGGCCGGAACGCCTCGACGCGGCCGCGCACCGCGAGGCCGACCGCCGCGGGGAGCACCAGCTCGCGTCGGCCGGCGGCGATCGCGCGCTCCAACGCGGCGATCGAAGCACCTTCGATGTGCTCGGCGCGGAACGCGATCGACTCGGCGGCGGCGACGCGCACGTCTGCGTCGCGGTCGTCGATCAGCTTGGCGAGGGTCACCTCCGCGTCCGCGTCCTCGACCGCGTTCAACAGCGTCGCCGCGGCGATACGCAGCTCGGGGCGAATGCTCGCCGCCGCGACGCCCGCGTACCGAATCGCGAGCGCGTCGTGGTAGCGCAGGCGTGCGCCGCCGTCGGTGATCGGGACGCTGGGCCGCGACGTGTCGCGCGCGATCGCGACGAGCGCTTCCCACCCCGTGTCGCCGAGCGCGGTGTCCTCGTCCGCGAGGATCGCGAAGAGTGTGTCGGACGCCGCGTCACTCCCGATGCGGCCGAGCGCCCGGACGATAGCGCGGCGGTCCGCGGTGGCGTCGGGGTCGTCTTCGAGGCGGCCGGTGAGGGCGGTCGCCGCCGTCGCCGCATGTTCGTTTGCGGCCGACGCCAACGTCACCAGCCCGTCGATCGCGCGCGAGGCGGTGCGTTCGTCGTCGCTCCGCAGGAACCCGGCGAAGACGTCGGCGGTGCGGGGGTCGCCACGACGCGCCAGGCTGCGCGCCGCCTGCATTCGCAGATCTTCGTGGTCACTCTCCAGCGCGCGCCCGAGCGCGGCGCGGATGCGTGCCTCGTGGTCGTCGGCGTTGGGCAGCGCGGCGAGGCGGTCCACAACGAGTCGTCGCACGTCGGCGAACGGGCTCTCGAGGGCGATGAACCAAGGCTCGAGGCTACCCTCCTCGAACAATCGAGGCAGCCGCGACAGCGCGTGGGCGCGCGCATCACGGCTCTTCGCCGCAAGCGTGCGCGGCGCGAGCTCGCGCGCGGCGGCGTCGCCCTCCAGCGCTCGCTCGATCACGAGATCCACCGCCGTGCGTCCCACATCGTCCGCCGACGAATCGAGCGAAAGCAGCAGAGGTGTGATCGGGTCTTCGGGGTACAGCTCGGTCAGCGCCGTCTGCGCGCGGCGCCGCACGAGGTGGTGCGGATCCGACAACGCCCGGCGGACGATCGGCAGCACGGCGTCGCGTCCCACGGACGCCAGCGACGACAGCGCGACGAGCCGCGCGACGCTGTCGCGGCGAACGCGGTGGGTCTCGTCGGCTTCGCCCTCGGGCGGCGCCTGACGGACGAGCCCGGCGTAGGTGCCGAACAGCACCTCGTCGACCGGCCCCGGCTTGGCTTCGCCGCGGGCGAACAGGCGACGCAGCCAACCCTTCTTGGTTCGGGTGCGCGACTCGTCTTCCCAGTTCGTGTGCGGGCGCGCGCCACCGCCGGGTCTCGCGAGCCGACGCGCTTCACGCCAGTAGCCCTTCGGCGTCGCGCGGAGCTCCAACACACGCGCGGCGGCGTAGCGCTGCTCCGGGTCGTCGCTCGCGAGCGCCGCGACGACCACCGACAACAGCCGGGCCTGCTCTTCCTCCGACGGAAGGTCCTTGGGCTTCGCTCCGCGCTCCGGAGTCTTCGGCCCGACCATCGAACGCGCGACGTCTCCGATGGCCTCCTCGTCCGTGCGTGTCTCGAGCGCGCGCGCCGCCGCGAAGCGAACCTCCGGGTGCGCGCTCGAGAGCGCGAGCACGAGGAGGTCCGGTACGAGCCCCGCCCGTGCGAGCGCGATGTCACGTGCGACGACGATCGCGAGCACGAGGTCCGCGACCTCGCGATCTGGATCCTGAAGCCCGGCGAGCAACCCGCGCACGCCATCGGGGCCGAGCGCGACGAACCCGAGGATCGCGCCGACGCGTATCGGGCGGTGATCGTGCGTGAGGGTGCCGGCGAGAACGACGGCCGCGCGGTCGTCGCCGAGGCGCGCGAGGCCCTCCGCCGCCCAGCTCCGCACCGCCATGTCCGCGTGCGCGAGCGCGTCGACCAGCGGCTTCTCGCGCCCGGGTCGACACGCGGTCGCGAGGCCACGGGCGCCCATCTCGCGGACCGTGCCGTCCTCGTCGTCGAGGAGGGAGATATAGAACGGGATGACGCTCGGGTCGCCGACGTCCGCGAGCGCCCGCGCCGCGCGTGCGCGCAGGTCGTCGGTCGGGCGATCGAACGCGATCTTCGGGATGCGCAGGAGCGCCTTAATCGGCTCCACGGCGCGTTTGTCACGACGTTTGCCGAGCAGCTCCGCCGCGCGCACCCGCAGCTCGAAGAACACACTCGCGAACGCACGCCGGTATGGTTCGACGTCCTGGTGGAACATCGCGTCCGCCGCTTCGATCGCCGCGAGGTGAACGTCACGGTGCTCCTCCGTGATGAGCTCGAGGAGGCGGGCGCGGAGATCCTCGGCCGGCGCGCGGCGACAGCCCTTGCACCCGGCGGCGCGGACCTCGGGCCGCGGCGAGTGGAGCGCCATCAGGAACACGTCGGACTTGGTCTCCTCCGCTTCGTCCTTCGTGATCGCTTTCAGCGCGGCGAGCCCCACGTCGGACGACGCGTCCGCGACGAGCGCGAGCAACAGACGCCGCGCCCACTCGCCCTCCGCCTTCGCGAGGCGGTCCACGACGGAGCGCCGGACGTCGGCGTGTCTCGAACCCGCGCCCCGCCGCAAGGCAGGTTGCAAGTCTTCGCTGTGCCACGCGAGCAGCGTGCGCAGCGCCTCGGTGCGGACCTTCGAGGACTCGTCGTCGAGCGCGCGCCCGAGGAGCTCGTCGGCGCGGGACTCACCCTGCGCGGCGACGACGAGCGCGAGCGATCGGCTCCGGATGTCGTCGCGGCCCGCGTCGAGGGCGAGCGCGGCGAGGTCGAGGCGGGCGTCGGTGCCCTCTCCCGCGAGGTCGAGCAGAGCCTCGAAGGCCGCGTTGGCGATCTTCTCGCTGGTGTCGTCGAGCAGCCATGACAGGCGCGCGGTCGCGCGGTCGTCGTTTGGTATCGCGCGCGCGGCGACGAGGAGCGGCGCGACGACCATCGCGCGGACTTCGTCTCGGCTCTCGCGGCTGAGCTGCAGCAGCGCGCCCACCGCTCTCAGATCTCCGAGCGCGGCGAGGCGCGCGGCGCCGAGCAACGCGGCGTCCGCACGACGACACGCGAGCGCGGCGAACAGCGGGACGAGGTCGGCCTCCTCGGGGGCGCCATCGGCTGCCGCCGTGCCGATCGCCTCGAGCGCCTTGGCGGCGTCGGGGTCGACGGCCGCGAGGCGGGCGGCGAGCCGAGGGCGTGCGGCGACGGCGACGTAGAACGCGGTGCGCCGGATCGCCGCGTCGTCGTCGTCGAGCGAGCGTTCGACGAGGTGCTGTCCGTCGGGGGTCGCGGAGAGGTTCGACTTCGCGAGGCGGAGGAGCGTCGCCTTGCGAACGTCCGGCGGCCCCCGTTCCAGGGCGACCTCCGCTGCGGCGAGCGGCGCGTCGCGCTCCAGCGTGAACAGCGATTCGAGCGCGGCCTTTCGGACCTCGTCGTCGCCGTCCGAGAGGCTTCGCGCGACGAGCCCGGGCACCAGCGGCGACGCCGCACGGTGCGCGGGGAGCCGCTCCACCGCGAGCTTGCGGAGGTCCGCGTGGCTCGAGCTCAGCGCTGCGGTCAGTGGTCCGACGGGGGTTCGAACGTCGATCGTCGCCAGCGCATCGAACGCTGCGCGGCGCGCACCGGCGTCGGCGTCGTTCAGAGCCGACTTCAGCGCGCCTCGCGAGCGACGCCGTTCGCCCCGCCCGATGGCGGCGGCGGCGGCCTTGCGGACCTCGGCGTCGCGGTCCTGGGTCAGCGCGCGGTCGAGTAGCTCGCGGGCTTCGTCTTCCGCGAGGCCCTCCAGCATCATCACCGCGTCGAGCCGCGCTTGGCTGCCGCGTGCGCCGAGGTCGGCCGAGAGGCGCTCGAACGCGGAGCCGTAGCGCTTCGTCTTGTGGGGTGCGCCCTTGCCGTCGAGGCCGACGATCGTCAGGCGCCGGTCTTCGCCGACCAACGCGATTCGCTCGGCGTCCAGCAGCACGCCGGACGTCAACGTACCGCCGACCTCGGTGAGCTTCGGTTTGCGACGGCTGTCGACGAACCACGACGCGAGGTTGCCGTCCTGCCCGACGGAGTGCAGCCGCCCGGGCCCCACGAACAACGCGACCACCGGACCGCGGTGGGCCTGGTCGCCGGAGCGGTCCTCTTCGTCGACGGCGCCCTCGAGGAAACACAGGCGAATCGATCCGTCCCCGCACCCCACCGCGACTCGACCGTCGCCCGTGAACGCGAGTGAACGTACGCCGCCTTCGCCGCACGGCATCCGGCGCGGCTCGCCGCTCCGCATCGCGAACACGACGCCTTCGTCGCCGCCGGTCGCAACGGTCTCACTGCTCGGGTCGAAGGTGGTCGCGCGCAGCGGCTCCTTCGACAGCACGACCGACGTCAGCTCGGTGCCGTTGGCGTCGAGCACGAGCACCGACCCGTCTTCGCGCGCGGCGTAGACACGTTGGTCCGCGACCAGCGCGTTGGTCTTCGAGCCCGGGTGTGCGGCGCCGAGTGTCGGTCGGTTGCCGGAGAGGTCGTAGATGGTGAGGCCGCCGCGCTCGTCGGCGACGAAGAGGCGGTCCTCGCCCGAGAAGGCGAGCGCCGTGACCGGCGCGCCGACGTCGATGGCGTGTTTGGGCTCCAGCTTCTTGCCTTCGAAGACGTGAACGGTGGAGGCCGCGACGTTCGGCGCGTCGCGCCGCCCGCCGATCGCGACGCGCCGCCCTGAAGGCGTGCATGCGACCGCGGTGAGTCGCTCGAGGTGCGGTCGGAAGTCAGCCACGTCGCGGCTCCCCGACGGCCGGCGGCAGCTTCGTCTCGACGTCGCCGTGTGTCGCGCGGATGCGCGCGAGCGCCGCGACGCACGCCTGCCACTCCCCCTGGGCGGCCGAAGCCATGAACTCGTCGAACACCGGCACCACGACGTCGGCGAAGGCGCGGTCTTCGATCGCGAGGTCCCGCATGACCTCGACGAGCCGCCGCTTCGCGACGCTCGCCGGGAACGGACGCGCGGGTGCGAGCTCGGCGTCGAGCTCTCTTCGTTCCATACGACCCGGCGGTAGCCCGAACAAGACGGTGCGGAGGAACTGCCGGAGCGCCTCGCCAGACGCGCCTTCACGGCCGTGTTTGCGCCACAACAGGCGCACCGCGAAGAGCCGCACGTCGCGGTCGGGGCTCTCCATCAGCCACGCGAGGCGCCGTGCGCCGCCGACGCGATCGTAGTGTCGCTCGATCAACGTCAGCGCGATCTCGCGCGTGGCCTTCACGTGGCTCTCGGCGAGCGCGAACAACCGCACGTCGTCGAGCCACTCCGACGGCACCGAGATCTCCGCGTCCTCGTCACCGATACCGAACAGCGCCTCGGCGGCGAGCTGTCGCCCCTCGCGGAAGCGGCTGTCGGCGAGCTCGTACACGAGCGCCGCGTCGCCCCAGCGCACGAGCTCCTGGCGCCCGACTCGTACCGCGAGGCGGCGTACGTCGGCGCGCTCGTCGGTGAACCCGGAGCGCACGTAGGCGAGGCCGTACGCGGCGTGGTCGAGCTTCGGCGCGATGGCGAGTGAGCGACCCTCGTTGGTCGTCGGTCCGAGCACCGGGTGGTGCACCGCAAGGTAGGTTGCAGCGAACCGACGCACGGGCTCCGCCTGCTTCGGCCCCGTCGCGAGGTGCCACAGGCGCTCGATGCCGCCGAAGTCGTCCGGTGTGAAGTGCTCGAGGAGGTACTGGTGCGCGAAGCTCGCGAGCGCCTCGTCCGTGCGCCGTGTCATCGCGAGGAGCCACTCCAGCCCGACGCGCCCCGGCCGCACGAGCTTCGGGTTGGAGAGGATGCCGATCGCCAGCGGCCGCAGGCTCGGCCGCATCACGAGGCCCTTCACCCACTCCACGTCGAGCGCGTCGCCGGACAGCATTCCGTCGAGCAGCCAGCGGGACACCGTGGACTGCAGCGCCGGGTTCATCACGGCCTCTTTCAGCCACGCCGCGCCGATCTCCTGGCCGCTCCGGGTCGAGAGCATCTTCAGGGCGTCGCGCCGCTCCGACCAGCCGCAGCGCCGGTCCTCGAGGAGCTGCGTGAGGTACGCCGCGGGGATGGTTTGCTCCGCGTCTCGGAAGAGCTTCTCGACGAGCCCCTTCATCTCGCGGCCGCTCGTGTAGAGCGCGATGAACTGCTCGGCGCTCAGGTCACGAGGCTGGTACCCGCGCCGCAGCATCTCGGTCGCCAGCTCGCGCGCGGCGCGTACGCGGAGAAGTCGCGTGAGGTGGTCGAGGCCGATCGTCTTCGGGTCGAGCTTGCCGAGGCGCTCGAGCGCGAAGTCACGGGCGTCGGCCGGACCTTCGACGAGCTCGACGAGGCGGTCCACCGGGAGGTTCGGCACGTGCGCGCGAACGTAGGCGAGGGCGTACCGCCGCGCGGCTTCGCTCTCGCTGTCGAGGAAGCGGACCACCATGTCGCCGAGTCCGAGTGCGGCGAGCTTCGACTGGTGCAGCTCCGGGCTCTCTTCGAGGAGGCGCACCACGAACGCGTGCACGGAGCCGAGCGGACGGCGCGCGATGCGCTCCAGCCACTTCGGATCCACCTTCTCCTTCTCGCCGGGGAAGTCCGTCTCGATGCAGCGAATCGCGAAGCGACACACGGAGTCGTTGTTCGCGTCCTCCAGGAGGCGCAAGACAGGTTGCGGCGACGCCTTCCACGCCTCGTGGGCGTAGCGCTTCTCGAGATCGTCCGGCGGCCCGTCCATCCACGACGAGCCGCTCCCCTCGTACTCCAGATCCGCGTGCGCCCAGATCTGATTCGCGACCCACGACCCCGCGAACTTGAACCGCTGCGGATAGTGGCTCAGGACCTGCGCGGCGAGCGATGGATAGACGTCCGGCAGCGCGCGGCCGAGCTCGCGGAGGTACCGCCACGCGCGCCGCCGCATGTACAGGACGGTGCCGGGGAGGATCTCGTCGGTGCGGTACGGCGTCTGCGGGAGGGCGTCGAGGCGCCACAGGAGCACGCCGAGCATCCGCACGTCGTGTTCGTCCTCCGCGCGTTTGTAGATCGCCTTGAACGCCTGCCAGGTGCCCCACCCGAGTCGGGCGCGCGCGAAGACGTCGACGAGGAGCTGCCGATGCCACGCGTCGCCGCCCTCGTAGAACGCGGTGAGCATCGGCCCGAGGTCGAGGCGCGGCGGGTGATGGGGCGCGGCGATCACCTGCTTCCACGCCTCGGCGCGTATCACCTTCTTCTCGTCGTCGGTCTTGCCGTCGAGGGTGTTCGGGTGGAGCGAAGTGCGGAGCCGCTGAAGCGTGAACGCATCCGCCGCCGCCGGGTCGGCTTCGTCGGCACCCTCCGCGCGGTCCTCGGGCGGGTCGGGTTGCTCGAGGTAACTCACGATCAGAGCGGCCGCCTCCGGGCTCCGATCGTCGAGCGCGCGCTGGACGTCTGCAAACGTGATGGCGGCGCCGCTCATCCGGGCCCCGCGATCTAGCAGCGGCCGGACTTGGGGGCAAACCGGGGAGGGGGAGGCATCGACAGGCCCCCGCGTCGGTGCCAGAACGAGCCCCGATGGCCGAGACCCGAGCGGCGAAACCGACGATCGAGGCGCGGTGACGATGCCCCCGTTCCTCACCCTCGTCGCCCTGACTTCGTCGACCGCGACCGTCGCCGACGTGCCGACCGCCACCGTCGCCGCCGCGACGGTTCGCCCCGAGGACGCCAACAGCCGGATCGACACCCCCGGCCCGACCTACACCGACGTGCTGCTGTTCATGCCCCGGCTCGTTCTGGCGCCGGTACGCTACACACTCGCGCTCGTCGCCTGGCCGCTGCGCAAGGGACTCGAGCTCGTCGAGGAGTATCGGGTCATCGAGCACACGATCGACCTGCTCTACAACGACGCGCGCACCGCGGGGTTCTTTCCCACCGTCGACTTCTTCTCCTCGCAGGGCACGACCGTGGGGGGCCGGCTCTTTCACAACGACGTGTTCGGCAACGGCGAGACCGTCTCGCTCAGCGCCAAGCTGGGCGGCCTCTACGCTCAGGGGTACGCGCTCGACTTCGGCGCCGATCGCCTCGCCGACACCCCGTTGTGGATCGAAGGCTCCGCGCGCTGGGAGCGCCGCCCGCGCCTGTACTTCGAGGGCATCGGCAACCTCGACACGACCACCAGCTTCACCGGGCTCCAGGACCCGTACGTCGCCGCCGTCCCCACGCGCTTCGCGCAGGAGCGCGTGCTCGGTCGACTCCGACTCGGGACCACGCACGGCCCCGCGGACGGGCGCGTGAAGATCGGGACCTCGCTGTTCTTCAACCACCGCCACTTCGGCCCGGCCGACCGCCTCGGTGACGACGAACGCTCCATCGAGACCGTCTACGACACGTCGAGGATCGTCGGATTCGACGACGGCTTCTCACTCTTCGAAGTCACCGCAGACCTCGTCCTCGACTTCCGCAACCGCCCCGGCCAGACCTCACGCGGCTTCTTCTTCGAGGCGTTCGCGGGCGGTGTGCCGGAGCAGGACGGTCGCCGCTTCTTCCACTGGGGCGCCGATTTAGCCGTGTTCATCGAGGTCTTCGCCGAGACCCGCGTCCTCGTCCTGCACGGCGCGGTCGAGGGTGTCGAAGGTGAACGCGAACGCATCCCGTTCACGGAGCTGCCGCGGCTGGGCGGCGCCGGACGCCTCCGTGGCTACCAGGTCGATCACTTCCGCGGTGAGAAGGCGGCGATCACCAGCCTCGAATATCACTACCCCATTCATCAGCTCCTGCGCGGGGTGCTGTTCGTCGACGCCGGGCGTGTCGCCGATACCTACGCCGATCTCTTCGACACTTACGCTTGGCGCTACTCGGCGGGCGGTGGGTTGAAGATCGGGACCGAGGAGAGCACGTGGCTGCAGATCGATCTCGCCTACGGCGACGGTCTCTTCCTCACGATCTCCTCCGCTCCGTTCCGATCGTTCTCGGGGAGGACGGAGCGACTATGAGAAGGCTCGCGCTCGCTCTGCTCCTCACGTCGTGCGCCACACCTCCGCGTTTCGCGGACCGGCCGATCGTCACTCGGGTCGACGACACCCGGGACATTCCGCGCCCCGCGTCGAATGAGTTCTACGCGTTCCGCTACATGGCCGACGTCTTCGTGTTCCGCAGCGCGACGCGCGCGATGGAGCTACGAACGACGCAACCCGCCTTGTCGACGAACGCAGTCGACGAGGTCCCGGACTCGACCTGGTTCACGAACCGTGTCGGCGTGCGGGAGGTCACCCCGGAGGAGGCCGCGACGGGCCCCGGCACCGATGGTCCGCCGAAGCCGCCCTTCACGATCATCCCCGGCAAGTCCGGCGGAGGGAACGCGGGTTTCGTCGTGAAGGACACCTCGGGGCGTGCTTTCCTGATGAAGTTCGACCTGAAGGACAACCCACAGATGCAGACCGCGACCGACGCGATCGTGAGCCGTCTCTTCTGGTTGATGGGTTGGAACGTCCCCGCCGACTACGTCGTCGTCTTCGATCGCAGTGAGTTGTCGATCGGCGAAGGTGCGACCACCAAGGACGAGCTGGGTGAGAAGCGCTCGCTCACCGACGAGGACGTCGATACGGCGTTGGGCACCGCACCCCGCCGCGCCGACGGGCGCTTCCGCGCGCTGACCAGCACGTTCGTCCCCGGGAAGGTGCTCGGAGGCATCGTCCCCGAAGGGGTTCGCGAGGACGATGCCAACGACACCATCCCGCACGAACACCGCCGCGAGCTGCGTGGCCTCCTCGCGCCCGCGGCGTGGCTGAATCACACCGACATGAAGGAGGACAACCTCCTCGACACGTGGGTCGAAGAGGACGGCCGCCACTTCGTGCGTCACTACCTCGTCGACTTCGGTGAAGCGCTCGGCGCGCACGCCGCAGAAAAGGGTCGGCTCGAGGATGGGTATGAGTACTTCATCGACTGGTCTGCGGTCGTTCGTGGGTTGTTCTCGTTCGGGCTATGGGTTCGTGAGTGGGAGTCACTCGAGACCTCTGAGTTCCTCTCCGTCGGTGCGTTCGCGGCGGAACCGTTCGATCCGTACACGTGGCACGAGGCGTATCCGTTCTGGGCGTTCGACGAAGCGGACGCCGCGGACCGCTACTGGGGGGCGAAGCTCGTCATGTCCGTGCGGCGCGAGCAGCTGGAAGCGATCGTGAAGGAGGGCCGACTGTCCGCGGACGCTTCGGCCTACCTCGTCGACACCTTGGTCGCGCGTCAGAAGAAGGTCGGGCGGGCGTTCTTCGGCGCCGTCTCACCGATCGATCACCTGTCGGCGCGGGAGGACGCGTGGTGCGGCGTGGACCTCGGCGTCGCCTTCGGCCTCGGAGATCACGGCGTCGTCGAGGTGCTCGACGACTACGGCGAGGACGCCGAGGACGTACGAGCCGAAATCACCGTCGACCACGAAGGGGCGTTCTGCGTCCCGCTCACGGGGGACGGGTACACGGTCTATCGCGTGCGAACGCGCCGCGGGAAAGAGCACCACCCCGTGATGCAGGTGCACGTGATGCAGGACGGGCGGCCGCGCATCCTCGGCGTCATTCGGGTCGAGCCGGCGCGCTGACTCCACGTACCCGCGGAGGGGACGCGCTCTCGAAGAACCCATCGGCGCGCCGCGCGTCGAAGTAACGCGCGAGCCGGGGCACGGAGCGCTCCGGCACGTCTACGCCGTACGCCAAGCCCAACGCCATGCGTGCGGTGAGCGCGGCGTCCGCCATCGAGAAGGTCCCGCCGAAGTAGGTTTCGTCACCGAGCGCGGCGTCGAGGTAGGGCAGGGCGTCGAGGTACGCCTCCGTGCCGGCGTCGATGCGCTCTCGATCCCACTCGGCTCTTGGTTTGTCGCGCTTCTCGAAGATGACTTCGCGGATCGCGCGCCCGATGACCACGTCCGCATAACGAACCAGCTCACGCACTCGCGCGCGCTCGTGGGGCGCGTCGGGGAGCAGACCTCCGCGTGTCTCTTGCAGGTACTCGAGGATCGTCGACGAGTCCGTCAGGACCACGTCCCCTTCCACCAGCACCGGCACGGTGTTCGCGAAGGTGAGCGGCCGCCAGCGCGCCTCGGCCGCGGGGTCACGGTGATCGTACCGTTCGTAGGGGACGGCGAGGTGACCGAGGCAGAGCCGCACCCGGTAGCAGTAGGGGCACTCGGCCTTGTCGAACAGCTCGATCATGGCTTCGCGAGGGCGTCGAGGTGCTCTTCGACGAAGTCGATACGGTCCTGGCCCCAGAAGATCTCGTCGCCGATTACAAACGTCGGCACGCCGAAGATCCCACGCTCCTGCGCGGCGGCCGCGTTTGCCTCGAGCTGTGCGTGCCGCTTGGGGTCGTCGAACGCCGCGATGACCTCGTCGCGATCCAGCCCGACGGAAGTCGCGACCTTCAACAGGATCTCCGGCTGCCCGATGTCCTGCCCGTGCGCCCACTCCTCGTTCATCACGGCGTTTGTGTACGGACGCACGAGGTCGTGATCGATCGCGACGAGCGCCGCCAGCGCGGCGTTCGTCGGATCCGTCGTCTTCGGCGGCGGCACGAACGGCACGTTCAGCCGACGTGTCCAACGCTGCACGTCCTGACGCGCGATGGGCATCTTCACCTTCGCGCGATCCGGCGCGGACCGCCCGTTCCAACCCCCGAGGGGCTTGAAGACGAGGCGGCCCGGGTGGTCGTCCTCGATCGACCACATCTTGTGCGTGGCGATGTAGCAGTACGGGCTGCGGTAGTTGAAAAACACCCAGACGTCGGTCTTGTCGGCCATCGAAATCAGCTCGCTAGCTTCTCGCCGCGGTTGGCGGCGGCCTCGATGTGTATCTGCCTGAGCTCGTCGTTCCAAGGGCTATATCGCTGTGACCCACCCGAGAGCCAGTGCAGGGAGAACTCAGCACCCGAACCGAACTTGCTCTTCTCGAGCGGCAGATCGATCCGGTCGTGGTCTTCACGCGTGAACGACACGGTCGGGTCCTTCCCGGCCTGCACCAACGCCATGTTGTCGCGGAACATCTTCCGCACCGCGATCACCCCGCTGTCGCTCTTGGCGAGGTGTTCGTTGACGCGGTCCGCGATGCGCCCCTGCGTCACCCACGCCATCATGTCCTGGCCCTCGATGTAGTCGGTGATGTACCGGCCCTTGTCGTCCATCCAAGGGATCTCGTAGTCCACGATCCGTCCGGTCGCGTCGTGCTCGATGCCGTCCGGTGCGTGAACCGAGTAGAACGCCACCCAGGTCTCGTCGTCGTCCCGGGGGACGCGGATCTGCATCTGATAGGTGCCGTTGCCGCCGACCCACATGCAGTACGGGAACACGAGCGGGTGGCCGATCTTCCAATCGTCGTCCTCCTCGGTCTGACCCTTGAGGACGCGCCGCTTGATGATGCCGTGCTCGAAGAGATCGAAGCCGACCCGCGTGTGCTCGACGCGCGCGAACGAGTCCGGGATCGTACCTCCGGACTGCATCGCCGCGAGCCACGCGAAGTAGCGGTTGTGAAGCCACTCGACGTGGAACGGATCCACGGAGTTCTCCATGATCTGGAGCCAGTTGCACGGGAGCACGGTGTGGCCGACGTCCCGCACGCCGTCCATCACGTAGCCGCTGTAGTGGGGGAGTTTCGGCGCCGGTTTTTTTCCGATGTACGCCCAGATCAGACCACCCATCTCGTCCGCGAGGCTTCGTTGGCCTGTTGACTGAGCATCGTCTCTCTCCCTGTCCGTTGAAATAGAAGCTAGGCCTCGACGTCCCAACTCACCTTCTGTGTCGTAGGAATCTCGATTTCGAGCGCGCGCTCGCGATAGGTCACCACGGCGTGCTCGCGGTCGCCGAAGACACGCATGTGCACGTCCTCGAGGTTGTAGGGCTCACCGGGATCGTGACCCATCGCCGACGTCGCGACGGCGCGGATCGGGCCCGAGTGGGTGCACACGAACACCCGCAGGTTGTCGGGCCCCTTCGAGACCTCCTCCACGATGCCGCGCCAAAAGCGCCGCACGCAGATCGCCGACGGCTCGAAGTACTGCATCGGCATCCGGAGCCAGTGGGTGATCGGGTCGCCGCCCGCGGCCTGGATGTTCCAGAACCGCTGCATCTCGGTGAGCCAACCCGGCCAGTCACCGCCCTTTCGCTGCTCGTAGGTCTCGACCAACGTCGCGAACGTCATGAACGCGCTCGTCACGTCCATCTCGTTGCCGTCGCACCAGACCTTGAAGTTGCGGAAGTGCACGCTGACGTGCGGCTCCTCGACGTTGACGTCCGCACCGTTGCCGTAACGCGCCATGCCTGTGAGCAGACCTTCGCGCAGCGCGATCGCGGTCTCGGTCGCGCGTGCGGTGTCGGCGTGCGGGAAGCGGATCGTCATGCCCGGCTTCACGCCCGCGTCCGAGAAGCGCAAGGCCGAGATCGAGGCCCGAAAGTAGACTTAGTCCGGTCTGGTCAGCCGATCGGCGCGCGTGCTGTGTATACGCCGCATGAGGTCGAGGCTCGTCCTGCTGTTCCCCCTGTTCGTCGCCTGCGCGGGCGTCGACGACGACACACCCGACCGTGATGGCGGCGTCGCCCAATACGACGGTGGAGCGGTTCGCGACGCGGGCTCGACGCCGGACGCGGGCACGCCCGACGGCGGCGACGAGACCATCGAGGCCATCATCGAGGTCGTTCAACCGATGATCGATGAAGGTTGGTACCCGAGTGTCTCCATCGCGTGGGTCGAGGCCGGCGAGGTGCGTTATCTCGGTCTCGGCGAAACAGGACCCGGTGGCGCCGCGCCGACGCCGGACACCCTCTACGAGATCGGCTCGGTCACGAAGACGTTCACCGGGACGTTGCTCGGAGACATGATCGCAAATGGCGAAGTGACGGCCGACGCCACGGCGCAGAGCGTGGCGTGGCCGACGCTGACGATGCCGACTCGTGCCGGCGCCCCCGAAATCACGCTGGAGGATCTCGCGACGCACTTCTCCGCGTTGCCGCGCCTCCCGTCGAACCTCGCGCCCGCGGATCCGGCGGACCCGTACGTCGACTACACGACGAATGACCTCGAGACGTTCCTCGCTGGCTACGCGCTACCGCGCGCGCCGGGGGCTTCGTTCGAGTACAGCAACCTCGGCGTCGGGCTGCTCGGGCAGCTCCTCGCGCACACGGCGTCGACGACGTACACCTCGCTCCTCCAGACGCGGGTGCTCGCGCCGCTCGGGATGATGGATACGACGTTTGTCCTCGACGCCGAGCAGCAGACGAGGCTCGCGCCGGGTTACGACTACAACGGTGAGCCGACCTCGAACTGGGACCTCGGGATCTTCGATCCCGCGGGTGGGTTGGAGAGCTCCGCGCGGGACATGATGTTGTACGCGCAGGGCTACCTCGATCGCACGACGCTCGCGGATGCGATCGACGAGGCGACGACGCCGCGCGGGACGTTGGACCCGTCCGTGTCGGTCGGCCTGAACTGGTTCATCGGCGCGGAGGCCATCTTTCACGACGGCGCGACCGGTGGGTACAACGCATTGTTCGTCCTCGTCCCCGATGATGACCTCGCCGTCGTCGTACTCACGAACGGGTCCGGCTATCAGACCGGGGCGATGGGTTTCGCGGTGGTGCAGGCCATCCGCGGTCGCGCCACGAACCCACCGGATCCCAAGCCGACCGTCCCGGTCGAATCGTCGGTCCTCGCGGCGAACGCAGGGGACTACCGGTTGGTCAACGGGAACGTGCGCGCCACGGTGACGGTCCAGGGTGAGGACCTGTGGTTCATGCTCGACCAACAGCCGCCGCTCAAGCTCTTCGCGACGAGCGACCAGGCCTACTACGTGCGCGCCGTCGAGGCGTCGGTCACGTTCGACGCGCCCGACGGCAACGGTGACGTCGATGGCTTTCAGTTCGTGCAGGGCGCCGCGATGGGGCGCTTCGAACGCACGCCCTAGCGGGCGAGGACCGCCAACACCTTGCCGAACTCGATGGCGGCGTTGATGTCGCCGTCGACCTTCAGCTTGCCCTGCATGAACGCGGCGGTGCCGTCGAGCTCGCCGCGAGCCATCATCAGGAAGTGCGGCGTGTCCATCTGCAGCGTGCAGCGGACGTCTTCGCGCTCGCCGCGGTCTATCCGAGCCGGGGTCTGGTCGAGGTCGAATACCCAGCGCTCGACGTCGTCGCCGGTGACCGTGAACTGGAAGATGCCGTGCGCGGGGAGCTCGAGGTTCGGCGTCGCCGCGACCTTCTTCTGCGCCGCGACGAAGAAGTCCGAGACCTTGCCGTCGTTCGACGGCGCCGGGACGTCCTCGGGTTCCTCCAGCGGTAGGACCGCGGCCTCCAGCTCGTTCGCCGACTCACGTAGGTAGCGCGAGAAGTCATCGAGGTCTGGCATCACCGCGGGCGACGACAGGGAGCTGATCGCCATGACACCGTCGTAGGTCGTGACCGTGATGATCAAACCCATCCCGTCGAGGATAGGCGCCATGGCCATCTGCGCGAGGAGGCGTGAGCCGTTCAGGTAGAGCGGAACCTGCGGGCCCGGGACGTTCGTGATGACGCAGTTGAACACCGGCCGGTGAAGGTTCGACATCTTCGTGCGTGAGTAGAGCCTCGCGGCCTGACCCGCGATGCCGAACGGCACCAACTCACTCGCCTGCATGAGCGCACGCGCGTCGATCGCACCTTGGTAGGTCTTCTGCGCGACGGTCGTCTCGTGCACGCGGCGGACGCGGTCGAGCGGGTCGGCGACGTCGGTCGCGAGCTGAACGAACATCGCCGAGACGTGATTACCCATCGTGTTCTTCTCGGCGGCGGTGCGCGTCGACACCGGGACCATCGCGACGAGCGGCTCCTTCGGCAGCGCGTCCTTCGCCGCCAGGTAGCGGCGCAACCCACCCGCGCAGATCGCGAGGACGACGTCGTTCACCGTGCAACCCATGATGCGTTTGAGTTTCTTGACCCGGTCCAGCGAGAGGAGCGCGGTGTTCCACAGGCGGTCGGCGGAGATCGGTGCGTTGATCGGTGTCGGCGGCGCGTTGAAGGGGAGCGTCGGCGAAGCCTCCTTCTGCGCACGCGCGCGCAGGGTCGCCTTCACGCCTTCGCGTACCAACCCCGGGAGGAGCCGCGGCCGCCGCGCGAGCTGCTTCGCCGCCTTCTTCACGAGGTCGCGGTTCGACGGGACCGCGTAGGGTGCGTGCGTCATCGGCGCGGGGACGTTGCGCGGTTCCTTCGACAGATCGAACAACACCCCCGCGATGTCGACGCCCGACATGCCGTCGATCGCCGCGTGGTGGATCTTGCTGATGACGCCGACGGAGCCCGGCGGGATTTGTGGGATCTCGTCGAGTGCTTCGACGAACACCATCTCCCAGAGCGGCCGGCTCCGATCCAGCGGTCGCGCGAACAGCCGCGCGCAGAGGCGACGCAGCTGCCGCCAGTCTCCGGGTTTGGGGAGCGCAGTGTGGTGGAGGTGCCAGTCGATGTTGAAGTCCGGGTCGTCCATCCAGTACGGCTTGTCGAGGCCGAGCGGGACCTCGACGAGGCGTTGCCTGAAGCTCTTCACCAGGTGCAGGCGCGACGCGAGGTGCTCACGGAACGCGTCGAAGTCGAGTGTGCCGTCGAGGATGCAGAGGCTCCCGACGTGCATCGGGGACCGCGGCGTCTCGAGGTACAGGAACATCGAGTCGAGCCCGGAGAGCGGCTCGAGGTGGTCGTCTTCCGAGAAGAGCGTCGTCACGGCCGACGCAGCATAGATCAGTCGAGGAGCCGGTACATCACGAGGGCGTCCACGTAGCCGTCCGACTCGTGCAGGAACGACTGGGGCAAGGTCCCCACCACGTCGAATCCGAGCTTCTTCCAGAGGTTGATCGCGGTCTCGTTGGTGGCGACGACCAGGTTGAACTGGAGCGCACGGAAGCCACGTTCGCGGGCGGCGGTCAGGGAGTGCTCGCCGAGCGCACGACCGACCCCTTGGTTTCGCGCGGCCTCGGTCACGGCGTAGGAGGCGTTGGCGACGTGTGCGCCGCGGCCCGGCTGGTTCGCGCGGAAGAAGTAGGCGCCGAGGAGCGCATCGCCTTCGACCGCGACGAACGCATGACCGCGGAGGAACGCCGAGACGAAGTCGTTGGCGTCCTCGAAGACATACGTCGTGCCATCCTTCACGATCGTCTGCGCGAGCTCGAAGAGCTGCGGAACGTCACCGTCGCGGAGCGGCCTGATCTCCATCGGGGCCCGATACTAATCCCAAGCCTCAGTCCGCGAAACTGAACGCTGCCCAGCGCCGGTCGCTTCCGTAGGGGTGCATGCGCCGGGTCTCGGGCTCGATGGCCGTGACCGCCCCGCCGTGCCGGACGACGACCCACTGTCCGTCCCAGGACCAGGTGAGCTCGCGGACCTCGCCGAGCACGTAGAGGTCGTCGCGCCCGCGCTCGTCGACGAGGCGCACCGCGTTGCCGTCGTGGACGGCGACCCACCCGCCACGGCCGTCCATGCGGCCATGGGTGACGCGGACCCCGTCGAGTCCGTCGATGACGAGACCGTCGCGGTCGAAGACGGCGAATCCTTCGGTGCCGAACGCGAGGAAGCGATCACTCGCCGCGTGGACCTCCGAGAGCGAGGTCCCCACCGTGGCCGGGACGCGGAAGTCGGTGAGGTTTCGGGTGTCGAGCATCCACATCGAACCGGTCGTGCGGCGGATGAACGTCACGTAGCGACCGTCGGGCGAGACCGCGAAGGATTCGATCGGCCCCTGCGCGCACCACGACTGGAGCCACCGTCCCTGCTCGCGCCGGACGAGGCAGCCGTCGCCCCAGCCGATCGCGGGCGCGAGCGTGCGGTAGAAGAGGAGGCGGTCGTCGCCGGCCCACTTCACCTCGAAGACGAGGTGTTGCGGCGCCGGCTCGATCGACTGCACGCCGTTGCTCCCCAGGATCGAGAGGCGTTGGCGACCGAAGGCGAGCTCGGTGGAGGCATGGTTCCAGAAGACGTTCGCGGCGTCGCCGCTCGCCGGGTACTCGACCTGCGAGCCGTCGGCCTGGACGAGGCGGAGCTTCGTCGGGTCGCCGCGGACGCGCGCGGCGAGCGTCGTGCCGTCCGGCGACCACGCGCCCGCGGCACGATCGACGGGCTCGGTGGGGACGAGGAGCCCGCGGTCCACGTCGTACAACGCGGAGCCCCCGTCGTGGTCGACGATGACCCGTCGGCCGCCGGGGGCGATGAGCCCGAATGTAATGCCGGCCTCTGCCGTGACCCGCCGCGTCGTGAGCGTCGGCTCGACGGACACGAACATCGTCGCTTCTTTCGTGAACGGATCGAGGTAGCGCGCGTAGGCACCCGCCACCGATCCGCCGAAGCTCTCGTGCAGGACCGGCGCTCCAGGATCGGCCAACGCGGTTCGGACGCCGTTGCCGTCGGCGTAGTCGACCTCACCTTCCTCGGTGAGGAGCCACAGCGGAGGAGGCGGAGCGTCGGGCGGTCGATCGGCGATGATGATCTGTCGAGTGAGCGGGCCGCTGTCGGCGTTGCAGGCCCCGAGGAGGAAGCAGAGGACGGTCATCGAGCGACGCACGCACCGAGAACGGCGCGTGCGTCGTGACATATCGCGACAAAGATCAGCGGATCGCGCGAATCGGAGCGAGGGCTCGCGCGCGACGTCTGAGCCAAGGGACGTCGCGCTCCGGGGCGTCGATGCGGAGCGTGAACGGCGCGTCGACGGTTCCGGTCGGCGTGACGTCGATCGGTTCGTCGTACAGCTCGCTCAACACGTTGCGGGCGATCGGTGCGCCGCGCTCGAAGGTCTCCCGGTCGTTCGGCGCGTAGAGCGGATCGTGAACGGCGACTTCGAAGCTGTCGGTGCGCACGGTGAAGCTCGGTGGCGTGCGCGGGTCGTCGCCGATCCGGGTGACCAGCTCCAGCGTGCGGCCGATGGATTCGAAGAGGCGGAGGCGCACGGGGGCGCTCCATCGACGTCGCTGCACACGGGTGAGGCTCGCGTGCGGGCCGTCGGTCAGCACGTAGTGCGCGTTGGTCGCGACGAGGAGGAGGCTACGCGATCCCGGGACCTGCGTGATGACGTCCACGAGCGACTCGCCTTCCAAGCCCTCGATCACGAGATCGTGGAACACGGCGACGAGCGCCGACAGATCGGCGGCGAATGGGTTGTCGAGGTGGAAGCGCACCGCGATCTTCGGTGACGCGAAGGGCCCCGGCAGGGGGTGGAGCGGGCCGAGGCGTTCCGCCGCGGACGAGGGTCTGTGGGTCATGTCGGTCTCCTTCGACGACGATGCGTCGAGTCCGGCCGCCTACCTGAAGCGGCTCACGTTCGGGGGGTGAACGAGGACGGGCCCGCGCGATCGAGGAGGTGGACGGTCCGCCTCTTCAGCCGCGGGGCCGAAGACAGGTGCAACAGCGGTTCGTGAAGACGCGCACCATGGGGACGTGTCGAGGCTAAGGCTCTCAGCGCGGCGCGGTCAATCCACGTCGGCCAGCAAACGTTCGCGGCACGCGGCGGCGGCGGCGCCGGGCGCCTCGGCGTAGCGCGTGTACGGGATCTTCACGTCCACGCGTTCGAGCATGGGGTGGAAGCGCGGCGAGACGCCGGCGAGCGCGAGCTTCTGGCCCTTCTCCGCGAGGCGTCGGTCGAGATCCTCGAGCGCCTGAATCGCGCCGAGGCGCGCCTGGTGTGCGTGGCTGAGGTCGACGATGACGTACTTGGCGTCCCCCGGCACCAACGACTCGATCTTCTCGTCCAGCGCGTCGACCGCCGCGAAGAAGATCGCGCCGCTGATCTCCACGACGATGAAGGCGCTCGGCGTCGCCGGGTCGTGCGGCACCAGTCGGTCCCCGTCGAAGTCGAGGACCGTGAACCGCGGCTCGCTGCTGATCGCGAGTTGAATCGCGAGCGCGACGCCGACGCCGAGGAGGATCGCCCAGACGAAGGGGAGCGTGATCGTGCCGACCAACGTCACCGCGAACAGCAGTCGCGACGCGCGCGCGGTGCGCCAGATGCGTTTGACGCGTCGCCGCTTCACCATGCCCGCCGCGGTGATCAACAGGATCCCCGCGAGGCTCGACTGCGGCATCATCCCCACCACACCGGCGCCGAAGAAGATCACGGGGAGCACGAACGTCGCGGAGGCGAGGGCCGCGAAGAGCGTTCGGCCGCCGGTCGTCTCGAGGAGCGCGCTGCGGGTGAGGCTCGCGCTCGCCGGAATGCCGCCGAGGAACGCGCCGGCGGCGTTGCCGATCCCCTGCGCGAGGATCTCGCGTTTCATCGAGGTCGGCTCCGCCGTGCGTCGGAGCGTGACGGTGAGCTCGAGCGTCCCGAGCATCACGATCGCGCACGCGGGGAGGAACAGCTCGCCGTACACCTGCGGGTCGAGCGAGGGCATCGCAAACGGAGGCCACCCCGACGGCATCGTCGCGGCGTCGGCGACGATCGGCAGCGCGTAACCCGCGTCGCGGATGAACGGCGCGGCGATCGCGGCCGCGACGACCAGCACGAGCGGCGTCGGGAAGCGCGGGAACCACCGCTTGCCCGCCGCGACGCCGACGACGGTCGCGGTGGCGATCGCGATCGCGGCGACCTTCGGTTCGTCGCTCGCGTTGAGGATGGAGGCGACCTGCGTCCACAGGTTCGTGCCGCGCACGGTCTCGAGACCGAGCGCCTCGTCGAGCTGCATCAGCCCGATGAGGATCCCCGCGCCTGCGGTGAAGCCGGTGAGCACCGACGTGGAGATGAACCGAACCAGCGCGCCGCCTCCGACGAGCGCCAGGCCGATCCGCAGGACCGCCGCGAGGAGGACGAGGCTCGCGAGGAGCGCGAGGTGCTCCGCGGGGAGCAAACCGTTGGCGCCGAGGTAGGGCGCGATCGCGGCGAGCACCAACAGGCCGGTGGTGTTGGTCGGGCCCGTCGCGATGTTCGGCGCGGCGCCGGCGAGCGCGGCGACCATCCCCGCGACGGCGGCGGTCGTCAGGCCGTACGCGGGCGGCAGCCCGGCGATCAACGCGTACGCGAGGCACTGCGGGAGGCCGACGAGGGTGACGGTGATTCCGGCGACGAGATCGGCGCGCAGGTGCGTCGTATCGAGCGCGCGGATCACTTGGGGAGACTGCGATCGAACGCGCTCGAAAGAAAACTCAAGTCTGGGCGAAACGGTGGACGCGGGACTTCTTGTTCTTCTCCGCCACGACGATCAGGTCGGTGGTGTCGCGATCGAAGCCGATGCCCTCGGGTTTTGTGCCCTTCGAGTCCGGGATGTCGGTGATCCCCACCAGCTCGATGGAGAGGTTCTCGATGAGCCCTCCGCGTTGGGGCTGCGTCTGCTGCTTCAACTCCAGCTCCACGATCGTGCGCTCGCGATCGCTCAGGCAGAACACGTGCCCGGTCTCGGGGTGCACCGCGACGTCGCTGATGTCGAGGAGGTGCTCGCGCGCTTGCCGCGGCACGCGGAACGACTGCGCCGGCTGCAGCGGGCTGTCGTTGCCGTCCGGGGGGATGTCGAAGATCGAGATCTGTGGCGGGTCGGCTTCGTGGATCGCGATCAAGCGATCCGCGCCGTCCGTGAAACGACCGGGGAGGATCGCGATGCCCTCCCAGCCGTTGTCCGTGCCGTCGTTGAGGCGCGGCAGGGACCCGAGCGGGATCGGCGCGCCCGCGCTGAGGTCGTTGCCCGAGCCCGACAGCGGGATGCGGTAGATCGTCCGCGAAGCCTCCGAGACGACGAACGCGTTCTTCTCGGCCGCGTCGACCGTGATGCCCTCGAGGTCCGACAGCTCGGGTGTGTAGTGATCGTGGTCTTCGTCCTTGGCGTGGAGGAGGGCTTTGGACTTGCCGTTCTTCTTCACGAAGAACACGCCGCGGCAGTCGTCGATGACGAGCATCCGCCCGCCGCTGAGCGGGGCGACGCCCGAGGCCTCGGAGACGTCGAGTTTTTCGACGCCCCGGTGGTCGAGGCGCGCCGCGGAGGGGAGCGTGGTCTTGAAGCGCGAGACGACCCGGCGGCCGGCCTTGTCGGTGAAGGCGTCGAAGCGCGCGGCGATCAGCGCGTCGATCTCCGGTCGAACCTCGTCTTCCTTGCCGGCGGGGGCCGCCTCGTAGAGCGCGTCGATGTCTCGGGCGCGGATCTCGGGGGCGGTTCGGAGCCGGGACAGGAGGCGGCCGACGTCGCTCGACATGACACCAGGCTGTCACATCCGACGGAGGTAGGGAATCCTCCGTTTGGGGCCTACATCGAGGGGGCTTGGCTTCGACCCCGCCCCGTTGCTCTCCTCGTCGCGATGCGGTGGCTGAAGCGGATCTTCGTGGTCGTCCTGCTCCTCGGGGCCGCGGGGTTCGCGGGGTACCGCATCTACCGCGGGGATCCGGTGCGAACCTATTGGTGTCGCCTCGCACCGTGCACCGAGCTCGACGGCTACGACGCGCTCTGTCGCGCCGCCTCCATCGCCGAGCTCGCGGACGCCGAATGCCCCGCTCGGGCGCTCCCTACGCTCGTCGCCGAGGACCCGGACGCGACGCCGGTCCGTGAAGCGCTGACCGTCGCCCTCGACCGGCCGGCGCCGTACCCGGCGCTCGAAGCCCAGGCTCGCGCCGCCGGTGCGCCCGACTGGCGGTGCCCGCCGCTGTCTCGCGTCGTGACGTCGACCTGCGCCCGGTGAGGGTCCACCCCCGACGCATCATTTTCTGGCAGGTTCGAAAGGCACGGTCGGTCGAATCTGCAGGACGTGCCATTGGGGCGGAACGAAGTGTCGGGGCTGACGGTCGATGAAATCGAAGAACTCTATGGTCGCTACGGTGAGAGCGTGCTGCATCGGTGTCGGCAGTTCGTCCGGAGCGAGGCCGAAGCGTGGGACGCGATGCACCAGACGTTCGTCCGCGCCATCAAGTACCGGACGAGTTACCGCGCCGAGTGCCACCCGCGCACCTGGCTCTTCACCATCGCGACCCGCGTCTGCATGGACGAGCTGCGCACGAAGAAGAAACACGCCCACGGCTCGATCGAAGACGCCAACGAGCCGCACGACGACGGCGCGGTCCCGAGGACCCTCGAGGCCCAGCTGTCGCACCAGAAGACGGTCACACGCCTGCTGTCGCTGTTCTCCACGAAGATCCAGGAGATCGTCGTGATGCGGTACTTCGACGAGATGGAAGTGAAGGAGATCTCGGCGCAGACCGGGCTCTCGGAGCGGACGGTGGCGCGCCGCCTGAGTCAGTTCATGGATCGCTCGCGCAGGATCCTCGAGGAGCAAAGCGCATGAACACTTCGAACAAACCGTACACGGCGCGGGAGCTGGAGGACTACGTGGTGGGTGAGCTCGCCGCGGAGCGCGCCGCCGTGATCGAAGCCGCCGCTGAGGAGGATGAGTCGTTGTCGCAGTATCTCGAGTCGCGCAAGAGCGAGCGCGCCGCGTTCCTGCACGACCCCCGTCGCCGCAACTTCCAGTCGCTGGTCGACGAAGCCGGGGTCGAGAAGAAACGCGCGTGGTTCGCGCTCCCCGCGCTCGCGTTGGCGGGGGGGATCGCGGCCGCGGTGGTGTTGATGCCGACCACTCCGACCACGCCGTCGAACACGGGCGGTATCCGTACCAAGGGCGGCATCTCGGTCCAGGCCGCGGTCCTCGCGGGCGAGCGCCCCGAGCTCTTCGACGCGACGAAGGCGCTGCACCCCGGCGACCGCATCCGACTCACCGTCGACGATCCCACCGGCGGTTACGTCACCGTGATCCTCGAGGAGTCGTCCGGCGCGGTCGACGTGTTGTACCGTCCGACCGAGCTCGGTGAGCTGCGCCCCGGTTCGCACATGCTCCCCGACAGCCTCGAGCTCGACGACAAACTCGGGCGCGAACGCATTTACGTGATCATGTCGAACGAAGCGCAGGACCCGAAGGCTTGGCTCGAAGAGATCCGCGCGTCGCACGCGAAGGCCGGCTTCGGCCACGGCTGGTTGCCGCCCGGCGGGACGCGCGTCGGGACGATCGAGTACGAGAAGGTCGACACGAAGTGAAGCTCGCCGCCCTCGCGCTCGCGGCGACGGTGATGCTCCCCGCCGCGGCCCGCTCAGAGACGCGCTTCGCGCTGCTCGTCGGGCACAACGTAGGGGACCTGCACGAGACGCCGCTGCGCTGGGCGGAGTCCGACGCCACGCGGATGCTCCGGGTCCTCAACGAGATCGGCAACGTGCGCGAAGACCGCGCCGAGCTCCTCCTCGCGCCGAAGAAGGAAGAGATCGAGCGCGCGCTCCTCAAGATGGAAGGGCGCATCGAAGAGGCGAAGAACCGCGGTGAGCACACCGTCGTGTTCTTCTACTTCTCCGGGCACGCCGACCGCGAGGAGCTCCACCTCGCGACGGAGAAGATCAACATCCAGCAGGTCGAGAAGATCCTCCAGGACGGCCCCGCGGACACTGTCGTCTCCGTGATCGACGCGTGCCAGAACGACCGCTCCCCGCGCGTGCGCAACAAGGGTGCGACGCGCGCGCCGTCGTTCAACTGGCCCACGGAGGGCGTCGCCTCGCCGGAGGGGTTCGTGCGCGTGCGCTCGGCGTCGGAGGGGGAGGTCGCGCAGGAGTCCGACGACCTGCAGGGCTCGCTCTTCACACACCACCTCCTCTCCGGGATGCGCGGTAGCGCTGACCTCGATCGCGACGGTGTCGTCACGCTGTCGGAGGTCTACCGCTACGGCTACAGCCGCACGCTCGCGGACAGCCACGGGCAGTCGACCGCGGTCCAGCACGGCAAGCTCGACATGAAGCTCGCGGGGCGCGGCGCGCTGGTGTTCACGTACCCGCGGCGCGCGGTGTCGGCGCTGTCCTTCGAAGACATCCGTGGGCACCTCCTCGTCATCGACGACACGAGCGCACGCATCGTCGCCGAGACGCAGCTCAACGACGGCGGCACCCGCCTCGCGCTCGCGCCCGGTAAGTACCGCATCCAGGTCCGCGGTGAAGGGCGCGTCTACAGCGGCCTCGTCGCGCTGGGCACGGGAGAGAAGCGCGTCGCGATGCAGGACCTCTCCGAGCAGCCGGTGCTCGCGGTGCTCACGAAGGGCTCGAGCTACGATCCCTACCCGTACCTTCTGCACGTCGGCGCGCAGGTCGGCCGTTCGCAGGTCGCGGACTTCGCGATGGCGGGGGGCCTCCGCATCGGGTTCGCGTACCGGTTGAGCGACACGTTCCGCGCCGCGGCTTCGCTCGACGTCGGCTACGCGCAGACCTCGAACGAACTGTGGCAGTACCGCCAAGGGGAGGGTGCGTTCCTGCTCGGCGTCGACTGGACGGGGCGCGTCGGTCCGACCTTCATGCTCACGTTCGGTGTACGCGCGGGGGTCGCGTCCGTGATCCAGAGCGGCGAGCGGAGCGACACGGAACGCCTGCAGGCGGCCGGGTTCGCGTCGTCCACGACCACTTCGTCCCAACGTGCGCTCGGACCGAAGCTCGGTGCAGCGCTCGGCGCGGAGTATCACCCGTGGTCGCGCGTGGGGTGGCGACTCGCGGTGGAGCCCACCGCGGTGTGGATCGAAACGGCCGACGGTACGTCGTTGCGGCCGGGTGCGCAGGGCGTGCTCGCGTTGGTGGTGCGGCTATGAGGCGGTGGTGGCTCGGCGTTTCGTTGCTCGCGGCGTGTGGGCCCGTGCGCGGCGGCGAAGATCTCGGCCCGCCGATTCACACGTTCTACGCGGACCTCCAGGGCGATGCGATACCGGAGGTCGAAGGTGAGCTGCGCGTCGTCTTCGGCTGGATGTCCTACGGCGACGGCCCTTGGGTGCAGTGCTTCGAGCGCACCGGACGTTTGCTGGAGTGTGGCTTCCCCGCGGCGTCGGACTACGAGACGAAGCTCGTTCTATTCAATGTCGCGGCGCAACCTCGCTTGCCGGGCGGTTTGGAGATCCCGTTCTACGACTTCCCGGAGCTCGACGATCTGATCGTCCACAACGACTCGGTGTTTGCGTTCGGTGGGCTCGCGCTCTACGACGATCGCAACGGCAACGGTGAGCTCGACCCGATCGAACCGAACGACGCCAATCCGGACATCGTCCTCGCCGAGTCCGTGATCACCGAGGTGAGCACCCTCGCGATCTTCCACGAGGGCGCCGAGGAGCATGCGATCAAGGAGGGCATCTTCGATCGCGCGCTCGACTGCCCGGAGGCGCCGCAGGGGTACTCGGTCGGCAAGTACACCCGCGAGGGGGGCTGTGAGATCGGGCGCAACACGCCGCTGCTCATGACACGCTCGGATCCCGCGCAGCTCGGGCGCGCACGGTGCGGCGGGGCGATCGCCGGGCTGACCTTCGAGGGGGGCGCGAAGGAGCCGCCGCCGACGCTCCCGCCGAACGCGGTCGTCGAGTGCGGCGTGAACAACGCCATCGTGGTGTGGCTCGACAACGGCGGGTACTGCGACCGGTACCGGCAGACCCGCTACACCCTGCAATCACCGCCGGCGACCCCGCCCGCGGACCGCTGGGACCTCATCGACGACCCGCCCGAGTACTGGCAGTGTAGAATCGTACGCGGGGGAGGTTGACGGCTAACGCAGCGTGTCATAACAGAATGACACGCTGCGCCAAAGGGATGGTGCGGCCAGGAGAAGCACCATGGCAAGCAAGGAAACCCGCGCCAAGGCCGCCCCGAAGGCGTCCAAGGCCAAGTCCACCACCACCTCCACCCGCAGCAAGAAGAAGCGCGCCGCGAAGAAACCCTCTGCGGCCGCCCGCCGCTCGAGCGCCAAGAGCTCGGGGGCGAAGCGCCCGGCCACCGCCGTCGGGCGTGTCGCGTCGGTCCTCCCCGGCGCCCTCCGCGACGCGAAGTACGTCAAGCGTACCCTCGAGATCCTCGACAGCCGTGAGCGCAAGCGCGAGCGGCTCGACCAGCAGACCAAGAAGCAACTCGTCGGCGTCGTGAAGGACATCCAGACCGACGTCACCGACCGCATCGAAGCCGAGCGCGACGCCGTGAAGCGCCGCGTGGACGACACGGTCGAGAAGGCGAAGCAGACGAAGGTCGGCCAGCGGATCGACGAGGTCGAAGGCCGCGTCACGAAGGCCGTCGATCGCTGGCTCGCGCGCGTCGGCCTGCAGCGCAAGGCGGCCTAGGCTGCGCGCAGCGGGCCGGCGTTATGGCCTGATCCCGCTCCCCCGGGGTCCCGAGTGACCCCATCGCGGTGCGCCCTGCCCAGCGGCCCTGGGCGGGGCGCGCTGCGAGACCATCGCCGCTCGCTCGGCACGACGCTTGCGACTCGTCGCCGCATGGCGAGCATCGAAAACAGCTTCGCGAACATGACGGCGAACGTGGCCGGAGGATTTTCGAATCAGATCCTCGGCCAGGCGAGCTACATCAACCGGCTCCAGCAGGGCGGCTCCGCCGCGGCGAGTGGCGGAACGAGCCCGGAGCAATTCGTCGCGCGGCTCAACGCCGACCCGATGCTCCAGCAGCGCGCCATCCAGGCGATGCAGAAGGACCCCCGGCTCATCGGCAAGGCGATCCGCGACCTCTCGGCCCGCCCGCATCTCGCGCGGCAGCTCCCGCCCGCGATCAAGCGGTTCCTCACGCAGGCGATTCAGAGCGGAGGTTACTGAGCGCCTTCGTTCTGGATGTTCCGCATGAGGACGAGCAGCGTCGATGGGATCAGTTCGGGGTGCTCGCGAAGGACGCGGCGGATAACGAACTTCGCGAGGTCGCTCGGCTCGCGTGGGCGCAGTTCCCTCAGTCGAGGGAACTTGTCGAGGATGCGTTGGGCGAGGCCGTGCCCCGATGTCTCACGGAGCCAACGCGGGCACAGAATCACCAAGTCGGCGCGAACGTAGTCGATCTCGACGCGATCTGCGCGCTCGTCGTCCGGGCACAGGGCGTCGGATACGAAGTCCGCAATCCCTTGCAGGGCCTCCCGGTCCAAGTTTCCGAGGGATGAGAACTTCGTGTCACCGAGGTCGGATCGAGAGAAGGCCTCCTCGCGGATGCCCAACGCTCCGACCAGCAGAGGATCCAGGAGGACGTTCTCGATCGCGTAGGCGTTCCCACCGCCCACGACCTGGATTCCATCCGTACTCTCCGCTCGCCCATCGTGATCCACGATGCCGAAGACACGGTCGTTCCCTGCCTTGCGCAATTGCTTGACGAGGTTTCGAACCATCGCGCATCCACCGCCTTCGTCGCCTTGCTCGGCTCTGTTGGCGGGGTTGATTCGCTTTCGTCCCGCCGTAATGAAACTGAGCGCAATCTCCGGCTCGAGCTGATCTCGGAGCAGCTCGTAGACTCCGTCATAGATCTCTGCGTCAAAGGATGCTTCGACGAACACCTGTCGGCGGTGTTCGTGGTCGACACGAAGCGATGGTACCCCGGACGTCAGGAGTCCGAGGGCATGGTCCTTCGTGACTTTCTGGAGACGCGGTATCTCGCCAGGCTTCATCGCAAATAGCGATTCATCCGGAGCGAGGGCAACCATGGACGGCGAATGGGTGGCGAGAATGACGGAGGTACCGCGGTCGACGAGTGTCGCCTGCAGGTCGCGCACGAAAGCCCTCATGAGCTTGGGGTGGAGGGCGGAGTCGACCTCGTCCAGAAGCATGATGCGTGCAGCCGGGGGCGTGCCAATGGTCGAGCCTCCGTGCACGAACTGGTGCACGAGCAGCGAAAGTACCGCGCTCTCGCCTGAGGACAGGCCTCCGAACTCCACCTCGTGGCCCGCTTCGCGGTGTAGGAGACGCAGTCGAAGATCGCAGTCGACATCCTGGGGCGCCAACCCCTCACCCACCAACTCATAACCCAGCGGAGCGATTGCCTTGTTGAATGAGGCTTCGACGGGTGCGCCATACTTCTCTCGATATTCGTCGTCGTCCAGAACCCGAGAGAGTGGCCGTTGGCCGTCGTACTTCAGATAGCGATTGCGGCGGTGGTACTCGGCTTCGAGCTGTTTCACTCGAATCGTGGAGGCGAGCTCGAGCGTGAAGGGGCGCCCACCGAATGATTTGTTCGAAAAGATGTGCGGGAGCGCGTGCCCTTTGATGTGGTCGTATCGGAGACTGCCGGGGTCCTCGATCTCGAGCGCATCCGCGATGCGTTGGAGAATGTCGGAATCTCCATGACGGCGCTCCGCCCAGATCCGCGCTGCGTCTTCGCCGAGGTTTCGAAGTCGGCCGTTGTAGTTGCGCGTGAGTAACTCGTGCTCGATCCAGGGATTGAGTGTCGTCACGTAGGCCCGAGCGCTCTCCTCCATGGCGGGGATCGTCTCGATGGCGCCGTCCTTGATGCCCCAGAGCAGATGCGTTTTGCCCGTGGCGTTGAGTCCCGTGACGACGACGAAATCCGGAAGCTCGATCTCGGGAAAAGGTTCGAGCGAGCGAAAGCCTTCGTTCGAGCGAATCTTCAGCATCAGATCAACGTCGCTACTCGCCGTCGCGTTCGGCTTCGTCGATCCGACGCATCCCCTCGAGCAGCAGGTTCATCACGCCCTGCTGCACCTTGTCTTCCTTGGGGATCTCGAGCGGGTCGAACCAGAAGTCGCCGCGCTGCCAGGTGAGGAGCGCGTAGAGCGCCTCTTCGCCGAGGGTCGCGTCGAGCTTCACCGAGTAGATGCGCCCGTCCTTGTAACCGACGATGCCCTGGCGGTTGTTGTAGTCGTCGACGTACAGCGTGCCCGAGCGTCCGGAGTCCGCGAGGACCTGCACGACGGTCACGAGGTTCATCACGTCGAGCTTGCCGGAGAACGGCTTCGCGCCTTCGCGCACGAAGCGGAAGTTCGACGCCACCAACCGCGACGCCATCAGCCGCGTGAAGCGCGCCGCCATGAACGGGTTCTCGCGGAGGAGCAGATCGAAGTCGTTCTTGTCGACGACGTACAGCGACACGTCGCCGCGCGCCCGCACCGTGGCGGCGGTGGGGGTGCCGGTGAGGATCGACATCTCGCCGAAGCAGTCCTTCGCGCGTAGCCGCGTCAGCACCGACGCGACGTCGTGCTCCGCGAAGTCCATCACCTCCACCGTGCCTTCCGCGACCACGAAGAACGCGCGGCCCGGGTGCCCCTTCTGGAGGATGACGTCGCCGTCGCCGTAGCGCTCGACGCGCATCCGGTGCGCGAGCTCCGCGAGGAACGTCGCCGGCAGTGCGCGGAATATCGGGATGCTCCTGAGGTGCGCGACGGCGCCGGGGATGTCGTCGATGACCTGGCCCGTGACGGGCCGCGGCTCGAAGCGCTCGGGGAGCTCCTCGACGTCGAACGTCACCGGGTTGTTCGCGCGCGGGCAGCGGAACTCACCGCGCTCCATCGGCGAGCCGAGGGTCTCGCAGTGGGTCGCGTCGCTCTCGGCGAGGAACTGCGCGACGGCGAGCGTGCAGATGTTCGTGGAGCTGCCCTTGTCGATGCCCGGGAGCTCGAGGACCATCTGGTCGCCCACTCTGAACAGCGGGCAGTCGACCTCTTCGGCCACCCGAAGCATCACGCGCCGCGAGGTCATCCGCGCGGGATTCAACCACGCTTGGGTGCGTGCGTCACGTTTCGCCCGGTCAGCGGTGCGCGACGACGAAGCGCTCGGCGAGGAGCGCCATCGTGAACGAGCGCCGGAGGTAGAAGCCGCGTGGCGCGGTCGCCACGGGGGCGCCCAGCTCGTCGATCCCCCGCGCCCGCGACGCGGCCGAGGCCCCCTTCGGACGGAGCTGGAGGTACTGGCCGCGGTGCGCGGTGATCGACCCGACCCAGCCCTCCTCGATCAACTGCGCGAGCTCCTCGAAGTCCTCCGCGAGCACGGCCTCTTGCGCTTCGTTCGGGCTCCACAGCAACGGGCTCCCCACGCGGCGGTCGGGGAGGGGAATCGACTTGTCCGCTTCGACCGGCACCCACAACACGCGGCGTAGCTTCTTCCGCACCGTCGAGGTCGCCCACGTCGTGGCGCCGATCTCTGCGAGCGCGACCTTGCAGACGAACGTCGACTCCCTGGGTTTGCCGGCGAGGTCGATCGGGAGTGTCTTCAGCTCGATGCCGAGGCGCGGGAAGTCTGGCTCGGGGCGGGTCCCCGCGCGGGCGCCCAGGGTGTCCTCGACCAGGTGGCCGACCCACCCCTTGTGCCGCGACAGGTCGGGGGGGACTTCGCGGTCGAGCCGCGCCGCCAGGAACGCGAGGGTGCGCCCCGCGATCGCGTCCGCGCGCGCGAGGAGCTGCGCCTCGGTCAGCGGCGGACGAACGTCCACGTCGTCTCTCGATCGTCGCTGCTCACCGTCGCGATCAGCTTGTCGCCGCGGCGTCGGTACTCGATGCGTTTGGGGAAGTCGTGCTCGGGGTTCTCGAAGACTGCGACGTTCTTCATCAGGTGGGTGAGCACGAACGCGGTGCGGGTCTGCTCGCTCGGCGTCGCGACGTAGGTGAGCACACCGTCGACGTCGACGATCTCGAGGGCTTCGGTGCTGACGACTTCGCCGCTTCGTTCGAAGACGCCGCTGCCGATCCAGCGACCGTCCTCGTGTCTCCAGGTCTCGGTCGTGGTTCGATCACCATCCACGCTCACCCACTGGCCTTCGAGCCACGACAGATCGTGGGTCGTGCGGCACGCGGCGAGCAGGAAGAAGAGGATGGCGATCGAGCGGCGGATCAGCCGTGCTCCTTGGCGAACTTCTCGGCCTCCTCGACCTCGGCGGCCGGCCCGATGATCAGGCTGCACCGGTCGTGGAGTGTCTCCGGGACGATGTCGAGGATGCGCTGGTGGCCGGTCGACGCGGCGCCGCCCGCGGCCTCGGCGATGAAGCCGAGCGGGTTGCATTCGTAGAGGACGCGCAGCTTGCCGCGACCGGTGCGGGCGTCGGCGGGGTACATGAACACGCCGCCGTAGATGAGGTTGCGGTGGAAGTCGGCGACGAGCGAGCCGATGTGGCGCGACGACACGCGGCGCTTCTCGAGGTCGTTCCGGCTCTTCACCGAGTCGATGTACGGCTTCACCCACTTGGGCCAGTAGGGCTCGTTGCACTCGTTGATCGAGAGGACCTTGGTCTTCTCGGGCATCCGGATGTTCGGGCGCGTGAGGAAGTACTCGCCGGCGCCGGGGTCGAGCGTGAAAGCGTCGACGCTGGAGCCGTCCGTGTACACGAGCACCGTCGACGAGCCGTAGATGATGTAACCCGCGGCGATCTGCTCCTTGCCGGGGCGGAGGGTGTCGGTGCGAAGCACCTCGTCCGGGTTCTTGCGCTTGTAGATCGCGAAGATCGTCCCGATGGAGACGTTGGCGTCGATGTTCGACGAGCCGTCGAGCGGGTCGAAGCACACCACGTAGTCACCCGCGGAGTCGTGCGGGACCTCGATGATCTCGTGCTCCTCCTCCGACGCCATCACCGCGACGCAACCGGAGCGCGCGAGGATGTCGACGAGCTCGTCCTGCGCGATGCGGTCGAGCTTCTGCACCGTCTCGCCCTGGATGTTCGTGTCGCCGGTCGCGCCCCACAGCTCGATCAGTCCGGCGCGACGGACCTGCGCCTGGATGAGTTTTCCGGCGACGCCGATCTGCGTGAGCAGGCCCGTCAGCTGCCCGGTCGCGTCCGGGTGCTGGGTCTGCTTTCGCATGATGTGCTGCGTGAGAGTGAGTCGAGTGGTCATGATTCGGCGGGGCTCCTTGGTCAGACGCGTGTGGCGTCGATCTCTTCGGCGGTCTTCGTGTAGCGGTCGAGCCACTCTCCCCGCACGGTGCGTGCGCCGCGCAGCCAGTTCTGGCCGGCGACGAAGTCGGCGTGGAAGGTGATCTCGATGGTGGCGCTGGCGAGGTCCACGGTCGCGCGCTCGATCTTGTCCCAGCCCACGAGGATCTCGGCGCTCTCCGGGATGAGGAGCACGAGGCCGTCGGTGGTGCGGTAGCGGAAGAGCACGAGCGGCATGTACGGCTCGTTCACGTCGGTCAGTGGGACACCGTCGAGATCGATCCGGGGGCGCCTCTCCATGCCCCGTCGCATACCGCACAAAACTTGAGGATCCTAGCCGGATGCCGGATCGTGCTCCGACGTGCGACGCATGGCCTTCATCGCGGTGCTCCTCGGCGCCTGCGCCGGGCCGACCCAGGCGGTGGCACCCGTCGACCAGGAGCCGCACTACAGCGACGACTGGTACGTATTCCGGGCCGAGCAGCTCGGTATCGAGGTCGACGCGGCGCGAGCCCGCGACGCCGCGCTCCCCGTCGACGCGCCGCCCGAGCTGGATGCTTCGACGGCCGTCGAGGCCGCCGCGTTGTGGCGGGAGCTGTGCGCGAAGTGCCACGGCGCCGACGGCCGGGGCGTGGAGGGGGCGACCTACGACCCGCCGCCCAAGAAGTGGGGCGGCTTCGGCGTGCGCATGGGGTTCTTCTTCGGCGGCGACTCGATGCGCTCGGGGATCTACCGGCGGATCGCGGACGGGGGCGACAGCGCCGAGAAGCCGTCGGCGATGCCGGCGTTCGGTTCGACGCTGAGCCGTGAGCAGATCTGGGCCCTGGTGAAGCACATCGAGGGGTTCTAAGTTCGAGGGGTGCGCCGCGCGCTCCTCTTGCCGTTGCTCGCGAGCTGCACGAGCAGCGTCGACGTCCCGGTCGCGCTCGCGCCCGACGACGAAGTCCTCATCGTCGCGTTCCTCGACGACCTCGGTCGCCCGCGTCGCCTCGCCGGTCCGTACTTCCTCGAAGGTGACGCAGGGCCGGTGCTCCAGTCGTTTGCGTTGCAGGAGCGCGAGGCGCAGATGGTCTGGGGGCGCACCTCCTTCGACGCGCTCGCCGCGTCCTTCCCCGGCTTCGATCGGACGCGGGCGTCCCAGATCACGCTGTCGCTCGAAGCGTTGGAGCTCGGTCTTCGCGTCGACGCGGATCCGATCGCCGCGCGCGAAGTCGGTACGCTGCCGACGGCGACGTACGGATTGGTCGATGTGGAGGAAGGCGGGTGGTCCGCGCTGCCGGCCGACGACGATCGCGTCGTGACGTTGACGGCGCTCGTTCGGATGAGTGTCCCGGTCGACACCGAGCACTGCCGAAACCCCGTGACGGACGAGCTGGAGGTGTTCGGAACGCACGTCGATTCGGTGAGTGACTACGTCGCCGCGATCGCGGTGCTCGATCCGGATCGGGTGGTCATCGTGGCCAGCGCGGGCCTCTTCGTGTTGGAGCGGGGCGGGACGACGCAGAGGGCTGCGGGTCGGTACCTGAGTGTGGCGGACGTCGGGCTGAACGCGGAGGAGGTCTTCTTCAACAGCATCGACGTCGTCACGTCGAGCGTCGGCCACCGGGTCATGGCGACGGCGGTGCGCCTGGTTTCGGGGGATGGCGACACCGGGTTCGTCGTCGAGGCCCGCGTCGACGGGCAAGGTGCGCTGACGGGGGCGCGCCTCGTCGCGGAGTACGAGCGGACGCGCGTGCGCGGCGGCGCCTTCGATCTCGACGGGCGCTATGCGGTGCTCGCGGACCGAGGGAAGCTGTTCTTCGAGCCGACCTCCGGCGCGGCGTTGGCTGGGACGGACATCCCGATCCCTGCCGAGTTTCTGGAGGGATCGCAGAGCCGTCGGATCATCGCGACGTCGGACCCGGAGCGTCCGTGGTTGTTCGCGACACACGATCGCATCCACGCGTTCGATGGGACGACCTTCACGAACTGGACGATCGCGGAGCGTGAGACGGAGGTCGTCAACGTCTGGGGGCTCACGGCGTTCGACGAATCGGGGCGCGCGTGGGCGGGCGCGACCGACGGGACGATGTTCTTCTACGACGGCACGAACTGGGGCGACTTCGATTTCCTACCCGCGCCACGTTACCTGGAGTGCGCCAGCGACGGGACGATCGAGCGCCCGATCTACGCGGCCGAGACGTTGGACCTCGAGCGCGTGGACGGGCTGCTCTACATGGTCGCGAGGTCGTGCACCGGGCTCCTGACCATCGACGTGGAGACGGGCTGCACGGCCGTGGTCACGCGGCCCGGGGAGGCTTCCCCGGTGCGGAACTCGGAGGCGATCTTCACGATCACCGTCGAGGGCGATCATCTGTACGCCGGCTCGGAGGACGGGAAGGTCTACACGATGCGCGTGCGGTGATTCGTCGTTACGCCTGGGGAGCGTGCTCGTCCACGTCTTCGCGACCCATCGCGTCCGGGAGCTCGAACAGGAAACGCGACCCGACGCCGGGCGTGCTCTCGGCCCACATCCGGCCGCCGTGGCGCTCGACGATGCGTCGGCTGATGGCGAGGCCGATACCGCTTCCGCCGTACTGGCCTCGTTCGTTGAGCCGCTGAAACATGTCGAAGATGCGGTCGGCGTGCTCCAGGTCGAAACCGATCCCGTTGTCGGCGACGCAGAACTGCCACCCGCTTTCGAGGCGCTGCGCCTCGACGCGGATCCGAGGCGCTTCCTCGCTGCGGAACTTGATCGCGTTCCCGATGAGGTTTCGGAAGAGCTGTTCGAGCTGACTCGCGTCCGCCTGAACCGTGGGGAGCGCACCGTGCGTGACTTCGGCTTTGGACTCTTGGACCGCTACCGACAGATCGGAGATCGCCGCGCTCACGATGGCTTCGATGTCACAACGCCGGGGCCGAAGACCACTCGTGCGGATCCGCGAGTACGCGAGGACGTCGTCGATCAACAGCTTCATGCGCCGGGCGCCGTCCGCCGCGTAGGCCACGTACTTCTTGGCCCGATCGTCCAGCTGGTCACTGTGGCGACGCGACAGCAGCTCCATGTAGGACGTGACCATGCGCAGGGGCTCCTGCAGATCGTGGGACGCGACGGAAGCGAACTGTTCGAGGTCCTCGTTGGAGCGACGAAGCTCGGCGACGAGCCGCGAAAGCTCCGTCTCGCGATCGCGGCGATCGCGAGCGTCGGCGAGCTCTCGGGCGACCGCGGCGTTGAGGCGGTCGAGGTTCGCCTTGGTGAGGAAGTCCCGCGCACCTGCCCTCATGCACTCCACGGCGGCTTCCTCGCCGACGACGCCGGACACCACGATCGCCGGCGTGTACGGAGCCATCGTCCGCACGATATCGAGCGCGACGGGCGCTTCGAACCCCGGCAGGCTGTAGTCCGACAGGACGAGCTGCCAAGCCTGCTCCCCCAACGCCTCCTCGATGGCGGCGATCGTCTCGACCTGTCGGTGCGCGGGCGCGTAACCACCGCGCTCGAGCTCTCGGAGCAGGAGGTCCGTGTCACCGTCGGAGTCCTCGATGATCAACACCCGCAGCGCGTCTCTCGGAGCGGCGGACCTCTGTGGCGTACGGGGCAAGCGAGCGACCATACGGTGGGAGAGGGCGGCCGTGTCAACCTCCCCAGACCTCGACCTTCACGTCGCCGCGAGCGGGCGACGGTCAATCCACGCCGTAGCTCTTCAGCTTTCGCGTGAGTGTATTGCGTCCGATCCCCAGCAGACGCGCCGCGAGTGTTCGGTTGCCCTCGACTTGGTCGACGACAGCGAGGATGTGCTCGCGCTCGACGTCCTCCAGCGGGCGCACCACCGGCGGCGCCGTCGAGCCCGTGGGGCGCGGGCGGTCCGGGAGGGGGAGGTCGTCTGGCGTGATGCGGGTGCCGTCCATGATGACCACCGCGCTCTCCAGGCAGTTCTCCAGCTCGCGCACGTTGCCCGGCCACGCGTAGGCGACGAGCTTCGCGTAGGCGGCGTCCGAGATCGTCGGCACCGGGCGGCCGTGGCGCTTCGCGGCTTTCACCGTGAAGTGCTGCGCGAGCCGGCGGATGTCCGCGGCGCCGCGCTCGCGGAGCGCGGGGAGGGCGATCTGCACGACCTTGATGCGGTAGTAGAGGTCGCTCCGGAGCTCACCGTCTTGGACCTGTTTCTCCAGGTCTCGGTTCGTCGCCGCCACCACCCGGACGTCCGTCGCGATCGTCTCGGTGCCGCCCACGCGCACGAAGTCGCGGTCCTGCAGGACGCGGAGCAGCTTGCCTTGCACCTCCAGCGGGAGCTCCCCGATCTCGTCGAGGAAGATCGTGCCGCCCTTCGCCGCGTCGAACTTCCCCGCCGCTTTCTCGTCCGCGCCCGTGAATGCGCCGCGTTCGTGGCCGAACAGCTCGTTCTCGATCAGGTTCGCCGGGAGCGCCGCGCAATCCACCTTGACGAACGGCCCGTCCGAGCGAGGTGAGTTCACGTGGATCGCGCGCGCGAACAGCTCCTTGCCGGTGCCGCTCTCACCGCGCACGAGCACCGTCGCCTCCGACGCCGCCGCCTTCGCGGTCAGGCGGCACGCCTGACGTAGCGCGTCCGCCGAACCGACGATGCGGTTGAACTGCCCCTCCAGCGGTAGCGGCGCCTGGTCCTCCGCGGGGGCGCGCGCGAGATCCGCGTAGAGCGTCGTCGCCTCCACCGCGAGCGCGGCCTGCGCGGCGAGGCGTCGCAGCTCCGCCTCGTCCTCCAGCGGGAAGGTGCCGCCGGCTTTGTTGAGCAGCTGCACCACCCCGATGATCGCGCCGTTTGCGTCGCGCATCGGCGCCGCGAGGATCGACTCCGTCTTGTAGCCGGTCCGCGCGTCGACGCCTGCGTAGAAGCGGGCGTCGGAGCGCGTGGTCGGCACGTTGACGACCTCGCCGGTTTGCGCGACGAACCCCGCGACGCCCTGGCCGACCTGTAGGCGGATCTCCTCCAGCTCCGGCAGGTCCGCGGCCTTCGAGAAGACCTCGCGGGTGCCGTTGTCGACGAGGTAGATCGTCCCGCGGTCGGCCTTCATCACGCCGCGGATGTGCTCGACGAGTCGTTTCAGTAGATCGTCGATCGCGACCTCGCGGTGGAGCAGCCCTCCCACGGCGAGGAGGACCGCGCTCGAGCTCTCCGCTTCCCCGACCATCGCGCGCGCCATCGTATCAAACATCGAGCGTGAGCCCCTCCCGCGCCGCGAATGCGTTCACGAAGCGCGTACGCGCGTCGCTCTCCATGCGCTCGACCATCGCGTCGTCGTGCGTCGGGTCGTGGTGGAACAGCGCGAGCTGCTTCGCCCCCGCCGCCCGCGCGATCTCGGTCGCCGCGACGTACGTGGAGTGCCCCCACCCGCGGCGGCTCGGTCCCGCGCGCCCCTCGTACTCGTCCTCGGTGTACTGCGCGTCGTAGATCAGAAGATCCACGTCGCGTGCGAGGTCGAGGATCGCGTCGTCGATCTCGCCCTCCTTGTGCTCCGTGTCCGTCGCGAAACACACGGAGCGTCCGCCGGCCTCGATGCGGAAGCCGAGCGACCCCTGCGGGTGGTTCAGCGCGCGCATCGAGACGTCGAACGGGCCGGTCGAGATCACGTCGCCGCTCGCCACCGTCGTGAAGTGTTTCTCGGACGCCATCATGTCGAGCGTCACCGGGAAACACGGCGGCTTCATCTGCGCGTCGAGCGCGGCGTGGAGCGTCGTCACACCGTCCTCGTCGACCGGCCCGTACAGCTCGATCTTCGTCCCCGGCACAAACGCCGGCGAGAAGAACGGGAACCCTTGGATGTGATCCCAGTGCAGGTGCGAGAAGAAGAACGTCGTCTCCTTGCGCCCCTCACCGAGCATCTTCTGCCCGAGCGCGCGGAGCCCCGTCCCCGCGTCGAAGATGAGCTGCTTGTCACCGCAGGTGATCTCCAAGCAAGTCGTGTTGCCGCCGTAGCGCGAGAACTCGGAACCCGACGTCGCGATCGAACCGCGAACACCCCAAAACGTCACCAGCATGTCTTTGTGCCTCCTTGTTGGTTCGAGGCGGGCCCCCACCCGTCTCGCGCAAGGTGGATTGCGACAGGCGTGCCAGCTCGCCAGGCTCGTTTCGTTGGCGATCAGTTCTGTGCATCGCACCGTTCTGGTGCGAGCGCTGCACCAAAATGGTGCTCAGGGGAGGGGGGCGTCGACGAACAGCGGCGTGTCCCAGCGAAACGTCACGACGGTCACGGTGCGGTACCAGACCTTGTCGGCGCCGTCGGCGAACACGAGGTCGAGCAACCCCGACAGCTCGACGAGCCCGTAGCGCGAGGTCAGCCCGATGCGCGCGCGATGGGAGCGAGGGCCTGCGTAGATCTCGTCGCCGTCCTCGCTCACGTAGCGCGCCTCGCCGTCGGCCGGGAACCAGCCGCGCCACCCGAGCGTCAGCGCGTCGAAGAGGATGACGTCCGCGCCGACCTCCAGCCCGCGGTGCGACGACTCCGGCTCCGACGGGTTCTGGTTCACGCGCCCCTGGATGAAGGTGACGGGGAGCTCGACGTCGACGCCGTCGAGGAACGCGAGCGGCTTCGGCGTGACGTACAGCGCGAGTGTGGTGGGTTGGCGCTTCGGATCCAGGCCCAGCCGACGGACCTCTTCCTTCTGCGTGAAGAGCTGCCCGCCGTAGTGGACGAGCCGATACTGAAAGCCTGCTTCGAGCCACTTGCCCTCGTAGCTGCCGAGCACGCCGACCGCGAACTTCTCGCGGTGCACGTCGGTCTCGAGGAGCTGCCAGTCGAGGAACACCTCCGCGCGGAGCGGCTCGAGGTCCGCGATGATCTGCGCGCCGTTCTCCACGGGGAGGAACGGGTCGCCGCCGAGATCACGCGCGACGTCCGCGGGGATGCTGCGGTTGTACAGCTCCTCGTAGTTGCGCGCGTACCCGTAGCGGGGTTCGTCGACGACGGCCGGGTGGAACCCGTGCTTCGTGTCGAGGGAACCGAAGCGCATCGTCAACGCGTCGCCGAACGGGGTGATCACCACCGCGAGCAGCGGGAACGCGCCGACCTCGTCCTCGAAATCCACCGCGAACGGGAGCCGCCCCAGCACGCCCGCCTCGATCGCGACGTGTTCGTCGTGCACCCAGCGCAGCGTGAGTGTGCCGATCGTCCCCGCGTGACCGCGTGCGACGCCGCGGGGGTGCCCCGGGTAGTCGGTGTCGAAGAGGGTGGGGCGCAGCGTCGCCGAGAGCCCGAGCCCCTCGCCGAATCGGGGTGTGTCCGCGATCGCGGCGGCGGGCGTGACGATCGCGCTCAAAACCGCCACCGCGAGGGCGACCCCCTTTCCAAGCCTCGCGCTGGGCGTCATGCTCGACCGGCGAATGATCGCGCGGTGCCCAGGCTGCTCGCAGCGCTTCCCGATCGTGGGGAGCTGCGTGATGGCGTGCCCGTTCTGCGGGGCCGACGTGCAGGTTCGGGTGGAGCGCGCGCAGCTGGCGTCGAGCTCGAACGTCGCTTCCCGTCGCATCACGAATCGCCGGTCCGTCGGCGGACCGGTGACGATCGAGACGCTTACGGCCGAAGAAGTCCAGAAGTTGGCCGACGACGAGGTGAACGTCCTCTTCGAGTCGGCGCGTCAGGAGGCGCTGCGGCGGCATCGATCGGCGCCCGTGGAGGCCGAGCCGGCGAAGACCGCCTGGGACGTGACCTACGGCGCCGGGGCCTTCTTCGCGACGCTCGGGGAGATCCTCCGTGCGCCGCGCCGGTTCTTCGCGGAGCTCGAGGCGGGCTCGCCGGTCCCCGCCGTGCTGTTCGCCGCGCTCGTGCTGACGCCGGGCGCCGTGGCGCACGTGCTCACGCTCGACTTCTGGCTGGGGCGTTACGGTCTGGCTTCGCTCGTCCCGGTGCACGAGCTCGCCCTCGGCGTCGCGATGCTGCTGCCGCTGGCCGTGCTCTATCTCGTCGCGACGTACCACATGGGCGCGACGTTGCTGTGTCAACGCCGCTTGCGGATCTACGGCGTCGTGCGCGCGACGTGTTTCGGGCTCGCGCCGCTCCTGCTCGCGGTCATCCCGGGGGTGGGGCTCGCGATCGGGGCGCTCTGGGCGTTGGTCCTTCACTACTTCGCGCTGCGGCGGCACCTCGGGCTCGCGGCGTGGCAGGCGTCCGTCGCGCTGTTGGTGCCGCTGGCGCCCGTCGCGGCGATCGTCGCGACGAGCTGACATGGACACCTTCGCGCTCCCGGACGGCGTCGCGGCGTCGCACGTCGCGCTGTTCTTGGGGGTGGCGTATCTGCTCGGAGCCATCCCGTTCGGCCTGGTGCTGGCGCGGGTGATCAAGGGCATCGACGTCCGCGAGCACGGGAGCAAGAACATCGGGGCGACGAACGTCGCGCGCACCGCGGGCAAGCCGCTCGGCATCCTCACGCTCGTCCTCGACGCCGCGAAGGGCGCGGGGCCCGTGGTCTTCGCGCAACAGCAGTCCTGGGGATGGCTCGCGGCCGCGGGGGGCCTCGTCGCGGTGCTCGGCCACGTGCTCCCGGTCTACCTGAAGTTCAGGGGCGGGAAGGGCGTCGCCACGGCGGCGGGCGTCTTCGCCGCGCTGTCACCGGTCCCCACCGCGATCGCGCTCGGGGTGTTCGTGCTGGTGGTCGCGCCGTTTCGGGTGGTGAGCGCGGGTTCCCTTGCGGCCTCGGTCGCGCTCGTGGGCGCCACGGTGGCGCTCGACGAGCCGAAACCGATCGTCGGGCTGGCGGGGGTGGTGGCCGTGGTCATCTTCGTTCGCCACCGCGGCAACATCCGCCGCCTGGTGTTCGGCCAGGAAAACCGGGTCGACTGACCCAGATCGCCGCCCACGCGATCCGTGCAGTGCCCCGCCGAGGGTGCGCCTTGCTACCCTCCAATTGGACCGCACGACCGGACGGTCGCGGTACTCATGTCCCGATCGTCGGTCAAAACGTGGCATCGAGGCCTCAAAGCGACCGTTTCGAGCGGGCGAATCCGCAGTGTCGGGGTCCGAATCGAGTTGGCACCCATCCTGCTCAAGGAATCGGCATGGTCATCGCGCACAACCTCACCCCCCAAGACGACGATCTCGCTCCCCGCCGCCCTGCGACGGTTCAAGCCCTCGATGCTCGCCTCTCCGTGTGGGGCCAGGCGGCCCGCGAGGCGGTCGCGAAGCGCGCCGAGGTCATCGCTCGCGGCGCCGCGCTGTACATCGAGCGCGTCGGTCGCAACGGTGAGGTGCTCCGCCCCGTCCCGCTGGACCACCGGATGGCGTTGCTGTCGACCGAGACCGACGTTCTGGTGCTCGTCGCCGCCAGCCTGATTCCCGCCGCGGTCAAGCGCTCGTGTCGGCTCCTGTGGGTCGACCCCGAGAAGCTCGCCGCCAACATGCTCGAAGACCTCCAGCCCGCGATCGAAGGCGCCCGCGCCGAGATTCGTCGCCGCCAGGCCCTCTACCGGCGCCGCGCGCGCCTGTGGCAGCACGACCCGCAGCGCCTCGACCGCCTGCGCGACGAGGTCGAGAGCCTCCGCGTTCCGCGCTCGAACGACAACGCCGCCGAGCTGGTCGCGCGTGGCCTCCTCCTCCGCCACCGCGAAGACGCGAACCTCGGCTACGAGCCGCCGACCGAGCCGCTACCCTACGCGAAGCTCCACGTCCGCGCCGGCAGCATCTCCCGCTGGATCGACCAGATCGATCACAGCCTCGACGCCTGACCTGGTCGTTATCGGCAGAGTGAATCTGCCTTCGCCGCGCTGCGCGGTCCCCTCGCGCGTCACCCATCGGCCGACGCGTCGTCTCACGGTCGCTGTTGCTCGCACGCTTCGATGCGTGCGAGCGCCGCCTTCGCTCCGTCCTTGCGTTCGTCGATGATCCGCCGCGCCGCGACGTGCGTCGCCGTGCGGATCCAGCGCTCGATGCGCGCGCCGCGTTTCTCTAAGTCGAAGAGCACGCCGTCGAGCTCGTGGACGACGTGGTTCTGCTTCAAGAGGCGCGGGTAGTCTTCGTGCGCTTCGATCGCCTCGACGACGACCTTCGCATCGCCCGCGAGGAGCGCGCGCGACTTCGCGTGGTACGGGTTCACGAGCTCCGGCCAGCGGAGGAGCACCGCGTCGAGGACGGTGCGCCGGAGTTTGTCGCGGGTGTCGAGCGCCGCTTCGAGCTCGCGCTCGGAGATGTCGAGGCGCTCGTCGATCGACGCGAGCGCTTCGCGGATGCGCTCGGGCTTGGCGCCGCGGAGCGGCTCGGGGAGCGCTTGCGTGAGCACGGCGCGCTCGGCGGACGTCGCGCCTTCCGCGAAGGCTTCGTCGAGCGTCGCGGCGGTGGGCATCGCCGTGCCGAGGAGGCGCTCGACGTAGACTTCGGAGGAGCGCACCGGGACGTCGACGGTCGGGTCGTGGATCGCCGCGAAGGCGTGCGCTTCCGCGAGCGACACGTGACCGTCGCGGTCGAAGTCGGCGCGCCGCTTCGAGATCCCGCGCGCGAACTGCGCGAGGTAGGCGGGGGCGCTGTCGTCGTCGACGTCCGGCGTGCAGCCGGCCGCCTCGCGATCGTGCGGCACCGCGGCGAGCACGCAGCGCGGGACCTTGGCGACGGGCTTCGTGGGATCGGCGTCTTCGAACGCGACGTCGGCGAACGCACCCGAGTGGCACTGACCGAGCACGAACGCGGTGGGGGCCTTGCGTGCGCCGAGCGCCTCGACGAGCTGTTGCGCGCTCACGCGATCGTCGGGCCCCCACAGCTCGAGGAGCGCGGGCTCCGTCGCGGTGGCCTTGGTGCCGTGGCCGGCGCCGAACACGATCGCGGGGCGGTTCGAAGGCAGGGCTCCGAGCGCGGCGAGGAGGGCCTCGGAGGTCGCCGCGGCGTGCCGCTCGATCTTCGCGGGGCGGTAGTCCACGTGCAGGTCGCGCCCGCGGTCGAACACGAGCCCGAGCACCGTTGCCGCGTGATCCTTCTTCGCGGCGGGGATCTGCACCGCGCGGGCCTCGGCGCTCGGCGCCGCGAACAACACGCGCGCCTTGGGCATCGCGACGTGGAGCGCACGGGTGTGCGCCTCGATCGACGCCTGCGTCCCCTCGGGCCCCCAACCGCCCCCGAAAATCAGCAGCTCCGGCGCCGCGCTCGCGGACGGCGCACAGGTGAGGTCGCAAGCGCAGGTGAGGAGGCTCGCGGTGAGGAGGACGCGCAGACGCGCGGACGCGATGGCGAGGCGACGGGGCCGGGGCATGCGCGACCCTCGGCGCCGTCTCAGAGCGACTGCTCGGGCTTGGTGTCTTCGGCGGACGCCGCCTCGGCCGCGGGCGCGGCCTCGGCGTCGGAGTCGGAGGCCGACGCGGCCTCGGCCGCGGAAGCGGACTCGGAAGCCGACGCAGACGCGGAACCGGACGCCGACTCGGACTCGGAAGCCGACGCGGACCCGGACTCGGAAGCCGACGCGGACTCGGACTCGGAACCGGACGCAGACGCGGAACCGGACGCAGACTCGGACTCGGATCCGGAACCGGCCTCGGCACCAGACGCAGAAGCGGACTCGGAGGCGGACCCAGACTCGGATGCGGACCCGGACTCGGAATCGGAATCCGACGCAGAAGCGGACCCGGCCTCGGACGCGGACCCGGCATCGCCCTCGCTGGCGGACCCGGCCTCGACCGCTGCCGCCTCCGCCGCCACAGCTGCCGCTTCAGCGTCCCCGCCATCCTCGGTCACGGCGGCAATCGCCTCCGCGGCTGCGGCCACGTCCTCGGCGCCTTCCTCGGCGGGCGGGGGCGCGTACTCGGTCGGGTTCTTCGCGCCCTCGTACTTGCGGCGCAGCAGCGCCAGCCGGTCCTGCGCGAGCTCGAGCTGGCCCTTGAGGACCTGGTAGGAGTCGCGGTTGCCGTTCGCGCGACGGGACGCGGCCTTCGCGCGCTCCTCCGCCTGCTTCGCCTGCTTGGAGAGCTTCTTTTCGCGGTCGGCGGCGGCGCGCTTGAAGGCTTCGAGCTGCGCCTCGAGCGCCTCGACCTTCTCTTCGGGCGTCCGCGCCGCGGCGACCTCTTCACCCGCGGTCTCCCCCGTCCGGATCGCCTTCGCGGCCTTCTCGGCGGCGGCCTTGCGCTTCGACTCCGCGGCCTCCATGTCGGCGATGCGTTTGTTCGCCTTGTCGAGCTTCGTGCGCAGCTCGCTCATCGCCTTGCTGTGGGCGGCTTCGACCTCGCTGTTCGAGAGCGTCACGACCGTCGCGGCGGACGTCTCGGCCACCTCCGCCGGCGCCGAGTTGTCGTTCTTCGACTTCTTCCCGCCGGCCGCGTGCGCCTCCTTCTTCTGGCGCTTGAGCTTGGCCTTGGTGGTCTGAAGCTCCTTACGCGCGGCGTCGAGGTCGTCCGACTTCTTCTTCGTGTCCGCGCGCACCTTCTCCAGCTCGCTGCGCTTGTCCTCGATGGTCCCCTTGGCGCCCCTCAGCTCGGTCTCGAGCGCAGCCACCCGGCGCCACAGGAAAACAGCCGCGATGATCGCCCCGGCGACGAGGAGGAGCAGGATCGGTTGGAGTTCGTTCATGGCGTGAAGCCAAGCGCATAGCGCACCCAATGCGACCCCTGCAAGCACCGTCATTCGGTGGAATGCCGAACGGGGCCCACCGCTTTCTTTACCGGGAGCGCTCGCTGCGCGAGAAAGAGGATGGAAGGGAATCACCCGGCGACCGACCCCATGACGCTCCGCCCCGAAGATCGTGCGCTCGCCGCCCTCCTCATCGAGCGCCAGGCCGTACCGTTCGACATGGTGCTCGCCGCCATGAACGCCGCGAGCACCAGCGATCGCGGCCTCGGGGACTGCCTCGTCGACGCCGGCGCGCTCGACGAGGACGCCCTCGACGACTACCGCGAAGTGCTCGAGAGCGGCGTCGCCGTCGACCAGACGCCGGTCGACCAGCTCCTGCAGCCCTACGATCCCTCGAAGACCCTCCCGAGCCCGCGCGCCGACGCGTTCGAGGACCACGAGGACACCTGGTTCGATCTGCCGCGCCAGGAGGTGATCGGCCCCGCGACCGAGCGGCCGACGGACCCCTCCCCGCCGACGGACGCACCGATCTCCGACCTCTACGTCGACGACGAGGAGACGATCCCCCCGCCCGCCCCGCGCGTGCCCGAGCCGGGCCCGTCGCCGGAGGTCTGGGACGGCTCCGGCCCGACGCGCGCCTATCCGCCGGGCCGCATCTCCGAGGACGGCCGCGTGGTCGAAGTGATCGACCCCGGCACGCTCGATCCAACCAAACGCCTCCCGAGTGACATCGGCAAGCTCGTCAACGCTTCCATCCCCGCGACCACCAAGCCGTCGCCGCCGGCGGACACGCCGTGGTCGGATCCGGAGGCGACCGCGATGCCGAACGTTCGGCACGACCCGGTCGTCGCGGCGCTCGCGGACGCGGCCGTCGACGTCGAGGTCGTACGCGCCGCCGAGCCGCTCGCCCCGACCGGCAAACGCGTCGACGAACGCTACCAACTGTATGGGGAGATCGGACGCGGCGGCATGGGCCGCATCCTGAAGGCTCGCGACACCGACATCGGCCGCGAGGTCGCCGTGAAGATCCTCCTCGGCGGACGCGACGCCCCCGAGAACCTCATCCGCCGCTTCTGGACCGAGGTCCAAGCGACCGGCCAACTCGAGCACCCGTCGATCATCCCGATCCACGACGTCGGCCGCCTCCCGTCCGGCGAGCTCTTCTACGTGATGAAGAAGCTCGGCGGCATCACGTTGCTCGACATCCTCAACGCGATCCACGAGGGCGACGCCGCCAAGAAGGAGGAGTTCTCGCGCGTCCGCCTGCTCACGATCTACCAACAGATCGCCTACGCGGTGGCCTTCGCGCACGCGCACGGCGTCATCCACCGCGACATCAAGCCGGCGAACATCATGGTCGGTCAGTACGGTGAAGCGATCCTGATCGACTGGGGCCTCGCCAAGATCATCGGCGGCGACGACCCGCTCGAATCGCAGGACCGGCGCGTCGAGCTCGTCGGTCAGTTCTCGGCGACCGAGACCGCGAGCGGAACGATCACCGGCACGCCGCAGTACATGTCGCCCGAGGCGACCGAGGGGCGCCCGGAGCTGCTCACCACCAAGTCCGACGTCTACGGGCTCGGCGCCGTCCTCTACGAGATCCTCACGCTGGAGCCCGCCTACCCGGACATCGGCTTCGTGCCGACGGTGATGAAGGTACGGCAGGCCGACTTCATGCCGCCGCGCCAGCGCGCGCCGCACCTGTCGATCTCGCTGGAGCTCGAGGAGCTCGTCCTCTCCGCGATGGCGCGCCAACCGATCGACCGACCGGATGCCAAGGAGCTCGCCGACGAGATCGGCCGCATCCTCGAAGGCGCGAAGGAGCGCGAGCGCCGCGAGCAGGAAGCCCGCGCGCGCGTGCGCAAGGGGCGCCGTTCCACCGAGCGCTGGAAACAACTCAAGGTCGACCTGCAGGCGGCGGAGGCGGAGGCGAAGCGCCTCGCGAAGGAGGTCCCCGCCTGGGCCGACGTCGAGAAGAAGGCGCCGATCTGGTCGCTCGAGGATCGCGTGAGCGAGCTGAAGATCGAGGCGGTGTCCTCGTTCGAGGAAGCGGAGGCCGACTTCCTCCGCGCGCTCGGCGAAGTGCCCGACGATCGCGAAGCCCGCAGCGCGCTGTCGTCGCTCTACTTCGCGCGCTTCGGCGAAGCGGAGCGCGCGCGCGACGTCGAAGGGATGCGGTACTACCGCAGCCTCGTCTCTCGCTACGACGACGGCGTCTGGGAGCGGGTCCTCGAAGGCGACGGCACCCTTACGGTCGACACCGATCCGTCGGGCGTACGCGTGAGTATCGCGCGGATGGAGACCGTCCAACGTGTGATGCGGCCCGGCCCCCTCCGCGCGCTCGGCACGACGCCGATCGGGCGCTTCGAGATCCCGATCGGCAGCTACTTGCTCGTCTTCCACCGCGACGGTGAGCGCGACGTCCTGCGCCCCGTGCTCATCGGCCGCACCGAGTCGGTCTACGTGAAGGTGAAGGTCCGTTCGTCGGCCGAGATCGGGGACGCGTTCGTGCTCGTCCCCGAGGGCCGCGCCATCCTCGGCGGGGACAGCGTCGCGCACGGCGCGCTCGAACGACACGTCGACGAGCTCGCGGAGTACGCGATCGCGCGCTTCCCCGTGACCTGTGACGAATACCTCGAGTTCCTCGACGCGCTCGCAAAGGAAGACCTCGCCGCGGCGAAGCAACACGTCCCGCGCGCTCGTGCGCAGGAGGGGCACTACTGGCGTTGGGAGGCGTCCGAGGGGCGCTTCGTCTACCCGGAGCGCACGCCCGGCGGGCACGAGTGGATCGGGAGCTTGCCGGTGAACGGCGTGAGCTTCTCGGACGCGCGCGCGTTCGTGCACTGGAAGAGCGCGCAGACCGGCGAGCAGCTTCGCCTGCCCACCGAGAGTGAATGGGAGAAGGCCGCGCGCGGCGTCGACGGTCGTTTCTTCCCGTGGGGCGATCACTTCGACCCCACGTTCTGCAAGATGAAGGAATCGCGGAACGCGCCGTACCCCGAGCCCGAGCCGGTCGGCACGTTCCCCACGGACTGCTCGCCGTACGGCGCGCGCGACATGGCGGGCGGAATCCGAGAGCTCTGTACGGCGGAGGTCGGCGGACGCACCGTGCCCGTGATGCGCGGCGGCTGCTGGAGCGACACCGGGCTGTTCTGCCGGGTCGCGTTCCGGCACGTGACCCAGCCCGACTTCGTCAACACGGGCCTGGGATTCCGGCTCGCGAAGGATCTGAAACCATGATGATGACCACCGGCGCTCTCGTCGGGCTGGCACTCGTCGCCCAGGCCGACCCGCTCATCGCCAACGACAACCCGAGATACACTCCCGTGGTCGGGGTCGTCCGCCAGGCGGGCCCCGCCGTCGTGAACATCGCGACGGAGAAACGCGTGCAGAAGAACCCGTTCTCGCGGAGTCGCGGCAACGACTTCTTCAACCGGTTCTTCTCGCGTACCCCGCGCCGCGACCGTCAGGAGTCGTTGGGGTCGGGCGTGATCATCGATCCGAGCGGTCTCGTGCTCACGAACGAACACGTGATCGCGCAGGCCTCGAACATCACGATCACGCTCTCGGACCGCCGCACGTTCGCCGTCGACGTGGTCGGCGCGGATCCGTCGTTCGACCTCGCGGTGCTCAAGGTGCGCAACGCGCCGAAGGATCTGCCGGCGGTCGCGATAGGGACCTCTTCGGACCTGATGATCGGCGAGACCCTCGTGGCGATCGGCAACCCGTTCGGGCTCGCGAACTCCGTCACCACCGGCGTCGTGTCGGCGCTGCACCGATCGATCGAAGCGGAGGACCGCAACTACGAGGACTTCGTGCAGACCGACGCCGCGATCAACCCGGGCAACTCGGGCGGTGCGCTGTTGAACGTCGAGGGCAAGCTCATCGGGATCAACACGGCGATCTACAGCGCGGCGAACGGCATCGGGTTCGCGATCCCCGTCGACCAGGCGATGGCCGTGGTGCAGGAGGTCCTCAACTACGGCGAGGTCCGCGCCGGCTTCACCGGGTTGTTCGTGGTGCCGTCGGAACGCGGTGGCGCCGAGGTCGCGTACGTCGTTCCGGACAGCCCGGCCGAGGGCGCCGGGATGCGTCGCGGCGACGTGATCACCGACGTCGGCGGCCGTGAGATCAAGGACGGCCGCGGGTACCGGCACGTCGAGCAGGCCATGATCCCCGGACGGCGCGTGAAGCTGCGCGTCCGCCGCGGCCGCGCGGAGTCCACGGTCGAGCTCACCGTCGCGGAGCTCGACCGCAAGACGGCCGTCGAGCTGGGCCGTCGTCGTCTGGGCCTCGACGTCGTGGAGCAACAGGGCGCTCTCGTCGTGAAACGTGTCGCGAAGAAGAGCTACGCCGCGCGCGTCGGCATTGCCCCCGGGGACCTGCTCCTCTCCGTGGGCAGCCGGCGCCTCACGAAGGCTTCGGATTTCGAGGACTTCTGCGCCGCCGTGTACGACGTCGAGGCCGTGACCATCGTAATCGGCCGCCGCGGCCGCGCGTACTACGTCCACCTCGAGCTCGATCCGATCCTCGGCCCCGCCGGGTAGATCGTCGCGGCGCGCCGTGCGTTCATCCCCTTCATGGCCTTCGTACGGGTGAGATCCGTCCTCTGTGTTCTGACCCTCCTGACGCTCACCCGCTGCGCCGCCCGAGGCCCCGCCCCGGCCAAGAGCGCCGCCGAGCCCAACCCCGCCGCCGAGCAGGCCGCCTTCGAGGCTCAGGGGCTCGACGCCCCGCGCACCGAAGCGCGCGAGCGACCCGACGCCGCTCGGCTCGACCTCGCGCAGCTCTCCGAGGCCTTCGGTCCCGCGACCGAAGCGAGCCCGGACGAGGTCGCCCGCATGGCGCAGAAGGGCCGCGTCGACGCGGTCGAGGACACGAGCGTCGCGACGATCGCCTCCGAGTCGGTTCAGAGCTCCGCCGACGAGGACGAGCGGGCCGAGCCCCCGCCGCCACCTCCGCCCGCGCCGCGCCGGAGCACGACCATCCCCCGGCCCGACGATGACGCGCGGATCGAGTCGCGCCGCTCGGAGGGCGGCGAGTCCACCAAGCTCCGCGAGAAGAAGAAGCGGGGCAAGCGCGACACCCGCGGTCCGGGGAAGAAGCAGGAGGCGAAGGAGAAGGCCAAGGACGTCGGAAACTTCGACCTCAACGAGTCGTCCGGCGAGGACCTCATGGCGCAGACCGTGCTCCCGGCCATCGAGCGCCGCCCCGCGCTCGGCAAGATCCTCGTGCGTGGCGCGGACGGAAAGATGACCGCGCTCGTGCCGCGCGCCGTGCGCGTCGTCGCGCACGTGCAGGGGCCACGCGCCCGCACCGTCGTCGACTACGTGTTCGAGAACCCGCAGGACAAGCGGCTCGAAGGCACGTTCTACCACCCGCTCCCCGCGGACGCCTCGCCGGCGGGTTTCTCGATGTTCGACGGCACCCGGCGTGTCGAGAACCAGCGCTTCTTCTCGTCGGCGAAGCTCCTCCCCAAGCTCCCGAAGGGCACGATCGCCGCGGGCTCGATCATCCCCGCGACGCCCGCGCGCGGCGGGTCGGTGAAGTGGGGCGCGCGCCAGCAGGCGCGCGTGGTGGAGCAGAAGCGGGCGCGTGAGGTCTACGAGGCCATCGTCCGCAGCGACGTGGACCCGGCGCTCCTCGAGTGGTCCGGCGGGAGTAACTTCGAAGCGCGTGTGTTTCCGATCGAGGCCAAGAGCCTCAAGCGCGTCGTCGTCGCGTACGAGCAGCCGCTGGTGTTCGACGGCAAGCGCTACCGGTACGGCTACACGATGCCGTCCGAGCCGACGCTCGTCGAGCGATCCGCTTCGCTGTTCGTCGACCAGCTCCACGGCGCGATCGTCGCGGCGCCGTCGGCCGCGAAGGCGCGAGGCAAGAAGCAGCGGTGGGCGCGCTTCGACGTGCCAAAGGCCGAACCCGGCGCGACGCTCGAGGTCGCCGTCGAGCCCAACGAACACGGCGCGGTGCTGCGCGGTGAAGACCGCACCGGGATGGGGGGCGAGTCCTTCTACGCGGAGGTTCGGCCCGCGCTCCCCGAGGCGACCGACCGCGCGACGAACCGTGCGCTCATCCTGCTCGACACGTCGCTGTCTTCCGACGAAGGCGGGACCCACGCGCGTCGCCAGGCGCTGATCCAGGCGCTCCTCGAGAAGGACAGCTCGATCGAGGAGTACGCGGTGATGCTCTTCGACGTGCGCCCGCGGTGGCTGCACGCGATCGGCTGGCGCGCGAACACGCCGTTCAACCGCGCCGCGACCTACGCGGATCTGCGGCGGGTCTACCTGGAGGGCGCGACGAGCTTTGCGTCGGTGCTCGACGAGCTGCAGGCGCAGCGCGCGTGGGCGGTCGACGGCGCGAAGACCACGGTCTTCTTGTTGTCCGACGGTGAGATCACGTGGGGCCTCGATCGCGAGGAGGCGCTCCCGGCGCGGTACCCGATCGTCTCCGACGTCCGCTGGGTGACGTACCGATTCGGCGAGGCCGCCGCGAACGCCGCGCTCTTCGATCTCCTCTCGCGCGAGAGCGGTGGACAGACCGTGAGTGTGTTGTCCGAGGCCGACGCCCCCGCTGCGGCGCTTGCGCACCGGCGCGTGCCGGTCTCGCTCGAGTCCGTGCAGGTCGAGGGTGCGCCTTCGGCCGACGTCGTCGTCGCGGGCAACCCGCAGCTCGTCTACCCGGGGCAGACGCTGCGCATCGCCGGCCGGCTCCCGGAGGGGATGGAGGCGCAGCTCGTGGTGACGCTCGCCTCCGGCGGGTCGAGCAACGCGGTGCGGGTGCCGCTCGCGAACCTCGAAGACCACTTCGCGCCGCGCGCGTGGGCCGAGCTGCACGCGCAGCGCCTGATCGCGCTCGACGATCCTCGCCTCGACCGGATGGTCGTCGCGCTCTCGCAGCACTACCGGCTCGCCAACGCGCGGGCCTCGATGTTGATCCTCGAGAACGACGCGCAGGCCGAGGCCTTCGCGCTGAAGGACGAGCAAGTCGACTTGCACGACCTCGAAGCGCTCCGCCGCAGCGAAGCGGACCAACGTCGCGCGGCGTTGCTGGGCCTCGCGCTCGACGGGGTCACGCCCGCGCACCAAAACCTCCTCGAAGCGATTCGTCGCAGCGCCGACGGAGCGGAGCCCGTGCTCCGACCGCAGCCGCTCCTCGAGCTCCCCTTCAGCGGCGGCCCCGAGCGGATGCAGGCCGAGCTGGAGTACCGCCGGGCGCGCGAAGCCGACACCAACGACATCCTCCTGTACGAGCGCATCGCGCGGGCGCGGGCGCTCGCGGGGGACACCGCCGGCGCGGTGCGCGCGTTGTCGACGACGGTCGAGCTTCGACCGCGCGACGCGGAGGCGATGCGCCTCGTCGGCTACGCGCTCCTCGCGGTCGCGCAGTACGACGTGGCCGTGGAGCTGTTCGAGCGCATTCGACTGCTGCGGCCGTTCGAGCCGCAGGCGTACCTGGAGGAGGCGCTCGCCCTCGACGCGGAGGGACGCTACGGCGAGGCGGCGCGCAACTACGAGATCGTGCTGGCGCGATCGTGGAACCGCCACGACGAGCAGGCGAAGACGGCCGCACGTCTGCACTACGGTCGGCTGTTGCGCGCGCTCGCGCAGCGCGCGCCGGGCGGGACGCGCCAGGCGTTGGAGGCGCGCTTCGCGGAGCTCGCGAGCGTGAGCGCTTCGCTCGCTTCGGGGGCGATGGATTTCCAGCTGACGATCCACTGGTCGACGGACTCGGTGGACATCGACCTGTGGGTCTTCGAGCCGACCGGGGAGAAGTGCGCCTACGACAACCCCGAGACCGAGACGGGGGGCCGCCTGCTGTGGGACATCACCGACGGTATGGGACCGGAGGTCTACCAGGCGGCCGCGACCCGGACGGGGGCTTACGACACCCTCGTGCACTTCTACGGGAGCGGAGCGCCGCGTATGCAGGCACCGACCGCGTTGTTGATGGTCGTCGACGAGGCCCCCTGGTCGACGGGCGGGGCGGCATCGAGAAAATTCCTGATGCGGATGCTCCCGAAGCGGGACGCGGTGCTGATGATGCGGACCGACTACTTCGCGGGGAGCTGAGGGAACTTTCGACACCGTCCGCGAGGATCTGTTAGCGTCCGAAGACCAGCTTTGAGGGGGATGGCGATCATCGGCGTCGCGGCGCTCGCTGCGGCCTGTGCGACAGAGGCGCCTGAGGTGCAGGTCGAAGTCGATCGCCTCGACCGCGCCGCTGCGCAGGGCATCGCGGCCGTTCGACGCGCCGTGAAGGACCCGTCGCTGGAGTTCAACGAGCTGGGCGTCGGCGTCGAGACCGTCGAGCTCGCCGCGCGTGGCCTGCGATCCCTCGCGGACGACGCCCGCATCCCGTCGGCGGTGCGGGTGTCGGCGATGCTCGCGGAGGCACGTGCGTACGACGACCTCACGATCACCTTCGAGGCCACGAGCCAGGGGCAGCACTTCGTCGAGGATCAGGAGGTCCTGAACCAGATCTTCGCGGACAAGGCGCTCCCGATGCGCACCTCGGCCCGTGACGCCTACGTCCGCGCGCGCGCGCTGGCGTGCCGCACGGACCTCGCCGAGCCGGCGATGATGCTGGAGATCCTCGACGGCATCTCCCGGTACGTCGGGGAAGACGCCGCGACCGGGCCCTGCGCGCCCTGATTCGACCGCGTCGCGGGGCCCAAAGTTGGGTAGGCTCGCGCTCCCATGACGGATCTGTTCGAGCGCGTGGCGGCCTACGTCGCGCGTGATGTCGATGAACACGACGCCGAGGCGCTGACGGCGCTCCTCACGCTCGCACGCGACGGCGACGAGGGTGCGCGCGCGGACCTCGAAGATCGCTTCGCCGGGCCGCTCGCCTTCGGGACGGCGGGGCTGCGCGGGTTGTACGGAGCGGGTGAGACGCGGATGAACCGCGCTACGGTGATCCGCGCGACCTACGGGCTCGTCACGCACGTGCTCGAAGCCGTCGAGGGCGCCGCGGAGCGCGGCATCGTGATCGGCCGCGACGGGCGCCACGGATCCGAGATCATGGCGCGCGACGCCGCGGCGGTCTGCGCCGCGCGCGGCGTGAAGGTCTGGTGGCTCGAAGGCACGACGCCCACCCCGGTGGTTGCGTTCGGGGTGAAGGCGAAGGGCGCGGCGGCGGGCATCGTGGTGACCGCGAGCCACAACCCGCCCGAGTACAACGGGTACAAGGTCTACTTCGACAACGGCGCGCAGATCATCCCGCCTACGGACGCCGCGATCGCCGCGGCGATCGAAGCTGCGCCGGCGTCCAACGCGATCGAGCTCGCGCCCCGCAGCGAGCACATCGTCCCCGCGGACGACCTGCGTGACGAGTACCTCGAAGCGCTCGACACGCTTCGGTTCGTCGACACCGACGTCGGTGCGCTCTCGGTCGCGTACTCCGCGATGCACGGCGTCGGGCAGGCGCTCTTGCTCGAGGCGTTCGAACGACGCGGCTTCGGCGAGGTTGCGGCGGTGCCCGAGCAGGCCGAACCGAACGGCGACTTCCCCACGGTGCGCTTCCCGAACCCCGAGGAGCCCGGTGCGCTCGACCTGGTGCTCGCGCTCGCGAAGAAGGAGCGCTCCGACGTCGTGCTCGTCAACGACCCCGACGCCGATCGGCTCGGGACCGCAGTGCGCGTCGGTGACGACTACCGCGTGCTCAGCGGAAACGAGATCGGCGCGCTGCTCGCGCACCACGTGTTGACGCACGGGTCCGGCGAGGAGCGGCTGTTCGTGACCACGGTGGTTTCGTCGCAGCGGCTGCGCGCGATGGCGAACGCCGCAAACGTCGCGTACGCGGAGACGCTCACCGGGTTCAAGTGGATCACGAACCGGGCGATGGACCTCGAGGCCGAGCGCGGCCTCCGCTTCGCGTTCGGCTACGAAGAGGCGCTCGGCTACACCGTCGGCACCGTGGTCCGCGACAAGGACGGCATCGGTGCCGCGTTGGTGATGGCGGAGCTCGCCGCGTTCGAGAAAGCGAAGGGCCGCACGCTCGCCGACACCCTCGCGGATCTCGACGCTGCGCACGGCGCCTACGTCGGGCGGCAGAAGAGCATCACACTCCCCGGTCGCGACGGCGCCGCGCGCATCGCCGCCGCGATGACCGCGTTGCGCGCGATGACCGTCGATCAGATCGGCGAGGAACAGGTCGAGGCCACCATCGACTACCTGGAGGCCGACGGGCCGAAGTCCAACGTCCTCCTCTACGATCTCGCGGGCGGCGGCCGTGTCGCGGTGCGCCCGAGCGGCACCGAGCCGAAGCTGAAGCTGTACCTGGAGATCGTCGAAGCCGACGCGGCGCGCGCGACGGCGCGGCTCGACGCGATCCTCGCCGACCTCCTCACCCGGACGAAGCTGAACGACTGACATCAGCAGTCCTCCACGCAGACGTCGCCGCGGTCGCGGCGCAGCCAGCGCACGAGGACGTCGGCGCGCTGCGCGACCTCCAGCCCTCGACACCCGAGCCCATACGATCGCGAGGTCACGCCGACGACGCGGCCTTCGACGAGCACCGGTCCGCCGGAGTCTCCGTAACACGCGCCCCCGTCGTCGCCGTCGTAGGTGAGCTCGCGCGCGGTGACCTCGCCGAGTCGAACGTCGACGCGGCGCCGGGTGCCGAAGCCTTCGCCGGTCCACCCCGACGTCACGCCGAAGCCCACGACGGTGGCGCGATCGCCGACCTCGGGCTCGGCGCCGCGCACTGGGATGGGCGCGACGTCGGGTGTGGACGCGAGGCGGAGGAACGCGGCGTCCTCCCAGTCCGCGTAGGCCTCGGGGTCGTAGCCGGGCGCGACCGAGGAGCGGGCGACGTCGAACACCGCGTCGTCCGTCGCGAACACGAGGGTGCGCGCGGTGAGCCGCCGGTCCTCGTCGAAGAGGCAGTGCGCCGCGGTGAGGACGGTGGTTGGTCCGACGAGGGTGCCCGAACAGAAGAAGGCCCAGCCGGTGTCGGTGGTCACGCCGACGAGCCCGACGGCGTGGTGGGTTCGGTCGTTGCGGCCGCCGACGATGGCGTCGGTCTGCACGCCGAGGTCGGCGCCGCCGCAGGCGGACAGCATGAGGAGGGATGTGAATCGGTGCATCGCGCCGTCGAAGAGCAACCGGCGGGCCAGCGCGCGGCGCGTGTGATGCGGGGCATTCGTTCGATTATCGGATCCGGCGTCCGATTATCGGACGTTGCGTTCGGACGAATCGGGGCCCGGATCTGCCCATGGTTGGTGTTCACCTGGGGCCGAACCGGTGTTGCTGCACCCGATTCGTGGCGTTGCTGTGCACCTGGATCGTGGGCCTAGGGGCGATCGAACGGTTGGCCCGGCCGTTGCTCTAGGGAGGAAGCGCAACCGCACTTACTTCCCAGGAGGACCCATCAATGTACGGCATCAAGAACCAACCCCCCATCAAGTCGCTGCTCTTCAACCTCGCGCAGCAGGGACAGATCAGCCCGCAAGCGCTGGGGATGGTCCTCCAGTTCATGCAGGCGCGCGCGCAGCATCGACAGATGCGCGGCGGCGGGCAGCCGGGGCAGCAGTTCGGCGCGGCGCCGCGCATGTCGCCGCAGCAGCGTCAGGCCGTGCAGCAGCTCCGCCAGCTCATGGGCAACAACTTCAACCCCTTCGTGCGCAACCTGATGCGCGGCGGACCCGGCGGCATCAACAAGCTCATGAAGCAGATCCCCGGCTGTGGCTGTGGCCCCAAGAAGGCCGCGCCCGCGATGCCGAAGGCGTGCGCGCCCCGCCCGAAGGTCTGCGCCCCGCGCCCGAAGATCTGCGGCCCCAAGGCGCAGCCCCAGCAGCCCGTCGCGCAGCAGCCGAAGGTCTGCGCGCCGCGCCCGAAGGTCTGCGGCCCCACGGCGCAGCCTCAGCAGCCCGTCGAGCTCAAGGGCAAGGAGAAGGGCGGCTGGCTCGCGGCCCACAAACACAAGAAGAAGGACGGTGACGGCTGGAAGATCACCGGCGGCGAGTACAAGGGCTGCACCGTGAAGGCGACGAAGACGAAGGGTGTGTTCGACGTCTTCGACGCGAACGGTGCGAAGAAGGGCATCTACAAGGCGCCCAAGGGGAAGAACAAGATCGCTTCGCCGCTCACCTTCGACCTCAACGGCGACGGCAAGGTCAGCACGACCGACGCGAAGAACGGCAAAAAGTTCGACATCGACGGCGACGGCAAGGCGGACCAGACGTCGTGGGCCGGCAAGGGCGACGGCGTCCTCGCGTTCGGCAAGGGCAACAGCGGCAAGGAGCTGCTCGGCAACAACACGGACCTCGGCGACGGCAAGAAGTACAAGAACGGCTTCGACGCGCTGAAGGGCCTCGCCGAGAAGCACCTGGGCGCCGACGCGACGAAGGACGGCGTGCTCGACAAGTGGGAGCTGTCGCAGCTCGAGAAGGCGGCGAACCTCCACATGAAGGTCGACGGGCAGAACAAGAGCCTCGCCGACGCTGGCATCGCGGGCATCAACCTCGGCTACACCGAGAACGGCGCCAACGCGGACGAGAACGGCAACGAGCACCGGCAGGTCGGTGCGGGCTTCATCCGCGACAACGGCGACGTCGGCAAGGTGAACGACGTCTGGTTCCAGTACCTGTAAGGCGGTGGTTTCGGGAGTCGGTGCGCTACTCGTAGTGCACCGACTCCGCGGACGAAGTCTGCGTCGAGACAAAGGCCGGGTACACCGCGGACACCAACGAGATCGCGATGGCCCCGAGCACCGTGTAGACCGCGTAGGGCGCGGGGAGCACGAAGTGGACGGCGAACGCCGAGACTACCTCCAACGCGCCGATCGCCGAGAAGCCGAGCGGGACGCCGAGCACCACGGCCATGATGCCGCCGAGCAACCCGATCAGCGCCCCCTCCAACACGTACAGCCAGGCGACCTGACGGCGCCGCATCCCGAGGACGCGGTACAGCGCGACTTCGCGCCGACGCACGTGCGCGGCGAGGACGAGGTTGTTCGCGATGCCGACGGCCGCGAGGATCGCGGTGAGGAGGAGGATGACGTCGAAGATGAGGAAGTCGTCGTCGGTCTCCTTCTGGCGAGCGATCTCCTTGAGCGTGCCAATCTCGATGACCTGCGTGCTCGGCTCGAAGTTCTCTTCGCCGAGGTAGTCGACCCACGGGCCCCACGGTTCGTCGAGCCCGCCTCGAAACTTCGGATCGCGGAGCGCGTAGGCTGCGCCCATCGGACGTGCGAACGGCTTGATGAGATCGAAGTCCCCCTCCGCGATGATCCCGTACGTCCTGCTCTCGCGGTAGGAGCCGACCATCGGGACGTAACCGGCGTCCGTGATGCCGACGACCTCCAGCTCCGCGTTGCGCGCGGGGCTCTTCACGCCGAGTCTGTCGCCGATGCCGAGGCCGTACCGGCGCGCCATCATGTGCGAGAGGATCACCTTGCCCTTCGCGAGCGCCTTCAGCGGCGCGGCGTAGTCGGTGCCCATGTCCTCGGCGAAGCGCTTCAGCTGCGCGGTGTTCGCCGCCATCAGCTGCGCGGGGACCGGCGTGCGGCCGGAGTATTCGACCTTGATGACGTGCTCGGGGAGCTGCTCGATGATCTCCTTGTGCACGATCCGCTGGCGGTCGAACACAAACACGTAGGCGTTGTCGCGGATCGTGCGACCGGCCCACGACGACACCTCGTCCTTCAGCGAGCGCGTCACGATGTGCAGCGAGAGCAGCAGCGCGAAGACGAGCATCACGCCGCTCACCGCCCACGCGAGCTCGTGCCCCGACCGCTCGATGCGCCGCAGCGTGAGGAGGCGCGGCGCGCTCTTCGTCGCGGGGAGCAGCGCGCCGACGAGACGCCCGAGCAGCCCCACGACCTGAGGCACGAGCACGAGCATCGACAGGAACCCAGCGCACACGAGCCCCGCCTCCAGCACGAAGAACATCAGCGACGGCAGCACCTCCACGAAGAACGGGCGGATGAGGATGTAGAGGAGCACCATGAAGGGCAGGGCGATCAGTGCGATGCCCGCGTCCTTCGTCGCCGGTCCGCCGCCCTCCACGAACCGCGGCCGGAGCGTGGCGCCGACGTCCAGGCGGAGGACGTCGTACAGCGGCTTCAGGATCCCGAGCAGCGCGGTGAGCGCGCCGACCGACGACACGATGAACACGAGCCGCCACGGGATCCACAGCCAGTTGAGCTGTGCGCGCCCGGTCGTGGTGATGCCCGCGCGGGCCGCGATGATCGCGAGCGGTGCCGTCGCGAGCGCGCCGATCGTCGCGCCGACGACGCCGACGATCAGCGCCTCCGTGAAGAAGATCGCCGCCACCTGTTTGGGGGTGGTGCCCAGACTCCTCAACAGCGCGATCTCGCGTTTGCGCTGCGCGACGATGACGCGGAACGTAAAGAAGACGATCAGGGCGCCCACGAGAAACGCCGAAAGCGACCCCAGCCGGGTCGCCGAGCGCATGACCTGGTAATCCTCGTGGGTCTCCTCGCGGGTGTCCTGGACGACGGTCGGCGCGCCGTCCTCGCGGACCGGGTAGAGCGCGAGGGTGCGGGAGAGGTCGGGCTCCAGATCCGGGTTGGTCGTCCAGTCGTAGGATTCGACCTTGCGGGTGTTCACGTCGATGGTCAGGACGACGTTCACGGTGACCGCACCGAGGGCGACCCCGATGATCGCGGAGACGGTCGCGAACCAATCCGACCGGAGGTTCCTCAGGGCCAGCGTCAAGACCAGGCGAAGGGACCGGAACACCGCGGGTCGCCTAACACGACTCGTCGTCGGTGGTCATTGCCCGGGCTCGTCCGGGCCACTACGATGCCGTCCGTGACACGCTTTTGCGCTTGGCTCCTCCTCGCTGGTTCGCTCGCCGCGTGCTCGGGCGGTAGTGATGACGACGGAACGACGACGCCCGACGCGCTCGAGCTCGTCACGACGGCCATCGCGTCCGGAGAGTTCGGCAAGGCGTACGACGAGAAGATCGCCGCGCGCGGGGGTGTTCCGCCGTATACGTTCCGGCACGTCGAAGGGGATCTGCCCGGCGGGTTGATGCTGAAGGCGGAGACCGGGCAGCTGTCCGGCGTCTTCACCGAGGCGGGGACGTTCACGTTCACGATCGAGGTCTCGGATACGGCGGACACGAAGGCCTCGCGGGAGTTGTCGATCGCGGTCACCGCCGAGCCCCTGCTCATCTCCACGGCCACCCTCCCGGACGGTGACACCGCGACCGCGTATTCGGCTCGCCTCGAGGCGACGGGCGGCGTCACGCCGCTGACGTGGGCGACGACCGCTGGCGCGCTCCCGCAGGGGCTCACGCTGGACGGCGAAGGTCTCGTGAGCGGCATGCCCACGGAGGCGGGGACGTTCACCGTGACGATCGAGGTGACGGACGCGGACGGCACGACGGACGACCGCGAGCTCACGTTCGAGATCGAAGACGCGAGCCCGATGATCACCTCGATGCTGCTCCCGCCCGCGCGCGCCGGGGGCCCCTACAACGCGCAGATCGAAGTGACGGGCGGGACGTCGCCGTACACGTTCACGCTCGTCGCGGGGACGCTCCCGAACGGACTGTCGATGGACGGCGCCGGAGCGATCACCGGCCTCCCCGACGACGACGGCAGCTTCACGTTCACCGTCGAGGTCACGGACGCCAACGACCTCACCGACTCGCTGCAGCTCATGATCCTTGCGGTGCAAGAGTTCACGATCACCACGAGCGCGCTCCCGCTCGGTTTGCTGGGCGACGCGTACGACGCCGACCTCGAGGCGACCGGCGGTGTCCCGCCGTACCGCTGGGTCCTCGTCAACGACACGCCGCTCCCGGCGGGCCTGACGCTGAGCGACGCGGGCAAGATCTCCGGGACGCCCACCGAGGGCGGCGACTTCTTCATCCGCGTCCGTGCGATCGACGAAGGGGGCACCGGCATCCGCAGCTCGCGCGCGTACACGCTGCGCGTCCGCGACCTCCGTCAGTACAGCGCGGCGACATCGGGGGTGACGTTCCCGCCGCTCTGCACGACGTCGACCCACGTGTCCTATCAGACCGTCGAGGTCGAGGTTCCGGATTCGTTTGCGATCGCCGACGTCAACGTCACGCTCGACATCGCCTTCACGGACACGAAGGCCGGTGGCGCGAGGTTGAACGAGAAGCTCCGCGTGTTCCTCGTCTCGCCGTCGGGCCGGCAGCTCGTGGTGTGCGGCAACGGCGCGGCCATCCCGGGCGGCGTCGACTGCCCGAACGACCCGACGACGAGCGGCCCGGGGCTGGCCTCGACGTTCGGCACTCTCGGCGCGACGCCTCCGTCGCAGCCGGTCGACGTGCTCGTGGGGACCAACGCGCAGGGCACGTGGCGCCTCCGCGTCGGCGTCGTCGAGCCCTCGACGACGGGCGGCAACTGCGACCAGGCGGGGATGATCGACGACGTCACTTTGACGCTCGCGGCGGACAACTCGCCGGACCCGTACATCCGCGTCACGGGCTTCACGACGAACAACCTGCTCGCCTATCCGTGGGTGCGGATCAGCGGCGGCGGCATCGCGGCGCAGCAGCAGCTGTTCCTCGCCGCGACGCTGTGGGACGTCGGCGCGAACGGACGCCGCGAAGCCGGCGGCGGCGACGACGTGCCCGACCCTCGCGCCTTCACCTGGACGGGCGCCGGCCTCCCGACGGGCACCGCGATCACCCCGGACGGCCACGTGACGACCGGCGGCATCACCAGCCGCGGCATGATGCCGACGGTCACCGCCTCCGACGGCATGGGGAACGACATCACGCTCCCCATCGCCATCACCCCGCCCGACTGGAACCCCGACGTCCGAGAGTTCTAGGCCGCGTAAGCGGCCTGTCCGAGGACTGTGCCCAGCGGGTCCGCGAAGCGAAAGCTGCGTGAAGGGCCTGAGCGGTGTCTCGCCCTCGACCGTCGGTGGGGCGTGTCGCCCACACTGAACCGAGGGTTCGGTGACACGGTCGGCGTGGATCCGCCTGTGGGCATATGTGGCATGTGCAGTGCTACTCCACGCGCCCAGTGACTCGACTTCGCGCGCTGCCTCTCCTCTTCGTCTTCGCCTGCACCGAGGCCCCGGCGCCCGTCGCGCGGGACGCCGGCGTGCCCGTGGTCAGCGAGGACGCGGGCTTCGACGCGGGGGTCGTCGTCGACCCGCCCGACGCGGGGTCGCGCGACGCGGGTGCGGCGGGTGAGGACGCTGCGGTGCGCGATGCCGGCCATCCGGACGCGGGTTTCGAGCCGGTGGACTGTTCGGCGGTCGACGACGTCGCGGCGTGGACGTTGTGCGCGCAGGACGTGGCGACGTGTGAGGTGCTCTTCGAGGACGGGGCCGGGTGCCCGGCGGTCTGCGCGGCGCTCGGTTTGGCGTGCGGCGGTGCGTTCGAGAACGTCGAGGGTATGTGCGCCGCGGACTACGAGCGTCCGGCGCTGTCCTGCACCGAAGCGTCGGGGCACGGGTCGGACTACTGCGTCTGTCGCTCGGCGGAGTGCAACCCAGCTTGCGACGGTCGCTCGTGTGGCCCCGACGGATGTGGCGGCTTGTGCGGGACGTGCGCGAGCACCGAGACGTGCGTCGACGGGACGTGCGAGGACGCGGTGCAGGAGGACTGCACGCAGTACCCGTTCTCCTCGGCGACGCTCTTGAACGAGCTCGTCGGGTTCGGGCGCAGGGCGACCGGCGGCGACCCGTCCCGCGTGTACCACGTGACGACGCTCTCCAACTCGGGCGCCGGTTCGCTGCGCAACGCGCTCGAGAGCAACGAGCCGTACTGGATCGTCTTCGACGTCGAGGGTCGCATCACTCACCCGACGCGCGTCGACGTGCGCTCCAACAAGACCATCGACGGTCGCGGCCGTGAGATCACCATCGAGGGCACGCTGCGTCTCGAGGACACACGAAACGTGATCATCTCGGACGTCGCGCTGACGAACACGCTGGAGGGCCGGTGCGGTCAGGACGGCGACGTCATCCTCGTGACCGGCGACGGGACGACCGACCCCGCGACGTTCACCTCACGCGACCTGTGGTTCCATCACCTCGAGCTGTACGACGGCGGCGACGGTCTGTTGGATCTGCGCGGCGCGAGCCGCGTCACGATCTCGTGGAACCACCTGCACACCCACAAGAAGGCGATGCTCATGTGGCAGAACCAGGACGGTCAGGCGGTCCCCGGGATGCGCGTCACGATGCACCACAACTTCTTCGATCGCACGACGATCCGCGGCCCGCAGTTCATCTACGGCTGGGCGCACTTCTTCAACAACTACCACTTCGAGTGGTACGAGTACGGCGCGGGCAGCCTGGGCGGCGCGCAGATGGCGAGCGAGCACAACGTCTACGAAGCGCGCCCCGGCAACGTCTGCATCCCGGCGGCCTGCCCCGACCCCAACCCGTGCGGCGACAACGACCGACTCGTGTCGAAGCGCGCGCTCGTCACCGACTGGGCCGAGAACGGCGCGGGGGACGCGCGGAGCACGAACGACCTGCTGTTGAACGACGCGGAGGTCGAGACGCGCAACCCGACGCAGGTCTTCGACCCGGCGGCGATCTATCCGTACGTGCTGGACGTCGCGGACACCACGTTGGCGCAGCGCATCCGCGACGAGGCAGGCCCGCGCGTGGACTACTGCCAGGGGCCGTGACGGCTACATGAAGTTGCGCGTGTGTAGCGACGACAGCTCCGCCGCGCGCTCGGCGTCGTAGCCGATCCGGCGCAGGCGTCGCTGCCGACCTTCGTCCATCTCCGCGACGAGCCCGAGGACCGCGTCCCACCCGTTTGCGATCGCGTCGGGCGCCCACGAGCCCGCGGCGAGGAGGACGAGCGCGTCGAACACCTCCTGGTTGAGCCCCGCGGTGTGCGCGAGCGCGTCGTGGCGACGGTGCACGGCGTTGGCCAGGCGATCGAGGAGCGCGGCGTCTTCACGGGCGTGGCGCTCGAGGTGCGCGATGCCAAACGCCACGTGGCGCGCTTCGTCCTGCGCCGCGAGCCGCATGATCGTCTCGGTCACGGAATCTGGCGCGTGGGCGTGGAGGAACCAGAGCAACGACAGGAAGCTCCCCTCGCCGAGCACCGAGAGCAGGAACGACGCGAGCTGGAAGTCCGGCTCTTCGACGATCGTCTTCAGCGATGACTGACCGCCGCTCGTCGAGAGCCCCAGTCGTCTCCGCCGCAGCAGCGCGCGCCGCGTGAACACCTCGACGTGACGTGCTTCGTCCGCCGCGTTGATCGCGAGGAGCTGCATCACTTCGCGGAAGTGCGGGTGCACTTGCGACGCGAACCGCGCCGAGATGACCAGCGCCGCCGTCTCGTTCTCGATGAGGTAGGTGAGGATCTGGACGAGTGCGTCCTCGATCGCGTCCGGGTGCTCGAAGGGGGCCTCCCACGGGATCGCCGTGGCCGGATCCCACTGCGCCGCGACGGCCTGCGCGTAGATTCGGCCGGCCTCCTCCGTCCACACCTCACTCGCGTTCGTCAGGTTGAAGTGAACCTCGGGCCCGCCCGCTTCGACCGTCGCGCCGCGCGCGGCGAGGCCCCAGCGCGCCGGAGCCACATCGACGACCGCGTCGGGCGCGCCCGTCGACTCCGCGCCCGACCAACGCGATGAAGCGCCGACCGCGCCCCGCACGACGACGCCGTCACCGCGGAAGCCGTGGCCCGCACTTCGGCACCACGCGCGCAGGTGCACGTCGAGCGCGGGGGCGCTGCCGATGACCTGGAGCGCCTCGCCGGGCGCGAGCCCGGACAGCGCGCGGGCCACCAGCAGGTGGCCACCGCGATCGAGTCCGAGCCCGGCGAGGTCCAGCGTGTTCACGGTGCGCGCCCGCTCACGCGAAGGTTCCGAACCGTTCGACGGCGCGCGCGAGCATCGCGTAGCCCTCCGTGCGACCCGGCTTCCAGACCTTGAGACCCTCGAGATCGAGGAGGTGACGCACCGCCTCGTCCTCGTAGCGCATCGACATCAGCAGCTCCGTGAAGCGTCGAATCGCACCGGCCGGTGCGGAGGACGCGCCCTCGAAGATGGTGAAGTTGCAGTGGTCGTACGTGTCCGTTTGCAGCAGCACCCGCGTCGCGCCCGCACCGAGTGTGCCTTCCTTCCCGAACAGCAGGTGGTTGCCGTCGATCAGGCAGACGGCGTCGACCTCTCGGGCCATCAACGCCTTCGCCGCGTCACGTTCTCCGCCGATGTGATCGCCGTGTTTGCCGACGAGCCGATCGAAGCGGCGCACTTGGAAGTCCTCGTGCGGCTCCACACCCGCTTCGGCGAGCGCGAGGAGCGGGATGAGCGTGGCCTGCGGAGAGTCACTCGCGCCGACGCCCACCGTCTTCCCCTTCAGATCTGCGACGCTGCGAATGTCTGAGTCCTCACGCACCACGACGAGGCTCGTCAGATCCTGGTCCGTGTCGCGCATGGCGATCGCCTTCGCGTTCCGCCCGACGGTCTTGCCCATGCGCTCCGCCTGCAGCCACGCGAGTGGCGAGTTCCAAGCGACGTGGAAGTGTCCGCCCACGTGCGCCTCCACCTGGCGCTCGTAGTTCGAGTAGAGGACGAAGTCGAAGTCGAGGTCGTTGGCCGCGAACCAAGTCTTGAACCCCTCCCAGATCGTGACGACCTTCGGGTCGTAGGCGACAGCGCCGAGGAGGAGCGTCATCAGAACACCTCCATTCCGCAGATCGCCTTGCCGATGAAGTCGTAGAGCTGGTCGGTCGTCGGCGCCATGACCGTCCCGGCGCGCGCGTCGCGGAAGCGACGCTCCACGCCGACGTCGCGGCGGAAGGCCGCGCCGCCGCACACGCGCATCGCGGTGTCGAGGACGACGGTGGCCGACTCCCCCGCGGCCGCTTTGGATTCGAGGACCCGCAGCATGACGTCTTCGCGACCGGTCTCCATCGCGGTGATGGTGTCGTCGACGAGCGTTCGTGTGCGGTCGGTGTCGATGCGCATGCGCGCGAGGTACGCGCGGATGGTCGGCAGCTCGGCGAGCGCCGAGTCCAGGTGCTCGTAGCGTGTGCCGCCGGCGTGGGCACACGCGGCCTGCGTCGCGCCCTCCATGAGCCCGACGCCGACGCTCGCGGTCATCACGTTGAAGATGGGCAGGACGGTCTCGAGCATGACCTTCAGGCCTGCGCCGTCCTCGCCGAGGCGATTCGCGGCGGGCACTACCACGCCCTCCGCGACGACCGGGACGGAGTCGTTGCCGCGCAGGCCGAGGCCGTCGAAGCCGCCACCGGGCGTGAGGCCCGGCGTGGTGCGCGGCACGAACCAGATCGTGCTGGCGCCTTCTGCTTCGGCGGGGCCGCTCGACCATACGTAGAAGTCGGCGTGGTTCGCGGAGGTCACCCAGCTCTTCTTGGCGTCGAGCCGAACGTCGTCGCCCTGGCGCTTCGCGGTCGAGACCGGCGCCCAGAAGTGGCTGCGCGAGCCGGACTCGGAGAACGCGAGCGTGCCGAGGTGGCCGTCTTCGACGATCGCGCGCCGGTGCGCTTCGGTGCCGAACGCTTCGACGACCGCGGTCGCCGCGTAGTGCATGCAGGTGATCATCGCGGTGGAGCCGCACTCGCGCGCGAGGCGCTCCACGACGTGCGCGGCGGCGCGCGGGCCTTCGCCGTGCCCGCCGACCTCCTTTGCAGAGATGAGCTTCAGGAGTCCGCGCTCGCGGAGCGCATCCACCGCGGCTCGCGGGAACGCTCGGGAGCGGTCAACTTCGGTTGCGTTGTTCGCGACGACGGTCGTCGCGATCTCTTCTAGGGTCTGTCGGTAGTCGTACATCGATCCTCCCCGGTGCGCACACGCGCCCGAGGAGGAGTGCCCCTCAGCGTGCCGCCCGGTCGAAAGCAGGGTCCGGAACCTCCGGACGCGTCAGAGCTCAAAGGCAAAACATGACGCTGCGGTTCGACCGCATCCGCGGGCGGCGGTCAAGGGAGCCCGGGCTCAGGCTCGAGCGAGGCCTTCGAAGAGGCGGGCCACGGCCTCGGCGCCGGGGTCGTTGTGTCCGGCGAGCTGCGCTTCGGCGACGTAACTCGCGCGGCCGGCCTTGGCGCGGGTGATCGTCGCCGTGTGATCGGCCCCCGCGCGCGCCGCGCGCGCAGCGGCGGCGATGCCTTCGGGGAGGGCGTCGAGCGCGGGGCCCAGCGCGTCGATCATCGTCCGGTCGCCCGGACGTGCGCCGCCGACCTGTTGCATTCGCTCGAACCCCGCCTTCAGCGCGTCGCCGTCGGCCGCAGCATCACCCGCGGCGGCGAAGAAGATGGCGAGCAACACGCCGGACGAGCCGCCCATCGCTTGGCTCAACGTGTCCGCCACCGCGCGGTAGAGCGCCGCGCGGTCGGCGAGCGGGAGGCGGTCGCGCGCTTCGAGGAGCGCCCGCGCCGCCGTGGCCAGCGTCGTGCCGGTGTCGCCGTCGCCGGACTTGGCGTCGAGCGCGTCGAGGTCCGCCTCGGCGGCGGCGAGGATCTCGCAGCTTCGTGTGATGAGGTCGGCCATCGCTTCGTCGTGGGAGGGGGGCGGCGCCGGCGGCGCGAGCCCCTCCGGGAGTGGCAGGATCCGAACGGGCTCGACGCGCTGACACCCCGGCCACGCGGGCGGGCTCGCGGGCGCCGCGAGGGCGGCCTCGAGCTCGGCGTCGACCGGGAGGAACGAGACGGAGAAGCCGCGCATGTCGAGCGAGGTCATCAACGGCGCAGGCCCGATCATCCACCGGATGCGGTCACCGAGCTTGGATGCGACGAGCTCTTCGGCCAACACCGCCATCTCCAGCGGCGTCGCGCCGCCGAGGTTGTTGAGGAGGACGGCGTGGGGGCCGTCGCCGACGTGGGGTGTGAGTCGATCGACGACGAGCGCGATGGCTTCGCGCGCACCTTCGAAGCGCACCTGCTCGGCGCCGGGCTCGCCGTGGATGCCGAGCCCGAGCTCTGCCATGCCGGCGTCGATGCGATCCTCGCGCACGGAGCCGGGGACGGTGCAGGTCGTGAGCGACATGCCGATGGAACCGATGCCGTCGACGACACGCTGGGCGGTGGCGCGGATGGTCTCGAGGTCGGCGCCGCTTGCGGCGAGCGCGCCCGCGATCTTGTGGACGAACAACGTGCCCGCGACGCCGCGCGGTTGGGGGAGGTCGGGGAGCGCGACGTCGTCGTCGACGAAGACCATCTCAACCTTCGAACCGAGCGCCCGTGCGCGCTCGGCGGCGAGCCCGAAGTTGAGGCGGTCGCCGGTGTAGTTCTTCACGATGAGCAGGCACCCCGCTTCGCCGGTGACCGCCCGGATCGCGGCGAGCACCGCATCGACCGAGGGGGACGCGAAGACCTCGCCACACACGGCGGCGGTGAGCATCCCTTCACCGACGAAGCCGGCGTGGCTGGGTTCGTGTCCGGAGCCGCCGCCGGAGATCAGCGCGACCTTGGAGGCGTCCCAGTCGGTGCGCACGACGACCTTGATGTGCGGGTAGCCGTCGAGGCGGGCGAGGGTGCCGCCCGAAGCGCGGAGCGTGCCGTCGATCGCTTCGGTGACGAGGGTGTCCTTGGTGTTGATGAACTGCTTCATGCCGGCCTGGTTCAGGCCGCCTCTTCTACCATCACCTCGCTCGGCTCGGACTGCGACAGCATGACGATCGCCCGCGTCGCCACCACGCCGGCGATCGCGCCGAACGCGAGCGCCCCGTACAGGTAGCGGTGCCCCGCGGCGCCCGGGAACGTGTCGAGCAGCCACCCCGTGAAGATCGGCATCACGATGTCGGGCGTGTAGCCGATGATCGACACGAAGCCGACGGCGGTGCCGGTGAGGTAGACGGGCACGCCGCCCTCCTCGAGGAGCGCGTAGTAGACGCCGCGCAGCGCGTAGACGGCGATCGCGACGACGGCGATGTCGATCCACAGCAGCCACAGCGCGCTCGCCGCGGTGGGGATTGCGGCCATCGCGCCGTAGGCGACGACCAACGTGAGGAAGCCCGCGGTGACCGCGCGGCTCGGCTTGATCTTGTCGGCGAGGAAGCCGGCGGTGATCGCGGCGACCGGGCGGATGAAGTTACGAGCGTTCGCGAGCTCCGCGCCGAAGGCGTCGGACTGGCCGAATGCGTCCGTCGCAAACGCGGCGATGTCGAACGTGCCCCAGTACGCGAAGTACGCGAAGAGGATGACCAGCGCGTGTGCCCATACGACGGGCATCTTCGCGACGATGCCGAACTGTTCGAGGCTCACCGCGGTAGAGGCTTCGTCGCCCTTCGGCTCGGGGATGAAGAACCACGCGAGCACCCCTCCGACGATCGTCGCGACGGAGTAGGTGACGATGACGCCCTGCAGGCCCGCGACGCGGTTGGCGAACTGGCCAAAGACGAAGATCGCGACGAGCCCGACGCCGCCTTCGATCAGGCCGCGCCCGCCGTCGAGGAAACCGAACGCCTTGCCTTGTTCGTCGGCGGTGCCCCACGCGCGCGTCGCTTTGATCAGGGCGGCCCAGTACGTGAGGATCGTCGTGACGCCCCACAGCGCGTGGAGCGCGATCAGTATGGGGTAGGGCGGAAGCGCCGCGAACGCGAAGCCGGTCGCGCCCGTCACGAGCATCGAGACGGTGAGCAGTTTGCGCGCGGAGACCTTGTCGGCGACCCAGCCGCCGGGCAGGTAGCAGATCAGCGCGAGCACCCCGAACGACGAGTTGAGCCACCCGAGCTCCTGGTTGGTCACCCCGAGGGCCTCCAACATCGTCGCGTGGAAGGCCTGCCGGAGGTACGGGAGCGTGTAGATGGTGCCGCCCGTCAGGACGAGGGCGAACATCACGATCCAGCGCCGGTTCGTTCTACCAGACACGGGCACGTTCAGGGTTACATGTGGTTGTCAATCACACCATGGTCGGATCCGCGGACAGGGGATCCCTGGCTTCGACTCAAGCGGCGCGGCGGCACCACGACGCGAGCACGCGGTAGAGCTCGTCGAGCCGAATGGGCTTCGCGATGTGATCCGACATGCCCGCCGCAAAACAGCGCTCGCGCTCCGCGCCGAGCGCGCTCGCGGTCAACGCGATGATCGGGATGCGTGCGTAGTGCTCGTCGATCTGCCGAATCGCGATGGTCGCTTCGTAGCCGTCCATGCGCGGCATCTGACAGTCCATGAGGACCGCGTCGTAGCGCTGCTTCTTCGCGGCCTCGACGGCCTCGGCGCCGTCCTCTGCGATGTCGACGACGACCCCGATCTTCGCGAGGAGCCGCCGCGCGACGAGCTGGTTCACGCCGTTGTCCTCGGCGACGAGCACTCGGAGGTCGAGCGGAGCGTAGATGGCGGACGTCATCGGCGGAGCGTCTTCACCGACCGCGGCATGCAAGGCACGTTGCAGCTCGTTCGAGAGCACCGTGCGCCCGAGCGGAATGCCGGCCGCCGTGATGTCCTCGCCGACGCGCGACAAACCGATCAGCGGCACGGGGACGTCGCGACGGCCGAGTGTGTTCACGGCGCGCACGACGCCCTCGCGCCCGTCGACGAACACGACGTCGGCTTCGCGCGGAACCTCCGAAGGTTTGTTGACGGCGAGGGCCCGCGCGCCAGACGCGACGAGCCGTCGTGCGATCGGGAGCGCGACGTTCGGTGGGATGTCGACGAACGCGGCGCACCGCACGAGTCGTTCGGGCGGCGGCGGGGCCTCCGGATCCTCGCAGGGGAGCCGGAGCGTGAAGTGACTCCCGACGCCGAGCTCGCTGCGCACGAAGAGGTCGCCGCCCATCAGCTCGGCGAGTTGCTTGGAGATCGAGAGGCCGAGCCCCGTCCCGCCGTGGTGTCGGGTCGTCGAGTCGTCCGCCTGTACGAAGGCTTCGAAGAGATCGGCGAGGCGATCCTCCGCGATCCCCTTGCCTGTGTCGTAGACCGCGAAGTCGAGCGCCGGTGCATCGTGCGCGACCGAGACCTCGACGTGCACCGCGCCCTCGGTCGTGAACTTGATGCCGTTGCCGATCAGGTTGAAGAGCACCTGTCGCACGCGCGTCGGATCGCCGATGACGATCGCCGGCACGTCTTCGTGAACGTCGACCGTGACGTCGAGGTTGCGCCGCGCGCCGGCTTCGCTGAGCAGACGCGTGACGTCCTCGGTGACGTCGCGCGGCGAGAACTCGATGTGCTCTACGCCCATGCGGCCGGCTTCGATCTTCGAGAAGTCGAGGATGTCGTTGATGACGGAGAGGAGGGTGTTGCCGCTGCTGCGGATGAGGTCCATCGCTTCGCGCTCGCGCGGTTGGAGCGCCGACGGATCGATGGACTCGATCATCCCGAGCACGCCGTTCAGCGGGGTTCGGATCTCGTGACTCATGTTCGCGAGGAACCGCGACTTCGTGCGCGACGCTTCGAGCGCGGCTTCGTGCGCGCGCTCCAACGCTTCCTCGCTGCGTTTGCGTTCGGTGATGTCGGTGATGACGCCGACCAACACACGCTCTTCGTTCGGGAGCTTCGCGATCGTCTTCTTCGTGAACAGCCAGCGTGTCGCCCCATCGCTGACGGTGATCGGCTCTTCGACCTCGATGCCGACGCCTTGTTCGAACACCTCGTCGTCCATCCGTACGAAGTGATCGGCTTGGTCCTCCGGGAGGAAGTCGTGATCGCGGTGGCCGAGGATCTCGTTCACCGGGCGTCCGAGCATTGAAGCAAACGCTTGGTTCGCACCGATCCACCGGTGCTCGCGTTCATCCTTCACGAAGACCGGGTTCGGCAGCGCGTCGAGCACGGTCTCCGCGAGCCCGGGCGACTGGGTCGTCTGCGTGACCCAACCCGACAGGCGAACGATCGTGTCTCCGTCGCGCTCGACGAGCGCGGTCGCTTCGAAGTGTCGATCGTTGACGCGGAAGCGGAAGACGAATCGTGGCGCGTCGTCGGTGGCGAGCTCGGCGAGGGCGTGACGGAGCCGCTCGCGGTCTTCGGGGTGGACCCGCTCGGCGAGTGACGCGGTGTCATCGGATTCGATCTGCGCGAGCGCGAGGCACGACGGCGACAGGGTCAGGACGTGGCCGTCGAGGCGCCAGTCCCACATCCCCACCGGCGCACTCTCGAGTGCGGGCTCGAAACGACCCTGGTCGGTCGCGACTTCGATCGCAGGCGCCTTCATGCGGAACCGTGAGTGTCGATCCGATCGGCTTTTCCCGCGAGGTCTAAACCCTCAGATGCCGAGTTTCTCCAACTGCGTGTGTATCGCACTCACGGATACCTCGTCACCTACGAGCGAGGTGCTCGCGTCGATCGCACCGTCGGTCAGGAACACCACACGGTCGGCGCGCGCCGCGTCGTCCGGGTTGTGCGTGACCAGGAGCATGGCGCTCCCCGTCTCCTTCAGGACCTCGGACATCAGCGTCATGATGCGTTTGCCGGTCGCGACGTTGACGTTGCCGGTCGGCTCGTCGGCGAGGATGAGCCGCGGCGCGCGTGCGATCGCGCGCGCGATGCTGACGAGCTGCATCTCGCCGCCCGACAGCTGCGACGGCAGATGTTTCGCGCGGTGCCGCATCCCCACGCGCTCGAGCGCGGTCTGCACGGCGGCCTGGTCCGGCGCTTCACCGTCGATCAAGTACGGGAGGACGACGTTCTCGTGCACGTCGAGGTTCGGGACCAGGTTGAAGAACTGGTAGATGATCCCGATCGCCCGGCGCCGCGCGAGCGTGCGGTCGTTGTCGTTCATGGCCGCGAGGTCGCGCCCGAGCACCTCGACGACGCCGGCGTCGGCGCCGTCCAACCCGGCGATGCAGTTGAGCAGCGTGCTCTTGCCGACGCCCGACGGTCCCATCACCGCGACGAGCTCCGACGGCGACACCTCGAGGTCCAGCCCTCGGAGCACCTCGATCTTGTCGTCACCGAGGGGGTAGCTCTTCTCGAGCCCGCGCACCGAGACCGTCGCCGCCATGGGGCGCCTTCCTTCCACGACGCTCCGGTCCGCCGCAAGCCCGAGTTGACCCGATCTCGGGGCGGGAGTACTCCACAAGAGGTTTGAAGAAGGTCGAAGCCATTATCAAACCCTTCAAGCTGGACGAGGTGCGCGAGGCCCTCGGAGAGGCCGGCATCGTCGGCATGACGATCAGCGAAGTGAAGGGCTTCGGCCGCCAGAAGGGGCACTCCGAGCTCTACCGCGGCGCCGAATACGTCGTCGACTTCCTCCCGAAGGTGAAGGTCGAGGTGGTCTGCAACGACGACGTCGTGCACACCGTCGTCGAGACGATCGAGAACGTCGCGAAGACCGGCCGAATCGGCGACGGAAAGATCTTCGTTTATCACGTCGAAGAGGTCGTTCGCATACGCACGTCCGAACGCGGTCCCGCGGCGCTGTGACCCGCGGCGCGCCCATCTTCATCGCGCTCGCGCTCCTCATCCCCGCCGAGGCTCACGCGATCCGCTGGACGTTGGGGGTCGCTACCGAGCTCACGCCGGTCGTGATCGATCCGGGTCGACCCGACGGACTCGGTGCGCCGGTTCGGCTCGGCGTTCGCCCGGTCGTCGATCTCGAGCTCACACGGTCCGTCGCGATCTCGGCCTACGCGCCGTTCGTCGTCCTCCGCACCGGTGAAGGAGAGGGCGCCGCGTCCTCGGGCGCGGAGTCCGTGTTCGGCCTCGGCCTCGCGCTCCGCTACCCGGTGTTGTTCCCCGACGCGCCCGAAGAGCTGCTGGTGTACGGCGCGTTCCGCGGCGGCTTCGGGACGATCTCGGGGCGCGCCGGACCGTACGTGAGCGGCGCGGTCGGCGCGGCGCTCACGTGGTTGGACACGGGGCGCGGCGTGTTCTCGGAGCTGTCGGCGGGACACTTCTCGGCGACGCGCGCACCCGTGGAGGGCGGGACCCGCGACGTCACGCGAACGTCACTCACGCTGACGATCGGCATCGTGTTTCGGCTCGGCGGCGAGACGTGGTCGGTGGATCGTCACAAACTCTGAAAGGTCGTCTCGATCGGAACGCAGAGCCGTGTTAACGCCCTGCGGCGAGATGACCCCCAAGGAAGCACTCGAATTCACCAAAGAGCACCGAATCCAGATGGTCGACCTGAAGTTCGTCGACCTCTTCGGCATCTGGCAGCACTTCACGTTCCCGATCGAGGAGCTCGAGGAGTCCACCTTCGAGGACGGCCTCGGCTTCGACGGCTCGTCGATCCGCGGCTGGCAGGCGATCAACGCCTCCGACATGCTCGTCATCCCGGACGCGACGAGCGTCCAGCTCGACCCCTTCATCGACACGGTCCCGACGATGTCGGTCATCGCGAACATCGTCGACCCGATCACCCGCGAGCCCTACTCGCGTGACCCGCGCTTCGTCGCGCAGAAGTGTGAGAACTACCTCAAGTCCACGGGCCTCGGAGACACGATCTTCATCGGCCCGGAGCCGGAGTTCTTCATCTTCGACGAGATCCGCTACGACAACGCGCCGAACCAGACCTTCTACGAGATCGACTCGTCGGAGGGCGCGTGGAACGCCGGCCGTGACAGCGACCGCTCCGCGAACCTCGGTTACACGGTCCGCAACAAGGGCGGTTACTTCCCCGTGTCGCCGACCGACAGCGTCCACCCGCTCCGCATCCAGATGGTGCAGGTGATGAACGCGGTCGGGATGCAGGTCGAGCGCGAGCACCACGAGGTCGCGACGGCCGGTCAGTGTGAGATCGACTTCCGCTTCGCGCCGCTGGTGAAGTGCGCCGACTACGTGATGTGGCTGAAGCACATCGTGAAGAACGTCGCCGCGCAGAACGGCAAGACGGCGACCTTCATGCCGAAGCCGCTCTTCAACGACAACGGCTCGGGCATGCACGTGCACCAGTCGATCTGGAAGGACGGCGAGCCGCTGTTCGCGGGGGACGAGTACGCCGGGATGTCGAAGCTCGCGATGCACTACATCGGCGGCGTCCTGAAACACGCGCCGGCGATCTGCGCGTTCACGAACTCCACGACGAACAGCTACAAGCGGCTCGTGCCGGGCTTCGAGGCGCCCGTGAACCTCGCCTATTCGTCGCGGAACCGTTCGGCGTCGATCCGCATCCCGATGTACTCGCCTTCGCCGAAGGCGAAGCGCATCGAGGTTCGGTTCCCCGACCCGCTCGCCAACCCCTACCTGGCGTTCTCGGCGCTCGCGATGGCGGGCATCGACGGCGTGCTCAACAAGATCGATCCGGGCGATCCGCTCGACAAGGACATCTACGGCCTCTCGCCCGAGGAGCTCGCGGACGTCCCCACGTGCCCGTCCAGCCTCGAAGGGGCCCTCGACGCGCTCGAGCAGGATCACGAGTTCCTCCTCAAGGGCGACGTGTTCTCCAGCGACCTGATCGAGACCTGGATCGACTGGAAGCGGACCAACGAGATCGACGCGCTCCGTAAGCGCCCGCATCCCTTCGAGTTCTCGCTCTACCACGACGGTTGAGCATCGACCGGGGGGCTTCACTCCTCGGTAGACAATTCGGAAATCATTGCCCAATCTCTGTCGCCGAACATGCGACAGCTTCCTCGTTTTCTCCCTCTCCTCGGTCTCACAGTCGCCGCGACGCAGCTGGCCTCGCCCCTCGACGCCCAGGCGCAGTCGATCATCCAGTCCACGTCGTCGATCACGTACGCGGACCTACCGAACCCGGTCGTCGTCTATACGAACGTCGACGACGGCGCGACGCAGGTCACGATCCCGTTCCCCGTCACGTACTTCGGGAACACGTATACGAGCGTGATGTTTGGTGCGAACGGCGCGATTGCCTTCCCGCCGAACACGAGCGTCAGCCTCGGTAACGCCACACCCGGCACCGGGACGCCGCAGAACTACATCGCGCCGTTCTGGGACGATATGCGTCTGTACCCGACGCCGAACCCCGCGGCGCGAATCGCGTACGAGGTGCAAGGGACGGCGCCGAACCGGACGATCACGTTCGAGTGGAAGAACATCTCGCGTTGTTGCACGACGGGCGGCGCGGACCTTTCGTATCAGATCCGGTTGTTCGAGGGGCCGGCGATGCGGGTCGAGATCGACTACGGCCCGGGCTCCGTGACGACCTCGGTCTTCACGGCCACGATGGCGCTCGAGGACGACACCGGCGGCACCTTCTTCTTGTTCGCGCCGAGCATGTGCACGAACAACTGCACGATCACCGACTTCCAGGCGATGACCAACACGCGCGTCCTGATCATCAACGCGCCCAACCCCGAGCTGACCGCGCGCTTCGACGCGACCTTCCCGCCCGGGGCGCTGCCCGGCTCGACGTCGACCGCCGACGTGATCCTCACCAACCTCGGCACGCAGACCGCCAACAACGTCGCGGCCAACCTCTACCTGTCGACGGACGCCACGCTCGACGCCTCCGACATCCTGATCGGCAGCGCGACCGCCACCCTCCCGCAGGGCGACAACGTGGTGACGTTCCCCGTGAACATCCCGGCGATGCAGCCGGTCGCGATCTACACGCCGATCGTCGAGGTCGATCCGGCCAATGCGTTCACCGAGATCAACGAGGTGGACAACGTGGTCACGGGCCCGCCCTTCGCGACCGGTTACGAGATGGAGCCCACGGACGTCATCGTGACGAACCCCGGTGCGCTCGCGCCCGGGATGCCGGTCAACTTCGACATCGAGGTCACGAACAACGGCGCCCCGTTCGCCGGGACGATGATGGTGGAGCTGTGGCTCTCCCTCGACGACACCCTCGACGCCGGTGACGCCCTGGTCGGCACCGCGCAGGTGACGGCCGTCGGCGACGCCGTCGAGGTGGTCTCCGCGTCCGGCACGATGCCGACGCTGCCGGTCGGCAACTACCGCCCCGCGGTGGTCCTCGACCCGATGAACGACGTCGTCGAGGGTGACGAGACCAACAACAGCTTCGTCGGTCAGCCGCAGGTCATCAGCGGGAGCGACTTCACGGTGACGATGCCGTCGTCGACGCCGGCCGTCGTCGAGCTCCGCGACACGCTCACCGTCACGGCGAACATCCTCTCGCGCGGCATGCCGTTCACGGGCACCGTCGACTACGGTGTGTACCTGTCGGCGGACAGCACGTTCGACCCGGGTGACCAGGCCATTCACCGGGACGTCGCGTCGTTCGCGAGCGGACCGGACGTCACGCTGAACCTGTCGATCCCCGTCGCGGCGCTCCCCGGCGAGCCGCAGCTCGGTCCGGGGGCGTACACGGTGTTCGTCGCGGTCGATCCGATGAACACGGTGATGGAGGCGCTCGAGGGCAACAACGTCGGCGAGGCCGGCCCGATGGAGCTGCTCGGCGCGGACATCATCGTCACGGACATCACGTCGGCCGCGGTGGGCTTCATCGACGGTCCGTACGAGATCTCGTTGACCCTCGAAAACGTCGGCGTGGGCGCGGCGCGTGCATTCAACTACGCGTACTACCTGTCGACGAACGACATCATTCGCGTGACCGACCAGCAGATCTTCGTCTCGCAGACGGCGACGATCGCGGCCGGCGCCCGCCAGACCTTCACGGACACGGTGGTGCTGCCGACCTTCACGTCGACGCAGACGCTGTACCTCGGGGTCATCGCCGACATCTTCTCGTCGGTGCCCGAGACCTCGGAGTCGAACAACACGCGGCGCCGCACCGACCCGATCAGCATCGTATTCCCGATCCCCGACCTCGTCGCGCAGGTCGTGGGCACGGCGACCTCGGCGGCGGCGGGCGAGGACCTGTCGGTCACGCGCATCATCGAGAACATCGGCGTCGCGCCGTCCGGCTCGTTCGAGTACGCGTACTACCTGTCGACCGACTCGCAGATCGACCCGGCGGTGGACCTCCGCATCGGCACGTTCCAGGGGACGCTCAACACGGGTGAGGATCAGTACGGCATCGACACGATGTTGATCCCCTCGACGATCCCGGCGGGCGACTACTACGTCGGCCTCCTCATGGACCCGGCGAACGCCGTGGTCGAGGTCGACGACACCAACAACGCGGCGACCACCGTCGGCACCATTCCGGTGTTCGAGGCGGCGATTCAGTTCACCACGGTGAACCTCCCGCGCGGCACGGTCGGTGTGCCGTACGAGGTCGGCCTCTACGCGCAGGGCGGCCCGCTCGGCATCACCTGGAGTGTGTCCGGCGGCGCGCTGCCCGACGGCCTGACGCTCGACGCCGCCTCCGGCATCATCAGCGGCACGCCGACGCGCGAGGGAGTGTTCGACGTTCGCTTCCGCGCGAGCAGCGGCACCGCCTCGACGGACGCCGAGTTCTCGATCCGCGTCGTGCCGCCGACGGTGGCCCTCACGGTCGCGACGCCGGCCCTCCCGGCCGGTCTGACCAGCCGCCCGTACGCGGCGCAGCTCCTCGCGGTCGGCGGTGTCCCGCCGTACACGTGGAGCGCGATGGGGGCGCTCCCGCAGGGCCTCGTGTTCACCGAGGACGGCGCCATCACGGGCACGCCGGTCGCGCTCGGCGACTTCGCGGTGCGCTACACGGTGACCGACGACCTCGAAGCGACGGCGACGAAGGAGCTCGTCATCAAGGTCGTCTCCGGCGGTGAGTCGCTCCAGATTCGTCAGCTGCCGCTGCCGGACGCGACGCTCGGCGAGGAGTACTGCAACCCGGTGCCGGAGACGCTCCAGGCCAACAACGGTACGGAGCCGTACTCGTGGTCGATCGTCGGCGACGGCGTGCCCGGGATGACGCTGTCGCCGTCGGGTGAGCTCTGCGGGGTGCCGACGCGCGCTGGGGACTTCCGGTTCGTGGTGCGTGTGCAGGACGCGTCGCTCATCTACGACACGTCGCTGTTCCTCCTGACGGTGAACGACGGCAACGAGCTCGCCATCTCGACGACGACGCTCGACCCGGGCCAGGTCAACGAGGCGTACACCGCGCAGGTCACCGCGATCCTCGGGGCTGAGCCGTACGTGTTCTCGCTCGTCGAGGGTTACGGTGAGCTGCCGCCGGGGCTGACGGTCTCCGAGTCCGGTCAGATCGCCGGGACGCCGACCGAGGCCGGCAACTTCGCGTTCGCCGTGCAGGTCGTCGACGACGCCAACGCGGTCGACATCCAGGCGATGTCGCTGCTCATCGCGCCGGCGCCGCAGTCGCTCGACGGCGGCGGTGGTGACGGCTGCAGCTGTGCGGCCGACGCGTCGACGCCGCGTGACGCGCCGTGGGCTTCGCTCGCGTTGGTGGCGTTGCTCGGGCTGGTCCTCGTCCGTCGTCGCCGCTGAGCCCGTGGGCCACGCGGTTCAAGCCGCGTGGCTCTCCCCCCGCCTTCGCCGCTCCCGCGCGTAGGCCTCCCGCGTCCGAAGGACGGCGTCCCGCACATAGGCCACGGCCGGTTCGACCTGCTCCCGCACCTTCAGGAGGAGGGTCGCCGAACCCGTCCCGGTCGCGATGCGTATCGAGGCTTCGCGTTCGACACACCACAACCCCGAGACGTCGATGCGCACCGCGCCGCGGCGGCGGAGCGGTCGCACGTACACCAGCGCGCGGCCGTCGCAGTCGATGCGGCGGTAGGGCGCGCGGTCCTGCGCGGTCATGACCTGGCCTTCGGTCGTGCCGGGGACTTCGGCGAGGAGGGCACAAATCACGGTGTCGAGGAGGTGAGCGGTGGGGAGCGGTGTCTCGTAACGGCGCACGTGGGTGAAAGAAGCACGGTGTGGGCCACGCGCCGAACGTTCGAATTTCATTGCGCGTTTCATCCGTGTTCGTCCGAGCGTCCGAAAAGTCCGGCGCGGGCCGTCATCGACGACGCCGATCGGGCCGAATGACGTCGGCGGAGCGACCGCGGCCGGCTGCGCGACATCCGGAGCGCCTCGTGTGACGATGACCGCCCTGAGCGCGATGAACGACGATAAGCGCCGCTCGCCCCGCGTGCCGATCGAGCTGTGGGTGATGGTGGAGGGCGTCGACGACTTCATGGTGAAGCGTCGGGGTGACCTCAGCTCCACCGGCGTGTCGTTCGAGGCGGACCGCAGGCTGGCCGAGGTCGGGTCGCTCGAATACCTCCACCTCGCGCTCGGCGATCGTTCCGAAGCGGTCACCGTCATGGGGCAGCTTGTTCGGGTCATGAGCATCGAGGACGAGGGCGTCGGTCGCGTCGCGCACGCGTTCGAGCTGTTCCCGCAGAACGAAGACATCCGCGCGCACCTCGACCGGTTCGTGGAGAGCGCGGGCGGTGTTCCGCTCCTGAAGACGATCGATCTCACCGACGACGTCCGACCCGCCGACGGTGCGGTCTTCCGCCTGAACATCGACAAGCTCGCGTTCGAGGCGACGTGGCCGGTGGCGGTGGGCACCAAGGTGCAAGTTGCGTTGACATCGCCGGACGGACGCACCCGCATCCCGTTCGAGGGTCTCGTCACCGAGGTTCGACCCGACGGTGCGATGCACCACGTCGACGTGGCGGTTTCGGAGCCGGGCGTCCGGTCGGCGCCGGCGGTGTCGACGTTGACCAAGGCCAAGTCGATCACGGGGTCGATCGACCTGCTGTTCAGCGAGTGGATCGCGAGCCAAGATCTCTCCGCGTCGCCGCGTCAGCACCTCGTGGGGCAGCTCGACCGCGTGCCACTGAGCGGTTTGCTCACGTTGTTCGACATGGAGCGAATGTCGGGTGAGCTCGCGATCGGCCTCGATGCGCAGGACTACACGCTGTTCCTCGCGGAGGGGAAGCTGCTCGACATCGAACCCGCGCCGACCGAAGCCGAGATGCGCGAGGCGCTGCATCGGATCTCCAGCACGGTGTCGGGCACGTTCGAGTTTCGGGCGTGCGCCGTCGAGCGGGACGACCGCATCCAGCAGAGCACCACCGCGCTGCTCCTCGACCTCGCGCGCGAACGCGACGAGGGCGTCTGGTCAGACTGATCAGACCTTCCAGCGCGGGTCGTTCAAATCCACGAAACCGCCGGACGACTGGCGCTGCTCGAGTGCGCGCATCGCGGCGTCGGTGGCGTCCGTTCCGCGCACTCGGCCCGTCATGCGCGCGACCTCGCCGCCGTCTTGTCCGGGGAGGATGAGGCCACCGCCGTCCTTGGGTTGGATGAGTTGGGGTGGCGTGAGTCGTTTGTCCCGCTCCGGGAGCTGCAACCCATCGGGGCGGATGAGTTGGGGGCCCTTCGGGACGATGAGTTTCTGCGACATTCGACTCACTCCAGCTCGAGGGCCGCCGTCGTCCCTGCGCCGATCGACTCGACGAGCCCGTGGTTCTCGGGGACCTCGACGGTGTTCTTGAACATGTTCCGCTTCACCTGTGCGGCCTCCTGACCCACCGCCAGGCCGGCCGGGGTGATCTGCGCGCGGCGCGCGGCGGACTCGAGCGGACGGAGGCTCGTCTTGGGTTTCTCCGATTTCGCGAGCATCAACGCCATGGGGCCGGAGCCGACCGACGTCTTCATCATCTTCGTCGCGAGCTCCATCATTCCTGCGTCCGCGGGTTCACCCGCGACGTTGCGGAACTTGTCCTCGATCGACCACTTGGCGAGCTTCTCGTCGAGCCACGCACGGTCGGTGATGTCGGGGCGCTCCTTGCGATCCTTGAACTTCCCGAAGGTCTCGATGACCGACGCTCGATCGGCGAGGCCGTCGGGCGGCGTCACCTCGCGGAGAGGGATGAGGTCGTCGTCATACGCGATCAGGCCGTAGGAGGCGCCGAGCGAAGTTGCGACTTCTTGGGCGACGGTCATCGCGTCCTTGAGGAGATCGATCTCGCGGTTTTCCTTGAGGAAGGCGGTGGGTTTGTACTGACAGCCCTCGCGCCCGCAGAACGCACACACCTCGCCGGCCTCGCCGCTGATGTCGAACGAGTAGATGATTCTGAAATCCGACGGGTCGAGACCTTCGCGCGTTGCGACGCCGCGCACCGCTGACGCTTGTTTGTCGATCAGCGGTTGCAGTCGCGCGACGCGTTCGGGGTAGGTCTCTTTCTTCGCCGCGGTCGCACCGATCACCTGCGCGATGCGAACTCGATCGGGTCCTTCGCGAACGACGTTGCCTTCGACTTCGCGAACCGGTTCGCGCTCGAGGCTGACCTCGCGCTGCCGCTCCGCTGCGGGCGCCGCTGCAGGCTGGCTTGCAGAGGGGAAGAAGCCGGTACCACTGCTCTTCATGTTCGGCTTATCGGAAGGGCCCTTCGGTCGGTGTGTAAGTTTTTGGGAGCATATGTCTCAGGAATTGTCATGATTCGGGACAACTTCCCACGAAACACTACAATCGAGACGGCGATACAGAGGACGTATGCGGATGTACGCTCCTCGGGTACAGAAGGACCCCACGACTCTCTTCACCGCTCCCGACCAGGCGCGCATTGCAAGCCAGGTTGCAGCGGAGCACGGGACGCTCAACGCGGAGACGCTCGCGCAGTGGGCCGCGAACCACCGCGGCGGCGCGGACTCCTCGGTGCTCGAGAACATGTTCTCCGTGCTGCAGACGGGGGCAGCGCCCGCACCGCAGCGCGGTGAGCTCGGCGCCCGCACGAAGAACTCGCGCCTCGCGGAGAAGACGGAGGCGATCGAGACCGAGTTCAAGTCGGCGTTCGGTCAGTTCGTCATCGGCCAGAAGCACGCGGTCGGTCGCCTCGCGCAGAAGATGGCGGCGCGTCGGCTGCGCGAATCGGACGACCCCACGCCGATGAACATGGCGCTCCCGGGACCTCCCGGCGTCGGCAAGACCGAGTCGATCAAGGCGATGGCGCACGCCATCCACGGCGACGCGAACATGTTCATCGAGATCAACTGCTCGACGTTCCAGAAGCCGGAGGACCTCGCGAAGCTGATCGGTGCGCCTCCCGGCTACGTCGGCTCGGGTCAGACGGCCGACTCCTCGCCGATGTCGATGAAGAACATCCAGGCGAAGTTCGGCGACAAGCGGCCCATCCTCATCCTCTGGGACGAGGTCGACAAGATCGGTGGCGGCAACACGAAGGTGCAGGAGGACTTCTTCAAGATCCTCGGCAACTTCATGCAGTCGGGGAAGTTCCAGTTCAACGACAACTGCCCGAACACCGAGGTCCCGGACGTCATCAACTTCTTCACGTCCAACTCGGGCATGGAGTCGGCCGCGGGCCTGAAGGGCAAGTCGCTGCGCGAGCACTACATCAAGTCGATGCGCACCGTCCTCCCGCAGCACATCCAGAGCCGTATCGCGTCGAACTTCATCGGGTTCGATCCGCTCACGACGACGGACCGGATGGACATCGCGCGGCTGAAGATCGGCAAGAAGCTGCGCGCCGCCGAGAAGCGGACGGCGGACGACCGCGGCTTCAGCATCAACCTCGACGTGAACGACGACGTGCTCCGTCTCTTCGCGGAGATCACGGGCAGCGACCTGTTCGGTGCGCGTCCGCTCGAAGACCTGATCCGTGACTACGTCGAGCCGCTGATTCCGGACGTCCGTCGTCGCGCCCAGGCCGGCGAGGTCTGGCACCTCGTGATGAAGAAGACCGACGTCGACAGCGAGGGGAACGAGCGCGAGATCAGCCGCGTCGAGATCAACAAGCTGAAGCGGGCGTTCCTCGACTCGCTCGAGACGGGCAGCGCGCCGGAGGGCGTCGACTTCTCGACCTTCCCGATCGAGTTCAAGTGCCTGAACCCGAAGCGCCGGCTGTTCCCGTACGACGGCGTCGTGCCGCGGACGCCGGGCGCGGAGATGTTCCCCCTAGGCGCGGGCGCCATCGGTGGCCAGCGCTTCTTCTTCACGAACCAGGGCGGGATCCACGACGGCAACCAGCTCTACATCATGAAGCCGGGGCTCACCGAGATCGAAGACCGCTTCGACGCCGTGAAGATCCCGGACGAGCTCGCCAACGCGAACACCTACGCGCGCGGCGCGCAGATCGACGACGACCACGCGATCTTCTACGCGGTCAACGCGCCGGAGAAGGGTGACGAGGCCGAGATCGCCACGTTCCTCGCGACGGCGAAGGGGCGCTCGATCGACTTCGAGAAGGTGCCCTCACCGGGGTCCGCGGTGGACTGGCCGGAGCTCGCGCTCGTCGGACCGGCGCTGGTCGGCGCCGAGGGCAAGGCGCTGCTCTGGGGCGGTCGCCGCATGGAGAAGCTCTCCGACGGCGACTGGAGTGTCTCTCCGGATCCGGCGCGAATGATCGGCGAGCCGATCGAAAACGGCGCCTACCTCTTCGACGTCAAGGCGAAGACGTGGACGCACATCGAAGACGCGCCGGCCAGCGGGCGCATCGGGGCCGCGGTGACCGTCCACGACGGCAAGGCGTTCCTGATCGGCGGCGAGGAGATCAAGCGCGACGACCACCAGCGGGTCGACACTTCGCAGTCCTCGACCGCGGTCGACATCTTCGACTTCGACACCCAGACGTTCACGAAGGGCACGCCGCTGCCCAACGCAGTCCAGTGGGCCTCCGCGTTCGCGGAGCCGAGCGGACAGGTGTCGGTGGTCGGCGGCCTGCAGCTCTCCGAGGGCGGTCGGGTTCCGAACTTCACGAAGGTGATGCGGATGCTCGGCGCCAACGGCGAGTGGCTCGAGGAGCCGATCGAGAAGCTCGGCGTGAACGTCGCGATCATCCCGCACGTGGACGGCGACCAGATCGTCGGCCCGTTCGGCGAAGACGGTGAGTTCCTCATCCGTCGCCCGGCGCGAGAGGACGAGGAGCTGTAAGTCGTGCCACTCGCGCTGCCCAAGGTGACGGCCAACCCCGTCATCCCCATCGATGAGTTCCCGCTCGAGCGGCGGGACATCGAGTGGTTGACGAAGGAGCTCGGCGAGCGCCCGACGCTCGACGACGTCGATCGTTTCGCCAACAAGTTCACGCGCAAGGCGATCGACGACGACGAGCAGCGCCGTCGCCTCTCCGTGCTGACCGGCTTGCAGGAGTCCGTACGCGGCAACTTCGTCGTGCGCGGCGACAAGTCGATCAGCGCGGCGGGCAAGATGCGTCTGTCGGAGCTCCAGCTCCTGGCGCTGACCGGCGCGCGCCCCGTGAACGGCGAGCTCGACAAGGCGGTCGAGGTGAAGGAGGGCATGGAGCCCTTCCTCATCGGGCAGCAGCACCTTCGGCAGAAGTTCGCCGACTTCTACGCGTCGACGCAGGCGCCCGGTCGGCGCACGGCGCCGGTGATGGTGCTGGCGGGGCCCGACGGGCACGGCAAGGCGCAGGCGATCGAAGGTTACGCGGCGACGGCGCACAGCGGCTTCGTTCACCGCGTCGACCTGGCCGGGCTCACTGACCGCGACGCGCCGGCGATCCTCGGCGGACCGTTGTCGATCGATCAGCTGCGCGACGTCGCGAAGAGCGGTGGCGTGGTCTGGCTCCAGGGGTTGGAGGCGATGAATTCGCCGAAGCTCGCCACTGGAATCGCGGCGCTCCTCAACATGCCGAAGCTGACCGGGAACACGAAGCTCCCGTTCTTCCTCGACTTCGAAGTGAAGTCCGAGGACCTCGAGGACGACGAGCGCGGCGAGATCACGCGGCAGCTCGCGAAGGCGCTCGACGTCGCCGGCCTCCGGACCAAGGCGACGCAGGGAGCGATCAAACCCCTCGGCCCCGACGCGATGCTCGTCTACGCGGAGTCGGTGCTGAAGGAGCTCATGGCGGCGGAAGGGCTCGAGGACGTGCACATCGCGTTCGACCCGGACGCTCGCGCGTTCCTCGGTGAGCTGCTCGCCACGCCGCACAAGCCGCTCGTGGAGCTGGAAGCGCGCTTGCGCGAGCTGATCGTTCGGCACCTCGACACGCAGACCTCGGTGTACCGCAAGGGCGGCTTCATTCGCATCGCGCTCGGCAAGCCGTTCCAGGACGACCCCGCGCTCCGCGAGCGGCTGATCTCTCGTTTCTCCGAGAAGTACGTCGACCTGTTCGAAGGGCACGCGGCGTTCGAGCCGCTGGAGACCGGACGCATCGTCGACCGGAACGACCTCGCCGAGGAGCTCATCGAGACCTCGACGAAGTACGCCCACCTGTTGCGCTACTTCGGTCAGAGCCTCGAGCTCGGCGAGCCGGTTCAGGTCGTCGACGACGTGGTCGAGGCCTCGCACGGGCTCGCCGAGGTGCTCCAGCGCGTCGAGGCCGACCTCGAGCGCGGCGCCAAGACCCGCGTGAAGAAGAAGCTGGGCGCGGTGAGCGAGGACCTGTTCCGTGAGCTCGAGAAGGCGGCGCAGACCTACGCGACCTCGGTCACGCAGGCGTCGGCCGAGCCGATGCTCGTGCTCCCCGAACAGCTGAAGACGAGCGTCGCGCTCCGGCAGCAGCTGTACGAGCTCGTCGACATGTACGGGGCGGGTGCGCCGATCAAGCCGCAGCAGGTCCCGGCCGCGGGGCGCCTCGCCGGACAGTTCGCACAGGCGTTCCAGGCGCACGGTGACCAGGTCGCCCAGTCGGAGCCGGGCCGGCGCTTCACGAACCTACGCGTGGGCGTCGAGGCCCTCGCGGCGGTCGTGGACATGGCGGCGATGGCGGCGAACGCCAACATCGAGGAGATGCAGATCGACATCATCCGCCGCGACGACGCGAAGGCGTGTCGCGAGGCGCTCGAGCAGGCGCGCTCCATCCTGGTGCCGTACGCGCTCGACAACGTGTTGCGCTACGGGCCGCTCGTGGATGCCGTCCACATGGCGGGCTACGACGAGCGCGCGCCGCTGCTGATGAAGATGGTCGACATGGCGAAGGACCTGCTCGAAGCGATGCAGGGTGAAGAGGAAGAGTCGGCTCGCGAGCGCTCGGCGCTGGCGGTGTCGGTGCTCCGCGACTTCTTGAACGAGACGCTCGCGCCGCACCTCGAAGAGGACAAGGACAATGACGATCAAGGCTGACAACGCACCGGATCCGGTTCGCCTCGCGAACGAGATGCTCGCGCAGTTCCAGTCGAACGTGGCGCGCGCCGGCGTGAAGGGCAAAGACCCCGACGCGATGACGTTCGACAAGGACGCGTTCGAGATCGTGGCGAGCAGCGTATCGCCGGAGTTCGCGGAGCTTCGGAGTGTGCTGGGCGCGCGGCTCGACCTGTACGACCTGGAGGCCTCCGCCGTCCCGAACCCACGCGGCGGTGGTTGGTTCCTTCGGCTCGAAGACGCCAAGGGGCAGCAGGTCGACTTCCGCGTGGACCGCGGAGACCTCTCGGAGATCCGCGGGTTCCTGCACGACCACGCGGGCCTCGGCTACATGAATGTGGAGCTCGACAACGAAGAGGGCATCCAGCAGCTCGCGCGACTGATCGCGACCGCGACGGTGAGCCCGGACTTCAAGGCCAAGGTGCCCCTCGCGGCGCGTTACGTCGGTGACGTTCGTCGTGCGCTCGTTCCGTCGGCCAAGAAGCAGACGGCGCGCGCGGTGCTCGCGCTGAACAACGCCCTCCAGGGGGCGGCGCAGGGCAGTGCGGCGGACATGGAGAAGCTGATTACCGCGTACATCGAGCTCGGGTTCAGCTTCCGCAAGTTCAGCAAGGTGTACGGGGACTCGGACAAGGAGTCGCTCTCGATCGAGTTCGCCGACAAGAACGGCAACGAGGTTCGCTTCGAGGTCGAGGCGGTCATGGACGACGAGAACGACCGCGTGAAGGGCCACGAGTGCAAGATGTCCTGGTCGGTGCGTGAGCAGAAGAACAACGCCACGGCGCCGAACAACGCGAACCAGATCAACGAGTGGATCCGCGAGTTCGGCATCAAGGACGCCGGCAGCAACAACAACTCCAACGGCACGCGCGAGGGTGAGCGTTCGCTCGACCGCGCCAGCGAGAAGAAGTTCGTCGTCGAGCTGATGCAGTACGCGAAGAACCGCAAGTGGATCACGATCGACACGTCGAAGGGTAGCCTCGGGAGGCACCTCAAGCTGTGACCCGCATCGACGACAGAGCCGCGCCGAAGACTCCGGTCGACGCCCCCGACGAACCCGCGCCGGCGACGCCGAGCGCGGACGTCGTGGACCGCGCGACGCGGATTCAGGATCTGCTCGGCGGCCTGTCGGTCCCCTTCTCCGCGAGTGACATCCCGGACGGGTTGATTCGTGCGCCGGAGCGTCGGGACATCGAAGTGCGTCGACGCGAGCAACCGCGGTTGCGGTCGGAGGGGCCCACGCTCGACCCGCGCAGCTTCGACGTCATGAACCGCATGGTGGTCGCGAACACGCACTACCTGAAGCGAGAGCTCGGACGTCGCTTCGAGTTCGTCGGCGCGGTCGCGGACGCGGTCCGCACGCCGTCCGGACGTTGGTACTTCCAGGTCAAGGACCCGACCGGGCAGAAGATGGACGTGCTCTTCGGCGACGGCGTGAAGGCCGCCGCGAAGTTCATGATGCACCAGCACGCCGGTCGCCAGGGGTACTCGGACGAGCTGTCGCCCGAGGCGACGTTGGAGCTCGCGAAGCTCGTCAGCACCGCGCGGCTGCGCCCGGCGCCGAAGAAACAAGTCTCGGAGTTCGTGGTGGACGACGAGGAGGAGCTGCCGGAGGACCGTGAGGAGCTCGCGAAGGAAGAGTACCGCGCCGAGGACCACGCGGCTGCGAAGCAGTACCTGAAGGAGATGGTGGACCGCACGCCGAAGCGCCTCCCGCCGCTGTTGCGCGAGCTGGCGCGCAAGGAGGCGGCGGACCTCGCGGAGGCGGATCTCGATCGGCTGATCGGGACGATCGCGGGCAAGCCGATCATGCTCCGTGCGTTCGAGCTCGACACGTACGACGGCAACACGTTGCGCCTCGCGCGGACCGACGCCGCCGGCAACGTCTCACTGATCGAGCTGATGATTCAGGAGTTCGAGGACCGCGAGCCGGGCGCCATGCTCCGCGTGGCGATCCCGCCGGAGGACCCGCCGGCCCGGGAGTTCGATCCGGACCTCGCGAAGAACCTCCAGATCATGGACGACGTCGACGACGACCTGCTGACGCCGACGTTCGAGGTCACGTCTTCCTCGCTCGGGCTCGCGCTGTTTCGGTTCGCGACCGACAAACTCGCGTACCCCCCGGTGGAGGTCGACCAGCACGACGAGCTGCTGAAGTTCGTGGATCCGAAGCGTGAGCACATCGTCGCGGACGAGATCGACCCGGAGGACCTCGACGATGACGAACGCGCGGCGCTCGAGAAGCCGTTCACCACGGCCGAGACGCGCAAGTTCCGGCAGGCCTTGAAGTGGTTGGACGCGAACTGGGACGGGCTCATCTCGACGGGCCTGTTCAACAACAACGGCATCCAGACCGGCTACCTGACGTACTACGGCGACAACGCCAACCAGGAGTTCGCGAAGCTCAAGCAGGTCTGCGGGCTGCTCGCCTCCGACAAACGCTTCGTGATGGCGATGTCGCAGCCGTCGTACATCAACCGCGAGGTCATCCAGACGACGCTCGAGAAACTCGAGAACCAGGCGGAGGCCGCCTAAGGCGCACACCATGAGCGTTCGAGCACGGGGTCGAGGTGAGGTCGCGTACACGCCGTCCGCCGACGTCGTGGATCGTGCGACGAAGATCCAGGAGCGGCTCGGCGCGATGTCCGTTCCGTTCGCGGCGAGCGAGATCCCGGACGGATTGCTCCGCGTGCCGGAGCGTCAGTCGCTGGAGGTCCGGCAGCGTCGCCTCGGCGGAACGGAGACAGCGGCGTCGGTGCTCGACGCACGGAGCTTCGACGTCCTCAACCGGATGACGGTGATGAAGACCCAGCACCTCAAACACGAGCTGGGTCGTCACTTCGAGTTCGTGGGCGCGAACGCCGACGCGGTGCGCACGCCGTCGGGGCGCTGGTACTTCCGCGTCACGGATCCGCGCGGACAGAAGATGGACGTGATCTTCGGCGGTGGGCTGTGCAGCGGTGCGCGATTCATGATGCACGCCCACGTGGGACGCCAGGGGTACTCGGACGAGCTGAGCCCGGAGGCGACCCTGGAGCTCGCGCGGCTGGTGTCGACGGCGCGGCTGCGTCCGGCGCCCAAGAAGCAGGAAGACGAGTTCGAGGTGCAGCTCGACGACGACGAGCAGCTCCCCGAGGACGCGGAGGGCCTCGCGAAGGAGGAGTACCGCGCCGAGGATCTGCGCGACGCCAAGGCGTACCTGAAGCACCTGGTGGACCGCGTGCCGGCACGTCTGCCGTCGTTGCTGCGGGAGGTCGCGCGCAAGGCGCCCGAGGACTACGTCGAAGCGGATCTGGATCGGCTCCTCGGGATGATCGCGGACGAACCGATCATGCTGCGTGCGTTCGACGTCGACAGCTACGACGGCAACTCACTCCGCCTGTCGCGGACCGACAGCGAGGGCAACGTCGCGCTGATCGAGCTGATGATTCAGGAGTACGAAGATCGCGATCCGGGTGCGCTCTTGCGCGTGGCGATGCCGCCCGAGGCGTCCGCGCAGCGGGCGTATCAGCCGGACCTCGAGAACGACCTGAAGATCATCGACGACATCGACGACGACCTGCTCACGCCGTACTTCGAGGTCACCAACGCGTCGCTTGGTGTCGCGCTCCTGCAGTTCGCCGCGGACCACGCGGACCCGCCGATCTCCGTCGAGGACAAGGACACCCTCGTCGGCTACCTCGACTTCTCGAAGCGCCCCGCGCCCGAGCCGGACCCGGAAGAGGTCGACGACGAGGCCCCGGTCGCCAAACACACCCAGCCGCTGAACAAACAGGAGATCCGCACGCTCCGCCGCGCGCTCGGGTGGCTCGACGCGAACTGGGAGGAGTACCACAAGGGCAACCTGCGGAACGGCCCGCAGTTCGGGTACCTCGCGTACACCGCGGACAACTGCCGGGTGCCGAAGCTCGCGGAGTGTTATCGCGTGGTGGAGTCGGACCAGCGCTTCAAGCAGATGCTGATGGCGCACCACCGCACGTACATGACTCGGGACACGGTGCAGGCCGTGCTCGGGGAGCTGAAGGCGATGCGCTGAGGCTCACCCGTGGGTGAGGCCCTTCTCCTTCGCGATACCGGCGTTGATCTCGTTCGCCTTGATGAGGCCCGGGCGTGCGTTCAACCGTTCGAGGTACGCCATGTACTCGGGGCGCTTCTCCAGCATCCCGAACTGCGTCATGAACCGAACCGTGCCGCCGAACACGACGTCGGCCATCGTGAACTGCTCGCCGCACAGGAAGGGCCCGTCGCCGATCGCACCGGTGATGGTGTCGAGCATCTCCTCGTAGGTGCCCCAGCCGATGCGGCTCGGTTCGAACGCCCACTCGGAGGAGTGCGCCGCGCAACCCGGCTCGATCACGGACGGTGCGTAGAAGGACCAACGTAGGTAGGCGGCGCGCTCGGGTGCGTCGTGTGCGGGGGCGAGGCGTCCGAGCGCATAGCGGTCCGCGAGGTACAACGCGATCGCCGCGGCCTCGGTGACGATCGTGTCGCCGTCGATCAGCGTCGGCAGCTTGCCCATGCGGTTCTTGTTCTTGATGTCGGGCTGCTTGTGCTCGCCCTTCATGATGTCGACGTAGACGAGCTCGTACGGCTCGCCCACCTCTTCGAGGGCCCAGACGGTCCCGCCGGCGCGCGTGAATGGGTGGTGAAGGAGCTTCAGTGTCACGCGCCGGACGATAGCGCCGCGGTGTCAGCGGGCGCCATGGCACTTCTTGAATTTCTTGCCGCTCCCGCAGGGGCACGGATCGTTGCGCCCGACCCCGCGGAAGTCGGGCGCGGCGCCCTCGGGGGCCGCCGGCGCGTCGTTGGCCGGGCGCTGCTGCTGTTGCCGCGCGGCCATCTGCGCTTCGTACATCGCCTTCATCTCCGACAGCTTCTCGTCGCGACGGCGACGCGCCGCGGTGAGGTCGACGGTGAAGTCCTCGGGGAGCTTCGCGCCGAAGGTCTCGAGCTCGACGACGTAGTCCTCGAGGTGCTGGACCATCGCAGCGCGATCGTCGGTGTCGTACAGGCGCACGTCCTCACCGGCGGCGTCGAGGTGCGCGAGCGCCTGGGTCGCCCACTTCGCGGCTTCGTCGTGCTCGCCGGAGCGGAAGCGGAGCGTCGCGCGCATCGCCATCGCTTCGACCGACGTCGCGTCCGTCGCGAGGACCGCGTCGAGGTCTTCGTCGACGTTCGGGCGCTCCAGCAGCAGGAGCAGCCGCGCGCGATGCAGGCGCGGTCGAATGCCGTCGGGCGACGCTGCGATGTCCCCCTCCAACGTTCGGAGCGCCTCCGACAGGCCCATCTTCTTGGCGCCGACGCTCGTCTGCGCCGGCGTCACGAGCGGATCGAAGTCCACGTTCCCGCGCTGCGCCGCCTGGAGGAACTGCATCATGTGCTGCGTGAGGATTTGACCGCCCTCGGGGGTGGGCTTGAGTTTGTCCGCCGCGCCGCACGCCTTGCAGCGCGGGTCACCGACGAACGCCGGATCGCCGAGGTCGTCCTTCGCGTCCACGTCGAGGTAGACGCGCTTGTACGTGTACCAGAGCGTCTCCTTGCAGCGCTCACACTCCAGCGGCAAGCGTACTTGCGGTGCCTCGCGCTCCTCCGGCTCGCGCGCGGCCATCGTGCGATCGATCGCGGCCTTCAGCTTGTCGTCCATCTCGGCGCCCGTCGCGAGCGCGAGCACCGCCCACGCGACCTCTTCCGGCTCATCCGCGAACGCGCGGCTCGCGAGCACCGGGAGGAGGCGCGGATCACCGACGCGCAGGAGCGTCCGCGACAAAGCGCTGCGCCCGTGCGGCCGCAGGTCGAGGAAGCGGCGCCCACACACCAGACCGATGCGCTCGGTGCGGAGCTCCTCGGCGCAGGCGAGGGCGAGCGTGGTGGCGCGTTCGTCGAGGGGGATGCGCCCGAGCACCTCGAGCACCGCGGCCTCGCCCTTGTCGCGCGCCTTCGATACGGCGCGCACGACGGCGGCGTGCACGGAGGGTTCGTCGACCTCGGCTGCCGCGTCGACGAGCGCCTCGCCGTGACCGCCGTGCAGGACGGCGGCGAGGAGGCGCTCGATCGTGCGACCGCGCAGGAAGGTCTCGCGGACGATCACCGACAACACCCGACGCATGTCGCGCGGCGCGGTCTGTTCGAAGAGCTTCGTCAGCGCGGCCTCGTCCATCGCGGCGAGGGCCGCGGCGTCGTGTTCACCGCCGAGGGTCTTCGCGAGCGCGATCATGCCGGCGCTCTTGGATTCGTCGCCGCCGCCCGCGATGACGATGGACGCCGCCTTGGTGGCGGCCGCGACGAAGAGGCCCGCGGCGTCGAGCTCGAGACCACCGATCAGATCGGCGCGCTCCACGAGCGCCGCGACGAGGCCGCGACGACGGCGCGGCATCGAGCCCAGCTCGTGCGCTTCGTCCGAGGTGTCCTCCACCGGCGGGTCGACCTCGAGGATCGGCGCGAGCGCGTGCAGGATGGCGCCCGCGTTCTTCACCTTCATCGCTTCGGTCAGCGCGGTCGCCTGCTCGCCTTCGAGGAGCGGGACGACGTCGGCTTCGAGCGTCTCGCGCGCCATGTCGAGCAGCTCGAGCCCGGCCTCCTTGCGCGAGTAGGGGATCGGGACGCCCGTCACGACACACAGCGCGGCGCGCGTCGGGAACGACGCGTTCTCCGGCTCGTCCTCCTTGGAGTCACCGATCGCGTTGCCGATGACCCGCCCCGCGAGGCCCTGGTTGCCGGAGAGGAGCGCTGCCCCGTAGAGCGCGCCGCGGCGATCGGGCGACAGCGCGCCGGCGCGGTTGAGCGCCTTGTCGAGGAACGCGACGACCTCGTCCGAGCCGATGATCGCGAGCGCGGTCGCGGTGGCCGCGTACGCTTCGCCGTCGAGGCGGCCGCGTGCGCGCACCGCTTCGAGGAGTGTGTCTGGGGCGAGGTGCCCGAGCGCGCTCGCGAGCTGCGCGGCGAGGTCGCCGGTGGCTTCCTCGAAGCGCTTCTTCATCGCATCGACGGCGCCCTTGGCGTTCTTGCGTTCGAGGAGCCCGATCGCTTCCATCGCGACGAGCGGATCCTCGTCGGCGACCTTGGCGATCGCCGCTTCGACGAGGTCGTCGTCGCCGCGCACGCCGATCTGCTCGATCGCAAACGTGCGCACGATCGGGTTGTCGTGATCGAGGAGCTCGCGGATGCGGTCGGCTTCGAGGACGAAGCGGTTCTCGGGGGCCCCGTTGGGGTGCGGGAGGTCGGCGTCGGGCTCGGGCAGCACGTTCGCCGCGGCTTCGTCGTTGTTCGCTCCGATGATGTGGATCGCCACGCGGGGGGCTTAGCCAACGCGTCGATGCGAGGCAAAGACTATCGGAGGGCGCCGAGGATCTCGCGGGCGCGTTCCGTCTCGTCCGGATCCACGTAGACGCGCGTCAGGTGCACGGCGCCCGAGTACCGCCGGTAGAGCGGCGTGTACGCCTCGACCAGGAACGCGTGGCCCTCGTCCACGATGTACAGCTCGTGGTCCTTGGCGGGCATGGGGGGCTGGCTCCCCGTCGCGAAGTACTTCGACAGGCGGCCCTTCACCTGGTGCACGATCGAATCGATCCCCGCGGCGTCGAACGCGGCGGCCACGTCTGCGGCCGGAGGCAGGGGCGCCGCGACGTTCGGGCTCGCCTCGCCGACGACCTCGCGCGCTTCGAAGACCATGCGGAACGCGCGGCGCTCCACGATGCGGCGCGCCCACGGGTTCTTCGACGAACGGAGGAGGCCGTGCAGGAAGACGTCGTCACACGCGAGGTAGGCGTCGATGTCCGAGGGGAGGGCGAGCTCGCCGTCGCTCGTGTCGTGGTACTGCTCCAACATCACCTCGTAGCCGATCGCGACGTGGTGAAAGTAGACCGACATGAACATGTGGTAGCGGCTCAGGAGGTAGTCCTCGAAGCCGAAGCTCGCGCGTGCGTTGAGGCCGAGCGACACCGCGCCGTTCTGCTCGACGGGGAGCAGGTTCTCGAGCAGCCATTCGTGATCGTAGCGACCGTACGGGACCCCCGCGAAGTACGAGTCGCGGAGCAGGTAGTCCATGCGGTCGGCGTCGAGCTCACTCGACACGCACTGCCTGAGCGCGGGGAACCAGTCGACGCCGTTCACGACGAAGCGCCGACGGATCGCATCGTTCGGCGCGCGCCCCGCGACGAGCAGCGCGATGTCGGTGGGGTGCACGCCGTGCGGCGCCGCGTGGCGTTCGAGCAGCGCGGTCAGCGGTGAGTCGGTCACGATCTTCAGCGTGTAGTCTTCGTGGTTCGCGATGCGTTCGCGTGGCCCGAAGAACCAGTCGCCGAGCCCGAGCGAGCCCGCGGGGGGCATGAAGCGCTCGGTGGTGTGGGAGAGCGGCGCGTGGCCGAGGTCGTGGAAGATCGCCGCGAGGCGCACCGTCTTCTCGAGGCGTCGGCGGTCGGCGTCGTCGAGCGCGTAGTCCTTCGACAGCACGTCGAACATGCGCGATGCGATGTGCATCGTGCCGAGCCCGTGGGCGTAGCGGGTGTGGGTCGCGCCGGGGAACGCGAGGTCCGCGAACCCGAGCTGTTTGATCATGCGCAGCCGCTGGAACGCGCGGTGGTCCACGAGCGCGATCTCGTCTCGGCTGAGCTGGATCGTCCCGTGGATCGGGTCGCGGATGCGGACGTTGGCCGGAGTGCTCACTGCTTCTTTTCGGCGCCGAGCCCGAAGAACTCGAACACGAGCCCGTAGGCCGTGAGCGCGCCCGTCGCGTCGCGCGGCGGTCCGAGGACCCACCGCAACGTCTGCGTCACGCTCCCGTCCGTGCTCGGCACTGCGATCTCCGGGCGTTCGCCCACGCGGAGGCGTAGCGTGTTCGTCAGCAGGAGGCGATCGTCGAGCTCGGAAAAATCGATCGCCGCGAAGTCGCCGTTGAGTTTCTCGAGCCGGAGCGTCGCCGCCATGCTGCGGATGCCGCGGCGTTCGTAGGGCTCGACCTCGGCCTCGACGCGTTCGAGGTAGTCGAGGATCGCGTCGATCACCTGCGTGTACGGGTCCACGTAGACCACGGGTTGTTCGTAGACGTAGCGCTCGCGGTCCGAGACGGCGGCGAGGTACGTCGCGCGGTGGTAGCGCAGCGCGACGGTGATGCGGGTGGAGTCCACGAGCACCGCGACGGGTTTGTTCGTGCTCTTCGCGAGGCGTCGGTACAGCTCGCTGTCCTTCATGGCGCGCTCGAACGCGGCGAGGAGCTCGGGGCGGATCCCCTCGTTGATGAACTCGACGCCGAACTTCGCGGTCTTGTCGTTGCGGATGGCGCGCTCGATCCGCAGGCGTCGTTGGCAGCGCTTCCAGCGGCGCTCCGATTCGAGCTTGGAGCCGAGCCCGGTGATCGTCTGGGGCGTGCCGTCGTAGTAGCGCTCGTAGAGTTTCACGGCGTGGGCGCAGGCGTTGCGGTCCGCGAGTTTGTCGGCGGCGGTCATCGGATCGAGGGGCGGCGCGGCGCCGGGGTCGGTCCAGACCTTCGAGACCTTGTCGACGAGGAGGTCCGCGAGGCGCTTGGCCTTGGGGCGCCCTTTTCGCTTCGAGGCGAGCTTGTTCAGCTTCGCCTCGCTGACCACGGACAGATCCGCGAGCGCGACGACGACGGCCTGCGCGCCGATGGGGCCGTCCTCGCGTTCGAACGGCTGAAAGCGCGTGATGAGCACGTCGTCGACGTCGGCCTCGACGAAGGTCATGTACAGCTCCGGCGGGATCGAACGGACCGGCCCGGGGAGGCGGTACAAGACGATCTTGGTTCGGTACACGGTCCGCAGACGCTTCGCCAGGCGGCGCTCGAGCTGCTCGAGGTAGGCGGCCGGCTCGTTGCCGCCCTCCCACTGGACGATCAGACCCAGGTTGCGGTTCGCGAGCTTGATGAAGGGGCGGTCGGGCCCGCGGCGGGGATCGTCTCGGGGCGGCGGCGCCGACTGGCACGCGGCGAGGGCCAACGCGAACAGCGGCGGCGCGAGGCGTCTCACAGGGATGCGCATGGGGGGCCGTCGGCGGCGAAGTCGAGGATCGTCGAGGCACAAAAGTGTGTCAAACGGGCCTCAGGTAGCGGTTTTTTGGCCTTTTTGCCGGTTCGGGGCTACCCACACCCAGCCAGGATCCGATAGCTTGGCAAGTCTGCGGTCGAGCCTCGTAGGGAGGCCGGCGCTGCAGGGGGAAGGGGAGATGGCCGGATGGCCTCAGCCAGGAAGCGAACCATCCTCGCGCACATTACGGACGCGCACGTCGCGCCGAATGGGCGGCCGACCGCCATACTCAAACATCGAAGCGAAGCGATCCTGAGCGACCTCGTGGATCAATGCCTCGAGCGCGGCGCGGACAGCGTCGTGTTCGGCGGCGACAACATCGACAACCGCGGTCACGGTACCGCCGACCTCGACGCCTTCGTACGTATCACCGAGCGCCTCCCGCACTGCTTGTGCATCGTCGGCAACCACGAGGCCGCCTCCTTCGAGCCCGGACGCATTACCAAACACGTCTTCGCGGAGCGCATGGCGGGACGGGGGATCGGCGCGGCGCGGTTCACGTTCTCCGAAGTGGTCGGCGACGTCCGCGTCATCGGGATCGACACGACCCTCCAGGGCACGCCGGGCGGCTACGTCGCGCCGGCGACGATGGCCTTCCTCGCGCGCGAGCTCGCGAACGCGGAGGAGAACCACATCGTCGTGGTCGGGCACCACCTGCTGCACCGCGCGTGGGAGCCGCACTTCCTCCAGTCCTGGGACCAGGAGTACCTCGTTGCGAACCGCGAAGAGGTCACCGCCTTGCTCGCGAGTCACCCGCGCGTGCGCGCGTACCTGTGCGGGCACCACCACGCGTCGCGCATCCAGCGGATCAAGAGCCGCGGGCACGCGGGCGGGTTCTATCACGTGCTCACGAGCTCCCCGACGGCGTACCCGCACTCGGCGCGCCTCCTCGCGTTCGAGGACGACGGCATCCACGTGGCGCGGCTGATCCCGCGCATCGAGGGGCTCATCGACGAAGGCCGCGAGGCGGTGTTGCACGGTCGGAAGGCGCGTCGTTTCGCCACGCTCGGTGCGCGCCGTTCGTTCCTGCAGTACGTCGAGGGTCGACAGAGCGACAACGACGTCATCCTCCCGTACGACGCCGCGCCGGTCTCCGAGCGCATCGGCGTCGCCGTCGAACGTCGCGCCGTTTGAGACGTCTCGCATCGTTGTGGCTGTGCCTCGCGAGCACGGGGTGCCTCGCTGCGCGCGCGCTCGCGCCGGATCCGATGCCCGCGGGCGGGCGCGTGGTGCACGACCTCGCGTACCGCGAAGTGTCCTTCGCCGACGACGCGCGCCGCCTCGACGTCTTCGTCCCGCCTGGCGACGGCCCGCACCCGGTGGTGGTGTTCGTGCACGGCGGCTTCTGGGTGAGCGGCGGGCGCAAGGCAGCTTTCGGGGTCTACGAGCGGCTCGGGCACCGGCTCGCGCAGGCGGGGGTGTTGGGTGTGGTGATCTCGTATCGCCTCGCACCGGCGCATCGGCACCCGGCGCAGATCTCGGACGTCGCGGCGGCGATCGCGACCGCGTTCGACAACGTGGTGCAGTACGGCGGGGATCCTCAGCGGGTGTTCGTGATGGGGCACTCCGCGGGGGCGCACCTGGCGCTGCTGGCGGCGTTGGATCGTCGGTGGCTCGCGGCGGAGGGGGCCTCGCCGCGTCGGCTCGCGGGGGTGATCGGGTTGTCGGGGGTCTATGACCTACCGGACCTCGCGACGCGGGGCCGCGGGAAGGTGCGGGTGCCGCAGGTCTTCGGTTCGAGCACGGAGGTCTGGAAGCGCGCGTCACCCGTCACGCACGTCGCGAAGCGGACGCCGAGGATCCTGCTCGCGGACGGTGACGAGGACTATCTGGTGGTGCGCGAGGAGACGGCCTGGCTCCGGGAGGCGCTCGTGAAGGCGGGAGCGCCGGTCGAGTACTTCCGCGTGAACGAGCGCAATCACGAAGAGGTGATCGTGCGGTTCGGCGAGGACGAAGATCCGCTCGCGGCGCGGGTGTTGGCGTTCGTCAGTGGTTCGTCACGCTGAAGCTGAACGGGAAGCTCGCGTTGACCACCTCTTGGGTGATGCCTTCGTCGGTCTCTCCCGTGAACTCCGGGAAGCGCCAGGTGGGGACGCTGCTCATGAGGCACTTGCCGATCGTCGCGCGGCGGACGCGGCCGGGGCTGACGTCGACCTCCGCGACCCGGCCGGTCTTCTTCACGGCGAGGTCGAGGATCATATCGTCGGCCCACTCGGGATCTTCGTCGAGCTGCTTCTTGTAGCAGACGCGGAGGTCCTTCATGTGCTGGCCGACCACGGTCTGGATGTCACCGACGCTGATCAGCGGCGGCGTGTAGATGCCCATGCGATTGTTGGCGACGAGGACGGGACCGGAGGGGGCGTCGCCGGTGACGGGGACGACGTTCGGGTCTTCCTTCGGAGACATCGCGATCTGAAAGACCTTGGTGTCCTTCTTCTTCTTGAGCTGCGCCATGCGCTTCTCGAACGTCTTGTCGTCGTCGGCCGCGACCGCCGGCGAGGCGGCGGCGAACAACGCGACGAGGGCGAGAGCCAAGAGCGATCGCATGGCGTCAGTCTAAGGTCGCCGGGCGGGGTCGGCAAAGGTGTGAAGCGCTTGCGCGCGGTCACCTGCGCGGAGGGCCCCGTGATCGCGGTATGCTGGGAGAATCCGTGCGTATCGCGGCGTTCATCACGGCCCTTTGTCTCAGTGCGTCGACCGCCTACGGACAGATCGGCGGGGACGAGGCGACGGCGCTCGCGGACGCGGAGCGCTCGAACCTCCCGCCGGATTCGATCGGCGGGGACCTGTCGCTGGGGAAGGTCGGGGAGGACTGGTTCCTGACGTTGGGGCTCGGTATCACGATCGAGCGGGACCTGTGGGGCTTCGGCGCGCGCGTGCCGCTGCGGTTCAGGATCTTCGATCGCGACCCGGACAACCCGAGCGACCCGGGCGGGCTGCGTCGGGAGGATTGGGATCAGCCGTCCGACTTCCTGCGTGTGTTGCGGTTCGTCTACGTCGGTCAGCGCGACAAGAAGGGGCCGTACTACGTGCGCGCCGGGCAGCTGTCGTCGCTGGGGATCGGCTACGGGACGATCATGCACCGCTACCACAACGGCCTCGACGCGGCGCGCTTCCACGCGGGGATCAACGCGGCGGTGAACATCGACGCCTACGGAGGCGAAGCGATGATCGGCGATCTGCTGTCGCCGTATCTGTTCGGCGGGCGGTTCACGGTGAGGCCGCTGCAGGTCGCGTGGGGCGAGGGGTACTGGGATCGATTGGTCACCGGCTTCTCGTTGCTCACCGACGTGACCGCGCCGTTGCAGCTGACGTCGTCGATGGATCGGGTGGTGACGAACGAAGGCATCCCTTCGGTGGAGCGCGATCGTGCGTTGGTGATCTCGGGGTTGGACGTGGGCTTCGAGGTGGTGACGCTGCCGTTCCTGACGATCACGCCGTACACCGCGCTCAACAAGATGAGCGTCGTCGACCACGGGCTCGGCTGGCACGCGGGTGTGTTGTGGCGCGTCACGGTGCCGCTGGTGCTCGACACGTTCGAGGCGGACCTGCGCACCGAATACCAGCGCGTCTCGGGTGACTACCGCGGCCCGTACTTCAACACGGTCTACGAGATCGAGCGCTACCAGGTGCTCGCATCGAACGGCGGCTCGCGCCGCACGAAGCTCGGCGTCCTGTGCGGCAACCTCGCCGACTGCTCGCAGGGCAACCCGGGCGCGAAGAACGGTGTCTTCCTGGACCTGCGCGCGGGCTTGCCGAACTGGATCTACGTCGGCGGCGAGTACCTCAACTACGACGGCGGCCGCGACGAGGGCACGCTGCGTTTGTCGCTGGAGGTGCCGGCGCTCGAGTTCGTGGAGTTCTCGGCGTTCTACTTCCGCATCAACATCACCGGCACGGACGACCTGTTCGCGATCGACGACCGCTCCGCGATCGTCGCCCAGGCGACGGTCCCGATCGCGTGGGTCCTGAGCGCCCAGGCGCGCTGGTGGCGCGTGTGGCAGGCGACGGATGACGGGTATATGTCGGTGGATGATTGGAGCGTGGGCGTGGGCGTGAACCTGACGCTGTGAGGGGGTAGGGAGCGGAGTCCGATTCCGTGTCCGCATCCGAATCCGTGTCCGAATCCGAGTCCGAGTCCGAATCCGAGTCCGAATCCGAGTCCGAATCCGAGTCCGAATCCGAGTCCGCATCCGAGTCCGATCCCCGCGTTCGACGATCCCCTCACCTGGCGCGGGTATTTCTCCGCACCGCCATCGCCACCCTCCGTGTTACCCACCACCCCCGATGCCCCTGCGACACCTCCGGCGCGGCCCGCTGCTCATGGCGCTCGCCGCGCTCGCGTTCACGGTGATGGCGGGCGCCGTGAAGGTGGCGCGCTCCGAGATGTCGCCGTTCGAGGTGATCACGTTTCGGTGCATCGTTTCGCTGCCGTTCTGCGCGCTGTACTGCGCCGTCGGCAGCGGGACGTTCGTCGTGCACGGCAAGCGCATGATCCTGTTGCGCTCGCTGCTCGGGTTCTTCGCGATGGTCGGGCTCGTTACGGCGACGAAGTCGCTGCCGCTCGCGGACCTCACGCTGATCACCAAGCTGCAGCCGTTGATCGTCGCGCTCGGCGCGCCGCTGTTGATGGGGGCGACGGAGCGCGTCGGGCCGGTCGTCTGGGGCGGCCTCGTGCTCGGGCTCGCCGGGTGCGCCGTGTTGATCGGGCCGCAGCTCGCCGCCGGGACGCCGTTCGGGCTCATCGCGCTCGGCGCGACGTGCCTCTCCGCGGGCGCGCACCTCGCGGTGCGGCGGATGGGGAAGTCCGAGTCGCCGCAGGCGATCGTGTTCTGGTTCCAGCTGACGCTCCTGCCGCTCGCGATCCTCGGGCAGCTCGCGTTCGACGGGACGCTCCCCCGTATCCCGCCCGCGCACCTCGTGGGGCCCGTCGTGCTCGTGGGGATCGCCTCCACGTTCGGGCAGGTCCTGATGACCAACGCCTACCGCCACGACCGCGCCGCGGTGGTGGCCGCGGCCTCGTACAGCTCGCCGGTCTGGGCCGTCATCGCCGACGTCCTCGTGTTCGACCTCCTCCCCACCGCGCGCGTGTGGATCGGCGGCGCCCTGGTGATCCTCGCAGGGCTCCTCGTCGTCTATCGCCGCAACGCGGCGAACTGAACGGTCGACGGTCGACGGTCGACCCGCTAAGTTCCCGCGCGTCCGTGCGTTCGACCGTCGCCCAGCCCGCGCCCCGCGGGGTCGCTGCGCTGGGGCTCCTCGTCGCGCTCGGCGGCGGCCTTTACGGCGCGGCGTTCTGGCTCACCGTCGACGAAGGGCCCTCCGCCGAGGCGATCGCCGAAGCCGCGAAACCCATCCTCGACGGGCACCGCGCCGGCGACCTGATCCTCGTCGTCCCGCACTTCGCGACGCGGGTGTACGAACACGTCGGGCACCTGGGACCGCTCGCTGTGAAGGCCCCCCTCCGCGAAGACCTCGACGGCCACCAACGGATATGGGTGTTCGGCATCTTCGGGGACGGCGAACCGCTCGTCGATGCGCTCACCGCGCGCGGCCTCGAGCTCGCCGAGCGCTTCACGACGCCGGCCGGGACCACCGTCGCGCTCCTGAACAACCCCGGCGCCAACACGATCCGCTACGACTTCCTCGCGCGCCTGCGCGACGCGAAGGTCTTCCACGAGAAAAACGGCACCCGCACCGCGTGCAGCGAGTGGACCTCCGGCCGCGGCGGCGCCGGCCGCTGGCAGTGCCCCTACGACAAGGACTGGTTCTACGTCGCGCCCGAGTATCACTTGATGGGTGACCACTCGCGGCTGTGTCTGTGGGCGCACCCGCCGGGGGAGGGGCGGCTGATCGTCGAGTATCCTCGCGTGCCGCTCGCCGGGCGGCTCTACGGACGCGCCGGCCATACACTCAATGGATCGCTCAACGCACGCGCGCCGATCGACCTCGACGTCGCCTTCGACGGCGGCCCGCCGCAGCGCTTCGTCTTCGAGCTCGAGGACTACTTCGAGCCGTTCTACGTCCGCACCGCGACCGCCGGGACCGCCACGGTGTCCTTTGCGATCTCCACCGTGGACGCGGGCGTGAACCACTTCTGCTTCACCGCGGACATCCGCACCGCCGAGGAGCTCGCGCCGTGAAGAACGTGAAGACGATTCACATCGTCTGGCTGATCGCGCTCGCCTACGTCGCGGTGCTGTGGAGCACGGCCTCCAGCGTCGGCTTCACGCGCGACGAGGGCTACTACTTCAAGGCCGCGCAGGAGTACTCCGGGTGGTGGGGCGTTCTGTTCTCGTCGCGCTTCTTCGACGCCTTCACCGCGACCGAGATCGCCAAACACTTCAGCTACAACACCGAGCACCCGCCGCTCGTGAAGCTCTGCCAGGGCATCACGTACCACGTCTTCTCCGAGTGGCTCGGCGTCACGTCCCCGTCGACCGGGTTCCGCGTGACCGGCTTCCTGTTCGGCGGCTTCAGCCTCGTCGCGACCTACCTGCTCGCGAAGGAGCTCGTCGACGAACGCACCGGCGTCCTCGCTGCGCTCTTCATGGCGGTGATGCCGCGTTACTTCTTCGACGCGCACCTCGCCTGCTTCGACGTCCCGATCACCGCGATGTGGACGTTCTCGATCTACATGTTCGTCCGCGCGCTGCGTGCGCCGCGCGGTCAGGTTTGGCGCCGCGCGATCCAGTGCGGCGTCGTGTTCGGGCTCGCGCTCGCGACGAAGCTCAACGCGCTGTTCCTCCCGTTTGTCTTCATCCTGCTCTGGCTGATCGAGCCGCCCGACCCGCTCGCGCCGCGCCTCGTGCGCGCTCCGCTCGGCGGCACCGACGTCCGCCTCCCGCGCGTGCCGATCGTGCTGTGGACCTGCGCGATCATCGGACCGCTCGTCTTCATCGCGACGTGGCCGCACCTGTGGCACGACACCTTCGGGCGCATCAACGCGTACCTGTTGTTCCACATGCACCACGAGCACTACCCGGCGCTCTACCTCGGGGACCTGCTCATCAAGCCGCCGTTCCCGTGGCACTTCCCGGTGGTGATGACGTTCTACACGGTGCCCGCGCCCATCGTGTTGCTCGGCGCGCTCGGTCTGCTGCGCGCCCTCGTTGCCTTCGTTCGTCGGAGGAACCTCGCGGACGGTCTGCTCCTGGTCGGCGTCGCGCTCCCGGTGTTCCTGATCGCGATGCCCGACACCCCGATCTTCGGCGGCGTGAAGCACTGGTACAACGCGCTCCCCGCGCTCTCGATCCTCGCCGCGCGCGCGCTGTGGGGATCCCTCGACGCGTTCGACTTCGGCAGCAGACCCGCCATCGCGTACACCATCGCGGCGCTCACCGTGGTTCCCGGCGCGCTCGCGATCCAGCACAGCCACCCCAATGGCATCGGCTTCTACAACGAGCTCGCGGGTGGCTACGTCGGCGCCGCGAGGATCGGCATGCAGCGCGGCTTCTGGGGCGGCCTCGCGTACCCGTTGTACCCGACGCTGAACGAGCGCACCGTCGGCCCGACGCGGGTCTTCTTCAACCGCACCAACTACGACAGCTACAAGATGTACCGCCGCGAGGACGTCTTCGAGCGCCGCTTCCACTACGCCAACGAACCGCGCGGCGCGCAGGTCGCGGTCGACTTCGCGCAGCCCGAGCACGCCGAGCAGCAGGGCGCGATCTGGTCCTGGGTCGGCACGCGCCCCGTCGCGGGTGTGTACCAGGACAACGTCACGCTGATTCAGCTCTACGTGAAGGGCCAGTCGAACGCGCCGCCCCCCTGAACCTGCGTCGTCGGACTCCCACCGCGACGCCCAAGCAGCGTAGACTCCGCGAAGGGTGAGCGACGAGCGCGACGACCGGCTCGAGACGGTGCCGATCACGGACCAGATCTCCTTGCGCGTGCAGGAGTCGGTGAACGAGGTCGACCCCGCGGGGCCCGAGCCGCCGCCGCCCCCTGCGCCCGTCGAAGTCGAGGCGCCGCTGGAGATCGAGCCGTTGCCACCGCGTCCACCGCCCACTCCGTTGCCGCCCACCGAGGCGGAGCTCGCGCTCCGGCGTTCGCGTCGCCGTCGGGTGTTGCTCGCCGTATTCGCGGTGGTGCTCGGCGCGGCGGGTTTCTTCGGGTTCACGGACGTGGGGCGCGCGATGCTCCCGGTCGGGATGCGCGGTCAGGCGAAGACGCTCGCGGACGACGTCGAACGTCGCGCGCGTGAAGCGACGACCGACGCGTACTACACGTTCACGGACGACGAGGGCGTGGTGCACATCGTCGACTCGCTCGAGAAGGTCCCGGACCGCTACAAGCGCCGCGCTAAGCGCAAGTACTGAGTCGAAGTGTGTGTGTGGCCCGCGATGTGCGGGTGTGGCGCCGATTGTCCGTCCTCTCGGGTTCGCGCATTCTCTCCTCGAGATGGCGGGCGGAGAGGTCACCGAGCTCCTCGCGGCGGCGCGCGGCGGCGATCGTGAGGCGGCGGACGCGCTGATGCCCGTCGTCTACGACGAGCTGCACCGCCGCGCCGCGGCGCTGATGCAGCGGGAGTCGCGCGAGAACACCCTGCAGGCCACCGCGTTGGTCCACGAGGCCTACCTCGTGCTCGTCCGTCAGGATCGCGCATCGTTCAACGATCGCGCGCACTTCTTCGCCGTCGCCGCCCAGATGATGCGGCGGATCCTGGTGGATCACGCACGGTCGCGCTCTCGGGACAAACGCGGGGCCGGGGTGGTGCGTGTGCAGCTGGACGAGGGCGTCGCGCTGTCGCCGCAGCGTGACCACGACGTCATCGCGCTCGACGACGCCCTGCGGGAGCTCGCCGAGCTCGACCCGCGGCAGGCCGAGATCGTTGCGATGCGCTTCTTTGGGGGTTTGACGGTCGCGGAGGTCGCCGAAGCGCTCAACGTTTCCAAGAGAGCGGTCGAATCGGAGTGGACGATGGCGAAGGCGTGGCTGCGCCGAGCGTTGTTGGAGCAGTGAGGGGGATGGACGCGGAACGCTACGCCCGAGTGAAGGCGGTCTTCCTCGACGTCACGGCGCTCGAGCTCGACGAGCGGCCCGCGTTCCTCGAGCAGGTGTGCGGGAGCGACGCCGAGCTGCGCAAAGAGGTCGAGTCGTTGCTGGCGCACTCGAGCGCGGGGCCGGTTCTGGAGACGCTCGAGCGTCGCCCGACGCCCCTCCCGACGCGTGGATTCGGGAAGGCGCTCGAGCCGGGCGACGTCGTCAGCGACTACGTCGTCGAGGCGCAGATCGGCGCGGGGACATTCGGAGCGGTGTACCGCGGCGTGCACCGGATCATCGAGAAGCGCGCGGCGATCAAGGTGCTGAGCGAGCACTACTCGTCCGACCCGCAGATCGTGTCGCGGTTCGTGTCGGAGGCGCGCGCGGTCAACAAGATCGACCACAGTGGCATCATCGACATCTTCGCGTTCGGCCAGCTCGAAGACGGCCGGCACTACCACATCATGGAGCTCGTCGACGGGCCGACGCTCGCCGAGCTCATCGCGGAGAACGGGCGCTTCACGGTGGACGAGACGCTCGAGCTGCTCGACCCGATCGCACGCGCGCTCGACGCCGCGGGGGCGGCGGGCGTCGCGCACCGCGACCTCAAACCTTCGAACGTGCTCGTGCCGAAGGACGAGGCCGGGCGGTGGAGCGCGAAGCTGCTGGACTTCGGCGTCGCGAAGCTCCTCGACGAAGACCACCCGCGTTGGCACCACACGGACACGGGCGTGACGATGGGGACACCTTCGTACATGGCGCCCGAGCAGTGCACGGGCGCGCAGGTCGATCACCGCGCCGACATCTACGCGTTCGGTGTCGTCGTGTTCCAGATGCTCACCGGCCAGCTGCCGTTCCCCGCGCCGAACGCGTTCATGGTGATGGCGCGGCAGGTGAACGACCCCGCGCCGTCGCCGCACACGGTGGAGCCGTCCGTCTCGGAGGCGGTCGGGCGTGTCGTGCAGTGGATGTTGGCGAAGGCCCCCGACCAGCGCCCGGCCTCCCTCGCCGAGGCCATGACGGCGCTCGCCGACGCCTCGCGTGGGAGCCCGGTCGACGTCCCGTTCCTCGAGCTCGCCGGCACCTCGGACCGGGTCGCGCGGGACGCGGTGACGGCGGATCTTCGACCGCCGACGTTGCCGTTGGAGACCATGGAGTCGGCGCCGCCACCGCCGACGAAGAAACGTCCGCTCGCGCTGTGGGGCGGGGTGGCGTTGGCGGTGCTCGCCGTCGCGCTCGTCGCGATGGTCCAAAGCAGCGTGCGGGACGAACCCGAGGACGACGCAGCGGAGCGCGCCGCGGTGGTGGAGGCGCCGGCGGTCGAGGCGCCGTCGGTCGAAGCGCCCCCTGCGGTCGCAGAACGAATTGCGGCGACGCCAGAGTCCGTCGAAGCCGCTGCGCCGTCGACGGTGCGTATCGAGCTCGTCCAGATCCCCGCCAACGCGCGCGTGGAGGCCGACGGTGTCCTACTGCGGCGAGGCCCGGGGCCCGTGGAGGTGTCGCGGTCCGACGCCCCCGCGTCGTGGACCGTGCGCGCTCCGGGCCACGCGACGAAGACCGTGCGCGTGGATCTCAGCGAGGACCGCGAGGTGACGGTTCGGTTGCGACGTCGAAAGAAGGCGCCGCAGCCCGACGCGCCGGACCTCGACGATCTCGAACCGTGGGAAGCGGCGAAGGAGGACTGATCGATGTCGGTGGTCGTGTTGATGATCGTCCTCGCTGCGTCGCCGGCGGATCGCGCGCGGGAGCTCTACCGCGCGGGGAGTGAGGCCTATCGGCAGGGGCAGTACGACGTCGCGGTGAATGCGTTCGAGGAGGTGCTCGCGATCGAACGTCGTCCTTCCGTGCTCTTCTCCGCGGCGCAGGCGCATCGCCTCCAGTACTTCGTCGATCAGGAGGACGTACATCTCGAGCGCGCCGTCGAGCTGTATCGCGCGTACCTCGACGCGTCGCCCAAGGGCTCGCGGCGCAGCCACGCCGTGCAGCACCTCGCGACTCTCGCGCCGATGCTCGAGCGCAACGCCACGGACGCGCCCGCGGAGGTCGTCGCCGAGCCTCAGGCCCGGATCATCGTCGCCGCCAACGTGGAGGCCGCAACCGCGCGTATCGACGACGGGGAGCCGACGCCGATCCCGGCGGGGTTCATCGTGTCGCCGGGTGAGCACGTGGTGCGCGTCGAAGCACCCGGCTTCGTCGCGCAGACGCTGGAGACCGTCGCGGTCGAGGACGGCGTCGTGGCGCTCAACCCCGTCCTCGAGCCCACGCCCGGGCACGTCACGGTGCGCGCCCCCGAGGGATCCCGGGTCGATGTCGACGGGCGCGTCATCGGCCGCGCGCCGCTCGCCGAGCCGCTCGCGTTGGCGCCGGGGGAGCACGTGGTCGCCGTGGTGGAGTCGGGGCACGAGCCGTACGTGCGCCTGTTGAAGGTCGACCGCGGCGCGAGCACCGAAGTGGAGGCCGAGCTGTCGGTGGCGCCGATGCGCATCGGGGCGTGGGTCGCGGCCGGGGCCTCAGCGGTGGCGCTCACGGCCGGCGCGATCACCATGCGCGCGGCGTTTGCGGCGCAGGCCGACGCGAGCGCCTACGACGAAAAACGCCTGGGGCCGGGGCTGACCTTCGCCGAGCTCGTGGCGTACGACGCCGCCCAGAGCTCGCGGGACGACTTCGTGCGTGCGACGATCGGGCTCGGCGTGGCCGGTGTGCTCGCGGCGGCGACCGCGGCGCTCCTGTGGCTCGCGGATGACCCCGAACCGGCCGCGCTCCTGACGCCGGGGCCGTCCTCGATGGCCATCTCCTGGTAGGCGGAGCTTTTTTTTCTGCGGGTTTCGTCGCCGTACGACGCGTGGGTTCTCGGGTGATGCGTAAGTGGTGGTTCGTCGCGCTCGTCGCGCTGGTGGGGTGCAAGGACTTCGAGCCCGTCGTCGAGGGCTATTGCGGCAACGGCGTCGTCGAGCCCTTCGCCAACGAGTACTGCGACGTGATCCCGAGGGACGCTGGACAAGGCGCCCCGGTGGTCGGCGACGCACCGAGGTGCGGGGCACCCGGGACCGCCCTGGCGTGTCAGTTCGTGTGCACCGAGGTCGGCGACACGTGTCCACCCCGCTGGGCCTGCGGCCGCGACGGGATCTGCCGGGCGCCATCGGGCCAGTTCGAGTTGCTGACGACCGCGGCCATCCCGGGCGCTCAGATCCGCGTCGCCGATGTCGATGGAGATGGCTACGATGACGTCCTCGGTGCTGCGTCGATCGAGCTCACTATCGGCTACGGCGCCCGGTTCGCGCCGCTGTTGAGGCTCACGACGGCGCCCGTCGCGCAGGTGGACAGCGAAGTGTCGCTGCTCGACCTGGACGCCGATCGCCGCGCCGACCTGGTCGTGCCGTCGACGCTGGGCGTACAGATGTTTCGCGGGACACGTTCACACCGCGTGACCCCGGTGGCCGTGCCGTTCGCCGAGGCGCCGGCCCCGCGGACCCGGGTGTTCTCGGTGCAGGCGGACGCCGCCTCGGACTCCCCCGTCGTGCTCCTCGCCTACGACGAAGGCGGGCTCGGGTTCTCGGTGCTCGGGCGCGAGACGCAAAACGCGACCGTCACGATCTCGGGCAACTTGCTCGAAGAGCTCTCCGTCGTCTCGTTCGATCCCACGCAGTCGACGCAGGAGCTCGCGGTGGCGGGCCTCGGTGATCGTCGTGTTCACGTCATCGGGGTGCGGTGTGAGAACGACGCATCGTGCGACATGACGCTCGTGCAGTCCGTCGACATCGAGGGTCGGACGGCGGGCCCTGGCGGGACGTGGGTCGCGGACGTCGACGGCGACGGGGACACGGAGCTGCTCGTCACCGTGAACACGATGAACCCGATGACGCAGATGCCGGACGTCGGTCTCGCGGTCGCAGAGCGCACCCCCAACGGACGCTTCGGCCCGCTGCGGATGCGCCCCGAGCTCGGGAGGGCGGCGCGCTGCACGGGGTGTGGTGCGGCGATCCGGAACGAAGCGGCGCTGGTGAAGGTCGACGATCTCGACGGCGACGGGCGCGCGGACTTCGTGAACCGGACCGCCGTGTTCTTCGGGACGGACATGGGGCTCGTGCGTCCGCAGGACGTCGTCGATCGTCCTTGGCGCGCGCTGACGGTCGCCGACTTCAACCACGACGGTCTGATCGATATCGCAGCGACCCAGCCGAACGCGGTCGACATCGTGCTCGCGACCACGCCTCGGCGCTTCAACGTGTTGCCGGCTCCCGTCGTCGTGGGCGCCGTAGCCATCGTCGCGGGCGACTTCGACGGCGACCTGCGTCCGGACTTGGCGGTCATCGAGGGGCGCGAGACCGTGTCGATCTTGTTCGGGGGCCGCCAGGGCTTCCCGTCGGAACGGGTCATGATGGTCGAGGCGCCGAACATCGCGAGCATCACCCGTGTGCGACTCGAAGGCGACGACATCGATGATCTCGTGGCGACGATGTCGCAGCGGGACGGACCCGATCTGCTCTTCCGCTTGGAGGGGAATGGCACCCAGAGCATGCCGTCCGTGATCGAAAAGATCGGTTCGGTGCTCACCGCGGTCGTCGCGGGGCGTTTCATCAGGAGGGACACCGGAACATCGACCCTCGCGGCGCCGCTCGATGTCGTGACGCTGGAGCCGTCGGGCATGGGCGAACCGGGCATGGGGCCGCGCCGAAGCGCGCGCGTGTACAGCTGGAGCGGCGCGTTCGGCGCGAGCGTGATGACGGTGCACGAGCCCGCCGAGCCCGCCGACTGTCAGCTCCCGTCGGGGGGCTTCCTCCAGGCGGCGGCCGCGGATCTCGATGGCGACGGGTTCGACGAGCTCATCGTGCAGAAGGTCTGGGGGCCGGACATCAACGAGCTCGCGGGACAGAACTACGCCTTCGGCGTCTACGGGCTCGGCGGCGACGAGCTCGAGTGCCGGCAGAACCTCGTGCTGCCCGCAGACGTCGCCCCGACGATGATGCGCGTCGGCGACTTCGACCAAGACGGGGCGCTCGACGTCGCGGTCGCGCTCGACGCGGGCGCGTTGACGGCGGGGGTGGCGCGCCCGATGGGTCTCTCGTCCGAGGTCGCGATCCGCTGGGGTGACGGCGCGGGTGGCTTCGAGTCGCAGCTGGACAAGATCGCCATCGGATCTCCCTCGACGGCGCCCTTGGGCATCGGGGTCGCGAACGTCGACATCGACGCCGCGGACGAGATCACGTTCGTCGATGACTCCGGCGTGCGGTACATCGACTTCGAGGGGCGCGTCGCCAAGGTCAAGGACGCGTACGCGCGCATGTTGGAGCGCCCGGACGCGATCGGCCTGCCGTCCCTCGGCTACCGGAACGTCGCGGCCGGCGATGTGGACGGCGACGGCCTCCAGGACCTCGTCGTGTCCACCACCGAAGAAGTGTTCCTCTACAAGGGCGTGGCGTGCTCGGCACGTGACACCGAGACGGACATCTGTCGCATCGATCGCTGAATGCACGTGCCTCGCCGGACCGGGCTTGGTAGCCTTCGGTCGTCGTGTCGAAGGTGTTTCGGGCCGGGCCGTTCAACATCGGCGCCCACCTCGATCCCCTCCCGCGCGGCGAGGGGCTCGCGACCGAGCACCTCGCGGCGGACGGCGCGCTCCGTGCTGCGGTGTCCGCCTACGAGCTGACGCTGGCGCCCACCGCGGCGATGCAGTGGCGCGCGACCGTCCTGGACGCCAAGGCCGGCCAAATGAGGGAGACCTTCGCTGCGGCGCCCGACGCCTCGGTGACCGGAATCCACCCGGGTGACGCGTCGCACTTCGCGGACGTCGCGAAGCAGTCGGGGCACTTCATCATCGTGCGCGACTCGAATCCGGCGTCGCTCGCGTACCGCAAGGATCCCGACGCGCTCCCGAAGCCGATGGAGCTCAAGGCCAAGACCGCGCGCACCGGTCCTCACGCCGGGTTGGTGGTGTGCGCGCCCGACGACTATCCGACCGCGTCGGCCCACGCCGCCGCCGTCGCGAAGCTCGAAGGGCTCGGCTTCACGATCGGCGATGCGGAGGACGGTCACCTCGTTCGCGACGCCGCCGGACACTGCTTTCACGCCGACTACGATCTCCACGGCCTCTACGAGGGCGTGCTCCCCGAACACCTGACGACCGAGCGGCTCATGTACGCGCTCAATCGCCGGTTCGGGAAGGCGATGATCCAACACCCGCCGCACGACCGTTGGTGCGACCGCAACGTCCCCGGCCCGAACCAGGGCCCGCGTCCCCCCGCCGTCGCGTTCCTCACCGACGGTACCGCCGTGCACCTCGAGACGGTCGACGACATCCACACGTTCTACGAGATCGCGCGCGTCGATTGGGACGCGCTCTATCCGGACGCGTGACGTGGTCGGCGGCGCGTTCACCGCGAAGGCGCGTCGGCGCCTCCTCGACGAACACACGCAGGCGCGCGTTCGCCTGATCGACGCCGAGCCGAAGGACGCCGCGCGACACGAAGCCGAGCTCGATCGCCTCGAGCACCAGTACGACGCCGGGCTGCCGCTCCTCAGCGTGTCGTGCTGCCCCTTCGACCGGCTCCCGGTGAAGCGGCCGTTCGACCACCTCGGCCTCGACGGTCTGTGGTGGCACCCGGATCGCCCGCGCCCCGAAGGCCCCGACGTGTGTCGGCACTTCGTCGCGGCCACGGGGGCGCTGACGTTGGGCGCCGGGGAAGCGCCGCCGCACCCGGTGTTCGCGGCGGCGGCGGCGCCGTTCGTTTCACCTTCGTTGCTGGAGCACGACGGCGTGGTCGCGGTGATCGCGACGCGCCCGATCGAGCCCACGCACGCGGCGCACCTCGTCACGTACTTCGCGGAGGATCCGTCCGCGATCGCGGCCGCGATGCGCCCGCCGGAGATCGGCCGTCGCGTGCGCCACTACCTCGACGCCGAAGGCCGCCCGGCGTGGCGCGGCCTCGACGAGGGCGTCGACTTCGATCTCGATGTCTGGGTGGAGCGGGGAAAGCTGCGTTTCTGCCGGCAGCTCGATCCGATCGCGCGGCTCTTCTCGGAGGGGACGAAGTCACCGTACGCGGCCGCCGAGCCCGAAGCGCGGCGGCCGGTCCGGTGGGGTTGACTCAGACGGGCTCGAACTCTTCGGCGTCGAACGCCATCATGTTCTTCTTGCCGGCGCGGATGATCGCCATCAGCGACTCCTGTTCCGGGAGCACGTTCTCGAAGAAGTAACGCGCCGTCTTCACCTTCGTCGTGTGGTACGCGGACGCCTCGGACGTCGCCTTCTCGAGCTGCACGCACCAGGTGTACGCGAGCGCGGTGAGCGCGAAGACGTTGAGGTAGTTCGACGCGGCGGCGCCGGCCTCCTCGCGGTCCTCCATGCCCTTCGCGGCGAGCTCCATCGTGATGGCGTTGAGGTTCTTCGACGCCGTCTTCAGGTGCGCCGTGAACTCCGACATCACCTCGTTGTCCTTGTTGCGACGGATGAGGTCCGTGACGCGCGCCGCGAAGGTCTGCATCAGGCGGCCGCCGTGCATCGGGAGCTTGCGACCGACGAGGTCGAGCGCCTGGATGTGGTTGGTGCCCTCGTAGATCATCGTGATGCGGGTGTCGCGGTAGTACTGCTCGATGTGCCAGTCCTTCGTGTACCCGGAGCCGCCACACACCTGCATGGCCTCGCTGATGTTCGCGGTGCCGCGCTCGGTGCAGTAGCTCTTCACGACCGGCGTGAGCAGCGCCGCGAGGTCCGACGCCTCTTCGCGCAGCTTCTCGTCCTTGCTGTGGTGCGCGAGGTCGATCTGCATCGCCGCCCACATCGTGAGGCCGCGCATCGCTTCGTTCGTCGCCTTCTGGTTCAGGAGCATCCGGCGCACGTCGGGGTGCACGAGGATGTTGTCGGCGGGTTTGTCGAGCTCCTGCTTCTCGGGGTCGAGCGAGCGGCTCTGCCGGCGGTCCTTCGCGAACGCGACGGCGGTCTGGTACGCGATCTCCGCGCCGGAGAGCGCCTCGACGCCGACGTGCAAACGCGCCGCGTTCATCATCGTGAACATCACGCGCATGCCCTTGTGCGGCTTGCCGATGAGGTAGCCCTTGGCGTCCTCCATGTCGATCACACACGTCGGCGACGCGTGGATGCCCATCTTGTGCTCGAGGCCCGTGCACTTCACGCCGTTCGGCTTGCCGTCCTCGATCGTGTGCTTCGGGACGATGAACGTGCTGATGCCCTTGATGCCCTCCGGCGCGTCCGGGAGGCGCGCGAGGACGAGGTGCACGATGTTCTCGGTGAAGTCGTGCTCGCCGAAGGTGATCCAGATCTTGGTGCCCGTGAGGCGGTACGCGTCGCCGTCGGGCTCGGCCTTCATGCGGCACATGCCGAGGTCGGTACCGCACTGCGGCTCGGTGAGGCACATCGTGCCCGACCACTGCCCGGTGATGAGGTTCGGCAGGAACTGCTTCTTCTGCTCTTCGCTGCCGTGCGCGGCGAGCGCTTCGATGAGGCCGCGCGTCAGCCCCGGACACATGCCGAGCGACTTGTTACACGACGCGGTGATCTCACCCATCATCGAGCCGATCGCCTCCGGCGCGTTACCGCCGCCGTAGGCCTCCGGGCCGGTCAGCCCGAGGAAGCCGGCGTCGCGAAGCGACCCCCACGCCTCGCGGAAACCGGTCGGCGTCTTCACCGCGCCGGTCTCGGCGTCCCACTTCAAACCTTCCGTGTCGCCGACTTCGTTCAGCGGGAGCAGTGTGCTCACGCCGAACTGACCTGTCTGGTCGAGGAGCGCGACGGCCGTCTCGAGGTCGTACGCGGCGTACGCGTCGAGGCTCGCGATCTGGTCGTAGCCGAAGGCCTCCAGGAGGAAGCGCATTTCACGGATGGGGGGTCGGTAGGTCAGCATAGGCGGGTCGTTCTCCAGATAGATTGACTAATCAGTCAACGTCAGGGTGCCGAGGGATGACGCGCCCAGTCAATCCCGCTTTTTGTGCGCGTGCCGAATCAGTCGTCACCCCCGCCATAACCCCCACTCGCCGAGATCTGGGACGGGTCGACCTTGTCGAGGTCGAACGCCTCCGCCTTCGACATCATCTTGTCCATCGCGTCGTCGAAATCCATCGACGCCTTCGGGGAGCGCACCGGGTTCAGGCGCGCGACGACGAACGTCTTCAGATACGGCGACGAAAAGCCCTTGTCCTTGAGCGCCTTCACGAGCCGCGCGACCTCGTCGTCGACCTCGAGGATGCGCGCCGCCCGTGCCTCCCGCGTCGCGATCGCCTCCGACAGCGGGGCGTCGAGGAACGACTCCACCTTCTTGAGGATCGACTGGTACGCCGAGCCCGAGAACCGCGCCTTCCTTTCGTACGCCGCGCCGACCGTCAGATAGAACGGCTCCTCCAGCTCGACCGCGTACGTCGACTCCGGATCGTCACCGAGGTCCGCGAGCGCGCGCACCATGCGGATGCACTCCAGCGACCGGTCCTTGAGGTTCGGCGCCTTCTCCGTGTTGAGCGCGAGGATCTGGAACGCGAGCTCCGGCTCCACGACCACGATCGACAGGATCGAGCGCGCCCCGATGCGCTTCATCGCCTCCAGGCGGTGGTGCCCGTTCGGCGTGAGGTACTGCTCGCCCTCGCGCACCGTGATGATCGGATCGAGGAACCGATCGATGCGATCGATCACCCCGTGCAGCTTCTTCACGTGCGTGTCGGACAGGTCGCGCTGGAATGCGATCGGCGCGACCTTGTCGAGCGGCAGCGCCGCGAGCACCTGCCAGTGTCCGCCGAGCGGGTCGCGGTACGTCGCAACCGCCGCGCCGCCGTCCTCGGCGACCTGTGCGGCGAGCGCCGACACCGCCTCCGGAACCTCCTCCCCCGAGACGACCTCGGGCGCCTCGAGTCCGCGGGACGCGGGCTTTGCCTTGGTGCGCCGCGTCTTCTTCTTCGTCGTGGTCTTCTTCGTGGCCAAGGCGGCTAGCCTACTGAGGACTCGGCCGGCGTGGAATGGAATGTTCGGCGGGCCCCTCGTGTAGAATCTGAAGACCACGATGCTCCCGCCGCCGGGTTATCGCGACCTCGAGCTCGTCGGCCGAGGCGCCACCAGTCGCGTCTTTCGTGCCACCTCCGCCCGCACCGGGCAGGTCGTGGCGCTGAAGCGGCTGCACCGCCAGCTCCTCGACTCCCCGGACGCCCTCACACGCCTCCGCCGCGAGTTCTCGGCGCTCACGAAGCTCAACCACCCTTCGATCGTCGCGACCTACGACGTCATCCGGTGGGAGGGCGACCCGACCGTCGTCATGGACTTCATCGACGGCGTCGGCCTCGACGAGCTCATCGCGAAGGAGGGGCCGCTGCACTTCGACCGCATCCGCGCCATCGCCGGCGCGCTCCTCGACGCGCTGATCGCCGCGCACGGCGCCGGCATCGTGCACCGCGACGTCAAACCGCAGAACGTTCGCATCGCCGAAGACGGCCGCGTGTACTTGCTCGACTTCGGCAGCGCACGCTTCGACGCCGCCTCCGAGCTCACCCAGACCGGCACAACCGTCGGGACGCCCGACTACATGGCGCCCGAGCTGTTCGCCGGCTCCGTCTACGACCCGCGGGTGGATCTGTACGGCGTCGGCGCCACGCTCTACGAGTGCCTCACCGGGCAGGTCCCGCAGGCCGCCGACTCCCTCACCCAGCTCGCGTTCAAACGCACGCACGATGACATCCCGTCGGTACGTTTGCTCCGCCCGGAGGCGCCCGAAGGTCTCGTACAGCTCGTCGATCGCGCGCTGCTGCGCAGCCCGGACGATCGCTTCGCGAGCGCCGCGCTCGCGCGGTGGACACTCGACAACCCGGACCCCGCGCTCGCGTTCGCGCGCCGTCGTAAAGCGCACCCGCCGTGTCTGCACTGCGACGCACGCATCGACCCGAAGTCGGCGTCGTGTCCGTCTTGCGGTTCGGACCACCCGTTCAGCTACGAGCCGGGCTCTTCACACGTCGTGCTCAAGAGCGTCCGCGATCCGGCGGCGCTGATGGGGGCGATCGCGACACGGTTCCCGGAGCGTGACACGAAGCTGCACGACGCCGCGCTCGCCGAGCGCATCGCCGCCCTCGAAGAAGGACCGCAGCGCCTCCTGTCGTTCGTCGACCGCGACGAAGCGTGTCGGCTCGCCGACGAGCTCGAGACCGCAGGGGCGCACTGCGAGGTCGTCGACGACGTCGGCACTTCGGGGTGGCGCCTCTACGCGTGGTGCACCGTCGCATTCATCGCCGGCGTGATGTTCATCGGGAGCACCGTGCTGGGCGCCGACATCGGACTGCACCACGCGCTCTTCCTCGTGCTCCCGACCCTGATCGCGCTGATGGGCGAGCGTGTGTTGTCGGTGCTGAAGTCGATGCAAGGTGTGTTGACGGAGTCGCGCTACCCCGTCACCGCGTCCGAGGGTGCGCGCGCGCGCTACGGTGCGCTCGCCGGTTTGTTCGGCGGGGCGAGCCTGTTGCTCCCCGCCGCCGAGAGCGCGCTCGCCGCGGCCGCTGCGCCGGCCTCCGTGGTCGCTGCCGTCCCGCTGCTCGAGTTCCCGCTGCTGGCCGCCGCGTGCAGCACGGGGAGCCTCGCGATTGCGTCGTGGTTCCTACGGCTGCGTCGGCCTCCGAAGACCAAGAGCGGCTCGCCGGAGCCGGCCGCGCTCGAGAAGCTGCGGCGCGCGTTCAAGCTGCCGGCCGCCGTGCGCGATCGCCTCAAGCCGGAGGTCGCGGTCGTCCTCGCCGCGACGGGCCTCGCGCTCGTGCCGATCGAGCTGATGAGCCTCGACGTCGTGCGCGCCGCGACGGTCTCCGCGCTCACCGCCGCGCCGACCGCGGTCGCGCCCGCGCTCCCCGGCGGCGGGATGTCCGAGCTCCCGGTCGTGCCCGTGGAGCCGGTCGTGCCCGTGGAGCCGGTCGCGCCGATCGTCGAAGCGCCGCCGCAGGCCACGCCCGAGGCGCCCGATCCGCGCCGCGGGCCGGTGCCCTTCGGAGGCGCCGGGATCGTGTTGCTGCTCGGGGCGTTCCTCGCGGCGCGGATGGGGCGTCGTCACCGACGCATCGCGGAGGACGGCCAGCAGATCCTCGACGCCGTTCGCCACGCGCAGCTCGCCGCGCCGAAGAGCGACCCGACGACGATCGAAGCCCGATCCGCCCCGGGCGTGCTCGACGACGTGACCGCTGCGGGCGACACGTCCGCCGCACATGGTTCGGCCGCTACGAGGCGCGCCGACGTCCATCGTGAGCTCGTCCGACGCGCCGACGCAGCGTCCGCCTCGCTCGCGCTCGACGAGGAGACGCGTGTCGCGCGCGCGTACTGCGGTCGCCCCGAGGACGCGCTCCCCGTGAGAACCCGTCGCCGGATCGCGGAGCGCATCGTCGGAGCAGGGCGGGGCACCATCGCCGACCGCATCGCGATGACCGATGCACCCGACGCCTTCCTCCTCGCCGCGCGACGCCGCGCCGCGGACCTCGCGCACGTCCTCCCCGACGACGCGTCGACGCGCCTCGAACGTGCGCTGGAGACGCTCGGTCGTCGACTGGAGCCGCAGGCGCTCGAGGACGCGTACTTGTCGCGCTGCATCCGCGAGACGGACGACGAGCACCGTCTGCGCTTCGAGCTGCTCGCGCTCGAAGGGCGCATGGAGTCGGAGGCGGCCGAGGCCTGGTTCGCGTCGATCGCCGAGGCCGACGAGGAGGAAGCCTGAAGTGTACGCGCTCGACGCGGGTTCCAACGGCCTCGTCCCTCACGCGCTGTCCAAGGGCACGCGCATCGCCGACCGCTTCGTCGTGGAGGCGAAGATCGCGGACGGCACCGTCGCGTCGGTCTACCGCGCGCTCGACGAGCGCTCCAACGCGAAGGTCGCGCTCAAGGTCTTCGACCCGCTCCGCTCGGCGGACCCCGTCGCGCGACGTCGGTTCGAGCGGGAGTTCGCGATCCTCACGAAGCTGCGCCTCCCGGGCGTCGCGCGCGCGATCGACTTCCTCCCCGGCGAAGACCTCGACGTCCTCGTGCTCGAGCTCATCGAAGGCGAGCCCCTCGCCGACCGCTTCGCGCGCGGCCCGATGGACACCGACGAAGCGGTCCGCCTCGCGGTGCAGCTCGCCGCGACGCTCGAAGCCTGCCACGAGGTCGGCGTCGTCCACCGCGACCTCAAGCCGCGCAACGTCGTCCTGCACGCAGAGCGCGGGCCGGTGATCCTCGACTTCGGCGTCGCCTGGTTCTCGAGCGCCATGACCCTCACGCAGACGGGCGCGATCGTCGGCTCGCCGCGGTACCTCGCGCCCGAGACGTTCGAGTCGAGCCACGTCGACGAACGCGCCGACCTCTACGCGCTCGGAGCCATCCTGTTCGAGGCGCTCACGGGGCGCGCGGCGCGCGACGCCGACACGATCGTGGAGATGGCAAACAGCGCCGCCATGCTCGACACCCCCTCCGTGCGCGATCACGCACCGCACGTGTCCGTCGCGATCGACGGCGTCGTTCGGCGCGCGCTCTCCTGGGCGCCCGAGCAGCGGTACGCGACGGCGCGAGAGATGCGCCGCGCGCTGCTCGCCGGCGAGGACCGCGCGGTGGTTCCGCTCGACCGCAAGCTACCTTGCAAGTCGTGCGGGACTTCGCTGATCGTCGACCTCCCCGTGTGTCCGGGGTGCGGCGCCGCGACGGACTGGGCGCTGGAGCGCGGCGCGTACGCCGTCCAGATCCTCGAAGTCGAGCGCAAAGCCCTCGCGGCGCGTGCGCTCGCGGATCGCTACGGGACCGCGCTCCGCATGGACGCGTCGCTCCTCACGAAGCGCCTCGCGACGCTGCCGGCGCCGCTCGCCGTCGGTGTCTCGTCGAACACCGCGGAGGCGCTCGCGTCGGCCGCGCGTTCGGCGGGGTGTCGGGTGGAGGTCGTGCGGACGCGTTCCGTGCTGGGGCCGGCGCTGCGGGTGCCTTCGTTCTCGGCGGGCCAGATTCTGTACGGGATGGGGCTGCACTTCTTGGCGGTGCTCGGGCTCGGGACGGTCGCGATTCTGTTCGGCGCCTCCGACGATGCGGTGACGGCGGTGCCGTTCGGCGTGGGGGCGATCGGAGCCGCCGCGGCGCTGTGGTGGTCACGCGCGCCGATCCTCTCCGTCGAGGCGTTCGAGGCGCGCGCATTCGTGCATCCGAAGCTGGAGCCGATCGCCGCGCGTTTGCGTCGGCTGGCGCACCCGCGCTCGCGCCGTCTCGCGGCGGGCGCTGTCGCGCGGATCGCGCCGCTGTTGATGGCGGACGACGGTGGATTGTCGGTGGCGTCCCAGGAGGACGCGTTCGCCGCGCTGGACGAGGCGCTCGACGCCGCCGAGACGCTCGATACGCATCAAGCCGTACTCGCTGCGCAGCCGCGCGCGCGCCTGAGGGCGCTCGCGGCGCGGACCGAAGTCGACTCGGAGGAGCACCGACGCATCGAACGCGCGCACCGCGAGATCTCGGACCTCGCGGTGGCGCACGACCTCGCGGCGCGTCGTGCGCTGGAGGCCACGGAGCTGATCTCCGAGGCCCTCGCAGCGCGGGGCGTCGCGGGAGGCGACGCGCTCGTGTCGACTACTGCAGCTGGTTCTTCACGCGACGGTAGCCGTCGTCGAGGTGACTGAGCAGGTCGGCCAGGCTCGCCTTCGCCTCCTCGGCGGTCTTCGCCGAGGCGTGTTTCACCATGTCGATCCGCGTCTGGACGTCGGCCCACTTGGACTCCAGAGACTCCCAAGCGTCGCGGCCATCCTTCTTCGCGAGGTCGAGCTGCACGCGCGCTTCGTCGCGCTTCTGCTTCACCTCGGCGAAGATGCGGTCGATCGCGGAGTCCCCCGTCGGACCGCTCTTCGCGCGATGCTCGGCGGCGCGGAGGGCCTCACCCTCGGGCGCATTCAGCGCGTCCTTCGCGCGTTTCGCGTCCTGCTCGACCGTGCCGAGCTCCACGTACTTACGTGCGCCCTGACGGTATTCGGCGTCGGCTTCTCGGTTGCCCTCGCCGTGGTTCGGCGTGTGAACTGCGTTGTGCATCGAAGTCATGCCCCCGTGTAGAGCAAGTGCGATACCAACCGTTGCGGCGCTCCGAGCGCCCTGTAGCGGCCGATCCGTCGCGAGGAGCGTAGCGACCTGCCACGACCCCCTGCACGCCCCCACACGATCGCCACGCCCACGGTGACCGATCGGACTTTTTCCGGTGTGCGGACCTCTCCCGATCGTTTAGGGACCACGTGCCATGTCCCGCCGTCCGCTCGTCGTCGTCCTCGCTGCCGCACTCCTGGTCGGGGGCTGCGCTCAGCTGAAGGCGCGGTCGGCGTACTCGCGGGGGGAGAAGGCTCGCGTCGCGGGGGACCTCGAAGGGGCGATCGCCGGGTACCGCGAGGCGTACGCCGCGGACCCCAAACCCGAGTACCAACAGGCGCTCGAGACCGCGCAGAAGGAGGGCGCCGCGACGCGCGCGGGGGTCGCACGCGAAGCCGAGGCGCGGGGTGACTACGCGGAGGCCGTGCGCCAGTGGGACGCGGCGCTCGCGTTCGACCCGAACGACGAGGAGCTGAAGGCCCGCCGCGAGCTCGCCGGGCTGCGCGCGAAACAGAGCGACCCGGTCGAGTACTACCGCGCCGCGGAGCGCCTTGCGAAGGTGCTCCCGAACGATCCCGCCGCGCAACAGGCGCTCGCGGAGTCGAAGAAGGAAGCGCTCTTCTATCACCTGCGCCTCGCCTCCGTGTACGCGGCCGCGAAGTCCTGGTCGCGCGCGTACGCCGAGTACGAGATCGCACGCACCATCCAACCGGACCACGCGGCGTTCTCCGGGACGACGTACCGCCGCACCGCCGCGCAGCACCACGAAGCCGAGGGGGATCGGTTGATGGCGCAGGGCGACGCGGTCGCCGCTTACGCCGCCTACGATCGTGCGACGACGCTCGTGTCGTCCTCGCGCGTCGACAAGAAGATGCGCCGCGCACAGAAGGGCGCCGGCAACGTCCTCGATCAGCTTCGCGAAGCCGAGACGTTCTCCCGCCTCGGCAAGTGGGAGGAGGCGGCGGAGGCCTACTCGATGGTCGCCGGGCGCGCCGACGCGTCGGACGACGTGAAGAAGAAGGCGACCGAGGCGCGCGCGAAGAGCGCGAACCTCCGCGCCGAGCGCGCGAAGGCGTACGCGGAGCGTGGCCTCCCGGCAAAGGCGATCCGCGAGCTCGGCAACGCGGTCGATCACACGGACGGGCCGATCGACGCCGTGCAGGCGGCGCGGCAGGGCGTGGACGAGCTCCTCGCGGATCGTGTCGATCTCGCGCACCAGCGCTTCGAGACCGCGAAGGCGAAGAGCGGCAGCGCGCTCGCGGCGGTGCGTGCGTCGTCGGTGGTGATGGCGGCTGTCGCGAACACCTCGTACGAGCGCGCGAAGGCCACGACGGATCCCGCGGAGGCGCTCGTCGCGCTGCGGCGCCTCGAGCCGTTCGCGGCGTCGCTGTCCGGTTACGAGGACGCGAAGAAGCGGCTGCGCAAGCGCGCTTTCGGGGCGCTGCTCGAGAAGGCGAAGGAGCGCTCCGGTTTCGGCAACGACGATCGCGCCGCGGAGCTGATCGCAACGGCGCTGGAGATCTCCAAGCCTCCCGCGAAGCTCGCGAAGCCGCTGGAGGAGGGGAGCGCGGCGCTCACGCGTGGTGACTTCGCGACGGCGCTGCAGCACCTCGCCGAGGCCGAACGGATCGAGCCGCGGTCGCGCCTCGCGCGGGTGGGGCACGAGGTCGCGAAGCGGGCGCGGCTGCGTCAGCTTCGACGCGACGCCGACGAAGCGCGCGTCGTCGAGGACGCCGTCCGCGCGACCATCGCGTACCGCGCCATCCTGGACATCGAGCCGAACGACGTCTCGGCGCAGCTGGGGCTCTCCGAGCTCAAGGGGCAGATCGTCGAGGACGCACTGTCGAACGCCCGCGCGCACGAGACGGCGGGGCGACCGGGCGCGGCGTTTGTCTACTACCAGCGCGTGGTGTCGATGGAGCCGGAGCACGCCGAGGCGAAGCCGGCCGTCGCGAAGCTCGCGAAGCAGCTGTCGGGGACGAGCGCAGCCGGGCTCTACGTCGCGCCGGTCATCCGCGGGACCCACCTCGGGAGCACGTGCCCGGGGATCGAAGAGAAGCTCCGCGATCGCCTGGGCCTGTACCTCGATCGCACCGACGGCCTCGGCGCGCAGGTCCTGAAGGCGGTCGCGCAGGCCGAGGTCGACGAGAAGAAACGCGCCGCGCCGCCCGTCGTCCTTCGGACCGCGGTGGAGGCGTGTGACGTGAGCGGGACGAAGGGCACCGCGCGCGTGACGCTGCAGCTGGTGCTCGGCGGCCGGGTCCTCGGACAGGGCTCGAAGTCGGGTGCGTTCGATCCCAGCGGCGTCCCGAAGGATGAGCTCGCCGACGGGCTGGAGCCGTCACGCGTGATGAGCGACGTGGTCGGCGACGCCGCGAAGCAGGTCGTCCAGTTCGTGAAGTCGAAGTCATCCGAGCTGGCGGGGTGGCGCGCGATCGAGGCGCGCGCGAGCCTGAAGGCGGGCGACGCCGAGCGGGTCGCGCGGTCCTACGCGGGCCTCGTGATGAAGAACGGCAGCAAGACCACCGACGAGCGCGATGCGCTCCGCGAAATCGAAACCTTCCTCAACAGCCGATACCGATGAATCCATTGAATAGATACTCCTGGGTGGCCGTCGTCTTGCTGACGACCGGCTGCCTCGGGCGCGTCAGCCTCGCGCCCCACCTCAACCGCGAGCGTGAGCTCGCACCGGATACCGTCGCGGGGCGACACAGCGCGGTCCTGGATCGCGCGGCGGCGTTCGAGAAACAGAACGAGAAGTCGCGCGACATCTACTGGTACCGGACGTGGCGTGCGTCGGCGATGGTCGGCCTCGAGCAGTACGAACCCGCGCTGGAGCTCCTCGGCGAGATTCAGTCCGAGATGACGCAGGCGAAGTCGCCGCCGGCGCAGTCGGATCGGCTGCGCATGTTCATCTACGATCTCGAAGCCAAGGCGTTGCTCGCGATGGGCCGCCCCGCGGAGGCGCTCGGCCGCCTCGAGCGCGCGTTGCCGATCGCGAAGGACGCGCCGCTCGAAGGGGGCGGGGATTGTGACCGCGAGCTGGTGCTCGGCGCGCGGCACGAGCAGCTCCACCGCGTCGCCGCCGCCGCCGGCGAGCGTGATCGCTCGGAGCGCGCGAAGGGGGAGGTCGGTCGTTACCTCGAACGTTGGGCGCGGTGTGTCGCCGCGACCGACTACCCGGGGATGGCGCCGACGTTGGGGTTGGTCGACGCGATCTCGGGGGCGCCGGTCGCCGTGGCTGCACCTCCGGCCCCGCGTGCCCCTCCGCCTCCCGTTGCGCCGCCGCCGCCGGCCTCACCGCCTCCGCCCGCCGCGCCGCCTCCGCCGCCTTCGCGACCGGGGCAGACGCCGGTCTCGGCGCTCCAGGTGACGACCGGGGTGTACGCGCCGGTCAGCGCGGACGCGCACCGTTCCGGCATCAACGCGGTGAAGCCGCTGTTGTCGGGACCGCTGAAGGACGCGCGGCTCGGGGTGGTGATTCGTACGGACGGCCGCCACCACGCGCTCAAGGTGATCGCACCCGGGCGCGTGGCGAACGTGGAGGCGTTGGTGCCCTCGCTGAAGTCGATGGTCGTCTTCTTCGAGAACACCCGGACGGTGAAACCTTCGGTGACCTACGTGCTCATCGACGCCGGCGGCACGCTCATCCTCGCGTCGAAGGACGACGTCTTCGACTTGTTCTTGGAGCGCATCGGCGTCACCGAGTTCGTCGGGCGACTGCGCCGGCTCCCCTGAAATCGCAGCGCGGTGATCTGCGCGCGATAGCCGAAGATCGCCTCGAGCTGCGGCTGCACGAACAGCGCCTCCGCGATCCACCCGAGCGGCCCGAAGGGCGCCGCGAAGTGCACGCGATCGATCATCTTCGTGCGATCACCGTGACGCTCGAAGAGGTGGACGTGGTGCCACGACGCGTACGGGCCGCGCAGCTGCGTATCGACGAACCGCTCCATCGGAACGACCTCCTCGATCCGCGTCTTCCACTTCATCGGCACCGGGCCGAGGCGGATGAGGTACTCGATCTCCGTCCCCGGTGACATCTCGTCCGGGACGGCCGTCTGGACCTCGAACGACATCGATGGCGGCGTCATCGCGCCGAGGTTCTGCGGCTTGCTGAAGAACGCGTAGACCTCCTCGAGCGGCGCGTCGATCCAGGTCACCTGCTCGAGCACCCGGCGGACCGGGCGCCCGTTCAGGTAGTCGGACTCGGGGAGCTCACGCGGCTTGGTCAGCGTTACGCTTTTTTTTTCCACGAGGATGTCGTTCAGCGCCTCGTCGATCGTGGAGAACTCGAACTCGAAGCCGAGCGCCTGCGCGCGCTTCGGCTCCGCGCGCTGCCCCTCGAGGAGCACCTGCGACGCCTCGCCGAAGATCGCCTTCAGCGCAAACGACGGCACCGGGACGATCGTCGGGCGGTGCAGCGCGTTGCCCATCGCCGAGGTGAACGTCTTGTTGTCCACCGGCGTCGGGCCGGTCGCGTTGAAGACACCCGCGTAGCGATCGTCGGTCAGCGCGGTCGCCATCAGCTCGACGAGGTCCGCGATGTGGACCCACGGCATGTACTGGTTGCCGCTGCCGAGCTTGCCGCCGCCGCCCATCTTGAACGCGGGGAGCATCTTCTGGAGCGCTCCGCCGCCGCGGCCGAGCACGACGCCGATGCGCAGCGCCGCGACGCGGAGGCCGTGGGTCTTCGCCGCGAACGCGGACTGCTCCCAGCCGTCACACAGCTCGGCGAGGAAGTCGTCGCCGCGCGAGCTCTCCTCGGTGAGGACCTCGTCGCCGCGGCTCCCGTAGAAACCGACGGCGCTCGCGCTGACGAGCACCTTGGGGCGCTCTTCCATCGCGCCGATCGCTTCGACCATGGCCTGCGTGCGATCGACGCGGCTCTCGACGAGCGCCTTCTTCTTCTTCTCGGTCCAACGACCCGAGACGATCGGTTCGCCGGCGAGGTTCACGATCCCCTCGACACCGGCGAGCGATGCGCTCCACGCGTCGTCCGTCGAGACCACCTCGACGTCCGCGCCGAGCGCGTTCTTCGCGCGCTCCACGGAGCGCGACTGCACGACCACCTGGTGGCCGTCGGCGAGCAGACGCGGCACGAGCGCGCGCCCGACGAATCCTGTTGCTCCCGTGACTAGAACCTTCATTTCGATTTGCCTCCTAGGATGAATCTGGACGTTTTGGGCGGACATTGTCAAGAAATCTGGACAAAAATCTGTGCAGGACCTTGACGGGGCCGCGCGCTTCGGGTGGGGTAAGGGGCATGACGGAACGTCTCCTCACGACCCGGCAGGCGGCAGAGTGGCTCGGGGTTGGACCCACGAGCGTGAAGCGTTGGGCGGACGACGGGCGACTCGCCTGTGTTCGCACCGCGGGAGGGCACCGGCGGTTCGAAGCCGAGGTGGTGCGCGCGTTCGGACGGAGCGTCGATGGCCCGAGCTCCGAGGTCGACGGGCTCGTCGATCTGTTTGCTTCGCGCGCGCCGTCCGCGTCGCTGCAGGCGCGCATCCTGGAGCTCAAGGTCTCCCACGGCGGCTGGGTCGGCGCGGCGCGTGTCCTCGGGGAAGCGGTCACGCGCATCGGCGAACGCTGGCGCGCGGGCACCCTCAGCGTCGCCTCGGAGCACGCGGCGACCGAGCGCCTGTATCGCGCGGTCGCGACGCTCTGTGACCAGATCCCTGTCGCGTCGAACGCGCCGACCTGCGTGTTGAGCGTCGCGGCCGGCGACGATCACGCGCTGGGGCTCTTGCTCACCGAGCTGTGCGCGAAGAGCGTGGGGTGGCAGGCGATCTGGCTGGGCACACGTACCCAAGTCGGCACGATCGTCGAGGCGATCCGCGAGCCGGGCGTCCGCGTGCTCGCGGTCTTGGCGTCCCTGTCTTCGGAGGACGAGCTGTCACTCGCCAAACAGGCGCGTGACCTGGGTGAGCTGTGTGAGCTGCACCGCGTGCAGCTGGTTCTCGGAGGCGAAGGCGCCTGGCCCGACGTCGTGTCCCGCGGTGTGCGCCTGAGGACCTTCGAGGCGTTCACGAACCTACTCGACGAGGTCGCGCGACGACCCGCGGCGCAGGACGCTGGACCACGCCGTGGGGTATCATTCGTGAATGCGGATTAGCCGCGCGGCCGCCGCGCAACGCAAGCGAATACGCCCGTTCGCCGTCGCCGTCGCCCTCGTGGCCGGCGGCGCCTGTCAGTGCGACGAGGACACGCTCGTTCGCGTACGTCCGCAGCTCGAGCTCGACCTCGAGCGCGTCGACTTCGGTGAAGTGCCCCTCGGCGCGACCAAACGTGTCGTCGTACCGATCGCCAACGCGGGCACGGCGGAGCTCGTCATCGTCACTGCGACCACGAGCGCGCCATTCGGCGCGGTGGTGCTCGACACGAAGATCACCGCCGGCGGCACCGGCCTGATCGACGTCCTCTTCCAACCCACGAACGACGAAGCGCAGGTCGGCACGCTGCAGATCGAGTCCAACGACGAAGACCGTCCGATCGTCACGTTGGAGCTGACCGGGCAGGGCGTCGACAGCAACCTCACGATTCGACCGACGGACATCGACTTCGGTGGCACCCCCGTCGGCGCGACGCGTGTCGTGGAGCTGCTGATGTCGAGCTTCGGCTTGGAGGCTCAGGTCGGACGTATCGTCGCGGAGGGTTTCGATCGCCCAGGGCACTTCCGCATGACCTCGCTGGAGGACTTCTCGGGCACCGGCACCTACTCGATCGGTGCGCGGTCGCAGCTCGTGTTCGACCTCGAGTACCGCCCCGCGGAGATCGGACCTGACCGAGGGCGGCTCGTCTTCGAGGTGTGCGGGCCTCGCTGCGGGATCGAGATCGACGTGGGCGGCGAAGGCGCTGAGGCCTCCGTGCGGTTGCGACCGGCCATGATCGACTTCGGCACGATGGCGATCGGGGAGACGAAAACGGATCAGATCGTCGTCGAAAATCTCGGTAACTCGGCGCTCACCGTGCTGAGCGCCGCTTCGGCGGGCGGACCCGGGTTGGCGATCACGCCGTCGCGGAACTTCCCGGTCGGGCTCGAGCCGGGAGAGACCATCACGCTGACGGTCGAGCTCACGGCGATGGCCGCCAACGAGATCCATCGTACCGTCGTCGTGACGACGAACGACGCAGTGCTGCCCGAGGCGCGTGCGTCGATCGTCGCGGAGGGCCAAGGGCCGCAGATCGCGGTGCAGCCGGAGTCGATCAGCTTCGGCGTCCAGCGTGACGTCGACACGTACAACCGGCCGCTCTTGCTCGTGAACGCCGGCACGACGCCGGTGCAGGTCGAGTCGGTGACGCTGCAGGGCGCGCCGGAGCTCGGGCTCGGTGTGCTCCCCGCGCTGCCGGCGCGGCTCGGCGCGGGGGAGTCGCTGTTGGTCGACGTGACGTTCTCGCCGACGGCGATCGGAGAGTACAGCGGCACCGTCACGGTCACGAGTGACGACCCGAGCGCGGCGATGGTCGACGTTCCGGTGATCGGCGGCCTCGCGGATCGCATCTGCGAGATCGACGCGGCGACGCAGCAGCTCAACTTCGGGCAGCTGCCGCCCGGCTTCAGGCGGCAGCTCACCGCGCAGCTGACGAACATCGGCTTCGACACCTGCACGATCTCGAGCGCCGCGTTCCGCGCGCCGGTCGATCCGGCGTTCAGGCTACTCAACCCGCCGTGGCCTGCGACGCTGAACCCGGGTGAGCAGCTCTCGCTCGCCTTCGAGTACACGCCGACCGACCGCGTCGAGTCGAAGGCCAACTTCACGATGCAGACCACCGACCCGGTGTTCCCGGAGCGTCACCTGTCGTTGATCGGGACGGGCGCGGGGACTCTGGAGGTCTTCACGGATCCGGAGAGCATCGACTTCGGCGTGGTCGCGCCCCAGTGCGCGACGCAGAGCCGCTCGATCCGCGTCTACAACACCGGCAGCATCGACGTGAACGTCACGGGCGTGACGCTCACGTCGAGCACGTCCGAGATCGGGTTGCAGGGCGCGCCGATGTCGATGGTGCTCACGGCCGGCGGAAGCTTTGGGTTCGACGTCACCTATGAGCCGCAGGACTTCGACGTCGACACGGCCTTCGTCGAGGTCGCGGTGGCGGAGCTCGTGTTCCCGCTCATCGTCCCGGTGCAGGGCGAGGGCGCGCCGCAACCGCAGGCGCTCGATGCGTTCCAGCAGCGCTCGGTCTCCGAGGACGTCGACGTCCTGTTCGTCATCGACGACAGCTGCTCGATGGGTGACGACCAGCAGGCGCTCGCCGCGAACTTCAGCGTGTTCATCCAGAGCGCCAACGTTCGCAGCGTCGACTTCCAGATCGGCGTCACGACCACGACGATCTTCCCGGATCCGGGCGCGCTCGTCGGGCCGGTCCTCACCAACAACACACCGAACCTCGTCGGTGCGTTCCAAGCGCAGGCCAACGTCGGCATCACGGGGTCCGGCTTCGAGCGCGGCCTCGACGCCATGCTCGCCGCGCTTCAGGCGGCGGACGCCGGCATCGGCTACAACGCCGCGCTGCTCCGGCCCGGCGCTGCGCGCGTCGTCGTGATCGTGACCGACGAGGACGACAGCTCGGCGGGCGCGCCGGCGCTCTACTACCGTGAGCTCGTCTCGCGCTCGCCGGACGGGCAGACCGCCATCATCGTCTCCGGAGGCGCGAACGGCTGCACGACGATGGGCCGCCTCGCGTTCCCGGCGCCGCGCTACGAGGAGTTCAGGCGCCTCGCGCGCGGGATCACCGAGTCGATCTGCAACGATTGGGGGCGGACGCTCGAACGCATCGGCAACGCGGCGTTCGGTCTCAGCGCCTTTTTCCCGCTCTCGTCCCCGACCGCCGACGTCAACTCGATCGTGGTGCGGGTCGATGGTCAGGTTGTCACGAGCGGCTGGACCTACGACCCCGTCGCGAACGCCGTCGAGTTCACGACGCCGCCTCCCCCGGGATCGACCGTCGAGATCGAGTACACGCCGACGTGTTGAGACGCACCTCCTTCATCGCGGTCTTCGCTTCGTTCGTCGCGTCGTGCGGCGGCCCTCCGTGCCGTTCACCGTCGGACTGCCCGTTCGGCTCGCACTGTGTCTTCGAGCTCAGCGAGAACTCGATCGGCGGGTCGTGTGTCAGCGAGTGCATCGAGCACACCGACTGCCCGGCGGGTGAGAACAACGTCGTCATCCCGATCTGCAACAACACCGGGCGCTGTGAGCTGCGCGCGCGCCCGCCGTTGGTGCGCGTGCTGTCGCCGTTGATCGACGAGCGCTTCCCCGTCGGGACGCGGACGATCGTCGTCTCGGGCGAGGTCGAGACCGCGGCCGACTTCGTGGGGATCGATCTGCAGATCGTCCCCGGGGGGCAGTGCGGTGCGTCGGGCGGGCAGACGATCACGGTCGAGAACCCGACGCCCGGTTCGTTCAGCGTGGTGCCGTTCATCATCGACGGCGTCGAGGTCGACACCGGACCGGCGACCCTGATCGTCGAAGCCTCCGTCCTCGGATCACGTCAGACCAAACCGATACCGATCGAGATCGAGTGTCCGGGCTGCCCCGAGATCGCCCTCGACACGAACCTCGTCGCGAGCGGGCTCGAGCTCGCCCGGATCGCAGGCACCGTGCGTGGCGTCGAAGTCCCCGCCGCCGTGTGGCGTGTGCGGTCGGTGCACGGCGACGTGATCGACGGCCTGATGCCGGTGCAGGGCGGCACCTTCGCGGCGACGCGGCTCCCGCTGTTCGCCGGCGCCAACCGGATCGAGGTGAGCGCGGCCGCTCCGGGCGGCGCCGAGTCACGGTGCTCGGTGAGCATCGACGCCCCCGCCGTCGACCGCGGCCTGCGCGCGTTCATCACCTGGGACGGACCGACGAGTGATCTCGACCTCCACGTGATCGGGCCGGGCGGCGCGTTCGGCGACGGTGCCTCGTCGCTCTCCGCCCGCGGCCGCTTCCCGACGTTCGGCGGCGTCGTGAACGACGACGCAGAGGGGTTCGGCCCCGAGGAGCTCCGTATCGCGGGGCCGCCGCTGGGGACGTACGGGTTCATCGTCGAGCCGGTCACCGACGGGCGCGATCCCGGCGCGAGCGCGTTCCTTCGTGTCCTCTACGACGGTCGCCTCGTACAGCGAGGCCCGATCGGCCCGGCGTACGTGAGCGCGGACCTCGGCGAGCTGTGGGTCGCGGGGCGCCTCGTGATCGACGAGGACGGCGCGACCTGGGACGGCCACGATCAGTACGTGCCGACCGTGCCGCTCCCGGACGCCGCGCCAGAGGCGTGGCCCCCGTACCAGCGATGACAGTGCAGCGATGACAGACGTCCCAACCGAACCACGGTCCAACGCGACGTGAACGGTCGAAGGATCGCGATCGGATCGTCTACAATGAGGGCATGGTTCGTCCTGCAGGAGCACCGACGAACGGCCCGGTGAGGGTCGTCGACGAACCCGCCATCGTCGAGGAAGACGGCGCGGGGACACGGGTCACGATCGAAGGGGGCGGCCCACCGGTCGTCCAGGCCGACGCGGAGACCGCACGTGTCGCGGAGGCCCGCGTCCGCGCGGACCCGCTTGCGCAGCAGCATCAGCTCCGCATTCAGGCGAAGCTCGACGCGCGCGTGGATCCGGAGACGGCGACGCGCGTGGTCCGGTTCGGGCACCGCGTCGCGCACCAGATCTACGACGAGGGCAGCGCGACGGCCGCACACGCGATGCAATCGCTCGAAGCGGCGAGCCGCCTCTCCGGGCAGGGACGACTCGTCACCACCGGGACGATCGAGCGCTCCGGCAATCGATTCGTCTACAGCCCCGAACCTCGCGACCGGCTCGTGGTGCCGGGAGAGGACGGCGGCACGCGCACGTATCGTTTCGACAAGATCGAAGGGAATCTGTCCAGCGTCGAGGCCTACTTTCAGAACGACCACGACTTCCGCTTCTCGGTCGAGGAGGGGGAGGGCGAGCGGCTCGACATCACGTCGACGAAGGACGGCCGTCAGCACGACGTCACCGTGAAGGGCAACGTGGTGTTCGAGGGCGAGACGTTCCAGGCCGACATTCGGTACCGCGGTAACGAGGTCCACGAGGGTGACTCGACGGGTTCGACGTACACGAGCACGGCGACGTACTCCGGGACGGTGCGCGGAGAGGGCATGGTTCTCACGGTCGAAGAGACGCAGCGGTACCAGCAGGTGAACGCGGTGCGGACGGAGGGCTTCGGAGGCTCCGCCGTCTCGCGTACGCGGGAGATCAACAACCGCCTCGAGGTCGGCGACGACACCTATCGCTGGCAAGGCGTCCGCACGCACCAGACGTTCCGCAACGGGTACGCAAACAATGCCAACGGTGAGTGGGCGGCGGCGGGGCAGCTCTTCCACAACGACGCGCTGCTCGGGACGTATCGGCTCGGCTCCACGGGCAACATCATCGCGTTCCAGCTCGACCTTGGGACCGAGCAGGTGGAGATCGACCGCTTTCAGCGACGCTGAGGGTCGACAAACCGCGCAAAACGACCAAGGTTCGGCACGTCGTGACGCGCGACCTGCTGCTCCTCCTCTACGTCGGCGCGACCATCCTCGTCGGCCTCGTCGTCGCCATCGCGTTCCTCGTATGGGGGCACCGCGTCGGCCTCCGAAGACGGCTCGCGCTCGAGTCGCGCAAGCGTTTCGAAGCGCTGCACACCGATACGCCGAAAGAAGACGCCAGCACCGAGGCTCGGCAGCGTGCGCTCGAGGCGATCGAACGCTCCGCGACGGTGACGCGTCGTCTCGTCGTGCCGTTGGCGGTGATGTTCGTGGGCTTCTTCGCGGGGCTGCCGTTCCTCGATCAAGTCCCGGCGACGATCTTCTCGCTGTTGGTCGCGGCCGTGACGGTGTTGGTTGGTATCGCGGCGCGGCCGTTCGTCGAGAATGCGATCGCGGGGCTCGTGATCTCGTCGTCGAAGATCCTCAACATCGGCGACACCGTGCGCATCAGCGGTCACTACGGGACGGTCGAGGACATCACGCTCTCGCACACCACGCTGAAGCTTTGGGACTGGCGCCGGTTCGTCGTCCCGAACGGCGCGATGCTCAACCGCGACTTCGAGAACTACTCGCTGTTCGACAAGGACATCTGGGCGCACGCCGAGTTCTGGGTCGCGCCGGACTCGGACCTCGAGGAGGTGGAACGCATTGCGCTCGCCTCGCCGATCGGGAGTGACTACTTCAACGCGACCGAGGAGCCGCAGTTCTGGGTGATGGCGCTGGAGAAGGACGCGGTGCACTGCTGGGTGGCGGCGTGGGCGAAGACACCGGCCGATGCCTGGCTGTTGGTCAGCGACATGCGAAACGCGATCGCTCAGGGGCTGCGGAAGGCCGGGATCCGCACGCACAAGACCGTTTGGGAGAACAACACGTAACCGGCGACATCGAAGGCGCGAGTCAAACGTCACACCCCCGCGACGAAGGTCGACTTGTTGCCCTCGTCGGCGTGCCGCCAAGATGACGCATGACCGTGACAGGACTCACGGGCGGTGCGACGCGAAGGATTGCCGAAGCACCCAGTGACGACACCCGAATCCGCGACGACGACCCCGTCGAGCTCGCGCGAACCGAAGAAGCGCCCGTCGACGAAACCCGAGTCGACGGCGCGGACGTACGACCGGTCGATGCCGTCCCGGCCGCCGACACGTTCGAGCGTGGCGACGGCGTAGATCCGGACGAGCGACCGCCGGTGACCGCCGGCGTCACCCCCGTCGCGGGGACGGCGACACCGGTGGCTCCGGTGGCGGACGACGTCGCGGCGTACATCGACTCGGTGCGCAGCCCCGCTTTCGCACCCGACGGTGTCGTCGGCGACGTGCGCGCTTCGACGGACCGCGACGCCGCGTGGCAGGAGCGCTACGACACCGCACTCGCGGAGCTGGACGCGCGCGCGAACAGCGCACGCCGCCGCCTCGCCGCGGGGGAGCCCGTGAATCGCTCTGTCGTCCCGCGTGGCTTCCCGGAGCCGGACGCGGATGTGACCGCACGAATCGTCGAGGCGGGTCCGGACGGTGAACGCACCCGTCGCGAGCTCGCGGTGGCCATCGCCGACCACGAGACTTGGAACCTGCGCTACAGCGGAGAGCGTCGGCACCTGTCGACGCTGGCGAACGACGACGCGACGCCCGAGGAGCGCCACGAGGCGATCGAGGCCCTCGCGTACAACTCGGGTCGACTCAGCCCCGATGGCGTTCGTGCGCTCGCCGCCGCGCGCCCCGGTATCGACAGTGAGCGGCTCGCGGAGCGGATCGATGACCGCGTCGCGCCGTACGCCGACGTGCTCGCGACCGGGCAACTCCCACAGCTCGAAGGTCTGCCGCCCGGACAGCGCGCGGCCGAAGCGCTGCGGGCGATCGAAGCCGGCGAGGTCGCCTATCCGGGGCCGGTGCGGGAGCACGAAGCGCGCCTCGCGATGGAGGCGGCGCGGACCGCCGAGCCCGACGCCGCGCGCGCGCTCGAACGAGTGGGGACGTCACTCGCGACCGGGCGCCCGACGGATCCGGAGTTGGGCGCGGCGTGGGATCTGTTGTCCCGCGCCGACCCGGCGTCGCTCTCGCAAGCTGACTTGCGCGCCGCGAACCAGCTCCTCGACGCGTACCCGCCCGTCGAGGGCGGTGGCCGAGTGCTCGGTGAGGGGGACGCGGCGGCGGTCGCGGGGGACACGCTCGCCGCGAACCGCGACGCGTTCCGGGCGCGACTCGAGGAGGAGAACGCGGTCTACGCCCGAGCGGGGTTCTCGGACGACAGCATGTACGCGGGTGGCACCGCGCTGGAGAACGAGCGGCTGATCGAGGACGTCGGGAGCCGCGTCGACACCGCGAGCCGCATCGACGTGGACCGGACGCTGCTCGCCGTCGAGCAGCAGCTCGAAGCGGGCGTCGGAGATCGGGCGTCGCTCGAAGCGCTGCGCACGCGTCTGCAGGAGCGCCGTCCGGTCGCCGCCGCCGCCGAGGCGACGGCGCGCATCGATCACGCGGTCGAGCGCGCGCTGGAGGACCAGGGCATCGCGGGCGCGGGCTGGGATGGCCTACGCAACCTCGTCGGCGACGAGTCGGGGAGCGACGCGCTGCGCGGCCGCATCGACGAGATGCGTGCGGCGCGCGACGCGCTCGCCGACATGGAGAACTTCGAGGGCACGCCGGACGAACGCGCGGCGGAGCTGGCGCGTCGGTCCGAGGCCTTCGACACCGCGGCGCGCGCGGCGAGCGAGGCGTTCGCCGATTACGACCAGGCGCAGGGGACACTCGGCACTCGGGCCGGCGGTGCGCTGCGCCTCGCGTTCGGCAGCCTCGAGGCGGTGGTGGGGGCGGCCGGCGTGGTCGCGCCCGAACCCGCCACGTCGATCGGAGGCGCGCTGCTGTTCGCGCACGGGCTCGACACCGCGCGGCAAGGCGCCGCGGAGCTGTGGGACGGTCAGCCGCGCCAGACGTTGTTGTTCCAGGCGGTCGACGGTGGGCTTCAGCAGCTGGGTGTCGGTGAGAACGCCGCACGGACGCTCGCGACGTTCGCCGACATGGCGCCTTCGCTCCTGACGGCGGCCGGACCGGGACGCTACGCGGCTGCGCTGCGCGCGGGGCGGACGACGCTCGGCGCGGCGGCGCCGCCAACCGGGGCTCGGTTGTTCGGAGGTGCGCTCACGCGCCGACTCGAAGGCGGCCCGACGCCGATGTCGAGGCCCGCGGCGTCTTCGCTCCCCGTGGGGAGCGGCGGGCGCGCGGGGATCGACCTCGAAGGTTTCCAGCGCGAGGCCGATCTTCTGACGCATCAGATTCGGCTGGCGCGGGATCTCGGCGAGACGGATCTCACGACGGTCGCGCGGCTCGAGCGCGAGCTCGCGCGCGTGCAGGACCCCGCGGCGCTGCGTTCGACGATCATGGGCGCCAACGACTCGGGACGCATCGCGGCCGAGGCGAGCCGGTTGGGCCTCGAAGGGGTCGACGCGCGGACCATCGATCGCGTGCGGAGTTATTTGTTCGACAGCCCGGGCATCGCGTTCACACACGAGAACTACGCGGCGTGGCGACGCCTCGCGGAGGGTCGCGGCACCGCCGGGGACGCAGCATTCCTGCGCCACGAGGTCGCGGAGATCCGCGCGCTCGAACGCAGCGGATTCGACTTCATGGGCCGCAACCTCGACGGGGCTTCGGCTTCGGTACAGAGACGTTGGCAGTCGGACTTCCGCACGGCGTACATGTCGGCGCACCGGGAGGCGCTCCAGGAGGAGTACGAGTTCCTCGCCGGGCGCGTCGGTGACGCGCTTCAGACGGGGACGGTGAACCGCAACGTCATCGCGGCGGTCGATCCGCTCAACGCGGAGGGGCGTCGCTACATGTTGCTCGACGGCAATCCGCTGACGGCGCACCCGGGCTACGCGGCCTGGCAGGCGCGCGCGACGCAGCCGATCCGGATCACCTCCGGCGCGGCGGAGCGCTACGGCCTCCCGCGGGACACGACGCTCGCGGACCTGGTAGCCGCCGTGCGACGATCGACCCGGTGAACGACGCGGAGCTACAGGCGCTCGCGGAGGATCTCGCGAGCGACGACCTCGAGACACGGTTGGCGACGCTGGCCGCGCTCCGGTCCGCGCCGGAGGCCGACCGCCGAGTCCTCACGCTCCTCGAAGCACGCCTCGACGATCGTGCGATCGGCTTGGTGTCGATGCCGCCGCGCATCGGCGAGGTCCGCACCGCCGTCGTCGACGCGCTCGACGCCACGCGCCGCGCGCTCGACCTGCCGGCCACCCATCGAATCGAGGATGTGCACCCCGCGCTCTCCGCGACGGAGGTGGAGTCGCTCGCCGCGGCGAACGGCGTAGAGCTCCCGGCGGATCCGGTCGAGGCCTACAAAGCGTTGCGCGACGCAGGGGTGCTGCCGACCCGCGAGCGGGTGATCTGAGCGCTCAGGGGAGCGCGTCGGTCGTCGTCGCGGTCGATACGCCGAGCTCGGCCGCTCGCTTGGCACACTCGGGCCCCATCACAGACTCGCAGATCCTTCGGTACGCGGTGAGGACCCGCGGGTGGTCGTGGCCGCCGATCACCACGGCCTCTGCGTAACGAAGCACACTGGCGTCGGGGGCGCCGCCGTCCAGCATCTGCGCGAGGATGTGTTGCGGCGCCTTCGTGAACCTCGACAACGCGATGCGAACCTCCGAGCCCGACTTCGTCGAGATCGAGCGCGGCGGCTTGCGAAAGGCGTAGTCGACGTTCGTGAACGTGTAGAAGTCGTCGCCGAACGCGAACTCGTACTCGGGGTTTCGGCTCCTGTCGCCGTACACGACCTCTTCGAAGAGGAAGACGTCGGCGCCCATCACGCTGAAGACGAAGACCGTCGAGCCGGACCAGCGGCCGACCAGCCCGTCTTCCACGACGATCTCACGCGTGTACTGGTGCCCGTTGGCGAGGCGGACGTCGACCGCGTGACGTCCCTCGGAGATCTCGACCTCGATGATGCCCGTACCCACGATGTGGGGCGCGCCGTCGATCGTCACCGATGCGGGACCCTTGCACCCGTTCGTGATTCGGAGTGTTCGGTGCTCTTCGAGCCAGCCGTCGATGAAGAACGCTCCGACGCTCGCGCCAACGAACACGACGGCGCCGATCGCGATCGCGAGGCCTCGCTTGGGCTTCGGCACGATCGTGCTCGTCACGTTTCGCGCCGTCTCCATCTTGCGCACCGAGCTCACGACCTTTGTGTTGGCGCGGGCCACGTCGGGGAAGAGGGCGATCAGCCGCCGGTAACACGCGTAGGCCTCCTCTTCGCGGTGGTCGCGTTCGAGGCCCTGCGCGGTCTTCAGCAGGAGGCTGTAGTCCGGTTTGCGCTCGGGGGTGCGGATGTCTTCGAGGGCGCGCTTGGCCTCGGTGAAGTCTTGGCGTCGAACCGCGTCGTTCGCCCGTTCGCGAAGCGCGTCGTCGTCGTCGACGGGCTCGCCGTCCGGGGAGATCGGGACGTCGGCGTAGACGCTCACGTCGCCCTCTTTCGTCCGCGCGATGACCTTGCGCTCGTGTCCCTCCGCGGTGGGCTCGCCGAACGCCGACCAGCGTACGCGATGGGGCATTCGCTTCAGTGTACGGAGCGCCTGGACGACGATGATCGCGTCGCATACGAGCCCGAACGCCGCGACCGCGACGCCGACGATCGGCACGCCGCCCAACGCGAAGGCCACGCCGAGGCCCAGGAACACAACCGCCGCCACGACCACGAACATGGCTTTCGGCTTCCAGAAGGCCCTCCGCGCCGCACGGTCCAGCGCGCTGCACCGCCGGCACGGGGAGAGGCGCGCCGCCTCGATCGCGTCGTCGAGCAGCGCGGAGTAGGCCCGTTTGGCCGCCGTTCGTTTGGCTGAATCGACCCCCGTGCCGTAGACGGAGGTCCCGGTGCCCTGGCCGAGCGCGTCGACGATGCCGAAGGACTTACCGCGGCACGCGGGGCAGGTGCGTTCGATGTGTACGGTGCGCTCGAGCGATACCGTATGGTCTTCGGTGATGAGGACGACCACGACGCTCGGGGTCGCCCATCAGGACTCGCGGATCGGCGTGAGTCGTGTCTTCAGGAACGCGATGACCTCTTCCTTGTCGCCCTGGTGGGAGACGCAGAACTTCGCGAGCCAGTCGTAGCGGTGGAGCATGAGGAACAGCCACACGATGAAGAAGTCGATCTTCTCGAAGATGATCGCGCCCTCCTCCTCGTAGCGTTTGCGGTTGCGCTCGAGCTCCTGCGGCATCTCCGTCCAGTGCATGCGCGGGTAGAGGTGGTGCGCGATGTGGTAGCCGTCGTTGAAGGCGCGGCGGTTGTAGCGCGTGTTGATGCAGGTGATCGCGTTCTTGTAGGCGTTGAGCGGATCCGCCGTGTCGATGAACGCGTGTTGGCCCCAGTTACCGGCCATCATCAAGAAGCGCGTGATGACGAACGGCAGCACCAGCACGAAGAGCGCGGCGATCGGCTTGAAGTAGAGTGTGACCGCGAAGAGCGCGTAGATGGACAGCTCGCCGGTGAGCATCTGGCGCGTCAGCTTCGTGCGGTTCTTCTTCATCATGTAGCGCGCCACGTCGAAGATGGAGATGAAGTAGAAGCGCGTCAGGTAGCGGAGGAAGTGGAACGGGTTGTCACGCTGGAAGCGCATCGTCGAGCTCGCGTCGAGCACGCCGTTGTTCTCGGGGTGGTGCATCCCGATGTGGTGCGCGAAGTACGTTCGCGGCGTCATCCCGAACAGCGGCATGAGCACCCACTCGGTGTACGTGTTGATCCACTTGTACTCCTTCTTGAAGACTGGGTAGTGGATCATGTTGTGGTTCATGAGGATGAACCGGTCGAGGATGTTCAACATCACCACGAGGTGAATGACGCCCAACCACCACGGCGGGTTGGGTAGCGCGAACATCACGACGGCGATCGGCAGCAGGAACACCGACGCCGTCGTCAGGACGACGAGGAAGTCGAAGTCACGTTCGTTGCGCAGCACCGTCTGGGCGACGCGCTCCGACAGGCCCAGCCGCGGTTGGGACGCGACGACCGGATCCTCGATGGCATACATGGCCTCGCTTCAAACGCGATTGCCCTGGATGGGGCAATCCGAAATCCGTTCGTGAACGGATCAGCGGCGTGGGCGGCCCGGGCGCCGTGGTCCGCCGCGCGGGGCGCCACGGCCCGCGCTGCGCCGAGGAGCGCCCGGACGGCCCCGAGGGCGTGGACCTCGGCTCGGGCCGGCGCCGCGGGGAGCCCCCGGACGCCGCGGTGCGGGCGAATTTCGTTCGGGTCGCTCGGCGGGTTTGGGCGCGGCCGCCTGCTTCTTGGCCTCGAGCTGCTGCATGACCACGGAGATCGTGGCGCGCGCACGTCGCGTGGACTCGTGCCGTGCGTCGGGGTCGAGCTCACACGCGCGTAGCAGATCCTTGGCGCCCTCCACCATGTCGCCTTCGAGCATCCGAACCTCGCCTCGGTTGGCGTAGGCGTGCGGAGCGCTCGCGTCGAGCGTGATGGCGCGGGAGTACGATTTGATCGCGTCGGCGTTTCGGTCCTGACGCTGCGCGACGGAGCCGAGGACGAGGTGGAAGTAGGCGTCCTTCGGGTCGAGGGCGACGAGGCCTTCGAAGACCTTCCGCGCCGCGTCGAGCTTGCCGGCCTGGAGGTTACGGTGACCGAGCGCGGCCATCTCGTACTGCTCCTCTTTCGAGATCCCCTCGAGCTCTCCGAGGGTGATCACGCCGGTGATGAACTGGGTCAGGCGCTTCGGATCCCAAGCGACCTTCTTGTTGCCCTCGGCCTTCGCGGGTGCCTTCGCTGGCGCTTCGGCCTTCGCCGGCGCGCGGCGTGGCGGCGCGGGGGCCTTCTTGGGCGGGAGGTTCGCGATCTTCTGGCCCGGCCCGGGCCCCGGCGCACGACCGGTCGGCGGCGCGCGTCGGACCGAGGTGGGCGGCTGCCCGGGGTTGCGCTTCGGTGGAGGCTTGGCCTGCGGTGTGGGCTCGGGCTGCGGAACGGCGGCGGCGTTCACCTGCGTGTCGGCCTGATCGACCTCCGCCTTCTTCACCCGGACGCGGGTCTCGGTGCGTGCGGCGATCCGGCCGGACATGAGCGCGCCGGACAGATCCTGCTCGAGCCTCTTGCGCTTGGCGAGCCGCTCTCGCGCTTCGTCCTTCTTTCCGCCGTCGTCGTCGGCCATCGCTTCGCCGAGTCTAGCCTACACCCCGCGGCAGAGCGAAATTCGAACCCCTTACAGGCCGGCGTAGGCGCTGAGGCGCTGGAGCGTCACGGCGTAGGTTCGCGCGTCCTCGTCGGTGAGGTTGTCGCGAATCCGGGCGAGGTAGTCGTGGTCGATCGAGTCGACGAGCCGACGGAACCCCGCTTCGTCGTACCGCGCGAGCTCCGAGATGGCCGCGCGGGCGTTCGAGTCCGTGACCACCCAGTCCCCGATGCCGTACGTCAGCGCGTCCTCGATCCGGTCCTTCGCGCCCGAGAAGTCCGTCAGCGGCGCGCCGCGGTTGTTCACCAGGGTGCGGAGCCGGTCGAGCGTCGGCCCGTACGTCTCGCGGTCACTGTCGGAGAGGTTGTCCTCCAGACGGTAGAGCATGTCCGGGCCGAGGTGCTCGGCGACTTCGGCGAGCTGGTCGGAGGGCAGGCGGCTCATGCGGTCGAGGACGCCGCGGGCGTCGGCCTCGCTGATGTTCCAGTCGAGGATGCCGCGCGACAGATCACTCTCGAGGTCCTCGACGAGCTCCCGGGTCGACGCCGTCTCCTCGCGGCGGAAGTTCCGCGCGAGGTTCAGGCGGTCGATCGTCGGGCCGTACCGCTCGCGGTCGGCGTCCGAGAGATTGTCGACGATCCGCGACGTGAGATCCGGACCGAGCTCGTCGATCACCTCGGCGACCTGGTCGGTCGGGATCTGCGAGAGGAAGTCGAGCGCGTCGCGCGCCTCGTCTTCGGTGACGGCCCAGTCGACGACGCCGTACTCGAGCTTGTCCCGCATCTCGGCGACCAGCTCGGACGTCTCACGCCGCTCGCCGGTCGGGATGTTGGTCACCACACCGAGCGCCTCGAGCGTCGACGCGTACGCGGCCTTGTCCTCGTCCGTGAGGTTGTCGTGCAGCCGGGAGATCGACTCCGGGCCGAGCTCGCGCGCGATCGCCTGGAGGTCCGCCGGGCTGTGGTGCGACAGCTCGCGGATGACGTCGTGCGCCTCTTCGTCCGTGATCGCCCAGTCCGCGATGCCGTACTCGAGCTTCTCGCGGAGTCGGTTGACGAGGTTCTCGCGCGCCGTCGCGCTCATCTGCTCGTCGCCGATGGTCGCGTCGACCGCGATCTCCATCTCGCGGTCCTCGACCGGAGCGCGACCGATGTCGCGGCGGCCGACCGCTTCGTCGATGTCGCGACCGGAGCGTGCGACGCGGTGCTGCAACAGGCGCGCGACGCTGTCGTCCGCGCCGCGGCGCGAAGTGCTCGGACCCTGGAAGCCACCGTTCGCGAGGTCGAAGGCCTCGAGGCGGTTGCGGTTGGCGCCGCTGCGCTGCTGCTGTCCGACGCCCGAGATGATCTGGTCGACCAGCGCGGCCGCGTCCATCGCGCTCGGGTTGGCCTGCGCCGGAGCGCTCGGGATGTAGCCGCGGAGGTTGTTCGTCGCGGCGGCGTAGTCGGTCTGCATGCCCTGCGACTGCGCGTACATCTGCATGAGGTACGCGAGCGCCTGCATGCCCTGGTCCCAGCTCTGGGTCTGCGGCATCCCGCCGAACATCTGCTCGAAGTACTGCTGCAGCTGCTGCATCTGCGCCGCCTGCGGGCTCTGGCGCGCGTTGACGCTCTGCTGCGCCGCCTGCGCGTACTGCTGATACGCGCCGCTCGTGCCGAGCAGGTAGTCCGCGACGAGGTCGCCGTACGCGTCCGAGCCGCCGGCCGACTGGATGCCGCCGGAGATGACGGATCGGATGTCCTCGATCTCGGAGCGGAGCATCCGCTCGTAGTCCTGCGTACCGAACTCGGGGCGGAGCGACTCGTCGACGACGAACGCGCCGAACGGGTCCGCGCCGTCCTCGCCCATCACGCCGAGGTACTGCCCGAGGTGCGAAGCGGCCCACGCGACGTCGCCTTCGCCGGCGGCGTCGTTGTAGCCGCCCATGTGGAACGTGGCGCCTTCGAAGTTCTGCTCGACGGCGTCCATGCGGTACGCGTAGCCGCCGTCGCGGACGCGACCCACGTGGGGGTCGTCGCCGAGGTTGCCGACGTCGACGCGGCTGTCGCCGTGCACCAACGTGAAGTTCTTGAGCGTGCCGTCCTCTTCGAAGTCGAGCGTGAACATCGCGCCGTTCGGCAGGACGTAGTTGCCGTCGGTCGCTTCCCACTCGGTGCCGTCGGCCTCGGTGACCATGTTGCCGCGGAAGAGGGTCTCGGCGCGCCCGCCGTCACGGCCGGGGACGTCGATGCGGAGCTCGTTCTCGTCGAAGCGGAACGTGTACCCGTCGGTCGTGGTGATCGTGCCGTCGCGACGCGACGCTTCGATCCCGCGCGCGTCGCTGTCCGACGTGGGGACGTAAGCCGCGCCCGGCGCGTTGTCGAAGGTGACCGTCGCGCGGCTGCCCTCGAGCGTGTCGCCGTCGAGCATGACGATCGCGACGTTGCCGGCCTCGATCGAGTCCCCACCGAGCAGCTCGCGGAGCGCGGCCGCCTGTGCGGGGTCGGAGATGATCTGAGCCTGGAGGGACTGACGCGTGAGTGTGGTCATGATGTGCCGCCGAGAATTATCGCGGGGAAACGAACCTTGTTGCGTAAAAATACAAATGATTTCAGGCGTGTACGCTGATGTGGTAATGGGTGTGTAAGCGTTCTACAGATCGACGGGTCTTACGTCCCGGAACCTGCCGATCGAGGGGATGCCGACGTTGGGGCTCTCGCCCTCCGCCCGCTGTCCGGTTTTCAAGGCCCCGGGTTGGCCCCGATGATTCTCGACGATGCGCGCACGGATAGCGGGGACCGGGGCCTACTTGCCCGAGCGCGTCATGACGAACGCTGAAGTCTGCGCGGGCGCCCCCGGGTGCAGCGCGGACTGGATCGTCGAAAAGCTCGGCATTCACGAGCGACGCATCGCGGCGCCCGACGAGCAGACCAGCGACATGGCCGTCGCCGCCGCCAAGAAGGCGATCGCAATGGCGGGCATCGAAGCCGAAGAGCTCGACGGGATCATCTGCTCGGTCGGCACGGGCGACGTCCCCGTGCCCGCGACCGGTTGTTACATTCAAGAGAAGCTCGGCATCGCCCACACGAAGGGCTTCGCGTTCGACATCAAGATGGCGTGCGCGGGTGCGGTCGGCGGCACGATGCTCGCGCGCGGGCTCATCGAGTCCGGCATCGCGAAGAACGTGCTCGTCGTCGGCACGCAGATCATCAGCCGCACCACGCTCGACTGGACGGACCGCAGCATCGCGCCGATCTTCGGTGACGGTGCGGGCGCCGTCGTGATGACGCCCTCGCCGGACGACAGCGGCATCCTGCAGAGCAAGCTCCGCACGGACGGTTCGCTCACCGGGATCGTCGGGCAGTACGTCGGCGGGACGCAGACCTGGTACTCGCCGGAGGCGCTCGAGAACGGCGACGTCAAGCTGGTCATGGACGGCCGCAAGGTCTGGGACTGTGCCGTCACCGAGCTCCCCGCGGTCATCGAGTCGGTGATCACGGAGGGCGGGTACACCGTCGACGACGTCGACTTCGTCGTCGCGCACCAGGCGAACAAACGCCTGCTCACGCACGTCCTGGAGCGGACGCGGATTCCGCTCTCGAAGACGTACACGAACATCGAACACTACGGAAACACGGTCGCGGCGAGCGCGTTCATCGCGCTCGACGAGTCCGTCAGGCAGGGACACGTTTCACGCGGAGACCTCATCGTGCTCGTCGCCATCGGCGCGGGGATGATCTGGGGCGCGCACCTGATTCGCTGGTAGGTGAGGAAGTTGGGTTTTTCGTCATGACGATCGTTCACGTTCCCGAGCGGCCCCGATTCGACAACGCGCTCACGCGCCTGTTCGGGATCGACTATCCGATCATCCAGGGCGCCATGGCTTGGCTCTCGGAAGCGGAGCTGGTCGCGGCTGTCTCGAACGAGGGCGGCCTCGGCGTGCTCGGCGCGTCGATCATGAGCGTCGACGAGTTCGAGGTGCAGGTCGTCAAGGCGAAGCAGCTCACCGACCGCCCCTTCGCCGTGAACTTCCCGCTCGTCCTCGGTGACTACCGCGAGCACCTCGAGATGGTGCTGTCGCACGGCGTCCGGATCATCTTCATGTCCGCCGGCTCGCCGAAGGTGCTCACGCCCCGCATCAAGGAAGCCGGCGCGCTGTGTGTGCACGTCGTCCCGAACCTCCGCCTCGCGCAGAGCGCCGTCAAACACGGCGTCGACGCGGTGGTGCTCGAGAGCTGCGAAGCCGGCGGCCACGTGTCGACCGAGGGCATCACGGCGATCACCAACATCCCGAACGTCGCGCGCAAGCTCGGCGTCCCGCTCATCGCGGCCGGCGGCATCGTCGACGGCCTCGGCATGGCGGCGGCGATGTGCCTCGGCGCCGACGGCATTCAGATGGGCACGCGGTTCCTCGCCACCCAGGAGAGCAACGCGCCGGCCATCTACCAGAAGATGCTGCTCGAGGCGCAGGAGGGTGACATCCCCGTCCACTCCAAGAAGTTCCACCCCGGGCGCGCGCTGCGCTCCCCGGTGATCGAGAAGGTCTTGGAGATGGAGAAGGCCGACGAGCCGACCGAGTCCGTCCGCGCCTTCATCGGCCGGGGCCGCGCGAAGAAGGCCGCGCACGACGGCAACGTCGAGGAAGGCATCTTCTACGCCGGCGCCGGCGCGGGGATGCTCGACGACGTCATCACGGTGCGCGAGCTCTTCGACCAGCTCCTCGCCGAGTACAAGGGCGCCGTGATGCGCGCCGCCGGGTTGATGGTGACGGCCGAAGCCCCCGCGCAGGAGACCGAGCGCCCGTCGCGCACCCCGCGCGCGCGCACCGCATCCGTTCGCGGCTGAGCGTCGGCCGAGTCGGCGTGAGGAAACGCTGAATCGGCGCGCCGAATCGGCGCGATCGTCCGCGTCGAACGTCACGGGGCGCGGAGACGCGCCTGGCACGCGCCGTGCTGTCCATGCGGAGCATGACTACTCTCAGGCGCTCTGCCTGCACACTGTCGTTCTTCGTGTTGTCCGCCTGCCACGCGACGGTCGACGCGCCCGACCCGAAGGAGGTGGGCCAGAACGAAACACCCCCCACCGCCTACACGCAGTACGACGTGTTCTCGACCGCGTCGCTCAACGGAGGCGCCGAGTACAACGAGTTCGCGTACAGCGTCGACCTCGGGATCTCGACGACCGAGGTGCTCGATCCCAACGCCTTCGACCGCGAGTCGATACGCGGTGGTGTCAGTGCGAATGGGCCGTCGACGGACGGCGTCGAAGCCGAGGAGCTGAGCGGGCTCACGCTCGAACAGACGCTCCTCGGGAACTTCGGCGAGGCGTTCACCGCTCGTCTCGTGGATGGCCAGACCTACCAGATGGTCGTCGTCGGCGCCGTCACCGACGCGAGCAGCGGCCGCCGCTACTACGAGGTCGAGACGTCGCTGGATGGTGGGCCCTGGATCCCGCTGTGCGGCGAAGACGACGCCGGCGCGCCCATCCTCGCGCTCGCGGTGCCCGGCGTGTTCACGCCGGTCACCGTCGGTGCGAAGGATCGCGCGGGCGGTTGGCGCGCCTCGACCCACGAGTTCAACTTCGCCTGCCAGGGGAGCAGCGTCGCGAAGTGCGTGGAGATGGGATTCGCGCCGCACCTCGAGCTCGCGAACCGGCCCACCACCGTCACCTCGACGGTCCCCGAAGCAGCCAACTCGGGGGGCAACGAGACCGCCGGGAGCGCACGGGGCGGGGGGAGCGTCCATGCGTCCAACGGCGCGGGAGAAGGGCGCGGCGAATCGGCGACGAACGCCGGCAAGGGCTCTTCCGCCGGCCAGGGCTCCTCGGCCGGCCAGGGCTCCTCGGCCGACACGGGCTCCTCGGCCGACAAGGGCTCTTCGGCTGACGCGCGTGCGGAAGGGAGCGCCGCGCAGGGCGCGGCCGGGGCATCGGCGCAAGGCGGGCGTCCCTCGGTGATCACGACGCCGGTCTCCCAGGCCTACCACCAAGCGTGTGTTCGCATGCTGCGCGCTGACTACTGCGGCGACGGCGTGTCGCACACCCAGGCCGGCGTTCGCATTCGTTACTGGGATCGTCGCGGCGAGTCTCCGAGCCTCGACGGCTGGACGTTCGAGGCCGGCTGGAGCGAGGACGGCGCGACCTGCATCGAGTCCACCCGCCTGGACCAGGCGAACGCGCCCGACTGCATCGCGGACCGCGTCGCGTCCGCCTGTGAAGGCAACGACCTCAGCCACGCGATCGTTCGCAACGCCTTTTGAGCGTCGACGCGCAGAGAACGGCGCGCCGATTCGGCCGCCGCCGCCTCGGGCACCACCTTCCACCAAACGTGAGCGATGGCACGGACCCTGCTCAGGAAAGAACACGATGAAGCCACGACCCACGACCGCACTCCTCGCCACGCCCTTGCTCTTCGCCGCGTGCCACGCACCCGGCGATGCGCTTCAGCCGATCCAAATCGATACGACGCAGCACGCCGCGACCTACAGCGACAGCAGCTCGTCGTACACGGTCAACGGCGGCAGCTCCTACAACACCTATTCGTACAGCTCGTACAACAACACCTACTCGACGCAGCCCAGCGGCTATGACAGCGGCGGCGGCGCGAAGAGCGGGGTCAGCGCCAACGGGCCGTCCACGGACGGGGTCGAGGACGAAGAGCTGTCCGGCCTCGAGCTCGAGCGGTCGTTGCTCGACAACCTTGGCTCGCCGTTCCTCGCCAAGCTCGTCGACGGGCGCACCTACCAGATGGTCGTCGTCGGCGCGTTCGAAGACGAGGGGACCGGCCGCCGCTACTTCGAGGTCGAGACCTCGATCGACGACCAGCCCTGGATCCCGCTGTGCGGCCTCGACGCGGCCGGCGCGCCGATCCTCGCGCTGGCGGTGCCCGGGGTGTTCACCGCGGTCGCGCTCGACGCGCAGGATCGCGCCGGCGGCTGGCGCCCCTCCGCGGACGAGTTCAACTTCGCGTGCCGCGGCAGCAGCGTCGCGAAGTGCGTCGAGCTGGGCTACGCGCCGCACCTCGACCTGCCTCGACAGGCGTCGAGCGGCGGCGAGTCGTCGGACGGCCGTCGACGGCAGACGCAGTCGCAGGAGATCGACACGCCGATGGCGCAGGCCTACCACCAGGCTTGTGTCCGCATGTTGCGCGCCGACTACTGCGGCGATGGGGAGTCCCACACGCAGGCCGGCGTCATGATTAGGCACTGGGACATGCGCGCGGGTTGGCCGAGCCTCGAGGGCTACGACTTCGAGGCGGGCTGGAGCGCGGACGGCGCGACGTGCATCGAGGACACGCGCCTCGAGCACACGAGCGTCCCGGCCTGTGTGGCCGACCGCACCGCGCGCAAGTGTGGTCGCAACGCGTTGCGTGAGGCGCTCGTCGGCGACGCGTTCTGAGTCGACTTCGCTCGGCGGTCGCTCAGGCCACCGAGCTCTCTTGCAAGACAGCTTGCATGGCCTCCAACAGCTCCGCTCGCTCGAAGGGTTTGTAGAGCACGCGCTTCGCCCCCAACATCTTGGCGACCTTCAGGGGCTGCGCACCACACACCCGCCCGCCTCCCGACATCGCGATGATCGGAACCGTGGGATCGAGCTCCTTGAACCGTCGGATGAACTCGAGACCCTCCACGTCCGGCATGATGATGTCCGTGAGCACGGCGTCGAAGGCCTCGCAGTTGGCGGCGCGCAGACCGCGCTCGCCGTTTTCGGCTTCGACGACTTCGTAACCCGCGCGCAGCAGGAACTTCGCGATGGTCTTGCGGAAGGGCTCTTCGTCGTCGATGAGGAGGACTCGGGTCACGCTCGGATCATCGGCCGTCCGGGCCCGACCTTCACTCAACCGGCGCGCTGCAGCGTCGCCGAGGTGGCGGGGAACCACACCACGAACGTCGTCCCGGCGCCGACCTTCGAGTCGATCTGCACGCGGCCTCCGGCTTCCTTGACGATTCCGTGCACGGTCGCCAATCCGAGGCCGGTTCCGCGGCCGACCTCCTTGGTCGTGAAGAACGGCTCGAAGATGTGGTCGATGACCGACTGCGGCATACCGCTGCCTCGGTCCGAGACACACAACGCCACGCCGCCGACGTCTGCGGTGGCGGAGACGTCGATGGCGGTCCCCTCCTCGGACGCGTCGCGCGCGTTGACGACGAGGTTCATCAGGATCTGCTCGAGCTGGGTGGGGTCGAGCCAGATCGCGGGGAGGTCTTCGGCGCACGCGACGTTCACCGTGTGTTTGGGGGCCGCGCGATCGAGGATCGGTCGTAGCCCCGACATCACCGCCTGCACTTCGATCGCCGAGGGGGTGCCGGAGCGCTGCCGCGAGAACGTAAGGAGCTGCTTCGTGAGGCGCGCGCCGCGCTGAGCCGCCTGATCGATGACCTCCAGCTCACCCATGATGTCCGCCGTCTGTCCCGGGGTCCCGACGTCTTCGACCAGCAGCTCCACGTTGCTGCGGATCACCGCGAGGAAGTTGTTGAAGTCGTGCGCGATCCCTCCAGACAGTTGGCCGACCAAGGCGAGGCGCTCGGTCGTCGCGGCCTGGGCGGCGCGGTCGCGCACGATCGTCACGTCCGTGAGCGCGACGATCGTCTCCGCGGCGTGCTCGAACGCGACGACCTGAAAGATCGCGTGCACGCCGGGCGGCGCGTGTACGTCGACCGGCCCGTGTGCGCTCATCGCGATGATCTCGTCGAGGCTCCACGCCTCGAGCTTCTCCAACGGAACGGCGGGGTCGACACCGAGGCGCTCGAACGCTCGCCGCGCGCTCGGGTTGGCGTGGATGACCTCGCGTTCGGGACCGAGGAGCGCCACCCCGATCGGGAGCGCCTCGAGCGTGGAGGCGAGGCGTTGGCGTTCTGCGTCCTGTACGCGAGAGACCTCCTCGCGCACGGTCATGGCTTCGACGCAGAGGGCGGCGTGGTTCGCGATCGTCGTGAACAGGGCGAGGTCCGTCTCCGTGAAGACGTTCGTCGCCACGCGCGAGTCGACGTGGAAGACACCTCGGACGTGGTCCTCGTAGATCAGCGGCACGTACATCGCGGAGTGTACGCCGGTCGCGCTGATCGACTGGGAGCGTGAGAACCGCAGGTCGGTCGCCGCGTCCGCCACGATGAGCCCGCGGCGGGTTCGGGCGACCTCCTCGAAGATGGTCTGGGAGATTGGATCCGTGGCGTCGCCCTTGCGGGAGCGCGCGGCGCGACGGGCGACCTGCGTCGTGCCCTTCTCGAAGAGCGCGATCGAGCCGCGCTCCGCGGAGAGGAGATCGAAGGCGGTGTCGAGGATGCGTTCGAGCATGCGGTCCAGGTCGTGTTCGACGCCGATGGCTCGCGTGAGCTCGTAGGTCGCGCGGAGCATCTCGTAGTTTCGCCGAAGCGAGACGACGTCGTTGATGTCGTCCTCGCGTGGGAAGTCGGCCGTCGACGCTGCGATGGAGGTCGCACCTTCGAAGGTTAGCGTCGTCTCGCCGAGCCGGATCTTCGTGCCGGCTGCGAGCGGGACTTCACGTCTGCGCTCGCCGGCTACGTGGACGCCGTAGCTGCTGTTGTTGTCCTCGAGGATCAGCTGTCCGTCGGCACCCCGCGCGATGCGGGCGTGGAGGCGGGAGATCGATCGGTCGGCGATGACGATCGAGCAGCCGTCGTCGCGGCCGATCGTCATGCCGACGTCGACGTCGGCGTGGTGGGGCGTTCCGTCCGGGCTCTGCCATACGAAGCGACTCATGGCGAAGTGGTCTCCTTTGCGAGGTCCATGCAGACACGAAGCCCGACCGACCCGACGCGCAGCGAGGACACGGCGACTGCGCGGTTGGTGAGGCGGTTGGTCTTGGCGTCGTAGAAGAAGCTGCCGCCTCGGAGCACGAACGTGCTCGTCGAGGTGGCCGCGGTGGTCCATTCGAAGGCGTTGCCCGCCATGTCGGCGAGGTCGAAGGGGCTGTCGGAGTCGGGGTGCGCGCCGACCTCGTCCGGGCCCATCCCGCCGGGCGCCTTGGCGTACGTCTGGTCGAAGTTGATCGCGTCGGGGTCGAGGACGTTGGCGTGCGGGTACTCGCGACGGTCGGCGCCGCGCGCGGCTCGCTCCCACTCGCGCTCGGTGCACAGGCGCGCGCCGGGGACGCGCTTCGTATCGTTCAGCCACGCGAGGTACGGCTGTGCGTCGTCCGCGGAGACGCCCGTCACCGGCATCCGCAACCAATCTTGCGCTCGGCGGCGATCGCGATCCGGGTAGCGGATCGGCTCGCCCGAGCGCGCGCGATACGTGACCTTCGCGGGTCGCATCGTGACCGACCACCCTCGCGCGTCGCGGGTGAGTGCCTGGCCGCCCGACGTGAGGCCGGCGTCGTTCATCTCGGACCCGAGGAGGGCGGCGCGGGACTTCTTGGGGAGGTCGTCGAGGAACGCGAGCCACTGTTCGTAGGTCACTTCGTGTCGCGCGATCGCAAACGCGGGGAGCGTCGCGGTGTGGGCGGGGACCGCGTCGAAGAAGCCGATTCGGGACTCGTCGTCCGCGGTGCTCCCGTAGACGAAACGCCCCGCGGGCACATAAACGAACCCGTCCGGGAGCGGTGGTGGTGCCGCGCGTACGTCCAGGCGCAACCGTTCGCCGCGGGTGACCACGAACGGGTACCGCACCGTCGTTCCCTCGTGCGGGACCGAGAGCCGATACGAGCCCGGGGGCAACGTCACCGCTTCGGTCACGGCTTGGTCGACGGCGACCGGCACGAAGCGGTGGTCTTCGGAGCCGTAGCGTTCGAGCGTCGCCGAGGTTTGCGCCGGGAGGCCGACGAGCTCGACGGTCGCCGGCGCATTCCAGCGTTCGCGCAGTGTGCCTCCGTCGTCGTAGAGGGCGAGGCGATCCAGGAGCTCCGACGCGAGCGCGGGTTCTTCGCGGAGCTCTGCGAGCGTCGCGCGCGCGTAGAGGAGCTCGGCGAAGCGCTCGCGGAGGTCGTCCCGGTCGGGGCGGTGGCCGATCGCCCGCTCCACGTGCTGGAGCGCCTCGCGGTACTTGTCCTCCGCGCGCTCCGCGGCGAGCTTCGCGGCCGACCACTTCTCCTCCGCGTCTTCGTCGGCGCGATCGAACGCGGCGAAGGCGTCGTGGCGATGCACGTCGTGCTCGCCGCGCGCGGCCTCGGCTTCGGTGCTCGCTGCGAGGCCCTGCGCGAGCGCCTCCTGTGCGCGGCGTTCGGCGACGCTGTGTTGGTACGCGTAGAAGCCGACCAAAGAGAGCACGACGAAGAGCGGCGGCGACACGAAGCGCGCGATGCGGCGGGTGCGTTGCCGACGTACGCGGCCGTGGGACGCGGCGAGGAACGCAGCACCATCGGGGCTCGGATCGATGCGATCGACGAGCGGCGCGATCTCCTCGAGCTGCGTCGTCGACCACAGCGCTTCTGTTGCACGGTCGAGGCGCAGCCACTCCTTCACACCCGCGTTGAGCCGGTCCTGCGCCGCGCGGACGTCCTCGTCCTCGTGACGCCAGCGTACGAACGTCGGCCACCCGGTGATCAGGACCTCGTGGGCGAGCTCGAAGACCGTCGTGTCGCCGAGCTCCGCGGCGACGACGAGTCGGCCGGCCACGAGCGCGTCGAGGGTCGCGCGGCGGGCGTGGTCGTCGCCCAGGAGGAGCTCCTCTGCGCTGCGCGCGACCTTCACCCCTTCGTCGGACGTGAGCATGACGAGGAGCGATCGCGCGTGGCGTCGGTGCCCGGCGGGGAGCGCGGCGACGACTTCGTCGGCGTGTCGCGCGAGCGCGCCGGCGACGCCGCCGAGGCTGTCGAGCGCGGCTTGGGTGATCGTCCCGGCGTCGATGTCTCGGAGGTGCCACAGCTTCTCGAGCGCGAACTGGAGGAGAGGGAGCGCGCCGCGGCGGTTCTGGGTCGTGGCGTCGACGAGGGCGTCGACGAGCGCTTCACTCTCGAAGCGGATCTGGGTGGCACGCGCCGGGCCGATGATGACGTCGCGGACGCCGTCCTCGTCGAGCGGGCTCATCACGTGGATGGAGCGGCAGAGCTGCTCGCCGAGGCGGGGCAGGGCGGCGAGACGCGTCAGGTAGTCGGCGCGCAGCGTGGCGAGGATGCGCACGCCGGGGACGTCGTCGCAGAGGCGCGCGAGGAGCTCGGCGACGCGGTCGCGCTCGGCTTCGACGCTCTGCGTGCAGAACTCTTCGAGTTGGTCGACGACGAGGACGATGCCGCGTTCGCTTCCGAGCTTCTTACGGAGCTGTGCGGCGAGGTCGTGGGGGCGCCGCTCGACGAGCTCGAGGAGCGCGTCGGCGCCGATCGCGACGAGCGCGTCGAGGGCGTCGATCAGGGCGGAGAGCGGGTGGCGACCCGGCGTCATGCGCGCCGAGGACCAGGTGCGACCGTCGATGCCCTCCGCGAGGCGCGGGACCACGCCGGCGCGGACGAGTGAAGACTTGCCGAGCCCGGAGTCACCGGTGACGACGACGAGCGAGGCGGTTCGCAGCTTGTCGAGGACACGTTCGACGTCGCGCTCGCGGCCGAAGAACAAGGCGCGGTGGCGCGCGTCGAACGCGGCGAGGCCGCGGTACGGGTTGCCTTCGGGGACGGGGCCGACGCGCTGATCGCGCCGGAGGTGCTCCAGCGCATCGGCGAGGGCCTCGGCGCTCTCGAACCGCGCGTCGGCTTCGCGCGCGAGGCAGCGGTCGACGAGCGCGGTGAAGCGGCGGTCGAGGCCGACCGTCTCGGTGGCGAGGCCGGGGGCATCCTCGCGGAGGACCGTGTCCCGGAGGGCCTCGACGGGAGTCGATGCAAACGGCGTGTGTCCGGTGCACAGCTCGAACAGGAGCGCGCCGAGCGCGTAGAGATCGGTCGCCGCGGTCGCGGGCTCGGCGCGCCAGCTCTCGGGCGCCATGTAGTCGGGCGTCCCGAGGATCGCTCCTTCGTTCGTGATGCGCCGGGCCGTTGGCACGCCGGGGTGGGGGGCGATGGTGGCGTCGCGGAGGTCGGGGGCGATGGTGGCGTCGCGGGCCACCGGCGCGATCGTTGCGTCGCGGAGGTCGGGGGCGATCGTCCCGTCGCGGTGCACCGGCGCGATCGTGGCGTCGCGGAGACTCGCCGCCGCCGCGGTATCCCCGGTCGGCTCGCGAGCATCGGGCCCCTGCTCGAGGAGCTTCGCGAGCCCGAAGTCGACGAGCTTGGGCTGATCACCTTCGCCGAGGATCACGTTCCCGGGTTTGAGGTCGCGGTGCAGCACGCCGCGTTCGTGCGCGGCGGCGAGGCCGCGGGCGAGGCCCACGGCGATGTCGAGCACGCGGTCGTAGGCGAGCGGGAGCTCGAGGTCGTCGAGCGCGCGACCGGCGACGAACTCGGAGACCAGGAACGGGCTCCCGTCGATCTCGCCCGCGCGGTACACCGCCGCGACGTTGGCGTGTTGGATGCGCGCGGCGGCGCGCGCTTCGACGAGGAACCGCTCCTTCGCGGCGGCCGACACGGCGCGCGATGCGATGCGTTTGACCGCGACGCGGCGGTCGAGGACCGGATCCCGCGCGAGATAGACCTCGCCCATGGCGCCTGCGCCGAGCTCGCGTTCGACGACATACTCGCCGAACGTCAGGGCGCGCGCCGCTGCGGTCACACGTGTTTCCGGTCGGGGGAGAACGTCATGCGGTCGAGCTCGTACTGCTTGAGCTTCGTCGTGAACGTGCGCAGCGGCATCGAGATTAGGGCGGCGGCCTCGTTGCGTCGTCCGTCGGTGGCGATCAGCGCGCGGCGCATTCGGTCGCGCTCGAGGTCGGCGAGCTCGTCGGCGATCGGTTTGAAGCTGACGATGTCGGCGGTCTGGTGCCCGCCCGCGCCGGTCATCAGGGAGTCGAACATCAGGTCCACGGTCGCGTCGCACCAGCTCCGGAAGTGCTCCGCGGTCAGCTCGGGGTCGTCGATGACGACGCCGAGGTAGTTCATCGCGGTCTCCAGCTCCCGGACGTTCCCCGGCCAAGCGTGTTCGTGAAGCTCCGCGATGAATCCGCGGGTGGGTTTCTTCATCGGCGTACCGGCGCGTGTGCAGGCGTCGAAGAGGAACTTCTCCGCGAGCGCGTCGATGTCCGAGGGGCGCTCGCGGAGCGGCGGGATCTTGATCGTGGCGCCGCGGAGTCGGAAGAAGAGGTCCTTGCGGAAGCGACCCTGTTTCACCTCCGCGCGCAGGGAGCGGTTGGTCGCGGCGACGACGCGCACGTCGACGGGGATCTCGGAGTGCTCGCCGACCGGGCGCACGCGCTTCGTCTCCAGGAAGCGGAGCAACTTGGCTTGCGCCTGTTCGCTCATCTCGCCGACCTCGTCGAGGAACAGCGTGCCTCCGCTCGCGGCGCGCACGAGCCCCTGCTGGTCGATGTCGGCGCCGGTGAACGCGCCGCGGCAGTGTCCGAAGAGCGCGCTCTCGATGAGGTTGTCGGGGAGCGCCGCGCAGTTGACGGCGACGAACGGGCCCGTGTGCCGACGGGACCACTCGTGGACGGCCGCGGCGACGATCTCCTTGCCCGAGCCTGTCTCACCTTGGATCAGCACCGGGAGCGTCGCGTTGGCGAGGCGGGATCGGATCAGCTTGAAGATCTTCTGGACACCCCCGTCGGCGACGACGACGTCCTTGGATCCCACGACGTACATCTGGACCATCGATCGGGACATCGGTGGTCGGAGGGCGGGTATGAGTCTAGAGCGCGCTCAGCGGGCTCCGCCGTCGACGCCGATGTGCTGTCCCGTGACATAACCGCCGTTTTCGCTGGCGAGGTGCACGACGAGTGACGCGACTTCCTCGGCGCGGCCGGCGCGCCGCGACGGGACCATCGCGAGTGCGCGCTTCTGGATCTCCTCCGGGAGCCGCAGGAACGCGCCGGCCTCGATGAAACCGGGGCTCACCACGTTCGCGGTGATCCCGTAGCGCGCGTATTCCTGCGCGAGTGTCTTGGCGAACCCGGTGAGCGCGGACTTCACTGTGGCGTACGCGACGCGTCCGGCTTCGCCGCGCTGCGCGAGGGAGCCGATGAAGATGACGCGCCCGAAGCCTTCGTCGATCATGTGCGGCAGGCACGCGCGCGTGACGACGAACTGTCCGGTCAGGTTCGTGGCGACGTCTTCGCGCCACGCGGCGACCTCGAGCTCGTGGGTCTTCTTCGGGGGGCGCCCGGATCGGAACGCGTTGTTCACGAGGACGCCGATCGGTCCGAGTGTCTCGCCGACCTCGCGGACGATGGCGTCGAGCCGCGCGTCGTCGTCGACGTCGCCGGCGTACGCCGCGGCCTGGGGCGCGACGGCGCGCAGTCGTTCCAGCGCTGCGTCGGCGCTCGCGGTGTCGTTGCGGTAGAGCACGACCGGAACGTGCCCCGCGGCCCCGAGGGCTTCGGCGATCGCGAGCCCCAGCCCGCGTGTTCCCCCCGTGATCAACGCGACGCGTCCCACGGCTCTCACACGCACGCGCATCGAAGGATGAGTCAACCCCGCCTGCGCAAATGGCTCGGGGAGAGGGTGCGTGTTATGCGTCGGCCATGCGGCGAGCCGCGGTCTTGTTGTGGGTCCTGTTGGGCGGGTGCGGGGGCTGCGCGCTGATCGATCAGCTCGGCCCCGACGCTTCGGGGACGGCGTCGAAGGAGGCGGAGTGCCAACCCCAGGCGCTCACGACGCGTCCTTCATTGGTCGGCGCCGAGGAGGCGGTGCGCGCCGCGATCGAAGCGGGCGCGAAGCAGCACATCGTCGTCGTGCGCTACGTGCAAGACGGGTGCGGCGTGAACCTCGAGGTCCTCGAGGACTGTCGAGCGCCGGGGCGTTACGCGTACCAGGCGGAGGCGGCGCAGAATTCGGTCGTCGTCGAGGCCGCGACCCGCGCCGAGCACCTCCCGCTCGCGGAGTCCAAGTGGACACGAGGAGCGGTGCGCATCGACGTCAGGAAGGTCGCGCGCCTCAACGCACCGGACGCCACACGTTTGGATCGGGGTGGCCTGATCGGGAGCTGCGACGACGCGACGCACGTCGCGATGCAGATCGACGTCGGTGGGTACGGGCTGCGCGCGGGTGCCGCTGCGGCCCTTCAATCCGGAGACAGCGCCTTCACGCCCGACGCCCCGGATCGCGTCGGAGACCCGAACGACTGCGGCGTCGCGGATCGCCGCAAACGTGTCACCGACGGATGCAACCGCGCGCTCGCCCTGGATCTCGTGCCCGTCACGAACGAAGAGGTCGAGCTTGGGCCGGTGGAGATCGCGGCCGGCAAGTATCGGCTCGGCAAGTCCTCGATCGACCTCGCGGCCTACGCGATCGATCGCCGCGAGGTCACCGCGGCCGCGTATGCAGGTTGTGTTGCGGCCGGAGCGTGCACCGCCGCCGAGACGGAGGAGCGCTGCACGTCGGGCGTCGTTGGTAAGGAGCGGCACCCGATCAACTGCGTGACGGCGAAGCAAGCCGAGGCGTACTGCGCGTACAAGAAGCAGCGCCTCCCCACGGAGGCCGAGTGGGAGCGCGCCGCGCGCGGTCCGGACGACGGCGCCTACGCCTGGGGCAGCGCGTGGCCGCCGCCCGAGGGCGCCGCCAACCTCGCCGACGCCACGACCAAAGCGCGCGCGTCACACTGGGAGCGCATCGACGGCTACGTCGACGGCTTCCCGGAGACGGCGCCCGTGAGCGCGCTCGTTCAGTACCCCTCCGCCTCCGGCGTCACCGGCGCCGCGGGCAACGTCATGGAGTGGACCGCGGACTGGGCGGACCGCAGAAAAACCGCGCGCGTCGTGAAGGGCGCTTCGTTCGGCCACGCAGATCGCGAAGCAGCCCGCGTGACGACGAGCCGCGCCTACGATCCGGAGCGCGCGAGCGCGCACATCGGCTTCAGGTGCGCGCGCGAAACGCAGCCCTAGAACGTCGTCTGGTTCGGGCCCGCGTACGCGAAGTCGATCGTGTAGTCGCCGTCGTTCGCGTAGCCGGTGATGCGGAGCTTCGCCGCGCTGCCGTCTGCGGTGCGCACCACGAAGCTCGTGTCGCGCGGCACGGTGCTCGACGAGGTGCCGTCGAACTCCCACCAGCCGGACAGGACGTCGTTGCCGGAGAACATGCCGCCGTCCGGGTCCGCGATGTCCGCGTCGGCCGCGTAGCCGTCCGCCGGGACGTCGGCGATCACGTCGAGCGCCATGGCGGACTCGACCGCGCCGCCTTCGCCCGCGCCGCTGGTGCCGGAGTTGGTGCGGATCTTCGTCTTCGAGAACGCGAGGTCCCAGTGGCTCTCCATCGCGGGGTCCGTGACCTCGACCGCCGCGCCGAGGCGGAGGCTCCAGTAGACCCAGTCCGACGTGGCGTCGACCTCGATCGTGTACGTCTCGACGCGCCGGTCCACCGGATCGAGCTTGAGCTGGTATGTCTTGTTCGGCTCGTCGTACGCGAAGATGCGCAGCTTGCCGTAGTCACCGTTGGCGCCGCGCACGAGGAACACGACGTCCTTCGGTTCGGCGGTGTGGCCGGCCATGTCGTAATCGAACCAGTCCGTCAGCACCGGGTTGCCGTCGAAGTCGAACATCGCGCCGGGCGGCCCGGGGTAGGGGAACGTTTCGTCCTGCGCGAAGCCGACGGTCGGCGCGGTGGTGATCGCCTCGTAGTTGTCCGTGTCCGCGAGCATCGCGCCGCCGCTGCCGGGGCGGTCGAAGTTTCCGTTCGTCGTCCAACCGACGAGGCGCGCGGAGAGGTCCCAGTCCGTCGACATCGTCTCGTCGTCCACGGCGACCACGCCGTTCGCGATGGACAGGTACACACGCTCGCGATCCCACGACGCGAGGAACACGCCCTCGGGGAGCTGCCCGCCGAGCTGCTTGAACCGCATCTGCACTTTCCCGGACTCGCCGTTTTCGTCGTAGTACTCGAGGAACGACAGGAGGAAGAAGTTGTCGTCGCCCGACTTCACGACGAACAGCTCGCCGCTGTTCGAGAGGGTGTGCTCCTCCGGGTTGTATGCCCACGGCCCGGTCTCGGAGGACGGGCCCACGTGGATCGCGTCGTCGTCGATCTCTCCGTCGTCGTCGCCGTCCGCGAGATCTTCCAGGTAGCCGTCGCGCGGCGCGTCGGTGACTGCGTCGAATGCGACTTCTCCGAGGCGCGCGACCTCGACGCCTGCGCTCCCGTTGATCCCGCCGTTGGTGATCGCGCGGAAGCGACGGAACGCGAGGTCCCACTCGGGGGCCGTCGACTCGACCTCCTTCGCGGTCTCGAGGTCCATGTAGACCCACTCCATCTCGTCGGAGGCGTCGATCGTCGCGGTCGACGTGTCGTCACCGTTGTCGACCACCGCGATCAGGCTGTCGACCGGCGGCGTGATGACGTCGTCGTCGTCGTCCGACTGCATGAGGTCCCCGGAGCACGCGAGCAGCGCGAAGGGGAGGGTGGCGCCGAGTAGGGTGTGCAGCTTCATGGTGAGTCTCCTTTCATACTACGGCATTCACCGCGTGGGTTTGTCGTCCTTGGACACGTCGAACCGGCCCGCGATCCCCGCGTAGAAGGTCCGAGGTTGCAGCGGGTTGATGTTGTGCTCTCCCGCGTCGAGGAGGTTCTCGACACCGATGAAAGCCTCCGCGTGGCCGAAGAGGTCCTGCGACAGGCGGAGATCGACGAGCGCGAAGGTGCCCCGGACGTCGTCCTCGCCGTCGAAGTCGAAGTCCACGAACAGCTCCGCGGGCCCCTCGACCGCGGTGCGGACGACCAGGCGGGTGCCCCAGTCCGGCACCTGCCCGGTCACCCGGAGCGTCGCGCGGACGTTGGGGCGCGCCGGGAGCTCCTGCCGAACACGCATGTCCATCTGGTCGCCCTCGGGTTCGTCGCCGAAGAGACCGCTGGTCTGGAGGAGGTCGAGCGATAGGTTCGCTTGAATATATTCTTCCAGCCTCCAGCCCACGCCGAGGGAGGCGCCCATCGTGCGGGCGTCTGCGACGTTCTCGTAGCAGAACAACGTGAGCGGGAGCGCCGGACCGGTGCGGCACGGCGCCATGTCGCGCGGCGAGTAACCGACGGTCGCGATCAGGTCGTCCACGAGGTTGAAGAACCCCGCCGCGGTGAACACGAAGTCGTCGTAGGTATAGCTGACGTCCGCGTTGACGCCTTGGGAGACCTCTGGCCTCAGCTCCTCGTTGCCGTACACCACGTAGCCGCTCCCGGGGTTGGTGAAACGAAGGTAGAGGTTCTCGAACGTCGGCGCCCTGAAGCCCCAACCGTAGCTCGCGCGTAGCACCAGCTCCCGGAACGGATCGAAGCGCACCGCGAACCGCGGGCTGGGCCGGCCGCCGAACTGAGAGTCGTGGTCGTAGCGAAGGCTCGGGATGACGACGAGCCGCATCGTGTCTTCGAGGATCGTCCACTCGTCCTGCGCGAAGATCGAGCCGCGTCGCCGTGCGCGGCGGCTTTCGAGGAACGCGACGTCCTGGTCTTCGTGCAGCCCCTCCACCCCGACGGAGACGAAGTGTTCCGCCCCGAAGAGCCGGTCGTACTGCACGGTCGCCTGGTTGGAGGACTGGCGGTTGTCCTCGAAGCTGTCGAGCTCGTCGCTGCCGATGTGGTCGAAGTCGATCTGCTGCCGGTAGCGCGAGTGGACCACCGAGACGCGCAGCTTCGACGCGTCCTCGAGCTCGATCACCGGGCCGCCCGAGATCGTCATGCGCTCGATGCGTTCGTTGCGATCCAGGATCGCGCGGCCGCCGTTCGCGGCGTTCACGCCGGTGAGGTCGGTGGTGCGGTAGCGAAAGCGGAGGCCCGCGCGGGTGTCTTCGTCCGCCTCGTAGTCGGCGCGCGCGGCGACGTTCCAGCTGGCGAACGCGTCGCCGGTCGTCGGGTCGCCGTTTCGTGTGCCGTCGCCCGGGGAGAGGTCGAACGCGTCGCCGCGGTGAAAGCCGCCGCTCACGTTGAGCGCGAGCTTGCCGGTGCGGACGCCGGTGTTGCCGATCAGATCGAGGGTGTTGCGCGCTCCGTAGGTCGCGCGCGCGCTGGCGGACAGCGGCTGCTTCGGCAGACGTGTGATGATGTTGACGACGCCGCCCATCGCGTCCGAGCCGTATAGCGCCGACGCCGCGCCCCGGATGATCTCGACGCGCTCGACGTTCTCGAGGTCGAACTGACCCGCGTCGAACTGATCACGCGTTCGCCCCGCGACGCGCTCGCTGTCGACGAGCATCAACGTGTGCTCCGGGTTGAGCCCCTGCAGCTGGATGCCGGTGTTGTTGGCGCGGCGCTCGAGCTGCACCCCGGGCATCGTCTCCAACACCCCCTTCAGGTCCGGCGCGCCCGTTTGCATGACCGTCGCCTGGTCGATGACGTCCGTCGCCACCGGCGCGTCCTTCAACAGCTTCTCGGTGCGCGAGCCCGTCACGACGATCTGCTCGATGACGTCGTCGACCTCCGCCTCCACCGACTTCGCCGGCGGGTCCTCGAAGTCGTCGACGAGGCTCAGGTCCACCGCCGTCGACGTAGACGACGTACCCACCTCGGCCCACGCCGTCGCGGATACGGTCAGGGTCGCGAACACGATGAAATTGCGAATCAATCTCAACGCCCCTGGAAGATCGCCGTCCGGATCGAGCCGAGTCAAGCCGCGCCGAGTCTAATCCAGCCTGTACTTCACGGGGATGGCGATCTGCCGGGTCTGGCCGCGATAACCGCCCGGGAGGGGCGGGAAGGGGGCCGCGGCGCGGACGGCCCGCAGCGCGTCCTCGTCCAGGATCGTGTGCCCCGACGAGGTGTGGACCCGCGGCGGCTCGGCGAGGGCACCGTGTTTGTCGATCGTGACCACCACGATGACCCGCCCCTCGAGGCCCAGCTTCCGCGCGGCGCGCGGATAGCGCTTCTGCTGCGTGATCGCCGCGAAGATCCCCTGGTTGTACGCCCCGAAGTCCACCGGGGGCGGAGGCGGCGGCGGAGGAGGCGGAGGCGGGGGTGGTGGCGGCGGCGCGGGCCGCGGCTGGGCGATCGGCGCAGGCGGCGGTGGCGCCTCGTGCGGCGGCGGCGGCGCCGGGTTGTCCGTCTTCTCGGGCTTCGGTCGCTCGCGTTTGGGTTTGGGCTTCGGCTTGGGCCGCACGACGGGGGGCGGCGGCGGCTCGGGCGGCGGACGCGGCGTCTCCTCGGGGGGCTCTCGCGTCTCGACCGGCGCAAACGCGACCTTCACGACCTGCGTGCGGAGCGGCCGCTCGCGTTCGGGGCGCGACATCTCGAACGGCGACGCGATCAGCGCGAGGTGCAGCACGACGGCGAACACCACCGGTCCTCCCCAGCTGATCGGTGCCTGCGACGCCGCGAGATCGTCGGCGGTCGGGATCACTTCGAGGCCTCGGTCGCGATCGACACACCTTCGAAGCCGGCGCGGCGCGCGGCCGAGAGCGTCTGAACCGCGACCTCGAAGTCCACGGTCGCCGCGGCGCGGATGACGATCGCTTCCTTCTCGGCGCGCTGCTCTTGCAACTTGGCTTGCAAGTCGTCCATCGCGACGATCTGCGCGCCGACGCGCACTGTCCCCTCGGCGTCGATAGTCACCGTCACCGGTTCGGCCGGCGTCTCGTCGGTCGGCGCCGCGTTGGGGAGGTCGACCTCGATGCCCTGGATCCGCTGAAAGTTGGCGGCGAGCACGATGAAGATGACGAGGATGAAGACGATGTCGATCAGCGCCGACAGGTTGATCTGCGGTCGCTCGCGTCGCGCGGTCTCGAACTTCATCACGCGTCCTCGACCGGGGCCTCCGTGAGCACCCGCTGGATCGCGTTCGCGAGCTGCAGCCGCAGGTGATCCGTGCGGCTCGTCAGATAGCTGTACCCCGCGAGTGTGGGCACCGCGACGAGGAGCCCGGCGGCGGTCGTGAGGAGCGCCTTCCAGATGCCGGACGACAGCGTCGACACGTCGACGTTCGCCATCCCCGTCCCCTGCAGACCGAGGAACAGATCCACCATGCCCAGCACGGTGCCGAGGAGGCCGAGCAGCGGCGCGGCCTGCGCGATGAACGACAGGAGCGCGAGGTTCTTCTCGAGCTGCTGCAGCTCCAGGCTCCCGACGCGACGCCCCTCCGCCTCCGCGCGGTCCGGGCGGCGGGACAGCGTCGCGAGCATCGCCGCGACGACGCGTGTCCCGGGGTGCGGCGAGCTCTTCAACGCCGTGGCGAGCTGCTCCGACTGGTTGCGTCCGAGCGCGCCGACGACGGCCTCCAGCCAACCCATGTCCCACAGACGTGCGGCGCGGATCTCCAGCAGCTTCTTAACGAACACCGCGAGCGCTACGACCGAGCACAGGTAGATCGGGTACATCGACCACCCGCCCTGGGAGAGCAGCTCGAAGAGCGACATGGCGCGGAGCCTAGCGATCGATGTCGTCGTAGTCCATGACGAGCGGCGCGTGATCCGAGAAGCGTCGGCGCGTGTAGATCGATGCGGTCCGCGCGCGCGACGCGAGATCCGGCGTGGTGATCTGATAGTCGAGTCGCCACCCGACGTTCTTCGCCCACGCCTGACCGCGGTTCGACCACCACGTGTAACGCTCGGGGTTGTCGTCGACGACGCGGAACGTGTCGACGAACCCAGCGCGCGAGAACAGCCTGTCGAGCCAAGCACGTTCCTCAGGGAGGAAGCCGGAGTGTTTCTGGTTGCTGCGCCAATTCGTCAGATCGATCGGCTTGTGTGCGAGGTTCCAGTCTCCGCACACCACGTAGCTGCGACCGTCGCGCCCAAGTTGTCTCAGATGTGTCATGAGCCGCTTCATGAAGCGGAACTTGCGCGGCTGACGCCCAGGCGTAGAGCCCGACGGCATGTAGAAGGACACTACGGACAAGTCACCGACGTCGATCTGCAGCCATCGTCCCTCGGCGTCGCAGGGCCGGTACCCGATGCCGCGCACGACGCGGTCCGCGGGGACGCGACTGTAGATCCCCACGCCGCTGTAACCCTTGCGCTCCGCGGGCATGAAGTAGGCGTGGTAGCCGCGCGGTCTGCGCGCGCGCAGGGGCATCTGTTCGGGGAAGGCGCGGATCTCCTGGAGGCATACGAAGTCCGGGCGCTGCCGGCGCATCCACTCCAGGAAACCTTTGCTCGCCGCGGAGCGGATCCCGTTCACGTTGAGGGTGAGGACGCGCAATTCAGGCGTTCGCGGCGCGGCGCTTCCGGTACACGACGACACCGCGGTACGCGGCCCAGTACGCCGGCGCGCCCAACACGACGCCGACCAACAGGCTCCCGACCCACAGCTCGGCGCCCATCGCGACGAAGGTGTCGAACGCCGCGCCCCACAGCTCTGGGCTGGTCAGGCGCTCCCACAACGAGGCGTCGGAGGTGGCGCCGTTCATCATGCGTTCGATCGCCGCCTTGGTTTCGGGGGACCCGGAGAGTGACCCGGTCATCAGGAACTGACCGATCTTCCAGTTCGAGTAGTAGAGCGGCACCGCCGTCAGCGGGTTCGAAAGCCACACCGGGAGGATGCCGCTGATCTTGTTCGCGCCGACCATCGCCGCGATGGCGACGTAGATGATCATCTGGAACCCGATCGTCGGTGTCGCGCCCACGAGGAAGCCGAGGAAGACACCGAGCGCGATGCGGTGCGGGGTGTCGTCCAGCTGCAGGATGCGGTGGACGACGAGGTGCTTCACCTTGGGCCACAGGCCCGGGGGGAGGTCGTCCTCCGGATCGACGACGTTGGCGCGCGGCTCGGAGTCGTTGACGTGCACGCTGACCAATCAGGCTCCTCGGATCGGATTATCGGCAGGTCCAACGCGCGAGGCGAGCCCTAATCTTCCGACGTCGACGGTTCTTCACGCATCCGCCGCACCGAACCCACCGCCGCCAGGTGTTTCGATGCGGATTCGTTGCCCCGCCGCCACGTCCACGGACGCGCGCCCCGGGAGCACCTCGCCGTCGCGGAGGTTTTTTCCCGCGGCACCGGGTTCTCCGCCGTCCAGGCCGAAGGGCCGCGTCGAGCGCCGCTCGGAGAGGATCGACACCCGCATCGGCGCGAGCATCTCGATCTCCCGCACGACACCGTCCCCACCTCGGTGGCGCCCGCGGCCCCCCGAGCCGCGACGCAGCGAGAAGGTCCACAGCCGCACGGGGAAACGCGACTCGAGCACTTCGGGGTCCGTGATGCGGGTGTTCGTCATGTGCGTGTGGACGCCCGAGGCGCCCGGCGCGTTCGGCGTCGCGCCGACGCCGCCCGCGATCGTCTCGTAGTACCCGAACGTGTCGTCGCCGAACGTGAGGTTGTTCATCGTACCCTGGCTCGCGGCCGCCCGGTTCAGCGCGCCGAGGAGCACGTCTACCACTCGCTGCGAAGTCTCGACGTTGCCGCCGCACACCGCGGCGCCCGGCGACGGCGACAGGCGTGACCCCTCGGGGATGTGCAGGTCGACGGGATCCAGGCACCCTCCATTCAATGGAATCGGAGCCCCGACCAACGAACGCAGGACGTAGAGCACCGCAGCGACCGTCACGGCGGTAGGGGCGTTGAGGTTGTCGGGTTGCTCGGCGCCCGTGCCCTCGAAGTCGATGCGCAGGCGTCGCCCGGTCTTCTCGATGGTGACGACGATCGGGCTGCCGTCGTCGAGGTGGTCCTCGAAGCGTTGGCGACCGTCCGGTAGCTCCGCGATCGCGTCTTCGACGCGCATCCGCGCGTTTTCCTGCACGTGCCCCATGTACGCCGCGACGGTGTCTGCGCCGTAGTGTCCGACCATCCGCGTGAGGAGCTGCGCTCCGGTGTGGTTCGCGGCGACCTGAGCTTCGAGGTCGGCGAGGTTGGTCTTGGGTTTGCGCGCAGGGTGGGTTGCGCCGTTCAGCAGCCCGAGGACGAGCTCCTGTTCGAGGCGCCCGCCGCGCACGATGCGCTCCGCGCGGAACACGACGCCTTCGTCCTCGAGGGTCTTCGAGAACGGCGGCATCGATCCCGGCGTGATACCGCCGACGTCCTCGTGGTGGCCGCGGCTCGCCGTGAAGAACGCGAGCGCGCCGTCCTCGCCGAACACCGGGGTGATGACGGTGATGTCCGGGAGGTGCGAGCCGCCGCCGCTCGGGTCGTTCGTCGCGAACACATCGCCGGGCTGGGGGTGCGGGTGCGCCGCGAGCACGCCGCGGATCGACTCGCTCATCGCGCCGAGGTGCACGGGGATGTGCGGTGCGTTGGCGACGAGGCCTCCGCCCGCGTCGAACACCGCGCAGGAGAAGTCGAGGCGCTCGCGGATGTTCACGGAGATCGCGGTGCGGCGGAGCACGACGCCCATCTGCTCCGCGATCGATCCGTAGACGTTGTTGAAGATCTCGAGCTGCACCGGGTCGACCTCGGTGCCGATCTCGGCGCCTTGGGGCGACGCGGTCGCGGTGAGGACAAGGCAGCGGTCCGCGTCGACGTGCGCGGTAAAACCGGCCTCGACCACGGTCGTGCCGGTGGCTTCGAGGATCACCGCGGGGCCTTCGAGCCGCTCGTCGACCTGCAGCGACTCGCGCGGAACGAGCGGGACGTCCTCGCGCCAGGCGCCGTCGAGGTACACGGCGCCGCGCGTCCGGGGGTGCTCGTCGCTGGCGCTGGGCGTCGGGTGAACGACGTGCCCCGCGGCGACGGCCTCGACGCGAATCGCGACGACGTCGATCGGGTGCCCCTCGCGCGCGTACCCGAAGCGCCGCCGGTGGAGCGCCTCGAACGCGGCGCGCGGGTCGTCGTCGACCGGGACGACCAGCGACGTCTCGGTGCCGCGGTAGCGGAGGTCCCAGCGCCTCTGGAACACGAGCGCCTGCCCCGGGAGCGCTTCACGTCCGCGGGCCTCCAACGCGGCGAACGTTTCGGCGTAGTCCGTCTCGCCGAGCGGGCGTCGGCCGGCGTCGGCGACGTCGTGCCACGTCACGTCCGCGAGGCCCATCCCGTACGCCGACAACACCCCGGCCCACGGGTGCAGGATGGCCGTCTTCATCCCGAGGCGGCGTGCGATCGCGCAGGCGTGTTGTCCCCCCGCGCCGCCGAAGACGACGAGCGCGTGGTCGCGGACGTCGTGGCCGCGCGCGATGGAGACCTTCTGGATCGCCTCCGCCATGTTCGCGTTGGCGACCTCCACGAAGCCCTCCGCGATCGCTTCGAGCGAACGCGCCTGTCCGGCTTCTGCGAGCTTCGTCTGGATCGCCTCGAGCGCGGCGCGGACACGATCGAGGTGCAGCGGGAACGGGAAGCGCTCCTCGCGGACCCGACCGAGGAACACGTTCACGTCGGTGATCGCGAGCTCGCTCGCGCCGGGGTTGCCGTAACAGAGCGGACCGGGTTCGGCGCCCGCGCTCTCGGGGCCGACGGTGAGGCGGTAACCGTCGTATCGGCACAGCGAGCCGCCCCCCGCCGCGACGGTGTGGATGTCGAGCATCGGCGCGCGGAGGCGCACGCCGGCGACCTCCGTCTCGTAGACACGCTCCAGCTCACCACCGAAGCGCGAGACGTCGGTGGACGTGCCGCCCATGTCGAAGCCGATCGCACGTTCGTAGCCGGCGCGCGCCGCGACCTTGCCGTACGCCACCACGCCGCCCGCGGGCCCGGAGAGGATCGCGTTGTGGCCTGCGAAGGCGAGGGCGTCGGTGAGCCCGCCGCTCGACTGCATGATCCTGAGCGTGCTCCCGGGCAGCTCGTCGAGGAGCGTTCGGACGTAGTCGCGGATGAGCGGGGTGAGGTAGGCGTCGACCGTCGTGGTGTCGCCGCGGCCGACCATCCCGATCTCGTTCGCGACGGTGTGCGAAGTGGACACGTGGCCGAAGCCGACGTCCTCTGCGATCGACGCGACGAGCCGTTCGAGCTCCGGGTTCACGTAGGCGTGGATGAGCACCACCGCGACGCTCTCGATGCCGCGCGCCTTCATCGCGAGGAGCTGCTCGCGGAGGTCGTCGCGGTCGGGGCTCGCGAGCACGTTGCCGTCGCGATCGAGGCGCGCGTCGATCTCGAGGACCTCGCGGTAGAGGACTTCGGGTTTGTGGATCTCCAGGTCGAAGATCGACGGGCGCGCCTGCGTCCCGATCTCCAGCAGGTCCGCGAAGCCGCGCGTCACGATCAGCGCGATCGGCGCGCCGCGTCGTTCGAGCAGCGCGTTGGTCGCCACCGTCGTGCCCATCCGAATCTCACACGGCGGGATGGGCGCATCGCCGTCGAGGCCGAGCAGCTCACGGATACCGACGAGCGGCGCGCGGTCCGACGAAAGCACCTTGGCTACACGCACCGGCCCCCCGTCGGGCGGGAGCCCGAGGCAGTCGGTGAACGTGCCGCCGCGGTCGATCCAGAACTGCCAGCCCACGGCATCGATCGACACCACCTCCCCCGGTTCGCGTCAACGTGAGCCGTTGCCAAGGACCGTGCGCGTGCAGGACGTTCGGTGCGCCTTGTCGATCGCCGCCGATCCGCCCCTGGACCTCACCTACGCCGACGTTCCGCCCTTCGCGTGGGTCCCCGCGGCGCCGGATCCGGATGGTCCCGGCTGCCCGGAGGCGCTCCGGTCGCGCATCCTGATCGACGTCGTGCACGACGGCGCGTACATCCCGCCGTCGTTCGTCGCGGGACTGGATCGCAAACGCATCGGGGCGGCGTTCGTGCGCGAGCGCGACTGGGGCGCGAGCGCGATCGCCCACGACCTCGCCGCGGCGCTGCACGTGGACGGCTTCGCGCGCGTCGACATCGCTCGGGTCCTGCTCGACTTCAACCGCTTCCCCGGCATCACGACACCGTTCGCGGATCACATGAACCGGTTTGCGATCAACCAGCCCTTCGCGTCGCGCCTCACGCACCAGGATAAACGCCGGATCCTCGCCGACTACTACGACCCGACCTCCCACGCGTACGAAGCGGCGCTCGACGGCAAGCTCATCAAGGTCGCGATTCACACCTACGACGAGCACAACCGCACGCAGACGCGACGCCCCGCGGTCAGCATCCTCACGCGCTCGCACGGACACTCGCGTGACCACGCGATCCCCGTTGGGCTCTTCGACCCGCTCTTCCCGTCGGAGCTGGTCGAGTTGACCTGCGATCCGATCTTGCGCTCACGCGTCGCGCTCACGCTGGAGGAGGCGGCGGTGCACGTCGCCGACAACTATCCGTACTCGCTCCCCGAGGGGAGCGTCGAGGTGCGCTCGCAGGTCTGGTACTTCTTCTCGCACGTGCGTCGCCACTACGACGCCGAGCACCCGCGTACTCCGGAGGAGGAGGCGGACCCGACGAGCCCGCGCAACCTCGTGTGGAGCATGTTGCTCGATACGAACCTGCGCTCCGCGGAGAGTGATCTGCTCCGCAGCTACCTGCACATGTTCCGGCGCCCACCCGAGCGCTGGCGCGATCGCTTCGAGGCGGCGCGTACGGAGTACGAACACGTGGCGAGCTTCATCGACGCGAATCGGGAGCGGCTCGTCGAGCAGTACAAGGACGGTCTCGATCGCCCGTCGTCGATTGTCATCGAGGTGCGCAAGGACCTCGTCTACGACTTCGCGGAAGGGCGTCCGATCGGACCGCGGCGCGACGATATTCGCCGGCTCGGCCGGCTGCTCGCGAAGGCCGTGCACACGTACCTGGTTACGGACCGCGCGCTGAAGGAAGAGGGCCTCGCGAACCGCGACCCGCGTTTCTCGTGAGCCTCGGTCGCGGGCCGAGATGAACGACGCCGGTCGAACGGCGCGAACGTCTACTCCGGCGGCGGAGCTCCGGGCTCGAACACGGGGCGCTTCTTCTTGGGCGGCTTCTTCTTCGCGCGCGGCGAGCGCTGGACCACGCCGCCGGCGGTGACCTGTTCGAATCGACCGCGTCCGCGTCCGACGGCGTTGAATCGGGTGGCGCGGACATCGATGACCGAGGGCGGTCCCTCGCAGGGCGCGTCGATCCAGTCGACGGGCTCCGCGGGGGGATCGTCGAGCACGTACGCCGACGCGGGTGGGAGCGTGCAGGCGGCTGTCGCGGTCACCGTTCCGCCGGCCCAGCGCATCGCAGTCACCGGGTCGCGGCCGGTGAGCTCGACGACGCGGTGCGCGCCGACCGGTTCGCCGAGGAGGATGACGCGGAGGCGATGTTGCTTCGCGAAGGCGTTGGCGTCTTCGGTGCGACGGAACAACCCGAGGACGACCGCGACGCCGGTCGAAGTCGTGGTCCCGAGCTCGTCGGTGTGGGCGAGGAACGGGTAGCCCGCGCCGAACGTGTCCGGGAACGCGGCGCGCGCGACGGCCGCCTCGTCGGCGGACGCGTAGACACCGCCGAGCGCTGCGGCGAAGGGGAGGTCACAGTCTTCACACACGGGCCGAAGCTCGGCGCGGCCGTAGAGGCCCGCGGGGAGGCGGCCGGTCGCGCGGATTCGGTCGGGTTCGCGCAAGGAGGCCTCGGGAGCGGCGCGCGGCTCGGGCGCGGTGGGGCCGAGGACCGTGGCGTTGCTCGCGCGGAGCGCGTTCGACGACTGGGCGTAGACGATACCGCCCCACAGCGCGATCGCGGTCCCGACGACGAGCGGGATGAAGAGCCCCACGCAGAACGCGGTCGCTTCGTCGGTCGTGCGTCCGAAACCCGCCTTGCAACCGTCGAGGCCCGTCCCGACGTTCACGAGGCCGTAGCCGGCGATGAGCCCGCCGATGAGTCCGTGCACGTTGCCGGGGTGGTCGATGTCCACGATGTCGAGGCGGCGTACTCTTTCGTCTCCGTTCCCCGTGCGGACCAGGACGTACTCCCGGTCGCTCTTCTCGATCGTGCCCTCGTAGAGGCGGGTCGACGTCTGGACGGTCGCCGTCGTTCCGCACGCGACGAGCGCGTGGGCCACGAGGAAGGCGACGGCGCTTCGCACCGCGCAGCGAACCGGTTGAGCGCGTGCCATGCGCGGGGGTGTAGCGTCGCCCGGGTCCGGCCGCAATGCTGTCCGGAAGGACACCGCTTTGACCAGTTCTGTCAGAGAGATCCGGACAATGAGAAGATGTCGAAAAGTCTTGTCATTGCTCCTCTGCTCCTCGTGCTCGGCGGTTGCGCCGCCTTCAACGCGTCCTACGGTTTCCGCGTGAAGGGCGGCCTCGAGCCGCTCGTCTCGCTCCGTCGTGTCACGGTTCATCGCGGGCCGACCGCGTACGTTGGCAAGTTGTCTTGCGACTTCCCGATCGCGATTCGTGTGCTCGAGGTCTCCGGCGTCGAGAAGCTCGCGTTCCTTCGCAACGATCGGCCGCTGCGCGGCTGCGGCCTCGAGTGGGCGAGTGTGATGATCCCGTCCGGTCAGGTGCTCGGCTCGTCCGAGCTCGGCATGGTCGTGTCGCGCTCAGGCTACGTCGTCGCGTGTGTCGAGGGGGACTCGCGCCCCAGTGAGATCGTCGTGGAGACGATCTGTCCCTGAGTCGTGAGGGTGCACGCGGGGCGCTCGTCGCCCCGCGCCGGGTGCATGCGGCGCCCGAGTGCACACGGTCGCGGACGGGCGTCGGGCGTCGGGCCTTGGCCCGAACGGTGCAGTTCACGGCGGGATGCAGAACGTTCGCGAGATTCCGATCATGGCCCTCGTCGTCAATGACCACGGCACCGTCGACACCCAAGACGACACCTACTCGCAGGAGATCGTCGGCTACCGGCTGGAGATCTACGACGACGGCGTGGACTTCGACGATCCGAGCGCCCAGCCGATCCGCGTCGTGCAGTCGGACGATGCGCTCGTCGACGACGACGATCTCGACGTTGCGATCCAACGGATGGAAGAGGCCCCGCCGATCACGCTCGACCCGGTCATCGAGCAGCGCATTCGTGACGGCCAGATCGACGGGCCGCTCATCGAGGCCCTCGCGCAGGTCCCGGAGGCGGTCCTGACGGAGCTGTTCACGACGCTCCTCGAGGGGTCGTTCCCGGGTAACGCATCCATCGAGGCCGCAATCGCGGACGGTGACATCGCGGCGGGCACCCTCGAGGGGATGCCGGCGAGCGTGGCCGCCGGACTCGTTGCGATGATCGACAACTCGGTACACGGAGAAGCGACGCTCGGGCTCGTGCTGTCGCTCCTGGGGCCGGCTTCGGCGCGCGACCCGAGCGTCGTCGTTCCGACCACGGACGCCACCCAAAACGAAGCGGCGCGCGCATCCGCGGCGCTGTTCGCGCTCGCGTTCACGCACCTCGATTCGCTGAGCATGAACCAGCCCGAGCCGACACCTTGGACGAACGCCACCGGCTTCGCGTACATGGGCGAGGAGGGTGGCAACTGCGCGACCTTCGTCGGCGTCGCGCTGCTCTACGCGGGGTTCGTGGAACGGAGTGACGAGCTCAACGAGTTCTTCGGGGTGGTCCCCGACAGCACGCCGCCCGTGATCGGCATCCGTGGAGCGATAGCTTTGAGGAACTACCTCGTGCGCCAGAACGGCAACGGAATCGATCGGGAGGACCTACGATTCGGCGACGTGATCGCGACGCCGGGCGATGCGTACGCACACATCTCGATCGTCGTGGGCTTCGGCGATCCCGACGCCGACCCGCCGACGTTCTACCTCTCGCGCGAAGCGGCGCTCGCCGACGGTGTCACGAACGTCGAGCCGTTCGTCGTCGACCACGACTCGAGCAACGACGGGACCGACGCGTGGCCGGGACGCGGAATTCAACCCGCCGTCGACGTCGAGTCGGGCGGTGCCCCTATCTACGCCTGGGTCACGTCCTAGGCCGGTCCTAGGCCGCGAGGCCGTCGAGTGACTCGACGAGGTCGGCGGGGACGATGCGGTTGCGCTCGTCGCGCTCCAGCGAGGCGAGGGCGTGGTGGGTGTCGTGGGTGAAGAACAGGCGCCCGCCGCGTTCGAGCATCTCTTCCAGGAGCGTGGTCTTCTCGTCGATGAGCAGCTCCGGGTAGCGGTCGTAGCCCATCGTGATCGCGCGGCGGACCCACGGGACGCCGGGGATGAGGTCGCCGCAGAACACGACCGGCCCCTGCTCGCCTTCGACGCGGCCGAGGATCATGCCCGGCGTATGACCGTTCGAGATCACGAAGCTGTAGCCGTCGCCGAGGGTCTCGCTGGTCGTGCCCTCGACGATCTCCAGGCGGCCGGAGTCTTCGAGGAGCTGCGGGAGGTCGTCGATGAAGCTCGCGCGGTCGCGGGCGTGGGGCTTCTTGGCGCGTGCGTAGGCCTCCGCGCCGACGACGAACTGGGCGTTGGGGAAGAGGAGCCGGTGCGGCGCGCCTTCCTCGTACGCGGCGAGGAGACCGCCGGCGTGATCGAAGTGCAGGTGGGAGAGCACGACGACGTCGATGTCCTCGTGCGACAGCCCCGCCGCCTCGAGTGAATTCAGTAGAACGTGTTCGTCCTCGACGACCCCGAAGCGCTCTTTCAGCTTGGGCTCGAAGAACGCGCCGATGCCCGTCTCGAAGAGGATGTTCCGCGACGGCTCACGCACGAGGAGCGCTCGCGTGAAGAGGTCGATGCGGTTGAGCTCGTCCGGGGGCGCCCAGTTGGCCCACATCGCGCGCGGCGCGTTGCCGAACATCGCGCCGCCGTCGAGCTTCTGGGAGTTGCCGAGGACCGAGTACAGACGCCGTTCCATCGGGCCGGACTCTATCAGGTGGCGTCGCCGTGCGAAGCGCCGAACGCCTGCAGCGCGCCGCGCGCCGCGGCGAGGGTCTCCATGCGCTTGCAGAACGCGAACCGCACCAGGCGGCGACCCTCGTCGGGGTTCGCGGGGTAGAACCCGCTGGGCGGGATCGCGGCGACGCCGTATTCGGTGACGAGGTGCTTCGCGAACGCGATGTCGTCGCCCTCGAACACCGACGAGAAGTCCGCGAGGACGAAGTACGAGCCGCGCGGGTGCGTCGGCGTCAGACCCATTCCGCGGATCGTGTCGAGCATGTGGTCGCGTCGCTCGGTGTACTCCGCGCGCAGCGTCTCGAAGAACGCGGCGCCGTGGTGCTCGAGCGCGTAGGCGACCGCGTGTTGAAGCGGCGCGGCGGTCGAGAACGTCACGAACTGGTGCGCGGCTTGCGCGGCCTTCACGAGGTGCGCGGGGCCGGTGCCCCAGCCGATTTTCCAGCCCGTGAACGAGTAGGTCTTGCCGGTGCTCGACAGCGACAGCGTCCGCTCTTTCATGTCGCCGATGCTCGCCATCGGCACGTGCTCCGCGTCGTCGTAGGTGAGGTGCTCGTAGACTTCGTCCGTGAGGACGACGACGTCGTGTCGCGCGCAGAGCTCGGCGATCGCTTCCAGCTCGGCGCGGGTGAACACCTTGCCGGTCGGGTTGTGCGGGGTGTTGAGGACGAGCAGCTTCGTGCGTTCGTTGAAGGCCGCGGCGAGCGCCTCGAGGTCGAGGGCGAAGTCCGGGAAGCGGAGCGTCACGTAGCGCGGGACGGCGCCGGCCATCGCGATGCACGCGGGGTAGCTGTCGTAGACGGGCTCGAACAGCACGACTTCGTCGCCGGGGTTCAGCAGGCCGAGCATCGAGGACATCAGGCCCTCGGTGGCGCCGGAGAAGACGACGACCTCGGTCATCGGGTCGTACGCGAGGCCGTAGAGCGCTTCGCGTTGGGCGGCGATCGCCTGGACCAACGGCACGACGCCCATCGAGCGTGCGTACTGGTTGTGGCCGGACCGCAGGGCTTCGACGGCCGCGTCGACGATCGACGCCGGGCCTTCGAAGTCCGGGAACCCTTGTGACAGGTTGATCGCGTCGTGCTCGATCGCCAGCCGCGTCATCTCGGAGAAGATCGTCGTCCCGAACGGGCGGAGCTTGTCTGCGACCATCGGCAGGCGACCATAGCCAAACCGTCGGGCGACCACAAAGGTGACGGATTTGCCGGGGAGGCGCCGACTTTGGCATCCTTGCGGACGATGAAGCGGGTCGCGGTGGTGCTCGGTACGTTCCTCGTGTCTTGCACGTCGGGCACCGCGGAGCCGGACAACTGTGTCTGGATCGGGACGCTCAACCCGCTGACCGGAGATCTCGGCACGGTCGGCTTCGCGCTCGAGAACGCCGCGCGCCTCGCGGTGCGCGACGTGAACGAAGCGGGGACGATCGGCGGGCGACAGCTCTGCGTCGCGACGGGGGACACGCGCACCAACCCCGCGCGCGCCGCGGCGGTCGTCGACGCGCTCGTCGAGACGAACGACATCGTCGCGCTCAACGGCGCCGCCGCGAGCGCCTCTTCGCTGGAGGCCGCGGTCGCGGCGAAGGATCACGAGATGGGGCAGGTCTCGTGCTGCTCGACTTCGCCCGCGCTCACCGACGACCCGCTGATCTACCGCACCGTCCCGTCCGACGCGCTCCAGGGCGTCGTGCTCGCGGAGGTCGCCGCGACCCGCGGCGCAAGCACGGTCTCCGTCATCTACATCGACGACGCGTACGGCGACCTGCTCCGTCAGCAGTTCCGCCTCGCGTACGACGCGCTCGCGCAGGGCAGCACGATCGTCGCCGAGGTCCCGTACCAGAGCGCGCAGACGTCGTACGCCGACGTCATCCAAGAGGCGTTCGCGACCGTCCCCGACCTCGTCGTGTTGATCGCGTTCCCGATCGGTGGCGCGGAGATCGTGAAGGCTTGGGACCAGAGCCTGCAGGGTCGTGACACGCAGTGGATCGGCACCGACGGGCTCAAGGACAGCCGCTTCGCACTCCTCGCGGGCAGCGCGCTCCCGCCGTTCGAGGGCACGGCACCTCGCCAGGACGGTCCCTACGTCGATGGCTTCCGCACGCGTTACCGCGCGGCGTTCGGCGGGGAGGAGCCCGGCATCTTCACGTCGAACCAGTACGACGCCGTCATGCTCATCGCGCTCGCGATGGCCGCCGCCGGCTCGATGGAACGCGCGGACATCCGCGCGCAGATCCCGCTGGTGTCGAGGGGCGGCACCCCGGTCAACGCCGATCAGCTCGCGAACGCCCTCGACCGCGCGGCGAACGGCGAAGACATCGACTACGTCGGCGTCAGCGGCAACGTCGACCTCGACGACAACGGCGACGTCGACGCGGGGTATCAGCTTTGGTCGATCCCCGGCTCCGGCACCGAGGTGACCGAGGTGGATCTGTGCTTCGAGTGCACCGCGTCGTCGACCGTGGCTGCGGGCGCGACGTGCCGCCGCAACCCCTGCGCGCCCGCGCAGTGACTAACGACAGCGGTGCTGCGTGGGCGGGGGGGCTCCGCCTTCGGCCCAGATCTTCTCCATCAGGGCGCAGTAGTCCACGCGCATGACCTCGGACGGGTCTTGTTTCGTGGCTTCGGCCCAGGCGCGTCGGAACGCTTCGTCGTCCTCCATCTCGAGCGCGCCGCGGAGCACGGTTCGGGCGTCGGCGTTCGGGGCGCGCGCACGGGCGAGGGTGGTCGCGACCCACGCCGCTCGGTAACGCGCGCTGCTCGCGCCGCGCCGCCACGCGAACACGGCAGCGGTCACGAGGAGGAGCGCCGCGATCACCATGACGAACGTCGACCACCGAGGACCGGTCCGCCGAGCGCTCATCGGCGCGGACTTCCACGCCGACGCGCGGGACCATCGATCCATCAACGCGTCACTCGACAGCTGGAGCGCACCGTCGCGGGTGGTCGCGAGCAGGTGCGTCGCGACGAGGCGATCGATCATCGAAGCCGCGCCGTCGACGGCTTCGGCGAGCTGCGCCCGGGTGCCCGCGCGGCGAGTGCCGTCCGCGCCGACGAGCTCGGCGAAGATCCTGCGCGCGACCTCCTGCTCCGCGACGGGCATCGACTGAAACTCCGACTCGGCGTGGCGAACGAGCGCACCGCTCGCGCCCTCGAAGCTCACGTAGGCGTCCCGCGACAGCCGGCGCTCCTTGGCGTCGCGACGTGACCACAGCTGCTTCCCGGTCAGCTGCAACAACGGCAATGCGATGGGCGACGCCGCGAGCTCCGCGGCGATCGTCTTCGGGAGCTGCGGATCGTCGACCGTGTGATCCGTCGCGTGCAGCGAGCCCTCGACGATGCGCAGCAGAGCGTCCTCGTCGGGCTGCGGCAGCATGAAGACACGCCCGCTCGTGTCGGCGAGGCGCGCGAGGTGTTCTTCACGCAGCGTCGAGATGACTCGCACCGGACCGAAGCGATCGTCGGTCGCGTCGTGCAGCGCGGCGAGGAAACGGTGTTGCACATCTTCGTCCACGCGCGTGAACAGATCGTCGAGCGGGTCGACCACCAGCAGCACCCGCGAGCGTCGCTCGTGCGCGAGGCGCGCGAGGTCGACCGCGAGCGGTGCGCGCCCCGGACCGTCGACGAGGAGCCGCGTGGTGGCTTCGTCGCCGTCGTCGTCCTTGGCCCGCGCGCGATCGATCGCGGCGCTCAGCGCTCGGAACGGGTGCGGCCCGGGTTGCACTTCGATCACCGTCCACGCGCCGTTGTCCTCGAGGCGCGGCACGACGCCCGCCCGGACGAACGACGACTTGCCGCAGCCCGGGGGCCCCGCGACGATGATGTGGGTCTCGACGCGGAGGCGCTCGACCACGCCGTCGACGCTCGTTTCACGTCCGAAGTACAGCGGCGCGTCCGCGCGGTCGAAGGCGCGGGTCCCGATGAACGGGGAGGCCGACGCGTCGACCTTGTCGAGCCGGAGCCGCAGCAGCGCTTCGAGATCGTCCGCGACGTCCTGCGCCGAGGGCCGACGCGCGGGGTCCTTGGCGAGGCAGCGGTAGATCAGCGTCGGGAGCCGCGCGGGGAGGGTGCGCGCGTCGTCGATCGTCGGAACGGGCGAGGTGGCGAGCACGTCGCGTCGGAGGCGATCGATGCGGCTGTCGTCGTCGCCGTACGGGCGGTGCCCCGTGACCATCTCGTAGAGCAACACACCGAGCGACCACACGTCCGCGGAGGCGGTCGTCTCTGCGCCGCGCCACTGCTCCGGCGCCATGTACGCGGGGGTGCCGCTCATCTGGTTGAGGTTGTCGAGCGGCGCGATGTTCGTCGGTCGTCGTGTCATCAGCCCGGCGCCGTGCTCGCGCTTCGACACACTTCGGTCGCGGGACACGGCCTGCGCCAGACCGAAGTCGACGACCCGGAGTCGGCCGTCCTCCGCGAGGATCACGTTCTCGGGTTTGAGGTCGCGGTGGAGGATGCCGTTGTCGTGCGCGACGCTCAGCGCGTTGGCGATCGCGACGCCCGTGCGCAGTGTCGTCCATACACTCGGTCGCTCGACGTCGAGGCGGTCGCGCAGCGACTCCCCCTCCAGGTACTCGAGCGCGACGTACGGTCGCCCCTGCACCTCACCGACGCCGTACAGCGCGACGATGTGCGGGTGCGCGAGGTTGGCGGTCGCGCGTGCTTCGAACAGGAAGCGCTCCCGCGCGGAGGGGGACGCGATGTGGCGCGCGAGGATGACCTTGAGCGCGACCTTGCGTCCGAGCTTCGTGTCGCGCGCGAGGAAGACCTCCCCCATCCCGCCGCGCCCGATCGTTCGGATGATGCGGTACTGATCGACGAGCTCACCCGGCGCGAAGATCGCGCCGTCCACGCGCGGGCGGCTCGCGTCCTGGGTGTCGTCGTCGAAGGCGAGCACGGGTTCCTCGTCGTCGATGACGCTGCTCTTCGCGACCTCGGCGAGGAGCTGTCGACAGGGGCTGCACGCGTCGAGGTGACGGTCCCACTTCTTGAGCGCGTCGTCGGCGAGGCGCCCCCGGACGTAGGCGAGGATCGTCTCTTCGTCGAGGTGGTCGTCAGCCGGGCTCATCCTCGCCTCCCAGCAGGCCGCCGAGGCTGACGTGGAGCTGGCTGCCGATCAGGCGCATCACGCTGTCGAGCTCGTTGGCTTCGACCTCGAGGCGTTCGCGGAGATCGTAGCGCGTCTCTTCGAGGAGCGTCTCCCGGATGCGACCGAGCCATCGTGTGATGGTGACGCGGTGGACGCGGTGCAGGCGCGCGAGCGCGTCGCTGCCGACCTGGTCCACGTAGTAGTGCCTCAGGAGCACGCGGTCGCGGCTCGACAGCCGACCGAGCGCGCTCTTGAACGCCGCCTGGAACGCTTCGCGGTACTCGGCCTTGAGCTCGTTGAGCAACGGATCGTCCTCGAAGGTCCCGCGGCGGAGGAGGGCGTCCTCGTCCACCGGAACCTCGCGGGTGTCGCGCAGCGTCGTCAGCAGGTCGCGCACGGCGGACACCGAGAGCCAGCTCTTGAGCGCGCCGCGGCCGGAGTACTTCGTGAGCTTCGGAGGGCGGCGTTCGTCACCGAACAGGACGAGGTGACGGAGGCGATCGATCGCCTCCTCCTTCACCACCTTCGGCGCGTCGATCTTCGACAGCGCGGGGACGACCGAGGGGAGGACGCGCCCGTCCACCGCTTCGAGCGCGGCCGGGTCGCCCTGCATCGCCGCGCACGCGAGGTAGAGGTCCTCGGCGTGGAGTCCGAGGAGGGCGCGGCGCAGATCGTCTTCCGCGGGGAGGCGCGCGGCGACGTGTGCGACGAACACGTCGTCGTCGAGTGAGAAGTCGGGCCAAGCCTGCTTGGCGTTGGCGAGGAGCGTCTCGAGCACGACCTCGAGGTCCGCGATCTGGGCCAAGGCGTCTCGTTGGCCGGGCGGGGCGAGCTCGACGAATCGATCGCGAAGAGGGGCCGACATCGCGCGCGCCGACGGTAACACGGCGGCCGAATGTGCGCGCCGCCACTGCTCGGTCGGCTTCACACTTTTTGTGCATCGACCGACGCAGCTCGCGTCATCCGGGTGCCGATGCCACGTCGGTCGTCGACGGGGCGTCGCGGTGCAAACCGCGGTCGGCATCGTAAGCCGGGGCACGGGAGCTCGTGTGCCGGGTGGCGCATGGTGTGCCGCCAGAGCTCCCCGCCCCGGCGTCCGTTCGTGCTGCGTCAGTACTCCTGGATGAGCCGGAAGAAGACCCGGCGCCCGACGGTCGGGATGTCCCAACCGCGGTAGCCGCCCTCCGCGTGGCGCGCGCCGACGACATCCGTGACGCGCACCGAGAGGACGGTTTCGCCGCTCTCGAACACGTAGAGGTCGCGCGTCGAGAGGTTGGCGTCGAGCTCGAAGTACCCCGGGAGGTTTTCGCCGTCGTAGTTCGACAAGCCGAGCGAGAGGACGAGGTTCGATCCCGTCGCGCGGCGCGGTCCGACGTAGCGGCCTTCGACATAGAGCCCGAGCTTGAGCGGGAGGTACGCGAAGTCGATCCCGCCGCCCGCCGTGAGCGCGGGGAACAGCGACTCGTCGCGGAACTCGGCGCGGATGCTCTCCGGCGGATCGAAGAGGGAGTCTTCGACCTCCGTCGCCGTGTCCTGGAAGAGAAAGTACGCGTGACCGGAGACGTCGAGGTCCCCGACGACCTTCTCGAGCTTGGCCGACGCCTCCAACTCCACGCCGCGCGAGACATAGGTGCCGCCGTTCGCGGTCACGGATTGGTTCGCGTAGATCGGGAACGAGAAGATGTAGTCGTCGACGAAGGACAGGTACGCCGTCGCCTGCGCGCGCAAGCCGTCTTTCGCGTAACCCGCGACGAGCTCCCCGGTGTGCGCCGTCTGCGGGCGGATGCCGGCGGCGGCGCACGGGTCGTAGTCGAAGCAACCGCGCGCGTCACCGATGTACGCGGAGCCACGGTAGAGCTGGTCCGGTGCGGGCGCGCGGTACGAGCTCCCGTACAGCGCCTTGAAGTAGAGGTTGTCGGTCGCGCGCAACACGGCGCCGAGTCGGCCGTTCAGTGCGGAGGCGTAGATGCTGTGGAAGTCGTAGCGGAGGCCGCCGATCACGTCGAGCCGCTCAAGCGGCTTCGCGAGGAGCTGGAGGTAGAGGCCGACGTTCGTGAACGTACGTTGCTCGACCGCGGACGTGGAGAGCGGGATCGTCGAGCCGGCTTGGTTCTGCTCGCCGACGTCTTCGTCGAAGACTTGGTGCGTGGTGGTGAGCTCCTCGATGTCGACGTCGAGGTCCGTCCCCGCGCGCACGCCCATCGAGAGCGTGGGCAGCTCCCACCGCACCTCGAGGCCGGAGAGCACCGCCTGGCTCTCGAACGATTCGACGAAGTGCCGCGCTTCGTCGGGCCGGAACGCAAACGCGGAGAGGGGTCGGATCTGGTGACCTTCGATCGGGCGCCCCTGCGAGTACGAGGTGAACGCGCGCAGACCCGTCTGCGCGCTGAGCTGCACGTCGTAACCGAGCCGAGCCCAGACGTTGGAGAGGCGCACCCGCGAGAAGTGCGTCAGCGCTCCGTAGTCGAGCCACTCCGCGGCGGCGTCGACGCGCTGCCAGCCGCCCATCAACGTGAACGTCCCGCGTCGGCCGAGGTCGTAGCCGACCGTCGTGAAGAGCGACAGCGGCCGCGACGTGTCGTTCTCGCTGAGCCCACCGTTGAGCGCGGTGAGCTCGTCGCGGAACGGAGAGGTGTCCGGGATGCGCAACCCCGAGCGGTCCAGCGCGGACAGCTGCGCCGCGGCGAGGATCGAGAGCCGGCCCTGCTGCGTACCGACGACGAGGTCGAGGCTACCGGAGGTCTTCGGCGCGGAGCTCCCGTCGAGCGCCTCGGACGAAGTCGAGAACCCGAGGCGCCCCGTGACGGCGCCGCCACCCACGTCGGCGCCCCGGCGCGTGATGATCTGGAGGACGCCGAGGAACGCGTTTGCGCCGTACAGCGCGGAGCCGGGGCCGCGGATGAGTTCGATGCGATCGATCGCGCGGATGGGGATGAGCTCGAGACCGAGGAGCGTTCCGTTCGTCGGGCGGAACGTCACGGGGTGTCCGTCGATCAGTACTTTGATCAACCGCGACATCCCGCGCAGGCCGCCGTGGATGCCGCGCACGCCGACGTCGACGAAGACGTGGTCGTCGATCACGTGCAGACCGGCGATCGCGCGGAGCGCCTCCGGCACGGACTCGTAGCCGCGCGTACGGATCTCCTGCTGCGTGATCACCCAGACCACCGCCGGGGCGTCCTGCGGCTCGGCGGCCGCGCGCGTCGCCGCGGTGACGACCTCGCGCTCCTGGTACTCCTCGACGGGACGCAGCTCGTCCGCCGGCTCGATCTTGACGGACGGCGGCGGCAGCGCCGGCGGGGGAGGGGGCGGCGGCGGATCCGGGCGCCGCGGAGCCCCGCGCAAGGCACCTTGCAAGCGTTGGCTGATGCCTCGGATCTCGTCGGCGCGTTCCTCGGAGAGCGGCTCCATCGCGTCGGCGAGGGATTCGAGGCGCTCGATGTCCTGTGTCGCATCGACGTCGAGCGGACGGAGCTCACCCGGCGGCGGCACGTCGATCGGGGGCGGTGGCTCGACGGGTGTCAGGCGGGCTTCGAGCTGAGCGATCTGCGCTTCGACCTGCTCCGCGTCGGGTGGAGGATCCGACTGGTCGAGGTAACGCTTGAACCACTTCACCGCGCCGGCCGGCCGGTCCGCGCTCAGGTACGCCTGCGCGAGGTTGTACTGGACGTTGGGGTGCGGGAGCGTCCGATTCGCCTCTTCGAGGAGTCGGATGCCTTCGTCGAAGTCCTTCGCGCGGATGCGGCGCATGCCTTCGCGAAAAGCGCGCCGGGCTTTGGTGCGTGCGTCGGCCCAGGCGAGGTCGGGCGCGGTGAGTGACACCGCGGTCACCAAAGCGGCGACGATCGAGAGCGAGCGCAAACGCATTCGGGCCGGCGGGATTGTCGCATCCTCGCGGCGCGGATCCACTTCTCGGCGCCTTTCGCTCGTGGCTTGAAATCCGACCAACGCGTCGCGTTAGTACGGGTTGTCGCGGAACGTCGGTCCGGCGTCCGGCGTCGCGGCCTCGGCCTTGGTGGTCGTCTTCCGCGGGACGCGGCGGCGCGCCTTCTTCTTCTTCGCGGCGTGACGTTCCTCGTCGGGCTCCGGCTCCGGCCTGACCTCTGGCTCGGGCACGGGCTCGGGCTGGACGACCTTCACCGGGGGCTCCGGCTCGGCCTCGGGCGCCGCTTCGACCGGCGGCGGCATGACCAACTTGGGGGCCTTCGTCGGCGGCTCGGGCGCGGCCGCTTCGGGGCTTGGCGCCCGCCGCGCGGCGCGCTCGGCCGGGAGGGTGGTGACGACGTAGACGAGCGTGGACAGCGCGACCAAGAAGCCGAGCCCCGCGAGCACGACCGGCCACCGCGCCGGGCTCGAGGTCGGCGTTTGCACGCTTCCGGCGGAGCGCAGGCCGGTGGGCGTCGGCTCCTCCGGGACGTCGTTCGTCGAGAAGCTCGCCTCCTTCAGCGAGGTGGGCCGTGAGCTGGACACCAGACCGCTGACGCTCCCGCTCGGGCTCCCGAACGCGGCGAGCGATTCCTTCAGGTACGCGAGCAGCTCGTCCATCGACCCGTAGCGGTCGCCGCGCGACTTCTCCAGGCAGCGGCGCACGACCTCTTCGAGCTCGGGCGGGACCTCGACGTCCGGGTTCATCGAGGACATCGACGGCACCGGGTGGTTGACGTGTTTGTAGATGACGTCGACGCCGGTCGCGCCGGTGAACGGCGCCTTGCCCGTGAGCATCTGGAACATGATGACGCCGAGCGAGTAGATGTCGGTGCGCGGGTCGAGCGTCTGCCCGTGGATCTGCTCGGGCGACATGTACTTCGGCGAGCCGAGCAACGTGCCGGTGCGCGTGAGCTCCCCTTCGAGCGGCCCGAGCGCGCTCTGTTCGTCGTCGTCGTCGTTCTTGGTCTCCGGCGCGAAGAGCTTCACGAGCCCGAAGTCGAGGACCTTCGCGTACGGGAGCTCGCCGTCGTCGAGGATGAAGATGTTCCCGGGCTTCAGGTCGCGGTGGATGATCCCGGCGTCGTGCGCTTCCCGGAGCGCGCGGCAGATCTGCATCGCGAGGCGCGCCGTCGTCGCGGCATCGTACGGACCGTCGCGTGCGATCACGCGTGACAGCGAGCGGCCCTTGAGCAGCTCCATCGCGATGTACAGCTCGCCTTGCTCGCCCTCGCCGTAGTCGAACACCGTGATGGTGTGCGGGTGGGAGAGCTTGGCGGCGATCGCGGCTTCGAGGAAGAAGCGCTTCACGAACTGCGGGTCCGAGCGCTGGTACTCCTCGTTCAGGATCTTGATCGCGACGGACCGCTCCAACGGGTACTGCGTCGCGCGGTACACGCGCCCCATCCCGCCCTTCGCGATGAGTTTGTCGATGCGGTACTTGCCGGTGAGCAGCTTGCCGACGTGTTCGTCCTGCGCCGGCCGTCGCTTCGACGATCCCCCCTCCGGGCGTTTGCGCTCCACGGCGGTTTTCGCGCGGCGCCGGCCGCCGCCGGAACGACTCGAGCTCGACGGGTTCGTCCCGGACGGATCGGTCGGAGCGCGGTCCGAGCCTTCGGCCGGCGCGGACGGGTCCGTCGGGCGGCGATCGTCCGTCGGCGTCTCGGCGTCAGCCGGTGTACGAGGTTCCGAAGCCATGCGTGCGCGGCCGCGCGCACGAGGGCGCGGCGCCCGTCAGCCTGTCATGGTTTGCGCGGAGGCGGCAACGATCACCGGCCGCGTCGCTTGGGTCCGCGCTTCTTGTTCGGCTTGCTCGGCTTCGCCTTCGTCTTGGTCTTCGACTTCGTGCGCGGGGTCTTGGGCTTGCGGTTCGACCGCGGCGGACGACGCCCGCGCTTGGGTTTCTCGGCGACGGTGGGCTTGGAGGCCTCTTCGTCCTCGTCGCCGACCTCCGCGAGCCGCAGCTCGACCTGTCGCCGAGCGATGTTGACGGATCTCACCTCGAACACGAGCCGGTCGCCCAGCACGAAGCTCTGCCCTCGGTTCTTACCGAGGAGCATGGAGCCGAACTCGTCGAGCTCGTAGTAGTCGTCCGGGAGCGAACGCACCGGGACGAGGCCCTCGATGAATGGCTGGTCGAGTGCGGCAAATAGCCCAAAGCCGGCGACGCCGGTGATCGTGCCCTCGATGGGCTCCCCGACGTGACGCTGCGCGATGAGCGCGCGGTCGAGGTCCATCGACTGACGCTCGGCCTGCATCGCCTGGCGCTCGGTATCCGAGGTGTGCGTCGCGATCTCCTCGAGCCGCGCGTAGGAATACGGGACCGGCTCGCCTTGGAGCACGCGCTTGAGGACGCGGTGCACGACGAGATCCGGGTAGCGACGAATCGGCGACGTGAAGTGCAGATAGTGCTTGGCCGCCAACCCGTAGTGGCCCTCGGACTCGGGCGCGTAGCGCGCCTGCGCGAGCGCGCGCAGGAGCAGCGAGTGCAGCGCGCGCCCGAACGGGTGATCGCCGAACGAGTCCAGCAGCCGGGCGATCTCGCCGGGCTTCGGGCTCTTCGACAGCTTGGCGGTGATGCCCAGGTTGTCGCAGAGCGCCACGAAGTTCGCGAGCTTCTCCGGGTCCGGCGACTCGTGGATCCGGAACATCGACGGCAGGTCCTTCTCGACGAAGTACTGCGCGACCGCTTCGTTCGCGGCGAGCATCAGGTCCTCGATCAGGCGGTGTGCGTCGTTGCGATCCCGGCGTCGTGCGTCGACCGGGTTCCCCTTCTCGTCGAAGACGACGTACGCCTCCGGGAGGTCGAGGTCGATCGCGCCACGTCGCAGGCGTCGCTCGAGGAGCTTCTGCGCGATGCGCGCGAGGAGGAGCAGCGTCGGCAGGAGCTTTTCACACTCTTCGTCCGGCGCACCTTCGAGCGCGGCCGCGACGCGGGTGTACGTCAGCCGAGCCTTCGACCGCATCACCGCGGGCCCGAACTTCTTGTTCGTGACGCGCCCGGAGCGATCCAACGTCAGCTCCGCGAGCATGCAGAGGCGGTCGACGTTCGGCTTGAGCGAACACAGGCCGTTCGACAGCGCCTCGGGGAGCATCGGGATGGCGCGGTCCGTAAGGTACGTGCTCGTGCCCCGGCGGAACGCTTCGTCGTCGAGCGCGGTGCCCGGCCGGACGTAGTGCGAGACGTCGGCGATCGCGACGAAGAGTTTGTAGCCGTTCTCGTGGCGGACGGCGCACACGGCGTCGTCGAAGTCCTTGGCGGTCTCGCCGTCGATGGTGACGAGCGGGAGGTCGCGGACGTCGCGCCGGCCCTCGATGTCCTTCTTGGACGGGGTCTCGCCGAACTTCGCGGCGTCCTGTTCGACGGCGTCCGGGAAGCCGCCGTCGAGGTTGTGCTCGATCAGGAGCTTCTGCATCTCCGTCTCGCGTTCGCCGGGGTGGCCGAGGACCATGCGGATACGCCCGATCGGCGCGGTCCACGCGGCGCGAGACTCGGGGGTGTCGAGGGTGACCTCGACGAGCTGGCCGTCCTTGGCGCCGTTGGTGTGGTCGCCGTCGATGATCACGTCGTGGACGACGCGTTTCTTCTGCACGAGGGCGGCGTGGCGCGGGGGGAGGTCGAGCTCCACGAAGCACGCCTGGCCGACGCGCCGGAAGATGCCGATGTGGCGCTCCTGCTCGCGGGCGAGGATCTCCTCGATCTTGCCGTAGTGTTTGCCGCGCCGGCCGCGCACGACGATGACGACGCGCGCCCGGTCGCCCGGCTCGACGCGCTCGGCGTCCTCCGGGAGGATCTCGATGGGCTGGATCTTGCCCTTCGTCTTGCCGTCCGGGACCAGGTAGACGACGCCGCGGTAGTCGATGGACACCAGGCCCTCGACCTCGGTGTCGGCCCGCGAGAGGCGGTACTTCTTGCCGGGCTCGCGCTCTACGTCGCCCTTGCGGACCAGGGCTTTGAGGACGCGCTTGGCGTCTTTGTGCTGTTTATCGGGGATCTTCGCGCGTTGTAGTATCTCGCGCAGGGTGAACGCGCGGGAGGGAGCCGCACGGAGCACGCCGATCAGGTTCTCGTCCATTTTCGGCCCACGTAGCAGGGGTGGCCGGCGTTTGCAGCAACAACGGTGGTTGACGACCGTGACGCACCTCGTTATGGATCGTCTCGGCAATGCGGCCTTCCTTCCCCGGATGTTGTTGTCTGTGTCTCTGCGGCTGCTGGGCCTGAGACCACCACACCAGTCTCACGAGCCGGGCAGCCGCGTTCTTCGACGCCACACCCTCTGACAACTCGAAGAAAAGGATCGCCGCGCACGATGGTTGTGCGCCGCGTCCGAAGGAAGACCGACCATGGCTGCCAACTCCGCGACCCCCACGATTCACATCATCCACGAGAACGACGCGTGGACCGCACCGCTCGAAGCCGAGCTGGAGCGTCTGAACCTGCCGTTCACCGCGTGGTTCCTGGACCAGGGGCACTTCGACCTGTCGTCGCCTCCGCCGGAGGGGGTCTTCTACAACCGCATGAGCGCGTCGTCGCACACGCGCGATCACCGCTACGCGCACGAGTACACGTCAGCGGTCGTCGCGTGGTTGGAGCTGCACGGGCGCCGCGTCCTCAACGGCACGCGCGCGAATCAGCTCGAGGTCACGAAGGCCGGGCAGTACGCGGTGCTCGAGGCGCACGGCATCAAGACGCCGCGCACGATCCCGGCGCTCGGTCGTGACCACATCCTGGAGGCGGCGCGTGCCTTCGAAGGCGCGCCGTTCATCACCAAACACAACCGCGCCGGGAAGGGCCTCGGCGTGCACCTGTTCCGCTCGGTCGAAGCGCTCGAGACGTACCTCGACGGCCCCGAGTTCGAGGCGCCGGTCGACGGAATCACGCTGATCCAGCAGTACATCGAAGCGCCCGAGCCGTTCATCACGCGCGTCGAGTTCGTGGGCCAGGAGTTCCTGTACGCGGTCCGCGTCGACACGTCGGACGGCTTCGAGCTGTGCCCGGCCGACGCGTGCTCGATCGAAGGCCTCAACTGCCCGGCGACGCCGCAGGCGGAGGCGCCGCGCGCGAAGTTCGAGATCATCGAGGGCTTCGACAGCCCGCTGATCGAGAAGTACCGCGAGGTGATGCGCGCGAACGACTTCGCGATCGCGGCGTTCGAGCTCATCGTGGACCGCGACGGCGTCGCGTACACCTACGACATCAACCAGAACACCAACTACAACTCGGCGGCGGAGGCCGTCGCCGGCAAGTTCGGGATGCGCGCGATCGCCGAGTACCTCGGCGCCGAGCTGCGCAAGCGCTACGGCGCCGTGACCGCGGCGGCCTGAGTCGCCTCAGACCGCGGGGATCAACACGCCGAGGAGCACGTCGCTCGCCTTGCGTACGTCGGGGACCTCGTCCTTGGCGATGCGTTCGGCGAGGGCACGAAGCTCCTCGGTGGACTGGTCGAACTCGGGGCTGTCGGCGGCGTCGCCCAGGAGGTTCGCGAGCGTGAAACACGCCGTCTCGCGGACGACCGGGTCGCGGGACTCGAGGTGGCGCGCGACGCCGTTGCGCACCGCGAGCATCCGCCGTTCGCCGACGAGGTGCAGCGTGCACGTGACGACCCAGGGGTGCGTGTCCTTCAGCAGGCGCGCGAGCCACGTGTTGGCGTCGGCGCGCTCGAGGTCGAACAACTCGTGGCCGGCCTTGAGCTTCTCTTCGAAGGTGTGGTCCTCGAGGAGCGGGAGGAGCACGCGTTTCTCTTCCTTCGACAGGAGGTTGTCCACGACCTCGATCGCGTTCGCGCGCACCACTTTGTTCTCGGCGTCGAGGTTCGTGTAGACGAGCTGGATCGTGCGCGACGGATAGCGAATCTCGAGGAGCCGGAACGCGAGCCCGAGTTTGCTCTGGTGGCGCACGAACAGCGCCTCGACCAGGAGGTGGTCCTCGGGGAGGCCGAGGTCGGCGATGACCGCGAGGGCCTGGTAGGCGTCGCGGATCTCCGTCTCGATCGCCTTGTCGAGGACCTCGTCCAACACCCGGACGCCCGGCGACCGTTCGCGGATCCGCGCCGAGGCGCGCGCGATGTTGGCGCGCAGCTCGGCGTCGTCGGTGTCGAGGTTCTCGAGGAGCTTCGTCACCGCGTCCTGCTCGCCGATGCGCCCGAGGATCTTCGGGACGAGGCGCCGGATGAGGATGTCTTCCCGTTTGTTGCGGAGCACCTTGAACAGCGTCTTCTCGATCTCGCGGCCGTAGCCGATCAGCGCGCGCACCGCCGCGGTGTTGCAGGTGCGGTCGGAGAGTTTGTAGACGAGCGACGGCACCAGCTCACGGCTCTGCATCTCCCCCGCGGCCTCCACCGCCGCGAGGCGAACGACCGGGTCCTCGTCCTGTAGCAGCTCGAGCACCGGCTGGAAGAAGTTGCGGACCTTGATCGCCCCGAGCACCCGCGCGCCCTGCAAGCGCTCTTGCGGGTCGTCGCTGGAGAGGAAGTGTTTGAGGGTCTCGGCTGCGGTGAGGATGCCGTCGAGGCCGCCGTGGAGGATCAGCGCCGCGACGGCCGCCGCGCGGACCTCGCCGCTCGGGTCGTTGAGGAACGGGCTCGCGGCGCGGATCGCACGCTCGCGACCGATCGCGCAGAACGCGCCGATCGCCGCCGCGCGGACCTTGGGGTGCTCGTCGGCGAGCAGCGGGTGAATCGCGCTCGCGCCCTCCACCCGGCCGGACGTACCGATCTCCTTGACCGCCGCGATGCGAACCTCCTGCGAGGGGTGCTCGAGCAGCTCGGCGAGCTCCTCGTAGAAGTCGGCTTCGAGTGACGGCAGCAGCTCCAGCGCGTGCAGGACGTGTTGCTCGTCGTCGGAGAGGAGGCGTGTCTTCAGCGTCTTGAGCGTGGCGTCGTCGACGACGGGCGACCAGGTGTCGCCGAGGTCGAGGCGCCGCGCGTGCAGCGTCTCGATCAACGACTTCACGTACTCGCCGCGGATGCCGACGACGAGGAAGATCCAACCGCCCAGCAGCGCGATGTCCGCGAAGGCGAGGTTTTCGACGAGCTGCTCGGACGTGAACGCGCGCCCCAGCAGATAGATCACCAGACCGGAGACGCCGATGCTCGCCGGCTTCAGGATGCCGTCGATGAACGCCTTCGCGCGCCCGCGGTTGTGCGAGGGCACCGGGACGTAGAGGAGCTGCATCGTGGCGTCGTTCACCGTGTAGCGGAAGATGTTCTCCGCGCCCTTCGCGACGGTGACCGCGACGAGCATCGAGATCATCGGCACGAACAACATCGCGCCCGCGCCCGAGAGGATCGCGACGGGCAGGACCAGCAGCGAGATGACGATGCCCGAGCGCTCGAGCAGCCGTCCGGTCACGAAGAACTGCATCAGACTCGAGATGATCCCGGTGAAGCCGTAGAAGTACCCGAAGAACGACGCGAGCTCACCCTCGCCGGACAGCTGCATCTTCGCGACGACCTTGAACTGGTAGTCGACGACCGTGACCGTGAGGAACGTCAGCACGACGATGCCGGCGATCAGCTTGAGGTGTTTGCTGTGGAGGACGGTGCCGGACTCGCGCTGAATCCGGAGCGAGCGCTTGCGCGGCTTGCGCACCGCCGCCTCGAGGTCGCGCACGGAGCGCTTGCCGATCGCACGCACGGCGAGGGTGCACAGGAAGAAGATCGACCCGGTGATCAGGAGGAGGTTCGAGCTCCCGATCACCGGCGCGATCGCGCCGATGCCGAACCCGCAGATGATGTTCGACAGGACGCCGCCCGCGCCGATGAAGCCGAACAGGCGCTTGCCCTGGCGTCCGCTGAAGATGTCGCTCGCGAACGTCCAGAACTGGATGATGGAGATCGCGCCGAGGATCTCCACGAGCACGTAGAGGACCGCGTACATCCACGTGCCCCCGGAGCTCAGCGTGATGATGCTCCAGAAGCCGAACGACGTCGCCGAGAAGATCATCAGCGTCGAGACGATCAACTTGTCGCGCCGGTACTTGTCGGCGACCCGGCTGTACACGTACGCCGCCATCGCCACCGCGACGGCCGTCGCCATGTACATCAGCGGCAGCTTGCCGAGGTCCACGCGGTGCAGGAACAGCGTGTCGCGAACGGTGCGCCCGATGATGAACGTCGACACGACGCCCATCAGGTAGAAGAACATCAAGAAGACTTGGCGCGCCTCGCCGGGCCGGATCCGGAAGGCCGAGTCGAGCAGCCCATCAACGTTGACGCGCGCCATCGGGGGACGGGGAGCTTACCCCGGGGTGGGGCCGGGGGCGAGCGCCGCGATGTGACCGCGGCGCTCGGGGGGAAGCTACAGCTTTGTCTCGGCGACGGTCTTCGAGACGCTCTCGGCGCTCTTGGCGATCGAGGCCTTCTCGTCGTCGGTCAGCTCGAACTCGAGGACCTTCTCCACGCCGCCCGAGCCGACGAGGCACGGGACGCCGAAGTACATGTCCTTGATGCCGAACTCACCCTCGAGCCAGGTGCAGCAGGGGAGGACGCGCTTCTGGTCGCGCAGGTAGGCCTCCGCCATCTCGATGGCCGCGGCGGCCGGTGCGAAGTACGCGGAGCCGGTCTTGTACAGGCCGACGAGCTCGGCGCCGCCCTTGCGGCAGCGCGTCTCGATCTCGGCGAGGCGCTCGGCCGGGATCAGCTCCGTGACCGGCACGCCGCCGACGGTGCACAGGCGGGTGATCGGGACCATGTCGTCGCCGTGGCCGCCGAGCACGAACGCCGTGACGTCCTTCATCGACACGTTCAGCTCCATCGCGATGAACGACTTGAAGCGCGCGGTGTCGAGGATGCCGGACATGCCGACGATCTTCTGCTTCGTGCCACCGGTGATCTGTTTGAGCGCGTAGACCATCGCGTCGAGCGGGTTGGCGATGTTGATCATGAAGGCGTCCGGGCAGACGCGCTTCAGGTTGGTCGCCACGTCCGTCATGATCTTGAGGTTCGTGCCGAGCAGATCCTCGCGCGACATCCCCGGCTTGCGCGGGATGCCCGCCGTGATGACGATGACGTCCGCGCCGGCGAGGTCGTCGTAGTTCGACGAGCCGCTCAGGCGCGAGTCGAAGCGCTCCACGGTCGACATCTGCTGCATGTCGAGGGCCTTGCCCTTGGCCATGCCTTCCGCCGCCGGGATGTCGAAGAGGACGACGTCACCGAGCTCCTTCTGCGCAGCGAGGAGCGCGAGGTTGCCGCCGATCTGTCCGGCGCCTACGAGTCCAATCTTGGGTCGGGCCATTTTGCTTTTGTCTCTTTCTCGGGCGCGCCCCGCGAGGCGCGCGGGGTGAGCGCGGACCCTCTGCCCGCGCGGTGAGTGCTACCAGGAAGCCTGCGAAGCCGTGCGCTTCATCGCCTGGCGGACGCGCGACTTCCGGACCTCTTCGAAGTTCTCGACGATCGCTTCGCAGAACTGCGCGGTCGTGAGCGTCGCAACGTCGTCCTGGATGAAGCTCGCGAGGTCCGGCGTGACCTTCTTGTCGGAGATCGTCTTGATGAGCGCGTTGGTCACCAGCTCCGCCGAGTCCTTCCACCCGAGGTGGTCGAACAGCATCACACCGCAGAGGAGCACCGACGTGGGGTTCTCTTCCTCGGCCTCGCCAATCTTGGGGAGGAGGTGGTGCGTCGACTCGAAGATCGCCGCCTTCGCGCCGACGTACGCCTGCGGTGCGAGCCCGATCTGACCGACCATCGCGAGGCCCATCTGCTCGATGTAGTGCCCGTTGAGGTTGGTGGTCGCGACGATGTCGAACTGGTCCGGCTTCAGCAGCATCTGCTGGAAGAACTTGTCCGTCGAACGGTCCCGGATCACGACGCGGCCGCGCGGCGGCTCGCCGTCGTGCTCCTCCATCACTTCCTTCTCGGTGACGGTGTACTCGCCGAACTCCTTGCGCGCGATCTCGTAGCCCCAGTCGCGGAAGAAACCTTCCGTGTGGCGCATGATCGAGCCCTTGTGCACGAACGTGACGGAGCGCTTCTTGTGTTTGATTGCGTACTCGATCGCGAGGCGGATGAGCCGCTTCGTCGCCGTCGCGCTGATCGGCTTGATGCCGATGCTCGAGTCCGGCCGGACCTTCTTGTCGATCTTCTTGCCGAGGTCGTCGTTCAGGATGCCGATGAGCTGCTTGGCCTCCGGCGACCCCTTCTTCCACTCCATCTCCGCGAAGACGTCCTCGGTGTGCTCGCGGAAGACGAGGATGTCGAGGCCGTGCGGATCCTCGAGGGGCGTCGGCGCACCGTCGAGGTGATGGATCGGCATGAGGTGCGCGAACAGGTCGAGACGATCGAAGAACGCTTCGTCGAGCGAAGCGCCACCGACGGGCGTCGTCAGCGGACCCTTGATGCAGACCTTGTACTCCTGCACGGCGCGCACGGTGTCTTCGGGCAGCCGCTGGGCGGGGCCGTACACTTCGACCGCGCGCTCACCCGCGAAGACCTCCAGCCACTCGAGGCGCTTCGCGTTTGCGTAGCAGCGCTCCACGGCGAGGTCGAACACCTCTTGGACGGGCCCCCAGATCTCCGTGCTGATCCCCTCCCCCTGAATGAACGGAACGATCGGGTCGTCGGGGACCTGAAGCTGACCATTCTTCGCGACCGTGATCTTCGAGCCGCGCTTGGGGGGTGTGATCTTGAGATACTTGCCCATCGGGCGTTGCGATCTACCAAGCCCACCAGAATCTGCAACCCAAAAGACGGCGCGATCGCGGCTGTATTTTTGTCTGGAATGTGATACGGCCTCGGCCTTTTTCCCGGCGCGGATCTCGTTCGCCCCGTCCGCACAACGTTTGGTGCGATCCGATCAGTATCCTGCGGTCTACGATCCACACCCGGAGGACGGGCGTTTTCCCGATGGGGCAGGCGTCCGATCGCCGCAAGGCCCGAGTTGGACCTCAGAACAGGTGGTTCATGTGGGGCCCGCGCGGCACGAACAGCTGCTCCGCGCGGGTGATCGCGGCGTCGCTCCCCGACAGTCCTCCCATCGCGCGGAGCGTCGTCGCGGAGCGGTAACCACAGAACAACGTCGCGAACGTTCGCGCGTCCGTTCGCACCACGTGCTCGCCGCGGTAACGCGACACCGAAGCACGTCCGTCCTCCACGTGCAGCGTGTACACGCCGGCGTTGCCGCCCACGTGTTCGTCCTCCACTTCGAACGTCAGCGCACCGCGCACACCCTCCGGATAGCCGCGCGCCTCGAGCGCCTTCGCGACGTGCGTGAGGCGGAGCATCCACGTCATGTCGAGCTTCACCTCGTAGTGGTGCTCCGGCCACAGACCGAGGAACGGATCACTCGGCGGCGCCGCCCAGGACAGCTGCTTCACGAAGCTGCGGTGCGTGAAGAAGAAGTCGAGCAGGCGTCGGTGCGCGTCGGGTGTCGTCGCGACGAGGTCCGTGAGCTCGAAGTCGTGCAGCACACCCGACGCGGTCTTCTTGAAGACGGTGTAGCCGACGAGCGCGCCGTCCTCTTCCACGACGAAGCGCTCCGTCCGTTCGAAGCGCGGCGAGAAGATCCGCGACCACACGTAGGGCCCGCGCCTCAGGTTGCCGTCGTCGCGACGCACCCGCTCCTCGAGCGCCTTCATCGCCGGCACGTCCGCGTCCGTCGCTTCGCGCAAGCTCGCCTTCGATTCGAATCGCCGTAGACCGTCGGTCTTCGCGCGCACCGCGAACAGGTCGCCGGCGAGGCCGTAACCGACGCGCCGGTACAGGCCGACGGTCGCGGGGTACAGCGTCGAGACCGGGACGCCCTCCTCGTGAAGCTCGCGGCACAGGCCGACCATCAGCTGCTTCGCGAGGCCTCGCCCGCGGTGCGCCGGCGCGACGCCCACCCCCGCGACGCCGCAGTTGTCGAGCGCGCGCCCGCCGAACCAGATGCCCTGCGGGATGCGGAGCAGGCACGCCTCGACGTCGCTCCCGGTGGCGATGACGCGCAACGTCTCGCGCCCGGCGCGCTCCAGCCAGCCCTCCGCCATCTCGACGTCGACGTTGAACGTGTACGCCATGACCTCGAGGAGGCGTTCGATGTGGCGGTCTTCGAGGGGCTGGTAGGTCGACACGGCGGCGCAGTAGGCAACGGGCCCACCGCGTTGGCAATGCCGTGTTCTGACTTCGCGGTCGCGAGACCACACAAACCTCGATCTTTTTTGCGCGCGGTCGGCGCGGCGCGAAAGGGGAGTCGTGGTGAAAGGAACGAACGCCGGCTGAGCGATGGTTGCTCTGGCCCATCGGTTGCTCGACCGCCCGCCTCGACCTACCGTCGATGCCCCGGTGAACGATACGGGGGACGCGGCCACGATGCAGGCCAACGAGGGCCTCGCCGAAGGGCGCCCGGAGGCGTTCGAGCGGGTGTATCGCGCCGAGCTGCGCGCCGTGATGCTCACGCTCGTGGCCGGGTTCCACTACCGCTCCGCGGGGGCGTCGAAGTACCTGCGCGTCGACAGCGCGAGTGACGCCGAGGAGATCTGCCAAGAGGCGTTCGCGCAGTTCTTCGCGCAGTGTCGCCGCGGCCGCTTCGACCCGTCGCGGCCGGTGCGTCCCTACCTACGGCGCATCACGATGAACATCGCGCTGAGGAAGATGGGGCGCCTGTCGCGCGAGGTGCCGACCGAGCTCGTCGACATCGGACCGGCGCCCGAGCAGGACACCGTCGAGCAACGCGAGCGGGCCGCGCTCCTCAGCGAGTTCAAGGGCCGGCTCGACGACGAAGAACGTGAAGTCATGTCGCTGTACTTCGAGGCCTCCGGGGCGACGCAGGCCGAGGTCGGCAAGAAGATCGGACGCTCGCGTGACCACGTGTACCGGGTCGCGATGCGGATCCGACAGCAGGCGAAGGAGTTCTTCGCCGCAAAGGGGTGGTTCGATGAATGACCACGAAGCGCGCGCGCTCATCGATCGGCAGTTCGAGCAGGGCGTCCTCCCGCCGGACGACGCGCTACGGCTGCGCGAGCACCTCGCTTCCTCGCCGGACGCGCGCGCCTACTACGACGCGCACGTTCGTCTGGAGCGAACGCTGGAGGGCGACGACGTCCCGGACGCGCAGCTCGCCCGCCTGGAGGCGCTCGGGCCTCCGGCGCCCGCCGACGCCCTCGACGACTCGGCGCCGAAGCGGCGGGCGCCCTACGCGCTCGGGGGGATCGGCGCGGTGCTCGCGGTCGCGGCGAGCGTCGCCATCGTGGCGCTCATCGACGACGGCGAGGTGCGCACGCGGGGCGGTCCGGCGTCGGGCGCCAAGGCGTGGATCAACGTCTTCGCCGCGTCGGGCGACGCGGTTCGCCCGCTCACCGACGGCGCGACGGTCGCGAAGGACAGCGGCCTGTTGTTCTCCTACTCCGCGCTACGCGACGCGCCGTTTCGCTACTTCGCGATCGCGGCGCGTGACGAGTCGGGGCGGGTGTACTGGTTCCATCCTGCGTTCGTGGAGGACGTGAGCCCCAAGAGCCTCGCGCTCGACGTCGGTGTCGCCGACCGCGAGCTGACCGAGCGGGTGTTCGTCGACTGGTCGCCGGGTCGCGCCCGGATCTGTGCCATCTTCACGCGGGAGGCGCTCATGATCGCAGAGGTGGACGCGAGGCTCGAACGGGACGGCCGTTGGCCGGACGGCGCGCAGCTCGACTGCCACGACGTGAAGGTGACACCTTGACGCCCGGGGCGCTCGCCGTCGTCGCGCTGCTTGCCGCCGCGCCGAAGTACGTCGTCGTCATCGGCCACAACGCGAGTGATCGTCCCCAGCGCGGCGCGCTGCGGTACGCCGACGACGACGCCGCGCGGTTCTACGAGCTCCTCTCGATGGGCAGCACCGAGAGCTACTTGTTCACGAGCTTCGACACCGAATCGCAGGAGCTCTTCGACGGCCTCCGCCCCGTCGCGCGTGTCCCGCGCAAGGACGACGTGATGGCCGCCTTCGCGAACATCCGCGCGGGCATCGAAGCGAACCGCGACGCGGAGGTGTACTTCTTCTACGCGGGGCACGGCGACATCGAAGACGGCGTCGGCTACCTCACGCTCGCGGACGGTCGCCTCACCCGCGACGACTTCAGCGACGCGCTCCTGAAGGCCGGCGCGGCGCGCACGCACGTGATCGTCGACGCGTGTAAATCGTACTTCTTCGTCGCGGGGCGCGGGCGCGGGGGGCGCCGCGTCCCGCAGACCACGCCGTTCGCGGGACCGGAGCGGCTCCCGGGCGTGGGGTACGTGCTTTCGACGAGCAGCGACGCCGACTCCCACGAGTGGTCGGCGTTCAACGGCGGCATCTTCTCGCACGAGGTGCGGAGTGGTCTGGTCGGCGGCGCGGACGCCAACCACGACGGTACCGTCGACTACCAAGAGCTCGGCGCCTTCGTCGCGCTCGCGAACGCCTCGGTGCCGTCGCCTGCGTTCCGCCCGGACGTCTACGTGCGCGCGCCGCCCGACGAGGACGACGCGACGATCTTCTCGCCCGCGGACCTGACGTCGACGCTGACCGTGGAGCTCGCGATGACCGACACCGGGCGCGTGATGGTGCACGACCAACGCGGCCTGCGATACGCCGACGCGAACAAGGCGGGGGAGGCGCCGCTGCGGATCACGTTGCTGCAGCCGTGGCGCTACGAGGTTCGGGTGGGCGGGCGTCACTACGACGTCGACCCCGGCCAAGGGGAGGTGCGGCTCGCCGAGCTGACACCGAGCACCGAGATGCTCGCGGCGCGGGGCGAAGCGCACCGAGCGTTCGAGCACCTCTTCGCGACCGCGTTCTCCGAGGACGTCGTGCTCGGCTACGGGCTGCGTCCGCCGGATCCGGGGGAGGTTCGGATCATCGAGAAGGAGAAGATCGTCGAGCGCATCACGGCGACGCCCCCGCCTCCGTCGAACCCGTGGCCGGCGGCGCTCACGGGGGGCGGCGCGGCGCTGCTCGCGTCCGGGGTGATCGTCGCGGGGCTCGCGGTCTCGGCGCGCTCCGAGCTCGCGGAGGCGTCGCAGCAGGACCTCGCTTCGATCGACGCGCGCGCCGACGCGCTGGAGGTCGGCGCGGGGGTGCTGTTCGGCGTGGGTGCGAGCGCGGCGATTACGGGGGTGGTGTGGTGGCTCCTCGAGTAGCGTTGATTGCGCTGTTGCTCGCCGGTTGTACGCGGTCCGGCCTGCCGCTGATGGGCGCGGCGTGTCCGTGCCTCGAAGGGTACGTGTGCTGCGCGAACGTCTGCGTGCCGGAGGGGACGGCGTGTGGTGTGGAGGCCGTCGAGCCCGGCGTGGATCCTTCCGCGATCCGCACGCCGCTCATCGACGCGACACCCGAGGTGTTTCGCGTGGACGACGTCGCGCGTGGCGGCGGCGCGACGATCTGGGACTTCGACGACGACGGCGATCTCGATGTGGCGTTCGCGGATGTCTTCGGCCGGCGCACGGTGCTGTTCGCCAACGACGGAGCGGGTGGATTCGACGACGTCACCGGCGCGTGGGGCGGCATCGTCCCGCCCTTCCTCGCGATGCGCTTCGGCGACATCACGGGGGACGGGGTCACGGACTTCTTCCTGACCATCCGCAAGATCGCGATCACCATGGACAAGTCGCCCGTGTGGCTCGCGACCGGTCGGGGTGACGGGGGCTTCGACGTCGCGCCCACGGCGATCGTACCCGCGGACGTCGACGGCTCGATCAAGGGCTCGGCGCTGATCGACCTCGACGCCGACGGCGACCTGGATCTGATCGGCTGCATCGATGAAGCCATCCTCACGCGTGCGCCGCTGTTCATCGCGTTGTGGGACAACGGCGATCTTCGCGCCCGGCCCGACCTCGTCTCGGCGTGGACGGGCACCGCGACGAGCGGGTGCTCGGCGGGCAACCTCGGCGACTTCGACGGCGACCTCGACCTCGACTACCTCGCGTGTGGCACCGAGCTGCGTCTGTACGAGAACCACCTCGACCACTTCGAGCTCGTCGAAGCGGAGGGCCTGCCGGAGGGCATCGCCAACGACTGCCGGTCCGTGGAGTGGACCGACTTCGACGGCGACGGCGACCTCGACATCGCGTACCAGACGCAATCGAAGATCTACGAGGAGGTGATGCCGGTCAGCGGCACGGTGATCTACCGAAACGACACGCCGCGCGACGGCGAGCCATCGTTTCGTCGGGTGGGGGCGATCGAGGAGGACCTGACGGACGTGGAGTGTCCGCTTACGAACGTGACGGTGGCGCGACCGACGCTCGCCGGCGGCTCGCGTTCGGGGTCGTGGATCGACGCCGACCTCGACGGTGACCTCGACCTGTTCCTCCCGCAGCCGTTCCCGGCCTGCATCTGGAACCCGATCCTCTACGAGAACACCGCGGGCGACGGCACCGCGTTCGAAGCGCACAGCATCCCGGCCTACGGTGCGTTCACGGGGCCGACCGGGCTGGCGGCGGGTGACCTCGACGGCGACGGCGACCTCGACCTGATCTCCAACGACTGGGCGTACAGCGACCGCACGCTCTTCCGGAACAACGCCGTCGAGGACGGCGCGCTCGACGATCGTTTCTGGCTGGAGGTCGGCGTCGAAGACGGCGCGGGGCGCACGGTCGTCGCCGCGGTCGTGGAGATGGATCTCGACGGCCCACTGGGCGCACCCGACTTCGTGAACGGGCGCGACAAGAAACAGATCCGCGTCATCGCGCCGACGGGTCGTGAGGCCTCCGGCCCGCCGCTCGCGTACTTCGGCAGCGCGACGGGCGGTGAGGTCTGCCTGCGCACGCGCATCCCCGACGGCCGTGTGTTGATGAGCTGCGTCGACGCGTGGAACCAGCGCGTCGTGCTCGCGCCGTGACTCCGTAGATCTTTTTTTGCGCACGCGGACCCCGCCCGGAAATGGGGTGCGTTCGCATGGCGACCCCCAAACATCTTCGACGTCTCATCGTCCTCGCCGCCGCCGCGCTCGGCGTCGCCGCGGGGACCTACCGGCCGAGTGAAGCGCCCGCCGAGGTGGCTCAGGTGGTCGAGCACGAACACGAGGCTCTCGTCCCGTCGCAGCCGGTTCGTCGCGCGGCGAAGGTCGAAGCCGTGACCGCGGCGCGCACGCATGTTCCGTGTCGTGCGGCGGACGAGTGGCAGGGCATGAAGCTCGACGACGCCGTCGCGTTGCAGTGCGGCTCGACGGAGCACTGCGGCCTCGCGCGCGCCTGCATCGACGGCCTGTGCGTCGGCTGCAGCGCGGACGCCGAGTGTCTGTCGAGCGAGGCCTGCGTCCTCGAACACTGCGTCCCGCAGGCAAACGTCGAGTGCACGAGCCGCCGCGAGTGCGGCGTCGACGAGCTGTGCATGCTCACCGGGTACTCGACCGGCCCCCGGAACAACGACGCGATGCGCGCGACCTGTCGCGCGACGTCCGGCGGCGTCGAAGACGAGGCCGCAGACGAAGCGCCGCGCGCGGCCGCGTACCACCCCGCTCCCATCGAAACCGCCTCGATCGTCGAGGCCCTTGAACCCAACGAGGAGAACCCATGAGAACACTGGTCATCCAGGCGGGGCTCGCATTCAGCGTCGCCTTCGCCGTGCCTTCACTGTTCGGCGACACGACGTCGTCATCCCCCGTCACCGGGACTGTCGAGCCGAAGTCCCTCGACTGCGCCGGAGGCATTGCAGAAGAGATCGGCATCGACGTCGAGGTCCTGCGGGCCAACGGTTCGACGCTCGACGTCGCCATCGCGCTCCGCCCGAACGATCCGGGTGAGGAAGCGATGCGCGTCGCGTACGGCTACTGGTACGCGGACGATCGCGGTGAGCTCATCGGCGAGCCGTCCCGGATCTTCCGCGATTCGCTCGAAAAGAACGGCCTCGTGCACCCGCTCACGACGCCGAAGCTGGAGGACGGCTTCTATCTGTTGCAGGTCGTCGTCGCAGCGGAGGGCGAAGAACAGGTGGTCGAGCGACGCCGCCTCTACCTCGAGGTCGCGAAGGGCGAGGCGTCCGTACTGCACGTCGACGACTGGCACGACCGCTCCGACGCGATGCTCGCGCACCACACGCCCGCGAAGGGGGACCTGTAATGAAACGCATGATCTTCACGATGACCACACTCGTCGCGAGCCTCTCCACGGCGGCCGCGTTCGGCGCGACGACCGGGACCGTGTCCGGGAAGCTCCAGTTCTACCAAAACCAAGGCAACTACTGCCCGACGTCGCGCGACTGCACGAACGCGCGTTACAAACAGGCCGACTTCGGGACCTTCCAGCCTATTGCAAACGCGTTGGTCTACCTCTTCGATGTGTCCAACGTGGCGATCGGCGCCGGGACGACCGACGCGGATGGAGACTTCACGATCAGCTGGTACTCCGTGTCCAACGCGAACCAGGCCTCGGTGCGTTTCTTCTACGAACAGGACGGGCAGCGCTTCGCGATCCGGAGCAGCGACGGGTCGGTTCGTCAGGCGTACACGCCGGACTTCTCGATCACGAACGGCACGGCGCCGAACAACCCCCAGGCCGTGGGGACGTTCTCGTGGGGCTCGTCGGCAAGCCCGAACGAGTACATGAACGTGTACGACGGCGCGGAGAAGATGTGGCGCAAGGCGCTGAAGAACTCCAACGCCATGCTGTCGTACTTCAACAGCCTCGACGTCTGGGTGAACAGCAACGACTGCAGTACGAGCTGCGCGGACGGCTCGGCCATGGTCGTCAAGCTCGACCCCAACGCCGAGTTCAAGCCGCAAGCGCGCATCCTGCACGAGATGGGGCACATCGCTTCGTACCTCGCGAGCAACGACCAGAACTATCGCTTCAGTGGAACGTACAACTTCCCCGTCCCCAACCAGCAGGCGGGCAACTGGAGCCTGAACACCGCGGAGTGGGGGAGCGTGCAGTTCGAGGAGGGGGTCGCGACGTTCTTCGGGGACGCGGCCTTCTACGGCCCGGGGAATCCGACGCCGTTCACCTGCAACAGCACTGGGGTGTGCAACAGCTTCGACACCGAGCTGTCGACGGGGGCAAACAACTGCGTGGTGAACGAGGATCGTCAGGTCATCTCCGTCGTGCGCTTTCTCAGAGACGCCTTCGACTCCACGAGCGACTGGGCCGGCGACGACGTCCAGCGGCCGCTGTACGACTTCATCGACACGATCACCGTCGCGGACAACGGTCGCGACGAGGGCGAAAAGAACGAGCCGTGGAGCGTCAGCAACGCAAACGTCCTCGACGACGACGACGGGCGCTCCGCGGTCGACTTCCGGCGCCACTTCAAGACACGCACCGGCGTGAGCATCTGGAAGATGTGGAACCGCAACTGCCAGACGGTCGGTGACTGAACCCGCCAGGGACTTGGCCCCATCGGCGCGTCGCAGTAGCCTAGCGCGCCGATGGCGAAGGCTACGTTCAACCAGGTCGTGGTCGCCGAGAGCGACGCTTGTGAGATGGTCGAGGGCAACCCGTACTTCCCGATCGATTCGGTGAAGCGGGAGCTCCTCGAGCCAGTCGACAAGACGACGTTCTGTCCCTGGAAGGGGACCGCGAACTACTACGACGTGGTCGTGAACGGTGAACGCGCCGCCGCGGGCGCCTGGTACTACGCGGACCCGAAGCCCGCCGCCGCCAACATCAAGGGCTACGTGGCGTTCTGGAACGGCGTCGTCGTCGAACCGTAGCCGCGCGCCGGTGCGCCGTGTTAGGCGCACCGCCGTGGGTCGCCGCCTCCTCGCCGTCGCCGTGCTCCTCAGCACGGGCTGTGTCGCGCACTACGAAGACGCGCTCGGTTACCGCGCGCGGCAGGCTACGTTGCGGCGCGACGTCCCGGCGTTCTCCGAGCTGATGGCGGAGGCCGCCGACACCCTCCCGAGCCACCCCTACGACAACCCGAAGAAGACGGTGCTCACGCACTTCCTCGACCTCGCGGGCGAGCCGGGGTTCTTCGAGATGATCGACGCGTGGCGAAAGCGTGAGTGGGTCTCCGAGTACATGACCTGCGCGATCCACCGCGCGCGTTACCGCGGGATGCGCGACAAGGACTTCGAGGAAGCCACGCGCGCGGCGAACGTCTGCATCGATCAGGCGCGCTCGGCGGCGTACGCGGGCGACCGGTCCTGGGAGCTCGAGGTGTGTCTGGAGGAGGCGCCGTTCCTCACCGAGACGAGCACCGCCACGCTGCGCCCGTACCTGCTCCTCGCGGCCGACGCGACGGAGCCGCGCACCTTCCGCAAGGGCGTCGTGTCCGGGATGACGCACCTGTACGTCATGGACGCGTACACCCGGCGCGCGAACGACCCGTCGCTCGACGCCGCGGGTGCGCTCGCGCAGACGGAGCGCGCAGTGGGGGAGGTCGGCGCGCGGCTCCGGTCGATCCTCGACGTGCTCCGGATCGCGATGGACACCACGCTCCTCGCGGCGGGGTCGGCGTTCGGGGCCTCGGAGTTGGAGCGTGTGAGCCTGTCGCTCGGGGAGAGCTTCATCGGCACCTTCGCCGACAGCGACCTCGCCGAGGCGCAGGATCTCGCGTGGGCGTGGGTGCGCTCGATGAAGGTGCGCGAGCGGGACCGCCGGTTGTCGCGGTTGTCGCTGTGGGATCGGCGGCGCGAGCCGAAGTCCGACGCCTACTGGTACCTGTGCAGCAAACAGCGCGTGGACGAGGTCTTCTCCGTCGCGGACGTGCGCGCGATCAGCGTCCGCGCGACGCAGCGGGTCGAAGATCCGCAGGCCTTCGCGCCCCTGTGTGTGGGGTACCCGAGCCTGGCGGGACCCTACCCCCTGGAGGCGACCGCGCGGGGGACGTTGACGGCTTCCGTGGCGCGGACTTCGAGCGTGGCGCGCGTGCGGTTGTCGATCGCGGCACGCAAGACACTGAAGTGAAAATCCGCTAGACCGCTCGGCGATGACCACCACCGAGTCGGACCTGAGGCAGCACGTCGAGACCGTCGAGAAGGGCGGCGCCGAGAAGTACCACGAGAAGAACACGGCCGTCGGGAAGCTGTTCTGCCGCGAGCGCATCAAGCGGCTCCTGGATCCGGATCAGCCGGACTGGGTCGAGGACGGGCTGCTCGTGAACGTGCTCGCGGGCGGGCTGCCCGCGGACGGTGTCGTGACCGGCGTGGGTCGGGTGCACGGTCGACCGGTCGCGATCATGGCGAACGACTCGACGGTGAAGGCCGGCTCGTGGGGCAAGCGCACGGTGGAGAAGATCGTGCGCATCCAGGAGCAGGCGCTGCGCCACAAGATGCCGTTGATCTACCTCGTCGACTCGGCGGGGGCGCGCATCACGGATCAGGTCGAGATGTTCCCGGGGCGGCGCCACGCGGGGCGCATCTTCCACAACCAGTGCAGGCTGTCGGGTTACGTGCCGCAGCTGTGCTTGCTGTTCGGTCCGTCGGCGGCGGGCGGCGCGTACATCCCGGCGTTCTGCGACCAGGTCTTCATGGTGAAGGGCAACGCGTCGATGTACCTCGGCTCGCCGCGCATGGCGAAGATGGTCATCAACGAGGACGTGACACTCGAGGAGATGGGCGGCGCGAAGATGCACTGCTCGACGTCCGGCTGCGGAGACCTGCTCGCGAAGGACGAGGACGAGGCGCTCACCGCGGCGCGCGATTATCTGTCGTACATGCCGTCGTACTGGGAGGACCACCCGGTGGACCAACCGGCGCGCGCGCCGAAGACGGACCCGTCCGAGATCGCCGGGTTGATTCCGGAGTCCGAGAACAAGCCGTTCGACATGTTCACGGTGATCGACGGGATCGTGGACGAGGGTTCCTTCTTCGAGCTCAAGAAGCGCTTCGCGAAGGAGCTGATCACGGGCTTCGCGCGCCTCGACGGGCGGGTGATCGGCGTGGTCGCGAATCAGCCGAAGTACAAGGGCGGCGTGTTGTTCGTGGACAGCGCGGACAAGGCGGCGCGCTTCGTGTGGCTGTGCGATGCGTTCAACATCCCGCTGCTGTTCCTCGCGGACGTGCCGGGGTTCATGATCGGATCGGCGGTCGAGAAGCAGGGCATCATTCGGCACGGCGCCAAGATGATCAACGCGATCTCCGAGGCGACGGTCCCGAAGTTCTGCGTCGTCGTGCGCAAGGCCTACGGGGCGGGGCTGTACGCGATGTGCGGACCGGGCTTCGAGCCGGACGCGACGCTGGCGTTCCCGTCCGCGAGCATCGCGGTGATGGGGCCGCAGGCGGCGGTCAACGCGGTGTACGCGAACAAGATCGCGGAGCAGCCGGAGGACGAGCGCGAGGCGTTCGTCGAGCGGCTGCGCGCGGAGTACCGCGAGGACATCGACATCGTGAAGCTCGCGTCCGAGAACGTCATCGAGGGGATCGTGGAGCCGGCGCAGCTACGCGGTGAGCTGACCCGTCGCCTCGCGTACGCGGACAACAAGGAGCGCGACGTGATCGTGAAGCGCCGCAGCGTGGTCCCGGTGTGAAACGTCGCCGCGTCCTCGCCGCCATCGCGGTCGCGGTCGCGGTGGCGGCCTTCGTGTGGTCGAGGGACGAGGCGCCGGTGGGTGCGCCGGCGTCGCCACCGTACGTCACGATCTTCATGGTCGACGGCCTGTCGCGCTCCGTCTTCGCGGAGGAGCTCGCGGCGGGGAACCTGCCGAACGTGCAGCGCCTGATCGACGACGGCATCTATGTCGAACGGGGGGTCTCTTCGTTCCCGTCGATGACCGGCTACGGCTTTTGGCCCCTGCAGACCGGCGAGGACGCCGTGGTCAGCGGTGTGCTCGGCCTGCGGTGGCTGGACCGCGAGCGTGCGCAAGGCAACTTTCGAAGCTACGTGGGGAGCACGAACGTCGAGATGAACCTCGACCTCGTGCCGGAGCCGAAGACCGTCTTCGAACGGTTTGGCGACGCGCACAGCATGACGATCAACTCGTACAACAACCGCGGTGCGGTGCACTCCGTGAAGACCGGGTTCAAGTTCACCGCGGCGAAGTACGAAGGGCACTGGTGGGTCGCCGATCTCCTGGAGGCGATCCCCGTGTTCGAGGAGGAGCTGTCCCCGACCTGGGAGGAGGTCGAGCGGTACGCGGTTGATCTCCTCGTGGCTGATCTCGCGAATGGTCCGAAGGTGCAGTGGGTGACCTTCGTCTCGCCGGACACCTACGCGCACGTGAACGGTCTCGGGCCGGAGTACCCGGGGCTGGTGCGGATGGTCGATGGGATGGTGGGGCGGTACCGCGAAGCGGCCGCGGCGCGCGGCGTCGATGACGACCGGATCTACCTGTTCGTCTCGGACCACGGCGTCGAGAGCCTCGACCGAAACGTGCAGCTCGTGGACGAGCTCGGCGCGCGCGGCGTGCGCGCGTGGCGCGGGGAGGCGACGGTGCTGCTGTCGACGGGGGCGTTGGACACACTTCAGGCCTTCGCCGAGTACGACGTCGTCATGGCCATCAACGGGAACCTGATGAGCTACCTGTACGTCCGGAGCCCTTCGGGGTGGGCGACGGCGCCGACGCTGCAGGACATGCGGTCCTACGCCGGCAAGGACCTCGTCGCGGAGCTGCTCGAGATCGAAGGCATCGAACACGTCATCGCGCGTGACGGCGCGGACGTTCGGGTGTTTGCGTCCGACGGCGTCGCGACGATCGCGACGTCGAGCACCGGGTTCAGATACCGATTCGAAGGCGAGGATCCTTTCGGGTACGCGGCGGATGAACGTGCGGCGCCGCTGGTCGGTGGTGGGTTTCACGACGCGCGCGCGTGGATCGAAGCCACCGCAGAGACTCCGTTCCCCTACGGGACGGTGCGCGTCGCGCGCCTGATGGCGCAGCCCGGCGCGGGGGATCTCGTCGTGACCAGCGCGCCTGGCTACGACCTCGCGAAGGACTACGAGATGTTCGTCGGCAACTATCGCGGCGGGCACGGCGGGCTACGTGCGGATCAGATCCTCGTGCCGTACGTGATCGCAGGGCCGGGTGTCCCGAAGGCGCGGCGTTTCGGAACCGCAGCCGTCGAAGACGTCGGTGCGACGCTCCTCGAGGCGCTCGGCGAGGCGCCCGCCGCCGTGGCCGGGCGCTCGCTGCTTCGGTAGACGTCGCGATCTTCGATCTCGATTGCGCGCGGCGACGGTGCGGTCTAGGGTGGCCGGGAGGGTTCGCCCCGATGACGACCGACACCGAGAGCGACATCGACCCGAGGCAGGTCCTCAAGGAGTACGTGTCGAAGAACGGCCTGAAGCTCACGCGCCAGCGCGAGCTGATCGCCGAGGTCTTCTTCGCGGCCGGGGCGCACCTATCCGCCGAGGAGATGCTCGAGAAGGTGCGCGCCGAGGACGGCAACATCTCCCTCGCGACCGTCTACCGGACGCTGAAGCTCCTCACGCAGTGTGGGCTCGCCGAGCCGCACAAGTTCTCGGACAACCACACGGTGTACGAGCCGGCGCGCGGCGACGAAGAGCACCACGATCACATCATCTGCAAGGACTGCGACCAGATCATCGAGTTCTTCGACGAGCGCATCGAGACGCTGCAGGAAGAGATCGCGCGCGGGTTGGGGTTCGAGGTCGTCGACCACCGCATGGAGCTCTACGGGCGCTGCCAGAAGGAAGACTGCCCGAACAAGAAGGCCTGAGCGGCCGGGCGGCGATGGCCGTGGGCACCTCGGATCTGATCGCCCCGCGACGTGTGTGCCCGCGCTGCTTCGCGGTGTACCGCGCCGGGTTCACGCGGTGTCCGGTCGACGGCACCGAGCTCGAGACACTCGAACGTGACCACTTGCTGGGGGTGATGCTCTCCGGGACGTACGTCGTGGAGGCGTTGCTCGGGGAGGGGGCGATCGGGCGGGTGTATCGCGCGCGCCACGCGCTGTTGTCGCGGGAGTTCGCGGTGAAGGTGATGTTCGGCGACGTCGCGGCGAACGAGATCACGCGCCAGCGCTTCGTCCGCGAGGCGGAGGCCGCGAGCCGGCTGACCCACGACAACATCGTGGGGCTCGTCGACTTCGGTCAGACGAAGGCGGGGCTGTTGTACATCGTCATGGACCTCATCGACGGCGAGACGCTCGAGGCGCTCGTCGAACGCGAGGGTCCGCTCCCGGAGGCGACGGCGGCGCGCTACGCCGCGCAGCTGCTGCGTGCGCTTCAGTACGCGCACGACAGCGGCGTGATCCACCGCGACCTGAAGCCGGCGAACATCGTCGTCGAGCGGCACGGCGCGGTGCGCGTCTTGGACTTCGGCGTCGCCTACGTGATCGATCCGGGCACCGAGGAGCGGGAGCGTCTGACCAAGTCGGGGTGTGTGGTCGGCACGCCGCTGTTCATGGCGCCAGAGCAGGCCTTCGGCCGCGACGTCACGGCGTCGTCGGATCTCTACAGCGTCGGCGTGGTGCTCTACTACCTCGTCGCGGGCGTCACGCCGTTCGACGCGAGCGCGATGACCCTCGCGCAGCTGATGCTGAAGGACCGCCTCCCCCCGATCGCGGAGCGCGCGCCGGACGTCGTGGTGAGCGACCACCTGCTCGGTGTGATCGACGCGCTGACCGCGCGCGACCCGAAGGACCGCCCGGCCTCCGCCGCCGAGGCGCTGGCGATGCTGCAGGGGACGCAGGATCTGATGGCGGAGGAAGTCGTCGTCGAGGCGCCGCGGCAGTGGCCGATCGTCCTGGGCGCGATCGCGTTTGTCCTCGCCGGTGCGATCTTGGTGTTCGCGCTGCTGTCGTAGCTGCGCGTCAGACGAACCGCTGCGCCACGATCAGCACGACGGCCGCCAGGACGCCCGCGACCACATCGTCGAGCATGATGCCGGCGGGGTTCTTCATCTTCGTATCGATCCAGCCCACGGGGCCGGGCTTCGCGATGTCGAAGAAGCGGAAGAGCACAAACGCGGCGATGACCCACGGCCAGGACCAGGGGACGACGACCAGCGCGATGAGGACGCCGATGTACTCGTCGAAGACGACCTCGCTCGGGTCGAGGTCTTCGGTGTCGCCGGCGCAGTAGCGGTAGGCGACCAGGATCGACAGCGCCGTGAGCACGACGACGACCGCGCCGCGGACGACGGGCGAGTAGTCGGCGATGAACCACGCGAGGGGGAGGGCGGTCACCGCGCCGACGGTGCCGGAGCCGCGCGGGGTGTAACCGGCGCCCGCGCAGGTGCAGACGTCGGCGGAGAGGCGGCCGGAGATGGCGCCGGCGAGTCCGACCTCCGCGATGCGTCGAGCGCGGATCTCGAGGATCGGGCGCACACACCACGCCGCCACCGGCGCCGTCGCCGCGAGCGCGAGGCCGAACGTCAGCGCCGGCGACGTCGGGCCGAGGAGCGCCGCGGCGATCGCAAACGCGCTCACGCCGAGGAGCGGGAACAGCGACCGCATGAAGAACGCGGCGATTGTTGCGGGCGCGGCGAGCCCGACGATGACGGCGAGGTCGGCCGCGTCGACCGAACGCGGCGCCAGCTCCAGGGCGCCGAAGAATATCAGCACCGCGACGCACCACCCGATCGCCGGCGACCACGCGTCGACCGCCTCCGAGCGCTCCACCTCACGACGCGACAGCTCCGAGACGATCCCCAACACGATCGCGAGCAGCGCGCCGGACAGCCAGGCCATCGGCGTAAGCATCAGCCCGTACGCGACGCCGCCCACCACCGCGAGCGCGGCGGCGACGTACCGCGGGACGTCGCGCAGGACGAAGCCGCCGAGCGCGCCGACCTCCAGCGCGAGCCAGCCGTCGGCGCCGGTGAGCGTCGCCACGAAGAAGGCGAGCATCCCGCCGCCTGCGGCTGCGCCGAGCGTCGCGCCCATCAGCTCGCCTTGGGTCGTTGGAGGAGACCGATCAGGGAGGTGAGCCAGAGGAGCGACGCCACCACGATCATGCCGAGGCCGAACAGCGCGACCGCGCCGAACGAGTTCAGGCCGGGGTGGTGCGCGAGGAGCAGCGCGCCGAAGCCTGCGGCGGTGGTGAGCGAGGCGCCCCACACCGCGCGCCCGGTTTCGCTGAGCGCGTCGACGATGTCGCCGCCCGCGAAGACCCCGCGCGTCACGAGGTGCACGCCGGCGTCGACCGCCATCCCGAACAACACCGGGAGGATCACGATGTTGAGGTAGTTGAGCTTCACGCCGCTCGCGGCGACCAACCCGAACGTGCCGATCACCGTGAGCAGCGCGGGGAGGATGCAGAAGATTGCGAGCTTCAGTCGCCCGAGCAGCACCCACATCGCGAGGAACACCAACACCACCGTGAGGGACACGACGATCGGCGACTCACGCAGCACCATCCGCAACACGTCCGCGAGCACCATGCCCTCGCCCGCGGCCGACACCGTCTTGCCGCTCGGGAGCGGGATGCCGCGCACCTCGTCGGAGAGGGCGAGGACTGCGCGGCCATCGCTGTTGCTCACGTTCGGGAACACGAGGATGACGCCACTCCCGGAGAACGAACGACGCACGTCGATCGGGAGGTCTTCGAACGCGAAGGGTTCGCCCTTCGACATCTTCACGAGCTCGTCGAAGCGTGTCTTGTCGTCCCCCTCCAACGCGTCGGCCGGGACCTTCGCGAGGATGTCGCCGAGCTCTTCGAGCGCCTCTTGTTTGGCGTCCTGGTCGGCCGGGACCACGTCGCCCGACGCGATGACGAAGTCGACGCCGGTCTTCTCGGCCTTCTCCATCCGCTCGCGCAGCGCGGCGACCGCGGCCTCCTCCTCTTCGCGCGAGTCGACGAAGACGATCGTCGGCGACTGCACGTGCCCGAGGAGCTCGTCGACGACCTTGTCGAGCGCGTAGGCCGGGATGTCGCCGCCCTCCAGCGTCTTGAAGTCGTAGTCGAACTGCACGCCGAGCCCGAAGATCGCGAGGCCGATCGTGAGGACCGTGGTCGCTCCGAACACGAGCGGCGCCTTCTTCAGCACCCACCCCGTGAGCGGGAACGGGACGCCGCCGGAGGCTTCGCGCTTGAGGAAGCGGCCCAGGAGGCCGAGCAGCGCGGGGAGCGTCGTGAGGTACGAGATCACCACGAGCACGATCCCGAGCCCTGCGATCACGCCGAACTCGTGGAACGCGCGGAACTCCGAGATCGCCAGCCCCGAGAACCCGACCGCGGTCGTGATGCCCGCGAGCGCGACGCCGCGGCCCGTGCCGCGGAAGGTGATGCGAACCGCGTCCTCGCTCGAGAGGCCCCGCGCGCGCTCGTGTTGGTAGCGGCCGAGGAGGTGGATGCCGTTGTCGATGCCGAGCCCGAGCAGGATCGCGCCGACGAACGCCGTGAGGATGTTGAGCGTCGGGAAGAACAACGCGGTGATGCCGAGCAGCACCACGAGGCCGATGCCCAACGGTGTGAGTAGCAGGACCACGGCGGAGAGCCGGCGGAAGTGCACCACGATGTAGAGGACGAGCAGCAGCACCGCGACGAGTGAGGTGGTGCCGAGGTCGCCTTCGATCGTCGACAGCTGCTCGATGCGTTTCTTGTAGCGCCCGCCGAGCTCGATCTTCGTGACGCCGTACTTGCTACCGTCGAACGCGTCGACGGTGGCTTCGACCTCCGCCATCACCTTCTTCGTGAACGCGAAGTCCGACGCACGTTTCATCGGGCGGACGAAGATCAGGAGCAGCTTGCCGTCGTCCGAGACGTAGTGGGTCTGGCTTCCCGACCGCGGGCCGCCGAGGCTTCGTTTCAATGGACTGCGCTTCTCTTCGAGGTGGGAGAAGTCGAGCGACGGTTTGCCTTCGTCGGCGATGTCGACGAGCAGCGGGTTGGCTTCCTTCTTGTGCCAGCGGATCGTCTCGTCGATTCGGTCTTGGATCTCTTCGATGTCCTCGACCTCGAGGAAGTACAGCGCGCGCTCCTTGAAGAAAGAGTCGGCGCGGCGGTGGTTGACGAAGTCGACGGTCTCGAGCTTCTCGAGCTCGACCGCGAGATCGTCCGCGTACTTTTCGAGCTGACGCGGGTCTTCGCCGTGCGCGACGACGACGACGTTACCGACGACGCCGAAGCGCTTGCGGAGCGCTTCGAGGCTCTTGACCGACGGGAAAGTCTCGGGGAGCAGCGCCACGAGATCGGTGTCGAGGCGCAAGCGCGTCGCGCTCATGCCGCCGACGCCGACGAGCACCGCCGCGACGAGCAGCGTGATGAACGGGTGCCGATGACAGCGCGGCGCGATCCAGCTCGTGAGGGCCTCGAATCGGCGGGCGATCGGGCCGATGTCGTCGACCTCCGTCGTGGCTCGACCGCTCATGGTGTGGCGAAGCCAACCACAGTGCGCAGGGCGTGTAAAAGCGACACGGCCTACTCGTCAGTGAGGGTTATCTCGACGATCCCGGGGATGCGCTTCTTGGTGCCGCGCTCCTCGAGCACCCCGCGGAACGTGTACGTCACGGGGTTGCCGACGATGCCCTTGATGACGCCGCCGAGGATGGCGCCGCGGTCCTCGATGGGCGCGAAGCGCTGCAGGAGCTTGGTCGTGGTCAGACGCCACTCCCCCTTGTCGCCCTTCACCATGGCCCGCCACCGGTCACCTTTGCGGTTCACCTGGGCGCGGCTGACGGTCGAGCGCCCGAAGCCGCCGGCCTCGTGCCAGCCGACCGGGGATCCCGACTTCGGGAAGCGCACCACCATCACGCGCGGATCGTCGCCGCCGACGGCGCGGAAGCGCAGCCACTTCTTGGCGAGTGTGCTCGGGAGGATCTTGCTCCGCGAGTGGTCGGCGTAGCCGTGTCCCTTCAGCGTGCGCTTGGGGCCGGCGACGTCGAGCGTGACCTCGGCGTCGGACCAGAGGAGGAGGGTGTCGAGCTGATAGAAGTCGTCGCCGACGTTCGCCTCCATCGCGCGCTTCCGCTCCGGGTTCTTCTTCAGGCGGATCTCGACGTTCCCGTCCGGTGTCTTCGTGCTGAGCGTCAGGCCGCCCGCGCTCGTCGCGACGCAGTCGCCGATCTTCAGGGATTTCTTCGCGGCGTCGTACGCCCAAGCGTCCCGCTCGACGACGACCTCGCCCTTGTGCAGCTTGCCGGACCGATCGATGACCGCGAACCGGCAGGCGCCCTTGCCGTCGCCCGGCCCGACGTTCGACACGCCGAAGGTCGCGGTCGCGTAGGTGCCGTCGTCGAGGTCCACCATCACGCTGACCTGTTCGGTGTAGGTCTCGGCGCCAATCTGGGAGAAGGCGAGGGGTGCGTCGGCCGCGGCGGCGGTCGAGGCGGCCGCGAACGAAGCGGCCAGGGCAGTCAGAACGAGCCTCATACGCGGAACCTAACACGACCCGCCACAGGGGGATTCCGGCTGTGATGGCGACGACTTTCGTCGGCTGGCCAACGCGGTGCGGCGACACTAGACTCCCCGGCCTGGTGCGACGCCTCTTCGTTTTCGGTCTCGCGTTTGCGCTCGTCCATTGCTCCGGCGGGGACGAGGGCGATGACGACTCGACGTTCGTCCCGCTCGACGCGCGCCCCGCCTACGACGGCGGCCCCGGCGCACGCGACGCCGGAGAGCCACCGGCCGATTCGGGCGTCGTCGACGGCGGCGAAGCCCGGGACGCCGGCGAAGGCGATCGCGACGGCGGCGTGGTCGACGGCGGCGCGCGCGACGGCGGTGTCGAGCGCGACGCAGGTTCGCACGACGCCGGTCCGCGTGACGCGGGCGCGCCGCGCGACGCCGGCCCACCGCGCGACGCCGGCCCGCCGCGCGACGCGGGTCCGCCCCGTGACGCCGGTCCACCGCGGGACGGCGGACCGCGCGACGGCGGCGCGCTGCCGCAGGTCGCCAACGAAACCGACGCGCCCGAGGAGTGCGACTACTGCAACCTCCAGTTCCCGTCGACGCTCACCGTGAACGCGGGCGTCGCGTCCGACCCGATCTACGCGCAGATCTACGAGCTCGGGGAGACGGAGGCGGCGGGCCCCGGCGCCAACGTCATCGCGCAAATCGGCTATGGCCCCGCCGGCACCGACCCGCGCACGTCGACCGCTTGGGACTGGCAGGCGGCGAGCTTCAACGTGAACGTCGGCAACAACGACGAGTACGACGGCTCGTTCACGGTCGCGACGCCGGGGAGTTATCTGTACACCGCGCGCTTCTCGCTCGATGGCGGGCTGTCGTTCACCTACGCCGACCTCGATGGCGCCGGCTCGAACGGTGGCCTGGACTTCTCGCTCGCGCAGCTCGGGCAGCTCACGGTGAACTGACCGTGGCGGACGCGGCGCGGTACCCGATCCTCGCCGCACCGGTGCGCGAAGAGATCGAGATCGACCGCAGCCGCTTCATCGGGTCCCTCGCCAACGTCGAATCCGTCGAAGCCGCACGCGCGTTCATCGACGAGGTCTCCGCCGAGTACGCCGACGCCACGCACAACTGCTGGGCCTATGTCGTCGGTCCGCCGGGGAGCACCGCGAACATCGGCATGAGCGACGACGGCGAGCCACACAACACGGCGGGGCGCCCGATGCTGAACGTGTTGTTGCACGCGGACGTCGGCGACGTCGTCGCGGTGGTCACGCGGTACTTCGGCGGTACCAAGCTCGGTCGGGGCGGCCTCGTGCGCGCGTACGGTGGTGCGGTGCAGGCGGCGCTCGACGCCGCGGCGCGGACGGAGCGGGTCGCCTGGTCGCAGCACGTCCTCACGTTCGATTACGCCGCCAAGCAGGCCCTCGAGAAACACTACCCCACGTTCGAGGTGGTCGTGGACGAGGAGATCTTCGGGGCCCAGATCCAGCACCGCGTCCGCCTCCCCGAGCCGAAGGTCGAGGCCTTCCTCGCCGCCGCGAACGACGCGACCCGCGGGCAGGTCGTCGTCGAAGACGCCTGACCTTGCCAGCCACCCCGAGGCGTTGTTACGCGAGCACGACGATGGATCTCGACCTCACCGAAGACCAACGGATGATCCTCGACTCGGTGCGCCGCTTCGCGACGGAGCGCCTCGCGCCGAACGCCTACGCCCACGACGCCGAGGTCGGCGTGCCGCGCGCCGTCTACGGTGAGCTCGCGGAGCTAGGGCTCATGGGGATGTACGTCCCCGGCGACGACGGCGGCGCCGAGCTCGACACGATCACCGGCTGCCTCGTCGTCGAGGAGCTGTCGCGTCAGGACGCCTCGGTCGGCGCGCTCGTCGGTCTGCACAACGGCGTCGTGCTGCCGCACGTCCGCGCGGCGGGCGACGAAGCGAAGGCCCAGTGGCAGGACCGCTTGATCGGCGGCGAGGCGCTCGGCGCCGTGCTCCCCGGCTGCGCGGACGGCGCGTACACGAATCACTTCGTGCTCGGCGGTGACGCCGACCTCTTCGTCGGCGTCGGGGACTCCGCTCGTCTGTTCGAGGCATCGGCGGTCGAGGTCACGCCGATCGACAACCCGCTCGGGCTGCGCGGCGCGCGACCGGCGCGGGTGAAGGTCGAGGCGAAGGGCCCGACGTACGCGGCGCAGTCGCGCGCGGCGATCGACGTGCACCTCGCCGCGGTCGCGGTGGGCATCGGGCGCGGCGCGCTCGAGCAGGCGACGAGCTACGCGCTCGAGCGCAAGCAGTTCAAACGACCCATCTCCGACTTCCAGGCCATCCAGTGGATGCTCGCGGACATGGCGACGGAGCTCGACGCCGCGCGGCTCCTCGTGCACCTCGCCGCTCACCGGACCGACGAGGGCACGGCGGACGCCTCGAAGGCACGTTTGTTCGCGACGGAGGCCGCGACGCGCGCGGCGATGAAGGCGATCCAGATCTACGGCGGCAACGGGTTCGTGCGTGAGTTCCCGGTCGAGCGCTTCCTGCGCGACGCCAAGACCCTCGGGACGATCGACGGCACCGTCGACCGCCACCGCGACGTGATCGCTGCGTCGTTGCTCGCCGCAGTCAGCTGACGCCGTCAGCTCAGATCGTCCGACTCGGTCAGGCTCATCGCGCCCGTGCCCGCGGACGCGACGCTCAGCGCTCCCGCCGTGTCTCCTTCGTCGACGAGGGTGAGCGCACCGGCGTGTGCGCGCGCGCGTGTGCGGATCGCCGAGATCGCCTTCTTCGCGGCGCGGCGCGGCTCCGAGAACGCGGGGTCGGCGCCGGACGCGAGGGACTCGAGCCACGGCATGCTCATCGCCGTGCCGATCTCTTCCAGCGCGGTGACCGCGGCGGCCATCGTCCCCGCGGTCGACATGTCGCCGTAGAAGCGCTGCAACAGCGCGAGCAGGGAGCGCTCCAGCTCCGAGCCGCGCGCGAGGGTGGCCGCGCGGATCACGAGATCGCTGTGGGCGGTGCTCGGTGTCAGTCGATCGAGCAGACGCGTGAACACCACGGGAGTCCCGTGTTCGAGCAACCACTCGGTCGCGCGGCGCGCCATCTCGCGTGACGAAGCGAGCGCCGCGGTCTCGAGCAGCGGTGACAGCTCGTCCCACGGCTCGTGCGCGAGGAGCTGCTCGAAGGCCTCGACGCGCTCTTCGTTTCGCTCGCCGATGATGACGAAGCGCTTGAGGTAGTTGCGGCCGTCCTCGTTGTCGAGCGCGCGCGCCGCCAGGAACGCGTTGCGTGCGACGGGATCCTCCAGGGCCCGCGTGAGCGTCTCGACGGTGCGGTCCTCTCCGCGGTGTCGCTGCAGGAGCAGCGCGAGGAGGTGGCGTCGCACGAGCGGGTGGCTGTCCCCGAGCGCCCCCTCGTGCACGCGGTCGAGCTCGTACCCATTCGAGTCCGCGAACACCCGCGCGAGCTCGACGACGCGATCGATCGCGATCAGCAACATCCGCGAGTCGTGCCCGGTGGTGCGGAAGTGAATCGTCCCGTCCTCGACCTCGGTCCCGAGGAGGCGCGTGAGCGTCTCACGCGTCGAGCTGCTCATCAGCGCGGCGACCTCGGCCTTGGGGCCGCACACCGCGAACAGCGAGTCGAAGTAACGATCCCCCGTCGTGACCCGCTCGTCGTCTGCGCGCGCTCGGTAGCGCGCGGCGGGCGCGATGCGCAGCCACTTCGGGATGCGCTCGTCGCTCTCCAAGAAGATGCGCGCCGCGTCCGAGTGCCCTTCGACCGTCAGCGTGAAGCCGTGGACCGGCCCGACGAGCTTCGTCGCGCCGCGGGAAGGCGCGGGGAGGGCGAGGTGCTCCGCGACCTCGTCGAGCGCCAGCGGCGACGGCCCCGCACGCGCGGGCAACGCGGGGCGCCCGACGGCGAAGTACCCCGCGACCGTCATGGCCACGAGCAAGAACAGCTCGAACGCACCCACGTCCCCCCATCGTGCCAGCCGTGTCCCTGCGTCGAAAAGATCCCGGTGCTAACCTCGCCGAATGGCGGGACTCTCCAGGCACCTGTTCGTCGTCGCCGTCCTGCTCGCCGGGTGCTCCGGCGCGACCGAGGTCCCCACTCCCCGCGACGCCGGTGACGCCAGCGCCCCGGACGACGACGCCGGTTTTCGCGACGGAGGATTCACACGCGACGCCGGACCTCCGCCCGACGCCGGTACCGAGGACGCGGGCGTCCGCGACGGCGGCGCCCGCGACGCGGGCGGCGTGCCGCGTCGCTGTGATCGCGCGCGCGCGCCCATCGCGGGCGGCGGCGCGAGCACCGAACCGCTCGCCGGCGAGCTCGAGGTGTTCCTCGTGGATCGCGCGACCGGCGACCCGGTGGTGCAGGCCGACGTCGTCGTCCACGTCGGGACGTCTTCGATCGCGGATCGAACGGATGGCGTGGGGTGCGTCGTCTTCGTGGACCCCATCCTCACGGGCACCGTCTCGGTGAGTGTGTTCGACACACGCTACGCGTACCGCACCGTCGTGGGCTTCGCGCGCGACCGCGTCACGATGCCGATGTTCAACGTCGGCTCGGGCGCGCCGGCCGTTCGTCAGGGGCGGGTGCTCGGGATCGTCGACGGGTTCGACGTCCTCACTTCGTCCACCGCTGCGCGCGCACGCGTGGGGGTCGTCGAGCCGATCCGCACCGACGTGTTCCGGAGGGTGTTCACCCAACCGCCGCGCGGCGGCGGCGCGCCGTACCGTCGCAACGTCGCTGCCGTCGGCGGTCCGAGCATGGCGAACCTCATCGGCTACGACGTGCTCGTCGACGCGCGGTTCACGAGCGGGCTCGTGGTGTGGGGCGGCACCGAGGACGCCAACGAACGCCTCTTCACGCACCTCGGTATCTCGACGGGGCTCGCGCTCGAGCCGGACGAGATCGAGATGGGCCGCGGCCTCGCGATCATGCAGCCCCTCGACACCCCGATCGTCGTGCGCCACGGCGCCGCGCTCGGTCTGATCGAGAAGCGCTTCGCGGCCACGCTCGTCCTCGCGGACGGTGAAGTCATCGAGCTGGCGCGCGAGGTTCGGCGCGAAGATTCGACGCCGACGTTGCTCGCGGCTGCACCGTCCCTCGCCGGTCCCATTGCGGGCGCACGGTACGGTGGCGTCGTGACGGAGTGGCAGCAGTCGATGGACCGCGGGGCGTTCAGCACCATCGTCTTCACGAACACCACGACGAGCACCACGGTCGACGTCGGCCGAATGCCCGCGCTCCCGACGTTGAGCTCCGAGGGGCGCGACGTGACGATCACCGTGGAGCCGGACGTCGCGTCCTACGTGCGCTTCGAGATCTCCAACCGCTGGGTGGTGACCGTCGCCGACGGCGCGTCGACGGTGAGCGTCCCGCCCGTGCCCGCGCCGTACTTCGATCCGCTCTCGGCGCAGACCGCGGTCGTCGTCACCGCGTTGGGGCTCGCGCCGCTCGACCTCCAGGTGCTCGCCGCCCAGGACCCGTACGCGGAGGACCTCCCGTTGGTGCCCGAGCTCGCGCGTGCGATCCGGCGGTGGGTTCAGGACGGCTTCGTCCTCGAACCGTGATCATTCGTTGCAGCTGACGAACGGGGCTTCGAGCTCGAGGACGTCGGCGAAGAACGTCCCGAAGAAGTCGATCTGGTTCACGAGCACGTAGGTCTGCTCGTCGATCGCGACGAGGTCGCGGTTGTAGCCGTCGACGAGGATGACGTCGTCGTTGTCGTCGACCTCACCGCACACCCCTCGCGCTTCGTCCCAGAAGCTCGCGAAGCTCGCCGGCGGGTTGAAGCCGACGACCCGCGTGACCCAGATGGCCGGACCGACGGCGGCGGAAGCGACGGGATAACCTTGGACCTCGTACTGCTCGCGCCAGGCGCCGTCGCTGTAGATGAAGACGAGCCCCTGCAGGCCGAAACGCCCGGTCGCGACCGTCGCCACCGTCCCGTACCTGGGGTGTTGGAGCACCGAGGTGACCGCGCCGCGCCCCTCGATGTTCTCGCTCGACACCGCTCCGTTCTTGTAACGCGTGATGTCCGCGTCGCGTTCGACGTCGAAGGCGATCGCCTCCCCCGGTCCGACCCACGCGGCCGAGATGATGGGGTCGCCGTTGCCGCTCCGGCTCGCGAGCAGCGTCCAACGATCACCATCGAAGCGGGAGAAGGACCGCTGGTTCCCCGACGCGACGAGGAACAGCTCGAACGGGCCGTCGTCGTTGGAGCGCGGGCCGACGAGCTGACCGGAGTCCGCGCCCGCCGCGACCGACGCGGTCGCGCTGAGGACCTCGAAGCCCTCGTCGAACGAACCGATGTACGTCTGGCCCGCGCGATCGACGGCGTAGGTCGTGCCGTCGTCGCGCACGAAGGCCGCGACGAAGGGCTGCACGGTTTCGAGGGTTCGTTTCTCGACGGAGCCGTCGCGTGCGATGCGGTAGAGGTTGCCGCTCTGCGCGGCGACGACCACGTGGTCCGGGTCCGTCCGCACCGTGAACGCGTAGACCTCGGTGTCGGGGTTCGGGAGGATCACCCGCTTCGGCGGGCCGAAGCGCCCCGCGGTGGTGCAGACATCGACGGCCGGCATTCGGTCGAGCGCCGACTGCAGGGCTTCGTCGGGCTCCGCCGCGGACCACGCCACGGGGCCGTCCTTCGCCAGCGTCGTCGCGTAGGTCGCGAGCGGTGGCAGCTCGAACCCGACGTCCGCCGCCGTCGAGCCGATCGGTATGGCGCCGGCGGGCAAGCCGGTACGGTCGAGGGGACACGAGAACGTCAGCGCCCACAGCTCGAGGTCGCTACGTTGGACGATCGCGGGGAGGTGAAGGCCGTCCTCACCCGCGGGGACACCGATCGCCTGCTCTTGGGCGCCGAGCGCGACGAGCACCGCAGACTGCGCGCCGGTGAGGTCGGGCGCGCTGCCCTTCTCGACGGCGTGACAGGCGCAGAGCGCGAGCAGCGGGAGGTGACGTCTCACGGGCGCTCCACCGCGCTCTCTTCGGGGATGTCGTCGGGTTCGGTGCGGTACGCCTGGAGCTTCCCTTCGATGACGAGCTGCGGCTCGCCTTCCCGGAGATCGTAGACGCGCATCTGTACGGGGCCGACGTCGCGCGCGTAGGTCCACTCGACCTTGTGGATGTCGCCGAGGATCTCGATCACCACGATGCAGTCGTCGAACTTGCCAGCGGGCACCTCGACCGTCGCGCCCACCTCGGCGATGCGCACGATGCCGCCGATCGGGATCTCCCAGCGTGCGCCGAGCTCGATCGGGTCCTTCAGCAGGTGGTAGCGCGACTCGGGTTTGAAGATGCCGTCCGGGACGAGGTGATAGGTGACGCGCTCGCGGATGGAGTCGATCGTGAACTGCTCGGCGGTTACGTCGGTCATGCGCGAGGTGACGAGCACCGGCCCCTGGCCCTCGATACGGTGGTCCACGACCTGGTGGGCCCATGCGTTGCCGTCGCGCACCGGGTAGTAGTCGCGCGCGGTCGCGGGACCCTGAGGCTCGGCGCCGTTCGGCTGCGCGCCCGCGCACGCCACCGCCAACAAACACCCTCCGGCCCACCACCGCATCGCGGCCGAGAGCATAACCGAATTCGGGCGCAGGCTCCGCGCGACGCCTTGCGGCGGGGGACGGGCGCACGGAAGATGCGCACCATGGACCTCGGCCGGGTCGTGCTCATCGCGGCGGTCCTCGGGCCGGCCTGCCACCCTACCCACGCGGTCACGCTCCCTACGCCGCCCGCCGACGCGCAGTCGGGGGTGATCGCTTTCGACGACGTGGGCGGCGCCACCGCCGTGGGGTTCTCCGTCGAAACGCCGCCGCCGGCCGCCACCGTGTCGGCGGGCGCCGATGTCCTGGTGTTGTACTTCGACCGCCCGCTCGAGTCCCTGGGGCTCGCCCGCGGTCCGATCGAGCTGGGCGATGCGCTGCCGTTCCCGCGCGCGACGGTCGCGCACGCCGCCGAGGTCACGCGCGGCGCGCTCGTCTTCGAGTCGGTGGACGTCGATGCACCGGAGGTCCTCGCGCTGCGTCGCCCCGAGGTTCCGCTGGAGGCGTGCTTCGAAGGGGGCGGGTGTTACGCGAGGCCGGAGGACATCGCCGCCCGGATCTGCACCGCGCCGTGTCCGGGTGTCGCGCCGATGCTCCCCGAGCCGGCCGCGCCCCCCGAGCCACCGAGCTTCGACGAGTGCCCGAGCGGGTGGAGCGGCGGCGCGAACGGGTGTGTCCCGCCGCCGCGGTCGCCGTGTGCGGCGCACGAGGCGCAGTGGGTCGGGGCGACGGCGTGTGCGCGGATCGGCGGCGTGTGTCCGGGGGTCGGGGCGTGGTCGGCGGAGCTGCCGCCGGGGAATGTCGTCTACGTGCGCGCGGGCGCGGTCGGCGGCGACGGGACGACCGCGACGCCGTACGGGACGATCGTCGAGGCGATCGCGCAGAGCTCGGGGGAGCGCGTCGTCGCGTTGGCGCCCGGGACCTACGCGGAGAACGTCGTGCTCGAAGACGGCGTGACGTTGTTCGGCGCGTGTGTCGAATCGACGTTCGTCGAAGCACCGAACGGCGTCGCGATCTCGCTCCCGACGGGCGTCGCCCGCGTCGCGAACCTCACGGTGCGCGGCGCGCGGCTCGCGCTGGAGACACTCGCGACGCAGCCGGGCAACCGGCTCACCCTCGAAGACCTCGCCGTCGAACAGAACGGAACGGGGGCGATCGTCCGGGGCGTCGGGCCGGTCGAGCTCATCGCGCGGCGGGTGGTGGTGCGCGGCGGAGGCGAGGCGGCGTTCAACCTCGGCGGCGGCGCGACGGGCGACCTCGCGCAGGTGGTCACGCAAGTCCGCGGTCGAGACCTGTGGGCGACGGGCGCAGACACCCACGTCGTGTTGTCCGAAGCCGTGCTCGCGGAGGTCGGCAGCGGCGGGGACCCGACCGCGATCGACGTGCAGCAGAGCGCGCACGTCGACGCGACGGCGGTCGCCGTGTTGCGTCAGGTGGGGCCGGCGTTGCGTGCGCGCGAGCTCGGGACGGCGACCCTCGAAGGTGTCTACATCGATCAGACGAACGGTGACGCCGTGCGCGCGCAGGGCGGCGGCATCATCCGGCTGTCACGCGCGTCGATCGCCGGGACGGCCGGGACCGCGTTGGACGTCGAGACCGGGACCGTCGCGTGCACCGACGTCGCGATCGCAGCAGCGCGCGCGGCGGCGCCCGCGATCGATCTCGTCGCCGCCGCGCAGCTCACGCTCCGTCGCGTGCACCTGGAGGGTGCGATCGGGACGGGCCTCGTCGCCTACAACGTCGGGACGCGCATCGTCGCGGAAGACTTCTCGGTCGTCGACACACGACCGCGAAGCGGCGCACCGACGCCGTCCGGTGACGCCATCACGCTCTACCCCGGCGTCCGCTTCGACATGCGTCGGGTGCGGATCGACGACGCCGTGGCCGCGGGGTTTCAGGTCCTCGGGTCGCGCGACGTTCCTCCCGGCCCGCTCGCGTCCGGGCACATCGAGGACCTCACGATTCGGCGCACGGGGCCCCGCATCGACTACGACGCGTACGGGCTGTACTTCACCGGGAACGTCGAAGCCGAAGTCGAGCGCGCGCACTTGGAGGACATCGCGTACTTCGGCGTGCTCGTCGCGGGCGGGGCGGTCGTGCGCGCAATGCATCTGACGCTGGAGGACGTCTTCATGGGCGTGCGAAGCGACTCCGTGGGCGACGTCAGCGTGGAGCGGGTGTCGGTCGTCGGCTCGCGCGCGGGCGCGCTGTGTGTGAAGGGCGACAGCCACGCCTTCGCGCGGGACGTGACGATCGCGGACCTCGTGGTGCGCCGCGACTCGGACGACTTCGAAGCGTTCTGTGCGATCGGCGTCCCGGCCGACGGCTCCGGCATCGTCGTGAACAACATCGCGACGCTCGACCTCGCGCGGTACAGCGTCGCGCGCACCGAAGGGATCGGGATGTCGTTGCGCGGGCGTGAGGGGGTCGTCGCGACGGACGGAGCGTTCGTCGACGTCGGCTTGGCGGCGCAGCTCGCGCCCGAGCTGTTGCTCGAAGACGTGCTCGTGCGGACGACGTTCGGCGGAGCGGGTGTGCCGCTCGACGTGCAGTGATCAGCTCGCCGGTTCGAGGACCAGCGGGTACGCGACGGGCACGGCGACGTCGGCGAGGGGCTCGAGCTGCCAGCGCGTCGCGGCGTCCTCGATGCAACGCGTGACGGCGCGGCTCCCCAACGATTGATCCTCGGCGCGGACGTCGTCGGTGCGCCCACTCGGCAACACGTCGAGGCGAAGCACGACGCGACCGGCGAGGCTCGGTGAGTCCACGAGGCCGTTGCGGTAACAACGCGAGACGTCGGCGAGGTGCGGCTTGAAGACCTGCGCGATGCGCGCACGGGAGATCTTGGGTACGGGCTTCGTGCTCCGTTTCTTCGTCGTTCGTTTCTTCGCCGTTCGATTCTTACCCGTGCGCTTCGGCTCGGGCTCCGCAGCGGGCGTCGCTGGGCGGGTGCTCGCGTAGACCGGTGCGGCGGCGAGGTCCGCTCCGCGCGTGAGCTGCCCGCGTGTGCTGAGGCGAATCGACTGCGCGTCCCGCAGGACCTCCGAGACGACGGCGCGCGAGTCGAACAACGCGAGCGGGATGGCGATCATCAGGTTCTTGAACGGGCCGTCCTTCCCGCCGATGTGTTGCAGGAGCCGGTGCAGCTGCGAGGCACGGGTGTCGAGGTCGGCGGTCACGATGACCCCTTGCTCGTCGCGGTAGGACTGACGCACTTGTTCGAGGCGCGCGCGGACCTCCTCGAACTCGGGGCCGTTGCGGCTGCGGGGCACGGTGGCGCCGTGCTGCGGTCCGACGCGCGGCGGGAGCACGCCGCCTCGGGCGGCGATCCAAGCGTCGCCGTCGTTGCCGAGCGCGACGACCAGTCGTAGCGCGTCCTCCGCCAACATCCGCGGGCTCGTGCGGGAGGCGGTGCGGCGTCCGAACACGGCGACGATCGGCGCGTCTTCGCTGTCCGTCGAGCGCCGAATCTCTTCGACCTCCGCCAGGCAGTCCACGCAGGTGCCATACGGGGCGAGGGTGATCCGGACCTTCTGAACGTTGAGATCGAGGACGACCAACTCGACCGCGCGGTGGTCCGCGAGCCCGGCCGTGTAGATCATCTGCGCGATGGTCTTGAACGGGAGGGAGGGGTGCACACCCAGCGTGATCTTGTCCGTGCCGCGCGCGCGTAGGGTTTCGTAGAGCGGCGTGATCACCAGCGACCCCGTGTCGAGGTCGTGTCCACCGACGAGTCCGCTGTCGAGCTCGGCCACGATTCGACCGTCGACCGTGATGAAGCGCATCGAAGCCGCGACGGGCGCCGCGAGGAGGCGTGTCATCGCGTCACACGACCAGCCCTGCTCTCCCGCGGCCGCGAGGGCGTCGAGGATCGCGTCGTACTTTTCGCCCGGCGGGCTCGTCCCGACGACTTGGGCGAGGGCGATCGAGTCGTCCGTCGGCCACTGGGCGGAGAACTCCCGGGCGAGGAAGGCGGGTCGCCGTTCCACCGGGAGCGCCTCGGCGCGCTTCGCGATCTCACAGACCTCGTTGAGATTTCGGGTCACCGGACACCCGACTGCACCGCAGTACAGGTTCTCGATTCGGGTCGGCCCGAGGAGGATGAGCGTCCCGGCGAAAGTGCCGAAGAGAAAGCCCAAGACCAAATGCGTCGGGACCCGCATTGCGCGAGCGATACTAGCGATCGCATTCCTGTTAGAAAAGGCGGATTCGGTTTGCGATGAACGAAAGTCTGGGCGGGTTGGTTTGCGCGGAGAGAATACGGGTTCTCGGAGTATTCTGTAAGGGGCTTCCCGCTGAGGGACCTCACCCGGCGGCGCTGCGGACGGCGCAGGACGCAGCTAAGATGGCGCGCGTGGGGAGGGGATCGCGCTTCGCGCCGGCCGCGCTGCTGGTGGGGATCGGCTGCGCCGAAGGCCCGGTCGACGTGTTCCTCGACTTCGCGGAACAGACACAGACGGTCGTCGTCGCGGTCGAAGAGAACGGAGCGTTGCGCGTGTCCGCGTACGACGCGCGCGAAGGCAACGCCGTGCTCACGGACGTCGATGATCCGCAGACCGACGTCACGATCTACGTGCTGCAGTACCGCGCGTCACTCACGCAGCTCGACATGACCGCGGGGGAGCTCGCGCCGATCCGCGACAACCTCACGCCGAGCCAGTTCCTCACGCCTGCGGACCGCCAAGACTTCCGCGTCGTCCGCGGACGCGAAGCCGGCGAGTGGTCCGAGCTCGAGTCGTTTCCCGACATCGTCGCGGGCTTTCGTTTCAAAAGAACGACGGCCGCCGACTGCCTCGTGCAGGGCGGCTGTTATGTCGGCCAAGTCACGGCCGGCGGTGAAGCGCCGCTGTGCGTGACGCCGTGTCCCGAGCCGACGGCACCCGCACCGCCGGAGCCTCCGGAGCCGCCTCGCATGGTGTGCCCGGACGGCTGGGAGACCGGCGCCGCGCGCGGGCCGGACGACGTCGCCGTCTGCGAGCCGTACGGTGGGACGCGCGTGGCCGACACGTGCGGAGCGGGTGAACAACACCTGCCCGGCACCCCCGGGTGTCGGCGCATGGGGCGCGTGTGTCCGGCGGGGGACTTCGGTGACGTGCCCGCGGGCGCACACTACGTGCGGGTCGGTGCGACGAACGGCAACGGCTCCGCGGCGAACCCGTTCGGCACGATCGCGGAGGCGCTCGCTGCGGCTTCGGACGGCGACGTCATCGCGCTCGCGCGCGGACGATTCACGGAGCGGGTGACGTTGAACCGCCCGATCACCTTGGTCGGCGCGTGTGTCGAAGACACGATCATCGACGGGACCGTGACGACGCTGACCGTCACGTCGACCGGCGTCTACCTGGAGGACCTGAGCGTCGAGGGCACGCGTGGCGTCGAAGTCTCGAGCGGTGTGCTCCACCTCGACGCCGTCGCGTTTTCACCGCGCACCTCCTACGCGCTCTCGGTGACGGGCGGAGACGTACGCGGAGAGGGCGTGCACTTCGAGGGCACGAGCTTCGGGATGTTCGTCTCGTCCGGCGCGGTCGACCTCGTCGACGTCACCGCGACCGACATGAACGGCACCGTCGCGACCGTGAACGGCGGCCGCGTCGCGATCACCAGCTTCCTCTTCGACACCATCGCGAGCTTCGGCCTGTCGGCGCGCGGCGGTGAGACACGACTCTCCCGCGGAATGATCCGAGAGCACGCTTTCGCCGCGGTCTCCGCGTCCTCGGGGGCGCGCGTCGATCTGGAGGACGTCGTCATCCGCGAGTCCGTCGGCAACGGGGCGAGCGCGGTGTACGCGTCGTCCGAGGCCGAGGTCGTCGGGACGCGCGTCCTCATCGAGCGCGCGCAGGGGTCCGCCGTCGCCTCGTCGAACGCACACGCCGAGCTGATCGACAGCGTCGTGCGCGAGACCCGCAGTCAGGAAGCGACCGGGTACTTCGGCCACGGCGCGGACACCGTCGACGGCGGGACGCTCCGCTTCGAACGCACCGTGTTCTGGGAGATGCGCGGGAGCGGCATCTTCGCGATCGGCGAAGGCGCACACATCGAGCTCGTCGACGTCGTCGTCGCGGAGGTGCGTGGTTGGCAGTTCGACGGCGATCTCGGCGTGGCGCTGCGGGCCGTCGAGGGCGGAACGATCACCGTCGAGCGCGTGCGTGTTCCACGCGCGCACAGCTTCGGCGTCGTCGCGTCGAAGCAGTCCGCCGTCACGGGAACGGACCTGCACGTCCTCGACACCCTCCCGCGGGATCTCAACGGCGCCTACGGGCGCGGCGCGGAGATCGAGGACGGGTCCAAGCTGCACATCACCCGCGGGATCTTCGAGGACGGCCACAGCGTCGCGGTCTACGGTCTGGACCCGGGGACCGACATCCAGCTCTACGACGTCCGTCTGTCCGGCAGCTCGGAGAGCGCCTGCGTGCTGTTCTCCTGCAACGTGGGCCTCGCGGATGGGATCTCCATCATCCTCAGCGCGCGCGCGCACGTGGAGCGATTCGAGATCGTCGACAATGATCAGTATGGGGTTCGCATCTCCAACGAGCCGCTGCTGACGCTGGCCGACGGCCTGATCGCTCGCAACGCGACGGGCATTCAATCGGTTTCGCCGAACTTCGCGATCGACCAGATCGCGGACCGCGTCCGCGTCGTCGACAACGCCGAGCCCCTCGACCTCGTCGGCCCGTAGCCCCTCGCGCACGGTGTCGGGTGGTGTAGGAACCAGCCAAGTCTTTTGCTCCGTCGGCCCGAACGAGTATCTTCGCCGCAATGCGGGTGTGTCCCCGATGTCGGTCGATCTACTCGACCCGAACGGCCTTCTGCGGCATCGACGGCGAACGCCTCAACGAACAGAAGGTCGACCCGCTGATCGGTCGCGATCTGGGACGGTACACGGTGTCCGCGAAGCTCGGCACCGGGAGCACCGGCTGCGTGTACCGCGCGCAGCACCGCGAGCTCGCGACGGACTTCGCGATCAAGGTGCTCTTCGGCGACTTGGGTTCGAACGAAACGGTCGTCACGCGCTTCAAGCGTGAAGCGCAGGCGGCGAGTCGCATCCGCAGCCCGTACGTCGTCTCCGTCACGGACTTCGGCACGACCGACGCGGGGCTCGTCTACCTGGTGATGGAGTACTCACCCGGGCGGACACTCCAGGATCTGATGCGGGACCACGGGCCGATGGACCCCGCCGACGTCGCGCGCGTCGCCGGGCAGATCGCTCGCGGGCTCGACGCCGCGCACGCGCTCGGTTTCGTCCACCGCGACATCAAACCCGCCAACATCGTGATGGTGAAGGAGCAGGACCGTGAGGTCGCGAAGCTCCTCGACTTCGGCATCGTGCGCCTCACCGACGAGGACGAGGACACCACGAAGCTCACGCGCGACGGCCTCGTCGTCGGCACGCCGGCGTACATGTCGCCCGAGCAGGCGCAGGGGCTGCCGATCACCCGCGCCGCGGATCTGTACTCGCTCGGGGTGGTGATGTTCGAGATGCTCGAGGGGCGTCGGCCGTTCAAGGCGCGCTCCGTCGCGGAGATGGTCGTCAAACACGCCGACACGCCGCCGCCGCCGATGCACGCGCACGGAGGGTTGGAGCTGATCACGATGCGCCTCCTCGCGAAGTCGCCGACCGAGCGCTTCGAGAGCGCGTCCGCGGTCGTCGATGCGATCGCGGAGCTCGTGTTCACCGAGCGCACGCGCAACGACCGCCCGCCGCGCGGCGACACCGCGCTCGCGTCGGGGCCCGCGCCGGCGGCGATCGCTTCGAACCCCGGCGTCGTGCAGTCGAACCCGACGAATGTCGAGAGCGCGGGGCAGGCGCCGTTCGTCAGCACGCAGCCTTCACTCGATCCGCAGCTGACGACCGCGTACATGCCGGTCAATCGCGGGCTCCTCGTCGCGGCGATCGGCGGGGCGCTCGTCGCGGTCGTGACCGTGACGCTCGCGATCGCGCGTCCGGATCTGCTCTCCGGGACGACGGAGGCGCCCATCGTCGAGGTCGAGCCCGTCGAAGCACCCAAACCTCCGCCGGTGCCCACCACGAAGGCGATTCGCCGACGCCTCGACAACCTGGATGGCGCCGTCGCGTCGCTGAAGGACGTCGTCCAGGCCGACGTGATGGACGACTTCGAGTCGAGGTACCTCGGCCTGTACAAGCGACTCCTGGACGGGCTCCCCGACGCCACGCGCCGGACGATCGTCGCCGACATCGACGCCTTCGAAGCCGACATCGAACGCGCCAAGAAGCGCTGACTCGGTTCAGCTCGAGCGGGCACTCCCCGGCCGGCTATCCGATACCTAGTACGAGCCGTACGGCTTGCCGTCCTTGTTGAGGTGGCGGCCCTTGGAGCGCGGCGACAAGCTCAGTTGCACGTCCGCGGCGTCACCCGCTGGCACGTCGACCCAAGACGCGGTCGGCTGCATCCCCGGCCCCCACGCGACGATCTCGTGGCGCCCCGGCGGGACACCTTCGAGCGAGAACTTCCCGCCGCCGCTGACCTTCGCGTAGTAGCGGTTCGGTACGACGAGGACCTCGGCCGTCATCTTCGCGTGCATGTTGCAGAAGACGTCGATCAGCCCGGGCCGCATGAAGCGGAAGCTCTTGGCGTCGTCGCCCTTGCGGTAGATGCCGAGGTCGAAGCTCGCGTACGGGCTGTTCGAGAAGACGTTGTGGTAGATGTTGTCCTTGTTCGGGAACTCGATCGTCGTCCCCTTCCGGATGACCATCCACCGCGGGTTGAACTGCCGACCGCTCTGCGCGATGACCTGCTTCCCACGCTGGAGCTTGCCGCGAATATCTCGAACATAAACGTACGCGGCGCCCTTCGTTCCGCGCACCGTGCCGCGGATTGAGCCGCGCTTCTTCTTGGTGCTGCTGCGGCGCGGCGGAGGCGGCGCGACCTCGGAGGGTGCGGGCTCGATGCCGTCGTCCGAGGGTTCGATCGACGCGGTCCCCGTGCGCTGCGCGAGGAGGTTCTCCAGCAGCGCGCGGAGCTCGCGGACCTCGGCCTCGAGGCGCGCGATGTCCTTGCCGACCTGGTAGGCGTCTTTGCACTTGTCGTCGGCGTGCGCGGGCGTGGCCGAGGCGAGGAGGGCGAACGTGAACAGGATCCGTTTCATGCCTGACCGAAGTTGTCGCCCGCGCGGCGTCTTCAGTCCAGGCGGCGACGCAACTTGGCGCGCCCGATCCAGCGCAGCGTGTCGAACACGACGCGGGCACCCGCGTCCGAAGCGTGGATGCGGAGGATGCGATCGGGGACAGCGATGTCGATCGTCGTCCCCTCCTCGCGGATGCGCTCGATGTCCGCGTACGCCACCGCGTCGTCGCCGATGACGAACCCCTCCGCGTAGAACGCCGCCGCGCCGACGTCGCTCTCGACCCGGATCTCGGGGGCGCCGAAGGTCGCGTGTGCGGCGTCCAACGCGACGAGCCGGACGGCGTCGCCGATCTCGGCGCGCCGCACCTTGCCCTCGACGAAGTCGCGGATCGATTTCATCCGAGGCTCACCCGGCGAGGGAAGGGATCGGCATGGTCGGGACGTCGCCGCGCACGAGCAGCTCGGGCTCGGTCTTGGACTGCACTTCGTCGAGCGTCACGCCGGGAGCGAGCTCCTCGAGCACGAGGCCTTCGCCGCTGACGGAGATGACGGCGAGATCGGTGACGATCGTGTGCACGCAGCTCAGCCCGGTGAGCGGCAGCGAGCATTCGTTCAGGATCTTCGGGTCGCCCTTCTTGGTGACGTGCTCCATCGCGACGATCACGCGGCGCGCACCGGCGACGAGGTCCATCGCGCCGCCCATGCCCTTCACCATCTTGCCGGGGATCATCCAGTTCGCGATGTCGCCGTTCTTCGAGACCTGGAGCGCGCCGAGCACCGTCATGTCGATGTGGCCGCCGCGCACCATCGCAAACGAGGTTGCGCTGTCGAAGTAACTCGTCCCGGCGATCTCGGAGACGGTCTGCTTGCCGGCGTTGATGAGGTCGGCGTCCTCTTCACCTTCGTAGGGGAAGGGGCCGATGCCCATCATGCCGTTCTCGGAGTGAAGGACGACCTCCATCGAGTCCGGGATGTAGTTCGCGGCGAGCGTCGGCATGCCGATGCCGAGGTTGATGAACATGCCGTCCGAGAATTCCTGGGCGACGCGTTCGAGGATCTGTTCGCGGGTGATGGCCATTCGAGTGTCTCCTAGGGGCGCGGGCGCACGGTGCGCTGCTCGATCCACTTCTCGTAGTCGGCGCCTTGCACGACGCGCTGCACGAACACGCCGGGGGTGTGGATCTGGTCGGGGTCGAGCTCGCCGAGCGGGACGATGTGCTCGGCTTCGACGATCGTCACCTTCCCGGCCATGCACATCATCGGGGCGAAGTTGCGGGCGGTCTTACGGAACACGCAGTTGCCCCAGCGGTCGGCCTTGTAGGCGCGCACGAACGTGAAGTCGGCTTTGAGGGGGCGCTCGAGGACGTAGTCGACGCCGTCGAAGTTGCGCGTCTCCTTGCCTTCCGCCGCCTTGGTGCCGAACGCGGTCGGCGTGTAGAACGCGCCGATCCCCGCGCCGCCCGCGCGGATGCGCTCGGCGAGGGTGCCCTGCGGGCACAGCTCGACCTCCAGCTCGCCGGAGAGGAACTGCCGTTCGAACTCCTTGTTCTCGCCGACGTAGCTCGAGATCATCTTCTTGAGCTGCTTCGCCTGCAGCAGGATCCCGAGGCCGTGCTCGGTCGTCCCGCAATTGTTGCTGATGACCGTGAGGTCCTTCAGCCCGCGGGCGTGCAGGGCGGTGATCAGGTTCTCCGGGTTACCGCACAGGCCGAAACCACTCGACATGATCGTCGCGCCGTCCGTCATGTCCTCGATGGCCGCGGCGGCGCTCGGGTAGACCTTGTCCATACCGCGGGCTGTACCGAACGTCCGTACGGCGGTCAATCTGAGGGGGCCTTGCACCGGGCCTCGGCGCTTGAGAGAGTCGCCGCATCGTGTCGGACAACCGTCGAGAGGAGCGCCTCCCGGTCGACGTGAAGGTCGACTACCGCACCGTCGGGAGCTTCATCACCGACTACTCCAAAGACCTGAGCAAGGGCGGCATCTTCATCAAGACGTCGCTGCCCTACGAGGTCGGCGAGCGCGTGCGCCTTCGACTCACCCTCCCGGACGGCGACGCACCCTTTGCGTTGGACGGCGTGGTGAAGTGGGTGTCGACGCTGCGCGACCGCGAGAAACACCCCGCAGGGATGGGGATCGAGTTCGTGGACTTCGACGAGAAGATCCAAAAGAAGCTCGAAGACCTCGTGAACGCCTACCGCTCCAAGGGAGCCTGAGAGAACACACCATGCAGCTGGTTACCGAGGACCGCCTGGCGACCGGCGGTGAGGCGGTCGCGCGCGCGGACGATGGCCGCGTCGTGTTCGTCGCGGGCGCAGCGCCGAACGAGACCGTCGAGGTCGAAATCACGCAGCAGAAGAAGCGCTTCCTGCGCGCGCGGGTGTTGTCGGTCGTGGAGCCGAGCGCCGCGCGGGTCGAGCCGCAGTGCGCGCACTACGACATCTGTGGTGGGTGCGTGTTGCAGCACGTCGAGGCGGCGACGCAGACGCGGCTGAAGGACGCCGCGACGATCCAGACGATCACCCGCGTCGGTCGCGTGGACCCGAGCACGTACGAGCACCTCGCGCCGTGGTCGGGCGACGCGTACGGCTATCGGACGCGCGCGCGGTTCGCGGTGGCGGACGGGGTCGTCGGGTACCGCGGTGCGAAGAGCCACCGGGTGGTCGACGTCGAGTCGTGCCCGATCCTCGCGTCGGGCGCCGCGCGTGGGTTGGCGGCGTTGCGCGCGGCGAGCCCGAGCGTGGACGGCATCGTGGACGTCTCGGTGATCGGATCCGGCGACGACGTGCTCGCCGACGCCCCGTCGGCGCTCGAGGGGGTGCGCACCGACGCCGACGCGACGCTCGAAGCCGACGATGGCTTGGGGCTCATGCTCCTGTCGCCGCGTGTCTTCGCGCAGGCGAACGCGGCGGGGAACGCGGCGCTCGTCGAGCAGGTCACGGCGTGGGTCGAGGCGGCGGCGCCGTCGACGATCCTCGAGCTCTACGCCGGGTCCGGAAACTTCACGCGCAGCATCGCGCGGCACGCAGCGCGGGTCGTGGCGATCGAGCAGAGCGAGGAGGCTTCCCAGCTCGCGAAGCGGGCGGCCGTCGAGCACGTCGAGGTGTGGGGGGTGTCGGTCGAGTCGGGGCTTTTGTCCTGGAGCGGCGACGCGCCGGATCTGGTGTTGCTCGATCCACCGCGTCGGGGCGTGGAGCCGTCGACGCTGGAAGCGCTGGTGAAGCTCGCGCCGTCGAAGCTGGTCTACGTGAGCTGCGACCCGGGCACGTTTGCGCGCGACGCCGCGGCGTTGGGCGAAGCGGGGTATCGGCTCGACGCCGTGCGGGTCTTCGACCTGTACCCGCAGACCGCGCACGTCGAGCTCGTCGCCCAGCTGTCGCGATGAGCGAGCGCGAGCAGACGACCCAGGGGCTGATCAGCGCCCTCGGGGCGTTCCTGATCTGGGGCTTGCTGCCGATCTACTGGAAGCTGTTCGCGGGCGTCGCGCCGACGGAGGTGATCGCGCAGCGGATCCTCTGGACGGCGATCCTGACGGTCGCGGTGCTGACGGTCGCGGGGCGCGCGCGTGAGGTCGTCGCGGTGTTCGCGACGAAGAAAGGGCTGCTGGCGACGGTCGCGTCGAGTTTCTTCATATCGATGAACGGGTTGGTCTTCGTCATCGCGGTGTCGTCGGGGCGCATCACCGAGGTGAGCCTCGGGTACTACGTGAACCCGCTGCTCAACGCGTTACTCGGTGTGCTCGTGCTGCGGGAGCGGCCGACGCCGCGGCAGGCGATCGCGATCGGCCTGGCGACGATCGGCGTCGTCTACGCGACCGTGAGTCAGGGTGTCTTTCCGTGGATCTCGATCGCGCTCGCGGGGTGTTTCGGTTTCTACGGCCTCGTGCGCAAGGTCGCGCCGGCCGAAGCGCTGCCGGGGCTCGCCGCGGAGATGACGCTCGCGGCGCCGGTCGCGCTGATCTACCTGTGCGTCGCGCCGCCGGTGGTCTTCGGCGCGTTCGTGACGGAGGGCCCGGCGATGGCGGCGTTGCTCGCGACCACCGGCGTCGCGAGCGCGATGCCGCTGTACCTCTTCACACGCGGCGCGCGTCAGTTGCCGTACATCACGGTCGGGCTGTTGATGTACGTCGCGCCGACGCTTCAGCTGTTGGTCGCCGTGATCGTGTACGGGGAGCCGTTCACGACGACCCACGCGGTGACGTTCGGATTCATCTGGGTCGCCATCGCGCTGTACGTGAGTGACCTGCGGAAGCGGTGACGTCGCACGGCGTTGGATTCGTTGTACGCTGGGGCGCCGGCATGAACGCACGAGCTGAAGACGCGCGGCGCCGCCGCGGCGGTGGCGACGTCCCGTGAACGTGCTGCCGCTGTTGGTGCTCGCGGCGGCGGCCTCGCCGAGCATCACCGTCGAGTCGACCCCGCTGGCCCCCGCGCTCCGCGCGCTCCTCGCCCCGGAGCTCCCGCGCGGGACCCTCGTCGTCCGCGACGGGACGCTCCGCGTCGAGCTCGTCCGCGACGGCGAGGCGCTGCGCCTCGTGCTGCGCGCTGGAGCGCAACAGATCAGCGCACGCCGCATCGCGACGAAGGACGGCGACCGCCCCGCGCTCCGCGCCGCCGCGCTGTTGGTGGTCGAGGCGCACGGGCGCTGGGCGACGCGGGGGGTGCGGGGGGTGCGGGGGGTGAGGACATCGAGCGTCGCGACGTCGAGCGTCGCGCGCGGAGGCGCTGCGGTGGGATCGGGATCCGCGAGGGCCGCGGGCTCGGGCAAGGCTGCGGGAGTGGCCACGGCTGGGGGATCGGCCGTTGCTTCGGGTTCGGACTCCGCTTCGGCGTCGGCTTCGGGCTCGGACTCGGGCTCGGATTCGGGCTCGGCTTCGGGCTCGGACTCGGGCTCGGGCTCGGGCTCGGGCTCGGGCTCGGGCTCGGGCTCGGATTCCGACTCGGCGACGGCTTCGGGCTCGGCGGCGACGGCTTCGGACTCGGACCCGGATTCCGACTCGGCGACGGGTTCGGGCTCGGATTCGGGCTCGGCTTCGGACTCGGCTTCGGACTCGGGTTCGGACTCGGGCTCGGGCTCGGGCTCGGGCTCGGATTCGGCCTCGGCTTCGGACTCGGGCTCGGGCTCTGGCTCGGATTCGGCCTCGGCTTCGGACTCGGGCTCGGGCTCGGGCTCGGGCTCGGGCTCGGGCTCGGGCTCGGATTCGGCATCGGCTTCGGACTCGGGCTCGGGCTCGGGCTCGGGCTCGGGCTCGGGCTCGGATTCGGCCTCGGCTTCGGACTCGGCCCCGGGCTCGGGCTCGGGCTCGGGCTCGGGCTCGGGCTCGGATTCGGCCTCGGCTTCGGACTCGGCTTCGGACTCGGGCTCGGGCTCGGGCAAGGGCTCGGGCGAGGGAGCGGCGTCCGCCGCTGGCTCGGCCCCGGCTTCTGGCTCCCCCCTAGCCCTCGCCCCAGCCCCAGCCCCAGCCCTCTCCGAGCGCCCAACCCCCAATCCCCCACCCCCCTCCGCCGCCGCACCCGATCCCCCCACCACCCCCGGGGCCACCCCGCGCGTCCCAACGAATTTCACCGACGCCGACGCCACGACCACGGGACCCGGACCGGAACCGGGACCGGTACCGGGAGGGGGGTGGGTCGTCGTCGGTGGCGTCGCCGCGGCGTGGTGGGCGCGGCCGGCGACGCCGCAGCTCGGGTTCACGCTCGCGGGCCGGCGGACGATCGGACCGGTCGAGCTCGGCGCGCGCCTCGGGCTCTACGGGCTGTGCTGCGACCTCGCGCTCGAGGACGCCGGCGCGTCGCGGGTCGAGGGGCGCCCACTGCAGGTGTGGGGGGGCATCGAGGCCGCCGTCCCGCTCACGGCTTGGGGCCCGATTGGCCTGGCGCCCGTCGCCCTGGTCGGGGTCGGCGTCGACCGCGTGGCTTCGACCGCGACGGCGTTCGTCGGGGCGCCCGTCGAGGAGACGTACACCGTCGTGGGCCTGATCGGGCGCCTCGGGATCGAGGCCTCGCTCCCGGTCACGGAACACCTCGAGCTCGGGCTCGCGGCGGGGGTCCTCGCCAAGACGCCGCGCCTCGTGACGCGGTTGCCGGAGCCCTTCACCGCCGAGTCCGCGGACCTCGACGCGGGGTCCATCCGGCCCTGGGCCGAGCTCGGCGTGAAATGGCGAGTGTTTTGAAGAGATGAGCGCGCATCGGCTACGCATGGTCGTGACCCGTGCGTTCGTTGCAGCCGGTGCTCGAGGCGGGTACGTCTTCGCGTCGGCCTTGGGAGAGAGCGACACGCCACGAGCGGCGTCGGCGCGGGACGGCCTGACGCTCGAGAAGCTCTTCCGCGACCACGTGGACGATGTGCACCGGATCGTCGCCCGGCTCCTCGGCCCGGCGGCTTCGGACTCGGACATCGACGACGTCGTGCAGCAGGTCTTCGTCGCGGTGCACTCCGCGCTCCCGCGTTTCCGCGGGGACTCGAAGGTGACCACGTGGCTCTACGGCATCGCGACGCGCACCGTGCTCGGGCACCTGCGGAGCGGGCGTCGCCACCGGCGCATGGTCGAGACGCTGGAGGCGATGACCCAGGTCCTCCCGGCCGAGACCGCTCACCCCGAAGCGCAGGCGGAGCGGCGCGAAGCGCTCCAGCGGGTGTGGCGCGCGCTGATGCAGATCAAACCGAAGAAACGCGTGGTGTTCCTGCTCTACCAGGTCGAGGGGCTCAGCGGTCGCGAGATCGCGGAGGCGCTCGACGTGCGCCCGGCGACCGTCCACACGCGGCTGTACCACGCGCGGCGTGAGCTCGACGCCGCGCTCGCGCGCGAGGAGACGCAGCGATGACGTGCCCGATGCGCGACGACCTCTACCGCTACCCGTGGCCGGGGATCACGGACGAAGAGCGGCGCTCCCTTCGCCAGCACACGTCGGGGTGTGAGGTCTGTCGGGCCACCGCGGTTCGGCTCGGCGATGCGTCGGAGCTGCTGGCGGCCGACCGCGCCGAGCTCGCCCCCGCGCGTCGCGTCGCGCTGTGGTCGGCGATCGAAGCCGAGACGAGCGGCCCGCGTTGGGGCTGGCCGGCGTTGGTGTTCGGCGTGGCGTTGGCCGTCGCGCTCCTGGTCGTCGTGCGCGCGCCGTCGGAGGACGCGTTCGTCGTCACGGGCGGGGAGCTCGTCGAGCCGTCGCGATCGCTCGTGTCGGGGGAGCGCCGTACCGCCGCGACGAACGTGCGCATCGAACGCGCCGCCGCGAAGCTCCAGCTCGCGGAAGGCACCGTCTTCACGCTGACGCCTCGTGACTTCGTGCGTGTCGAGCGCGGTCGACTCGACCTCGAGCTCGAGGGCGCCGAGAAGCTGGACGTCGAGATCCCCGTCGCACACGTCGCGTTCCTCGGCGACGGCGCGGCCGCGACGGTCGACGTCGACGACGGCTTCGCGCGGGTCGAGGTCCACCGCGGACACGCACGGGTCACGCCCCGCGACGGGACGCCGCAGAGCGTCGAGGCGAAGCAACGATGGACCCATCCGCCGCCCGAAGAGGCGCGCAAGCGACATCGCGCTCAGCTCGATCGAGCGCGTTCGATCGTCGCGGACGACGCGCCCGCTGCGCAGAAGATCGCGCAGGCCGTGCTGGAGCGCGATGCGGACGACGCCGAGGCGGTCGACGCGCTCGCACTGATCGCCGACGCCTATCGCCGCAGCGGCGAGCACCGGAGCGCCGCCGACTACTACGCGCAGGTCGCCGCCCACCCCGCCGGACGCGGCTACGCGGAGGAGGCGTTGCTGCGTCGCGCGAAGATGCTCCGCGCCGACGGCGACGACGAAGCCGCGCTCGCCGCGCTCGAAGAAGCCGCGAGACGTTTCGCGGACGGCCCCCTCGCACCCGAGCGCGTCGCGCTCACGGTACACACGCTGACGGCGGTCGGGCGGTTCGACGAAGCGGCGCGTCGCCTCGAAGGCGCCGCGGACACGCCTGCGGTGCGCGCGGCGCGGGACGAGCTCGAAAACGCGCGACGAATGAAGAACTCGAAGGGGAGCGGCCACCCATGAACGTGAGACGCACAAAACCTCTGCTCCTCGTCCCGCTCCTGCTCGCGTCGTGCACGAAGGACTTCACGATGCAGGAGGTCACGTCGACGCGCGTTTCGGCGTCGGCCGGCGGCATCGCGAAGAGTCACGACGGCCTCGTCGAGGTCGAGTTCGCGCCGGGCGCGCTCGCAGCGGACACCGACATTCGTATCGAAGCGAAGCGTGATCTCATGAGCTCCGAGATCGAGTCTCGCGCCGTCTACGATCTGGGACCCGACGGCCTCACCTTCGAAGGTCAGGTGACCGTTCGCTTCCGCGTGGACGCGGGGGGCGAGGAGCTCGTCGTCGTGAACCTCGACACCGGCGAGCCCGCCGAGATCGCGACCTCGTCTCACGACGTCGCGTCGGGCGTCGTCACCGCGCAGCTCGAGCACTTCTCGCTCTACGCGCTCATCCTTCGCTACCGAGCCTGCCGCAACAAGACTTGCGGTGACTCGTGTTCGCTGTGTCCGCCGTGGCGGCCGACGTGCACCGAGCCGCCCGGAGGTCCGCGGGTGTGTGGGCCGCAGGGCCTTTGCGTTGCGCAGTCGTCGCCCGAGGCGCTGTGCCACTACGACGGGGGCACGACGTCGCCGTTCCGCGACGGCGGTCCGCCGCGCGACGGCGGCGAGACGTCCGGGCTCGACACCGGCGTCTACGACGCGCCGATTCGGGACGGCAGCGTCTCCGGCGTCGTCACCGAGGTCGAGCCGAACAACACGTGGCAGGACGCACAGACCCTCGCCGTCGACGTGGGGCTCCCCGCGACCGTGATCGCGTCGATCAACCCCGCGGGCGATCAGGACTACTTCGCGTTCATCGTCCCGCCGGGCCAGTCGATCGAGGTGCAAGCGACCACCTACGATCAAGCGCAACCCTACGGCTGCCTCACCGCCGACACGGTGCTCACGCTCTTCGACAACGCGCAGACCGAGCTCATGTCCAACGACGACTACGGCGTCGGCGGCTGCTCGCGCGTGACCTCGGTGCTCCCGAGCGGACTGTATTATCTCCGCGTCCGCCAGTTCGCCGGACAGACGATCCCGAGCTACCGACTTGAGGTCCTGTTCCGCCTCGTGGGCAGCGGCGGCGACGGTGGCGTGCGCGACGGCGCCGTCACACCCGCGGTCGACGCAGGCGTCGGCAGCGATGGCGGACCTGGACCGAGCGACGGAGGCCCCGGACCGAGCGACGGCGGTCCGACGCGCGACGGCGGCATCTCGACGTACTTCGAGTCCGAGCCGAACGACACCCTCGCGCAGGCGAACTTCTACGGGCTCCCCGCAACCGTGGCGGGCGCGATCGACCCCGTCGGCGACGTCGATCTCTTCGTCTACACGATCCCCCCGACCGTCTCGCAGCTCTCGCTGACGACGTACACCCAGCTCGGGGATCCGACGGTCTGCGTCGGCGCGGACACCGTGTTGCGCCTCTTCGACGGAGCGGGCACCCAGCTCACCTCGAACGACGACTACAGCGGGCTCAGCTGCTCGCGAATCGTGTGGTCGGTGATGCCCGGCCAGACCTACTACTTCCGGGTCGAGCACTTCGGGAACAACGGGACGATCCCGAGCTACTTCCTCGACGCGTTCATCCAGTAGCCGCGCCGATTTCGTTTGGTGCCCGGGCCGCACATCCCCTAGAAGAGGGGCCGTCATGTCGAAGCTCCCGGTCATCGCGCCCGAGGCGGCTCCGCCCGAGCCTGCGTTCGATGGGCCGCTCGCCTACGCGTCGGCGCTCTCGCCGAAGCGCATCTACGTCGACACCTTCGGTTGCCAGATGAACGCGCACGACTCGCAGCGCATGGTGAGCCTGATGGCGGGTGAGGGCTACGCGCCGACCGACACCCCCGACGACGCCGATCTCATCGTCCTCAACAGCTGCAGCGTCCGCGAGAAGGCCGAGCAGAAGCTCCGCACGCGCGCCGGGCAGATGAAGCGCATCAAGCGGAAGAACCGCGACGTCGTCCTCGCGATCGGCGGCTGTGTCGCGCAGCAGGAAGGCCAGCGCATGATGGAGCGCATCCCGCAGGCGGACATCGTCTTCGGGCCCGACCACATCGCGAGCCTCCCGGACCTCGTGCGAAACGTTCGAGAGGATCGCCAGCGCATCCTGCGCACCGACTTCCTCGACCGCGAGGCGTACGCCTTCCCCGCGATCACCGACGAGAACCCCGCCGAGGTCAGCGCCTACGTCAGCGTGATGAAGGGCTGCGACAAGTTTTGCACCTTCTGCATCGTGCCGTTTACGCGCGGCCGCGAGGTGAGCCGATCGGCCGACGAGATCGTCGAAGAGGTAAAGAAACTCGCGGGGCAGGGCAGTAAGGAGATCGTGCTGCTCGGGCAGACGGTCAACAGCTATGGCCGCCGCAAGAAGGACGGCCACATCCCGTTCCACGAGTTGCTCGCGCGCGTCGCCAGCGTGGACGGCGTGGAGCGCGTTCGATTCACGTCGCCGCATCCGTCCGACTTCTCCGACGAGCAGATCCGCGCGTTCGCCGAGCTCCCCGAGCTGTGCCCGCACATGCACTTGCCGGTGCAGTCGGGCAGCACGAAGGTCCTCACCGCGATGCGCCGCGGTTACACCCGCGAGGAGTTCCTCGCGATCACCGACCGCCTGAACGAAGTGGCGCCGCAAGTCGCGTTGACGACGGACATCATCGTCGGCTTCCCGGGCGAGACCGAGGAAGACTTCGAACAGACGCTCTCGCTCATGGAGCGCGTGAACTTCCAGGCGTCGTACTCGTTCGCCTACTCGGAGCGGGTCGGGACCCGCGCGCTGCAGATCGAGCCGGAGGTGCCGCTCGAGGAGAGGATGCGCCGGTTGCACGTCCTCCAGGCGCTGCAGAACGCCCTCACCAAGAGGTGGCTGGACGGCATGGTCGGGCAGAAGCAGACCGTGATGATCGAGGGGCCCTCGAAGACCGACGCGACGCGGAGCACCGGGCGCAACGGCCAGAACCGGCCCGTGCACGTGGACGGGACGTTCGCGCCGGGGACGATGCTCGAGGTCGAGATCGTCGAGGCCTTCAACCACTCGCTGCTGGGGCGCGCGGCGTGAGGGGCACGGTCCTCCCGTACCTGGACACCACGCCGAAGCTCGGGAGCGGCGTGTACCTCGCGCCCGGGTCGTTTGTGATCGGGGACGTCGAGATTGGCGAGGACAGCTCCGTGTGGTTCAACACGGTCATCCGCGGGGACGTCTTCCCGATCCGCATCGGCGCCCGATCGAACGTTCAGGACAACTCGGTCATCCACGTCACCACGGACAAGTTCTCCACGGTGATCGAGGACGACGTCACCGTCGGCCACAGCGTCACGCTGCACGGTTGCACCATCAAGTCGGGCGCGTTGATCGGGATGGGCGCGATCATCCTGGACCGCGCGGTCGTGGAAGAGGGCGCGCTCGTCGCGGCGGGTGCGTTGGTGCCGCAGGGGATGGTCGTCCCGGCGGGCATGGTCGCGATGGGATCGCCCGCGAAGATTCGACGGCCGGTCAGCGACGAGGAGCGCGAGTACCTCGCGTATGCGTCGGGCCACTACGTCGACATCGCGCGCAACTACCTGAACAATCTCGGTTGAGCGACCTTGCTCGCAGGTTGGGCCGCTGCTATCAAACGAGCGGCGCCGTCGCGGGATTTCGGGCCTAGCGCCCAAAATCGGGGCCGGGGAGATCGTTCGACGGGCGACCGTCGAACGGGGGGCGAGCCGCGGCGACGTCTTTGGTCGATGTCGAACAACGCGGAGATCGTTCGGACGCTCAAGTCGGCCGCGCTGTTCAAGAACTTCACCGACACCGGTCTGCAGATCGTCGCTTCCATCGCGCAGACCAAACGCATCCCGCCGAACACACCGCTCTTCGTCGAGAACATGATCGGCGAGGGCCTCTACGTCATCGCGGACGGGATGATCCGCCTCGCGGTGCGCGGACCGAACGGGCAGGAGACGACGCTGACGATGTTGTCCGCGGGGGACTCACTCGGCGAGGCCGCCATCCTCCGCCAGGGCCCGCGCCTGTGCTCGGCGACGGCGGAGGTGGAGTCGACGGTGTTGGAGATCACGCGCCGGGACATCGCGCTGCTCCAGCGCAGCAAACCGCAGGCGTGCCTCAAGCTGATGATGGGCGTGGTGGAGCTGATCGGCGAGCGGCTGCAGAAGGCCGACCCCGATTTCCGCCAATTCCTCGCGTGGCGACTCGACGTGTAGTGAAATAGAGAGCGTGGAGGCGTACACGCCACTCGACGCGCAGATCGATGGGTACCTGTCCCATCTGCGCGTGGAGCGCTCGCTCGCGAAGAACACCCTCGAGGCGTACAGCCGGGACCTGTCGGACTTCGCGGGTTGGATGATCGACGCAAAGGTCGCCGACGCGACGGCGATCGCCTCTCACCACGTCTCCGCCTGGGTTCGAAACCTCGCGAAGGCCGGCCTCAAGCCGAAGTCCCAGGCGCGCATGCTGGTGGCGGTGCGCGGCTTCTTCAGGCACCTGGTGCGGACGCGGATCCTCGGCGAGGACCCCGCGGCCCTCGTCGACCTCCCCAAACAAGAGCGGACGCTCCCGGATCCGGTGACCCTCGACGAGGTCATGGCGCTCCTGCGGGCAGCGTCGAACCCGCGCGATCGCGCCCTCGTGGTGCTGCTCTACGGCGCCGGGCTTCGGGTGAGCGAGGTGGTGGGGCTGGAGCTCGGTTCGATCTACCTCGACGCGGGGCTCATCCGCGTGCTCGGCAAGGGCAACAAGGAGCGCGTGGTGCCGATCGGCCAGGAGGTGATCGACGCGGTGCGCCGATACATCGAGGAGGACCGACCGAAGCGCCTCGCCGGCAAGACGAGCGACCACCTGTTCCCAGGGCGGGGCGGGCGCGGCAAGCTCACGCGGCAGGCCGCGTTTGCGCTGCTCAGGCGCCTGCAGGTCGCCGCCGGGCTCTCGCGGGACATCTCGCCGCACAAACTACGCCACGCCTTCGCGACGCACCTCGTCCGGGGCGGCGCCGACCTCCGCTCGGTGCAGGCGATGCTCGGCCACGCGGACCTGCGGACTACGGAGGTCTACACCCACGTCGACAGCGACCACGTCCGCGCGACGTATGACCGCACGCACCCGCGATCCTGAAGGAAGGACTGATTGTCTCGCCCCGTAGAAGGGGCTACAAGGTTGGTTGGTCCGTGATGAAGCTCGAGACGAACCCGGCGTGGTCCACGATGGACGACGAAATCCTCGACCTGATGCTCGACGAAGCCGAGCGCACGATCTTCGAGGTGGAAGGCCGGACGGACGAACCCGGCCGGCGCCTCGTGACGATGGACGCCGACCCGCCCGGCGTGGCCGACCTGCGGCTCGCGATCGCGGAGCTGGTGGACGCCTACCCGGGCGTGCAGTTCGAGCTCGAGTCGGTGAGTGATCGCCTCCGGAACGTCGGCGCCCACGCGGCGACCGCGGAGCTGGAGTCCCGCCCGCACATCATGCACCTGGTGCGCCTCTCCCTGGAGGCGTTCTTCCGGCACTACCCGACCCTCGACGCCTACGAGGTCGACGCCACCCCGGACGATCCGGAAGACGACGCCCGCGCCCCGAGCGAGCTGTACGAGATGTACGGCCAGATCCTCGCGGCGCTCCGCGCGCGGCTCAGCTGATCCGTTCCGCGTCCCCCCGCGAGCCTCACGATCTCCGCTGACCCGGGAACGGGTGTTTTCTCGGCATCGTGCTTCGACGCAACGATGTCAGATGATGTGCGATAACTTCAGCGTGGACATCAGCTGGCGTGGTCGTGGCCTCCCGGACGCCGTCCTGTCGGGCGTTCGTTCGATTCTCCAGGGACAGACGCCCAACCACGACCTCGCCGGGGCCATCACAAGTGTGAGCAAGGCCGGCGACGGGCACTTCGAGCGGTTCCTCGCCAACGGCAAGCCGCTCTTCGAGCCGGACATCGGCGACCCATCGCTGATGGCGCTGTACGGGGACTTCGTGGTGCCGCGGACGGCCGAGGTCATCGCGCACGGCAGCGGCCACATCTCGCTTCGCGTGCGCTCCCGGTGGATCGACTTCCGCTGGGAGGATCCGAGCGTCCCGGACGAGGAGAAGCGGATCGTGCGCACCGACAAGGAGCTACGACCGACCCGCGTCCCGGCGATCGTTCACGCGTACGGTGGCCTCGCGTACGGCACATTGTTCTCGGGGACCGAGGCGGAGCTCGACGCGCTCGAGAAGGGGCTCCTCGAAGCGCCCGTGCCGATCCCGTTCGACTGGAGCGGCGATCGCGGGGAGACGTGTCTCAGCTACGCCGCGCGTCTCCTGGAGACGCACGCACCGCAGCTCGGCATCACGTACGAAGTCGACCCGCCGCGGTTCCTCCACGCGCTGCGGAACAATCCCAACCGAAGGCTGACCACGGTCTATTCGAGCGAAGCGCAGAGCCTCTTCGGGTCGCAGGCCTTCTTGGATGCGTTGGCGCCGTACGTCGCCCACGCCGATGCGTTCGAACGCTCTGCGCGCAAACCCCTCTGGGCTTGAGCGACGCTACGGTCGCAGGACCACGAACGTGAACACACCGCGCTTGAAGACGCGGAGCACGACTTCCTTCGCGCCCTTCGGGATCATGCGGTCGAGCGACTTCGCAGAGCGCACCGCCTTGCGGCCCACGGCGGTGATCACGTCGCCGACCTCCAGGCCGGAGCGATCCGCGGCGCTACCCGGTTCGACGGCGGAGACCAACACCCCCGTCACCTTGCGCGGGATGCGCAGGCGCTTGCGATCCTCCTGGTCGATGTTCTCGACGCGCAGCCCCGCCGTCACCGCTTCGTCCGACGGCGACAGCGACGCGATCTCCGCGTCATCCTTCTTCTCGTCGAGCAGAATGAAGAGGTCCTTCTCGCGGCCCTCGCGCACGACCGTGAGCTTCGCCTTCGAGCCCGGCGCCGTCAGCGCGATGCGGTTGCGCAGCTGAGCGACGCTCTTCGTCGGGCGGTCGTTCACCTTCACCACGACGTCGCGCACCTCCAGGTTGCCCTTCGCCGCGGGGCCGCCCTCCATCACCTCGGAGACGAGCACGCCCTGTGTCACCGCGCCGAGGCCGAGGCCGCGCCGCAGCTCCGGCGTGAGGTCCTGGATCGCCACGCCCAACCAGCCGCGCCGCACGCGACCGAACTTGGAGATCTGGTCCTTGATCGGCCGCACCATGTTCGACGGCACCGCAAAGCCGATGCCCTGCGCGCCGCCGCTCCGCGACAGGATCGCGGTGTTGATGCCGACCAGCTCACCCTTCAGGTTCACCAGCGCGCCGCCCGAGTTACCCGGGTTGATCGACGCGTCGGTCTGGATGAAGTCCTCGTAGTCGACGATGCCCATGTTCGCGCGGCCCTTCGCCGACACGATCCCCATCGTCACCGTCTGACCGACGCCGAACGGGTTGCCGACCGCCAGCACGAACTCGCCAAGCCGAAGCGCGGCCGAGTCACCGAGCGAAAGGTACGGCAGCGCCTTCGCCTCGACCTTCAGCACCGCGATGTCCGACGCCTTGTCCGTGCCGACCAGCTTCGCGCTCAGCTCGCGAGCGTTCGAGAACGTCACCTTGATCTCGTCCGCCCCGTCGATGACGTGGTTGTTCGTGATGATCGTCCCGTCCGGGCTGATCACCACCCCCGACCCCGCGCCCATCTCCGGCGGCAGCCGCCCGCCGCGCGGGTTCAGGAACGGCCGCATCGCCGGCGGCAGCCCCGACACGTCGCGCCGGTTCTTGCGCGTGGTGATGTTCACGACGGCTGGCGTCACCCGCTCGGCGACGTCCGAAACCATCGTGGGGCTGAAGGTGCCCTCCGCCAGCGCCAACGCCGGCGGCGCCGCGTACATCGCGGTCGCCACGACCGCGACCGCCAGGGCCTGCATTCCGTACCTATGAGCTCGCGTCATTCGATAACTACCCTCGAATCGCTTCAACCGGCCGAGGCGCCGCATTATTCGCGATGGGTCTCTTGGCTACGTGTCCTCGTCCTCGTCCTCGTCGTGCTCCGCCGGTGACGAAGGCGTGACCTCCGGCTCCGCCGGGTCCCGGTGCTTGTGCGCGTTCGGATCCCATCCGACGTCCTCGGCGTCCGCGAGCAACGATGCGTCTCCCTTTGGCGTGGGCACGTCGACCGGGCCGTAAACGGACTCGGACCGGGCCACCGGCTCCTTGGGCACCGGCGCCGGCACACCCGCGAACCGCTTCATGGCCGCGTGGAACACAAACTCCGTCTTCCCGATCGAGAACTCGTCGCCGTCGATCAGGTTCAGCCGGCGGACCGTCCGCCCCGCGAACGTGATGCCGTTCTTGGAGCCCTGGTCCTGCAGCTTGAAGTAACCGCGGGCGTCCATCGTCAAAATCGCGTGGCGCCGCGAGACGAGCTCGTCGTCGAGCGCGAGGTCGACGTCCGCCGCCTTCCGCCCGATCACCATCTCGTCCTTCTCGATCGGGATCTCGACCTCGGGGACCCCCGGTCGACGCACCACCAACCGCGCGCCATCGATCGGCGCTGCGCTCGTCGGCTCCGTCAGGTGCGGAGGGAGAGTCGGCCACTTGCCGGTGGGCGCGCCCGCGTCGCTCACTGCTCAAGGTTTCCAGTGTGAGGGGCGTTGGGCAAGGGGGGCGGGGGCGCCTCCGGTTCCGCCGGGTCGGGCGGCCCGTACACGAAGGCTGCGCCGGTCCCCGTGGGGGTGTGGACGACCTTGCACACCTCCTGGCCACGTTCGGGTTTGGGCCGATGCGCCGGGAACACGTACAGCTCGCCGGGCCGAACGACCTTCCGCTCGCCCGGCTCCCAGATCGGCGTTTGGTTCGGGCCGGGCGGCCCGTCGAGGTCCCCATACAGGAAGCGCGCGAAGACACCCCCGACCTGGAAACCCGGCGACACGATCAGCTTCTCGTCCTTGCGGACACGCCGCGCGCACAGGAGCCCTTGGCTCACGTCGAATTGGAAGTCCCGCTGCGCGATCCGCGGGTAGCGCACGAACGTGCACCAGTACACGGCGTACGCCGTCGCCGCCCACCCGACGGTGAGCAACGCGAGGAGCACGGCGCCGCGAACTCGCGGCGCGAGGTTGTCGGCGCGCAGCCGGGTCAGCGACCACGAAGCGATCACCCCGATCCCGATCCCGGAGATGATCTGCGGCGCCGGCAACCAACCGATCGCGCGCCCCATGTTGTGCGACTCGTAGGTCACGCCGCCGGGCAGGGGCCCGAGCAGGAACCAGTACGCGACGAAGATCGCAAAACGCCGGTGCGCGGTGCTCCGCATCATCGCGACGAACCCGACGATCATCGGGACGAGGTCCGCGATGTTCCACATCCCGAGCCCCGGGATCTGCTGCGCGGCGGCCGGCCCGCCGCGGATGAACAACATCGAGGGGTCGAAGTAGCTCAGATAGTTGTTGAGGATGACGCGCCAGACGACCTCCGTCGGGTGGTGGTACCAGGCGAGCACGGTGCGCCCGCGCGCGAGACCGCCGTCGGTGAGGGCGTAGTACACCGACGGGAGCACGAGCACCGTGAAGACGAGCGCCGGGCCGAGGACGTGTTTCTTCTGGCCGTCCTTCCACAGGCGCACGATCGTCGGCGCGACGAACCACAGAAAGCCGATCGTCCACAGCGGGAGGAACAACTTCACCGCGTGGTACGTGTACGCGGACAGCGCGAGCGACGCGGCGCCGGCCCACAGGAGCTTGTGCCGCTTCGTCTTCTCGCCGACGGCGATCAGCGCGCAGCCGATCGTGAGCGTGGCGGGCAAGAGGATCGCCTCGCTGCCGTAGCGCGAGAAGTGCAGCCACGTCGGGCACAGCGTCGCGGAGAGCATCGCGCCGAGCGCGGCCGGGCGGTCGTACCGGACCGCGACGAAGATCCCGACCGCGGCGATGGTGAGCGTCCCGAACAGCGCGGCCATGAAGCGCTCGTTCCCGATCGTCGGGCCGAAGATCCCCACGATCGGCGCGCTGAGGTACCGGTACCCGGCGAGCGGGAAGTCACCGAAGGAGCGCGCGAGGATCGGGAGGAACTGGCCGGCCTGATCGCGACCGGTGTGCCACAGCAGCCACGCGTCGAGCCCCGTGGAGGCCTCGTCCTGCCAGAATCCGGGCGGATTGGCGTCGAGGCCCGGGAAGCGCATCAGCGCCGCGACGAACAGGATCACGAAGCCGAGGGCGACGAAGACGATGTGTTTGTTCTCGCGCAAAATCGCGGCATCCTCGGGGGCGCGCGTGCTCTCCTATAACACCCAAAAATGCGCATTACAGGCCATGTGTGTCCTGTTCGCGCTCGGATCGATCGCCGCGCGCCCCTACCAGGACACCAAGCAGCGCTTCGCGCTCACCGTCGCGGACGGGTGGCGCCTCGCACCGCAGTTCGGGGACACGAGCGGGATGGTCTTCGCGCGGGACGTCGCCCGACGGGACGGCGGCGGGACGGCGTTGCTCATCGTGCGCGCCGATCCGATCGGCGGCCGGTCCCTCGCGGCGTTCGTCGACGAGGTCGAGTCGGCGTTCGCGAAGATGCCCGGTTACCGCGCGCGGGGTGAAAAGACCTTCACGCTCGACGGTCGCCCCGCGATCCAAAAGAAGTACCGGACGAACGACCGGCGCCTCACCTCGACCTTCTCGGAGGCGAACGGCTTCTTCTACCTCGTGCACTTCGAAGCACCCCGGCGCGCCGCGAAGCGCCTTTGGCCGCAGGCGCGGACGATGCTCGGTTCGTTTCGGCTCGGCTCCGCGCGCGCGCGCTCGCCCGTCGGGCAACGCACTTCGCTGTCGCGTGAGATCGAGGCACCCGTCGGGCGGTGGAAGAGCGACTCCGGGCTCGAGCTCGTCCTCGACGACGACGGCGGTTATCGCCTCGCCGACGTGCGCGGCACGTATCGCGTCGACGGCACGACGCTCGTCCTCTCGCGACCCGGCGGCGGGCGTCAGTCGTTCACCTACGAACACGACGCGGATCGCGGGCGTCTCGTGTTGACCTCACCGCAGCTCCCCAAGCCGATGGTCTACCGGCAGATCTACGACAAAGGCGGCAGCCGGAAGCGGCTGATCGGGAAGTGGAGGGCGCAGAAGGTGAAGCCGGTGTTCGAGCTGTCCCTCTCCGCCGGCGGCAGGTTCGTGTTGGGGCCCTACAGCGGCCAGTGGGTCGCGAAGGACGGCGCGCTGCTCCTGAAGAAGTCCCAGACGGAATCGATCACGTACAAGTACCACTTCGAAGGCAAACGACTCGTGCTGTCGGGCGCCGACCTCGATCAGCCGGTCTCCTTCGAACGCATCGGCTCCTGAAGCGTGAATACGGGTCGATCCCCTTACCGCGAACGCGCGTCGCGCGAGCGGTGGAGATTTGCCGCGGTCCCATTCAGTATGTGCGGCCGGTGCCGCGCCCGAGTCGCAAGTGCCTGCGCGTTCGTCTCAAGGCGACGGACGAGGCTTCGCTGGTCGAGCAGTTCGGCGGCAACCTGCGCGACGAGGCCGCCTTCGTCCCCGGGCTGGAGGGCCTGAGCTACGCGGAGCCGGTGCGCCTCGAGCTGCTCTACTCGGGGGGCGCGCTCGCGCTCGGGGGCGACGGCGAGGTCGTCGCGTGTGGCGCGACCGGGACGGCGATCGCGTTGACGTGGGACGTGTCGTGCCGACCGCTCCTCGCGCGCGTGCTCGAGCGCGTGCGACCCGACGACGCCCTCGTCCCACCTCGCGTGGTGACCGAAGAGATCGACGTCGGTCAGGTCCTCGCCGAGTACGCGCTCCCGCTCGACGACGAACCGATCGGCTCCGCGGCCGATGAGGGCGACGACGACGAGGCGCTGGTCGTGCCGATCGCGGAAGAGGAGGAGCCGGCGCCGCCGACGCCGATGAACCTCGACCTGGTCTCCGATCTCCTCGACGACCCCGCGTTCACGGCGCCACCGGCCGCCGCGCCGCTCGACGACGAGCCGCTCCCGTTGATGTCGGCGGTCGACATGCCCGCGCAGATCGACGAGCCCCTGACGCCGTGGGCGGAGCCCGACCCGGCCCCGGGCGAGGCGCCGAGGCGTGAGCCGGGTGAAGTCACACCGCTCGCGCGCATCGAGCTGGTGCGGCGCGAGCCCGAGCGCATCCAGACCGGAGACGTCGAGCCCATGATGGGGGACTCGGCGTCGGACACCGCGATCCCCTCGAAGCGCTCGCGCACGCAGCTCCCCACGCCGGGGCGGCGGGTCGTTGCGATCGACGTTGGTGCGGGCGTCGTCCGCACGGCGCACTTCGCGATGGCGCCGACGGTCGTCGCGACGCGCCGGGGTCTGCCGAACATGCCGTCGGCGGTGGTGATCGAGGAAAGCGGAAAGACGATCGTCGGCGAGCCCGCGCTGCGGAAGATGTTCGAACAGCCCGGCGTGCGCGGGACGAAGCGCCTGATCGGGCGCACGTCCGGCTGCCAGCTCGCGAAGAAGCTCGCGCCGCGTCTGCCCTACGAGCTGGTCGACGGCCTCGACGGGGAGGTCGCCGTGCGCCTCGGCCCGCACCGCATCGGGCTCGAGGAGATCACGGCGCTGCTGCTGAAGGAGGCGCGAGTCAGCGCGCAGCTCGCGCTCGAAGGGCAGACGAACCGCACCGTGCTGTTGTGTCCGTCGGGGTACGGCCTGCGGCAGCGCGAGGCGTTGCGCCTGGCCGGGGAGCTCGCGGGGATGCACGTGGAGCGCGTGGTCAGCAGCTCGCTCGCGGTCGCGGTGGAGGTGACGCAGGGGCGGAGTGATTCGTCGATGCGGCTGTTGATCGTCGACTTCGGTGCGTCGCACTTCGACGCTTCGGTGGTGCAGGTCGGCAACGGTGCGTACCGCGTGGAGCGGACGATCTGTCGCGCGGACCTCGGCGGCATCGAGATCGATCGCGCCATCGCGGACCGCCTCGCGAAGGAGGTCGAGCGCGCCGTCAAACACCCCGTGGATCCGCGGGACGTCACGTGGCCGCGTCTGCTCCACGCGGCGGAGAACGCGAAGGTCGCGCTGTCGAGCGAGGACTCGACACACGTCGTGATCGAGCACCCGCTCTCTTCGACGAACGCATCGTTCAGCCTGGAGATCGACTTCGAGCGCACGCGTGCCGAGGAGCTCGCGGCGCCGTTCATCGTGGAGGCCGAAGCTGTGTGCCGCACGCTCCTCGCGGACGCGATCCACGTCGACGCGGTGATCGGCGTCGGCGGGCAGTTCTCGGCCCCCGAGGTGCGTCGTCGGTTGGCCGCGGTGTTCGAAGGACGGCTCGACGTGCGCGAGGAGCACACCGCGGTGATGGGTGCGGCGCGCGTCGCGAACGGCATACAGGAGGAGCGTCCGCTCATGCTCTACGAGTGCCTGAACGTCCCGATGGGGGTGAGCGGACCGGACGGGAGCTTCGCGGTGCTCCTCGACACGCAGACGACGTGCCCGGCGAGTGTGCCGTACATGTACAAGTTCCGCGGGGAGCCGCTCGTGCTCTACGAAGGGGACGAGGAGATCGAGCCCGTCGCGCAGATCGACTTCGAGGCGGGGGTGACGGACTTCGACGCGGACGTGGTCTTCGCGCTCGACGCGGCGGCGCGGCTGTCGGTCTCGGCGAAGGAGCGTGAGTTCGGGATCTCGGTCGACCTCGCGATCGCACGCACGGGGCAGCCGCTCCCGGCGACGCCGCCGAAGAGCAAGGGCCTGTTCGGTTGGATTCGTTCGAAGCTCGAGTGACTCAGCGGACCTCGACGATCGCTTCGTGCAGATCCGCTTCGTCGTAGGTGTCGCGCAGCGGGGCGTCGCGCGGGATGCGGCTCGGCGGACGATCCGTCCACGCGAGGAGGCGCGCTTCGCCGCGGTGCTGCACGGCTTCGAACCCTTCACGCCCCGCGTCGCGCCAGCGCGCGACGAGCTGCTCCACCGCGCTCGCGTCGCCATCGTTCCTGTGGCGGTGCGCGGGCGCGAGCGTCCCGTCGAAGGACGGCGCGCAGTGCCACAGCTCGTGCGCGAGGACGTGCACGCGGGCTTCGGGATCGAGCGCGAGGAAGAACTTCGGGCGCAGGCAGATCTCGTAGCGCATCGCGACGCCCTCGATCGTGATCGACGGCTTCAGGTAGCGCCCCGACACCCGGGACGGCGGCTCCCCGCCGTAGGTCAGGGGCCGGATAGAAGCGTTCGCGCCGCGGCGCGCGGCGCCGGCGACGACCAGGATGCGCGAGGCGTCGAAGCCTTCGAATTCCTTCGGGTTCGCGGCGACGAGGGCGCGCATCAACGCCTGGAGGGGCCCGTTCAGGTGGGGGCGGCCGGCGGGGTCGGTCGAGGCGGGCATGGGAGGGAACACCTAGCCGCGGTTGGGTCAATTTGCACCACAAAGCGCCTCGGTTGTGGCGTTGGGACACCACGAAGCGCCGATTAGGGGCGCAAAGTCATCTGGCACGATGGGTGGAAGTAGGAGGAGTCATGATGCGTCGAATCCTCCTCACGGCCGGTTTCCTCGCGTTCGGAATCTCTGCGGAGGTCGCGGACGGCGCCCAGCTCGGGCGAATCACTGGAGAGCTCCGCTTCCCCTCCTGCAACCAGACCGCGCCGGGCCTCGAGGTCTGCGCGGTGCCCGTCGACGAAGACGGTGACCCCACCTGCACGTCCGACTTCGCGCCCAACGCGGCCGGGCAGCTGACGTACACACTCGAGGTTCGCCCCGGCGCGTACCACGTCTATGCGACCACGCCGACGATCGAAGACGGCCGCTACCGCGCGTTCTTCTCGCAGGCCGTTCGCTGCGGGCTCGAGGTCGCGTGCCGCGACCACACGCCCGTGACGATTGATGTTCGCGCCGGCAAGACCGTCGACGGCGTGCACCCTTCGGACTGGGTCGCGGGCTTCGACGAGCCCGAGCCCGCTCCCCTCACCAACTGATCAGACTGACCGCTACCGCGACATCACGAACACCGCGTGCGGCGCGTTGGCGCTGACGTACACGATGAAGTCACCGTCCGGCGACACCGCCGCGCGGTAGACGTCGGAGACGTTCGAAGCGAGCAGGCGATTCGCGCCCGCGACCGTGTCGCGCTCGAAGAGGTTGATCGCGGGCGGCGTGCTCGCGACCAAGTTCGACGCCGCCGAAGCAAACACCACGTACTGTGCGTCCGAGGTGAGGCTCGCGCCGAACGACGCGCCATCCCCTCCCCCGGCCGCGGCGCTCACGAGCTGCGGGCCGGGGCCCGAGAGGTCGTGGAGGATCACGTCGTCGAAGCCGTTGGTGTCGGCCGCGACGCCGGTGTGGTCGGGCGAGGTGAATGCGACGTAGCGCCCATCGGGGGTGAGCGCGGGCTCCGACGCGCCGGCCGGGCTCACCGTGGTCTGCGTCCCGGCGGTGAGGTCGCGAACGACGATCGTCGCGACGGTCGAAGAGCCCGTCGCGAACACCACGAGGTCTCCGGCGGCGCTGATGTGCGGCTGCCGGCAGGCCGTTCCGACGCCGCCACCCGCGGTCGCGCCCGTCGTGCGATCGAAGACCGCGATGCAGTGTCCGTTCGGCGCGAGCCCGGCGCCGGCGACGTACGCGACGTAGCGACCGTCCGCGGAGATAGACGGATCGAAGGAGTCGGCCGAGCTCTCGGTGCCGTCGAGGAGGACGCTGACGCGCGCGGTGGTCTGCGTTTGTCGGTCGCGGAGGAAGACGTCGCGCGCCCCGTTGCCGTCTTGCGCGACGAGGTTCGAGGCGACGGACGTGAACGCGACGAAGCGACCGTTCGACGAAACGGCGGGACCGTCGCTCGGTCCGTTCGCCTGTGCGCCGTTCGTCGCGATGGAGATCCGCTCGTAGTCCACGACGCTCCGGTCGAAGACGAACAGATCCACGGCCGCGTTGGTGTCACTCGCGACGAGGTCGCTGCGGTTCGAGCTGAACGCGATCGTTCGCGCGTCCGTCGAGACCGCGATGCGTCCGGCCGCGTCCCCCGCGCCGGTGACGTCGGTCGCCGCGAGCGTCCCGTCGTCGAGCGCGGTCACCGACATCGTGGACGTGCTGGTCGCGTTGTAGTTCGGGTCGGCGCTCGAGAACGTGAACCCGAGCGTGAGCGTGGCGTCGCCGTCGAGGAGCTGGTCGTCGATCGCCGAGATCGTGAACGTCGCGGGTGTCGACCAATTCGTGGTCGCGAACGTCGCGGTCGCGGGCGTGACGTCGATCTGACCGGCCGCGCCGCCGACCTGGGCCTGCACCACCACGTCGGCGGTCGGCATCGCGTCGAGCGCGAGCTGGAGCGTCGCGGTCGCGCCGGACTCCGCCACCACGAACGGCCCGGACGGGCTGACGGTGGCGCCGGCGGAGTCGTCGTCCACGTTGGTTACGGTGGGGTTGGGTGCGTTGAGGCCGACGTACTCGGGCGCCCCGGTCGCGGGCGCGGTGACGACCTCGAAGGTCACGTCGCCGTCTTGCACGGCATCGTCGATCCCCGTGACGGTGATCGTTTGCGGCGTCTGCCAGCTGCTCGCGTCGAACATGAGCGACGTCGGCGACACACTCCCTTCGGTCGCGTCGGACACGCCGAGCCCGATCGTCACCGGCTGTGTCGGCTCGGACCGCAGGTGGATCGTGAACGTCGTCGATTGCCCGGCCTCGGTCGTCGTCAGGTTCGGCGCGGCGGTGACGATGACCTCGGCGACGTCGTCGTCCGCGTTGGTCACCATGACGTCGGGAGCGTCGATGCCGGTGTAGTCGGGATCGCTGCTCGTCGCCGGTGCCGTGGTGATCGTGATCGTGGTGTCGCCGTCGTCCACGTCGTCGTCGAGCCCGGTGACGGTGACGGTCTGCGGCGTCTGCCAGCTCGACGGTGAGAAGGTGAGCGCCGCCGCGTCGAGCGCGACCTCGGTTGCGTCGGACAGGCTCAGCGCGATAACGACCTCGGATGCAGGCTGGGTTGCGAGGCGAACGGTGAAGGTCGCGGTGGTGCCGTCCTCGCCGACCTGGAGGCCGCCCGACGGCGCGACGAGCACGCCCGGTTGGTCGTCGTCCGTGTTGGTGACCTGCACGTCGGGGGCGTCGATGCCGGCGTAGAGCGGGTCGTTGCTGACGCTCGGGCTCGTGACGATCGTGAATGCTGCGGGGCCATCGGCGACGACGTCGTCGGTGCCGGTGACGGTGACGGTCTGATGCTGGCTCCAGTTCGCGGGAGTCAGTGTCACGCTCGCGGGGGACACGGTGCCTTCGTTCTCGTCGTCGGAGGCGAGGGCGATCGTCACCGGTGCGCTCGGCGCGCTGCGGAGGCGCACGGAGAATGTCGCGGTGGTGCCGTCCTCCGCGGTCACCAGACCGAACGTCGGGGAGACGAGGATGTCCGGGAAGTCGTCGTCGACGTTCGTCACGGTGACCGTGGACGGCAGGACTTCGCTGTACTTCTCGTCGACGGTCGTGATCGTCGCCGCGACCGTGAACGTGACGTCTCCGTCGGCGATGTCGTCGTCGATGCCCTCCACGGTGATCACGCTCGGCGTTTGCCAAGTCTCGGGTCCGAAGGTCACGCGCGTCGGCGTGACGAAGCCTTCGGTGTCGTCGCTCACCGTGAAGTCGACTTGCACCGGCGCGGTCGGCTGGTTGTTGAGCTCGACCGTGAAGGTGGCGTTCGTTCCGTCCTCGGAGGTGCGCAGCCCGGAGGAGGGGGTGACGGTGATGCCGGCTTGTTCGTCGTCGGTGTTCATCAACTCGAGCTCGACGCTCGCGAGCGCGGCGTACTCGGGGGCGGCGCTGGTGCTCGGGTCGATGACGACGCCGTACGGGACGGGCCCGTCGAGGTCGCTGTCGTCCACGCCGCGGATCGTCACCGTCCGCGGCACGGCCCAGTCCTCGGGCGCGAACACCACCGTGTCGGTCTCTACGAGCGCCTCGGAGGGATCGTCGGAGGCGACGCGGAGCGTGACCTCGGCGGTCGGAGCGCTGGTGAGTGCGACGGTGAAGCTCGCGGTGCCGCCGCGCTCGGTGGTCGACAGCCCTCCGGCGCCGTCGAGGACGAGGCCTACGACGTCGTCGTCGACGTTCGAGAACGTGAGGTCCGCGGGGTCGACGCCGTCGAAGATGGGATCGCCGCTCGCGGCGGGGGCGAGGACGATCGTGTACGTCTGGTCGCCGTCGACGTCGGCGTCGTCGACGCCGGTCACGGTCACGGAGTGGGGGAGGGCCCAGTCGAGCGGCGTGAAGGTCACCGTCGCGGGGCCGACGGTGCCCTCGGATTCGTCGTCGCTGTCGAGCGCGACGACGACGTAGGAGGTGGGCTGACGGTCGAGCGTGAGATCGAAGGTCGCGACGCCGCCCGATTCGGTGGTCGTCGGTTCGGAGGTCGGCGTCACGACGATCCCGGAGGCGGGCGTACCGGCGTCGCGCGCGGGGGCGCTGCCGGCGTCGCGGCGTGTTTCGTCGCCGGGGACGTAGACCTCGAGCTCGGCGGGGTCGACGTAGTCCGAGACACACTGGCCTTCGTCGCACGTCGCGCCGTCGCCGCACGTGACGCCGGCGCAGTAGCGGCCGAGGAACATCGTGAGGAGGCGCGCTTCACCTTCGACGAACGTCGTGCGTGCGCGGCGGCGCAACGGGGCGCGCGCGCCGGACACAAACGGGCCGCGCCCTTCGATCTGTACGACGACCTCGTCGGTCCCTTCGCCCGGTTCGACGCCGAAGCTGAGCGGCAGCGGTGTGGACGTGAGATCGAGCTCCGTCGGTGCGCCTTCGCGTGCGCCGTTGCCGACGGTGACGACCACGCGCGCGAGCTCACTCGGCGCGGCGAGATCGGAGTCGACGGCGACGACGAGCTGAGTTTCGGGTGATGAGCAGTGGGTCAGGGCGGCGAGCGCGACCAGAGGACTAGCGATTCGGTACGCGGAGCGTGATGTCTGTGGTTCCACCGTGGAGTTCCTCGTCTTTCGAGAGCGTGAGTGCAGTGACGGTCCCCGCGCCGACCGCGACCGCCCCGATGGCGATCCACAGCCAGGGGCTGCTCAGGATCGAGCCGTCCTCGTCCTCGCTTGCTCCGGGGGGCGTTGCAGGCTCGGCGAGCGCCGTGAGGGGCGGCGGGGGCGGAGGCGGAGGCGGTGCCGTCAAGCGCATCGCGTTGGGAGGCGGTGGCTCGGGGGCAGCGGGGCAGGTCCAGGTCGGTGCGTCGAACGCGCCGGGGTAGCGGTCTTCGATCTGCGCCTCGGTGACGTTGCGCGCCGCGAGGGTCTTGGCGCAGGCGAAGAGCCGCTCGACGTCGTCGTCGTGCTGCGCCTTGGTGAGCGCGATCGTCGGCGCGAAGTAGAGCGCGCGAAGGAACGCGCGGACGGAAGACGTACGCAGGTGCCGCGCGGCGAACACGATGCCGCGCTGTCTGTGGATCTGCGCGAGGGTGTCGGGATCCGAGGTGGCGATCTGCGCACGGTCGAGCAGCTCGGAGGCCTCCTCGAACCGTCCTTGCCCGAACGCCGCGACCCCGCGCCCGAACAGCGCGCGCGCGTCGTCCGCGTCGGCGATCTGCGGGACGCTGATCGCGACGACGAGCGCGAGCGCAGCGAAGAGGCGGTTCACGGCGCCTCCAGATCGACGACCGCGTAGACCTCGGTCGTCTCGCGGGCCGTGATCTCGACGCGCTGGTCATACGCGGGGTGTGCCTCGGACTCGAGGTGGATCGCGTAGTCGCCGCGCGGCAGCTCGACCGTCATCGGCGTCATGCCCTCCTGCCGCTCGCCGGAGATCCACACCCGCGCGAGCACGGGCTCCCCCGCGGTGGTCCAGGCCTCGATCGTGAGCCGCCCGGTGGCGCGCCGCGGCGTCCGCGCACGCGACCCGGTCGGGGTCCCGGTCCCGGTCCCGGTCCGGGTCCCGGTCCCGACGTCGGCGTGCGCGTCGGAGCGATGCCCCCTCCCGGTCCGAGTCCCGGTTCCGGTCCGGGTCCCGACGTCGGCGTGGGTCCCAGACCCGGAATCGGCTTCGGGCACGGACTCGGATTCGGTCACGGACTCGGATTCGGTCACGGACTCGGAACCGGCCACGGACTCGGATTCGGTCACGGACTCGGAACCGCCCACGGACTCGGAACCGGCCACGGACTCGGAACCGGCCGCGGACTCGGAACCGGCTACGGACTCGGAACCGGCCGCGGACTCGGAACCGGCCACGGACTCGGAGCCGGCCACCGACTCCGAACCTGCCTCGCCCTCGGCTCCCCGCGCCGACTCCCCCACGGACGCACCCCCTCGCGCGGCCCGCGCCACCTCCCCCCGCTCCGGCACCGGCGGCACCACCTGCGCCTCCAGCACCAAGCGCCCCGCCGCGCCCTCCGAAGCCACGGCCACCGCCGGCGCGGGCAGCGCGATCACCTCGGGCGCGTTCACGAAGGCGTAGGTCTTCTGCACGATCACGAGCCCCACGAGCAGCGCAACGCCGAGCACGCCGCCCACGGCCCAGCCCTTCGCGCGCGCGCCGCCGAGGGCCGGTACGCTGAAGGCGGAGCTGGGCGAGCGTAGGTTCCACGGCGTCGGCGTCCCGAGCCGCGTCAGCGACGCGGCCATCTCCACGCTCGTGTCCGAGAGCCACGCGTCGAGGGTGTCCATCACCTGCTGTGCGGTCGGCCGCGCGGTCGGCTCGAAGGCGAGGCACTGCTCGACGAGCGGGCGGATGAGGCCGCCGCCGGCGGTCGCGTCGAGGGCGTCGAGGGGCGGGCAGGTGCCTCTGACCTTCGCGTGCATGACGCGCGCGGCGTCGTCCCCGAACAAACGTCGGCCGGTGAACAGCTCGTAGAGGATCGCGCCGAACGCGTAGAGGTCGGCTCGGCCATCGACGTCCTGCGCCGCGACCTGTTCGGGCGCCATGTACGCCGGCGTCCCGACGACGCGACCGCCCTCGGTCGTGGGGCGCCCCGGGCCGCGGACCTTCGCGATGCCGAAGTCCGCGAGCTTGGCGACGGGGCCGGCGCCGAAGCGCGGCGTCATCTCGACGAGGATGTTGTCGGGTTTGAGATCGCGGTGGACGACGCCCGCCGCGTGTACGGCGCACAGCGCGCTCGCGATCTGACGCGCGATGGTCAGCGCCTGCACCACGGAGAGGTGGCGCGCGACGAGGTGCAGCGGTTGCGCACCGAGATACTCCATGACGTACGCGAGGCGTCGCGGGTGCTCCGAGTAGTGGAACTCGAAGACGTCGACGATGTTCGGGTGTTGGATCGCGTTCACGATCTGCGCTTCCTGGATGAAGCGCGACGCGATCGTCTGGTCCGCGATCAGCTCGTCGAGGAGGAACTTCACGGCCGCCTTGCGACCGAGGACGGCGTGGTGCGCGAGGAACACCGTCCCCATCGCGCCGCGCCCGAGCTCGCGCTCGAGGACGTAGTGTCCGATTCGGTCACCGGGTTGGGGCGTTGCGTTCACGACGCGCCCGTCTGAAGCACGCCCCGCGCCAACCCGACGCACGACGAGCGTGCGGCATCACGCGTGGCAGGTTGCCGCACCTGGGACGGTCCTGCGGCCCATCACACTCTCGCGCGGGCGCACGCGGCATCCCGACACGGACGTGTCGCAGCGCCGCAGCTCGTCCCATCGCCGCCGCGCCGAACGCGCTGGCCCGCCGCCTGCACTCCGTCGCCGCGAAAGGAGATCCCAACATGAACAACATCCTCATCAAGAGCCTCTTCGCCGGTGCCTTCGTCGCCGCCTTTGGTTTCGGCTGCCAGGAGTCCGCTACGCAGCGTGGTCTGGAGCAGGACCTCGAGCGCGTCGAGCGCAAGGCCGACCGCGTCGGTGATTCGATCGAGCGCGAGGCGGAGGCGATGAAGCGCGAAGTGCGCGCCGAGACCGACGAAGCGCAAGCTAGCTTGCAGCGACGAATGACGGAGCTCGACGCGAAGTGGGATCGCATCGAGGCGCGTGCGCGCGCCGAGAAGTACGAGGCGAAGACCGAGTACCGTGAGCTGAAGCAGGACATCGATCGTCGCTTCGACTCGATCGAAGCGGACATCGATCGTGCGGACGACCGCGCCCGTGGTGAGCTCGCGCAGGCGATCGATGCGCTCCAGGCCAAGCTCGACGAGGTCGAAGACGATCTGGATGACGCGTGATCGAACGTTCGGACCAGCCTGACACCCGCGGGGCAAGGTTCCACGCCAGGACCGCGCGCCGCGCGCTCGTCTCCCTCGAGGACGTTCGCGCCGTTTGCCTGCCCTGACGCGTTGTACTAAGACGCGAAGCTGATGGCGGAGGACCGGCGTACCGTTCTCAAGGTGTTGACCGGAGTCCTGGGCGGTGGGGCCGCGGCGATCGTCGCCGGCCCCGCCGTTCGCGCGATCGTCGCACCGGTGACTTTGGATCCCGTGCGCGGCGTCGGGGACTTCGTTCGGCTCGCGAACCTGGAGCAGGTGCCCGAAGACGGCACGCCGCTCAACGTCGCGGTCGTCATCGAACAACCGGAGGACGCCTGGAACAAACTCCCCCCGACGCAGGTCGGCGCGGTGTTCCTCGTCCGTGACGGCACGAACGTCACCGCGTTCTCGACGATCTGCCCGCACCTCGGCTGCGGCATCGACTACGTCCCCGACCAGAGCACGTTTGCCTGTCCCTGCCACGAGAGCAGCTTCGCCAAGGACGGCGCCGTCGCCGCCGGGCCTTCGCCGCGCGGGATGGACACCCTCGAGACCCGCGTCGTCGACGGCGCGATCGAGGTGAAGTTCGAGAAGTTCAAGATCGGGACCTCCGACAAGGTGCCCGCGTGAGCGCGTGGACGCGTTTCCTCACCGGGCTCGATGAGCGCATCGGGTTCCGGAAGCTCCTGAAGGAGGGCCTCGACGAACCGGTCCCCGGCGGCGCGTCGTGGGCGTACGTGTTCGGCAGCGCGACGCTCGTCGTGTTCGGCGTGCAGCTCCTGACCGGCCTCGTGCTCGCCGTCTACTACAGCCCGTCGGCGACGGACGCGTGGGCCTCGGTCGCGTACCTGGAGCGTGCGATCACGTTCGGCGCGTTCGTGCGCGGGATCCATCACCACGCCGCGGGCGTGATGGTCGTGCTCGTCGTCTTCCACATGCTGCAGGTCGCGCTGTACGGCGCGTACAAGAAGCCGCGCGAGGCGAACTGGCTCAGCGGGCTCGCGCTGTTCGGGTTGGTGCTGGCGTTTGCGCTCACGGGGTACCTGCTCCCCTGGGACCAGACCGGGTACTGGGCGACGAAGGTCGCGACGAGCATCGCGGGGACGGTGCCCGTCGTCGGCGAATCCATTCAAAGGATCGCGCAGGGCGGCAACGACTACGGCAACCTCACGCTCACGAGGTTCTACGCGCTGCACGTGATCGTATTGCCGCTGACCACGTGTGCGATCCTCGGCGCGCACATCGCGCTGTTCCGCAAACACGGCATCACCTACAGCCCGACCCTGAGCGCCGACGCCGCGAAGAAGAGGACGGAGCACTTTTGGCCGAAGCAGGTCTTCTACGACGCGGTGTTCTGCTTCCTCGTCGTGGTCGTGGTCGTCGCGATGGGGGCGCGCCTCGGTGCGCCGCTTCAGGCGCCGGCGGATCCTTCGTCGAACTTCATCGCACGGCCGGAGTGGTACTTCCTCTTCCTCTTCCAGCTCCTCAAGTACTTCGAGGGGCCGCTGCAGGTCGTGGGGACGGTCATCATCCCGGGGGCGGTGGCCACCTTCCTCGTGGTGTTGCCGTTCTTGGATCGCGGTGAGGATCGACGCTTCACGAAGCGGCTCCCGTTCCTCGCCGCGTTCGGCGCCGGGCTGGGGGTCGTGGTGCTCCTGACGCTGCTCGCCAAACGCCACGACGCCAACGACCCGACCATCGCCGCGCAGCAGAAGACCTCGGCCCGCGAGGCGGCCCGCGCGCGGGAGCTGGCGGCGTCCGGCGTCCCGACGCAGGGCGCGACCTACATGATGCAGACCGATCCCCTCGTCCGCGGGGAGCGGGTGTTCCGAAGGGAGTGTCTGTCGTGCCACGTGCTCGAAGGGGAGGGGCCCGGCGAGCCGAAGGGCCCGGACCTCACCGCGTACGCGAGCAAGGCTTGGATTCGCCAGGTCCTCCGCGACCCGGACAGCCCTCGGCTCTACGGTCGCACCAAGGTGGAGGGTATGGAGTCCTATGCGAAGCTGTCGGATGCCGAGATTTCGACACTCGTCGACTTCGTGTACGCCCAGCGCGATCCGGAGGCGCCGGCGCCGGACGAGCGCCCCGGCAGCGAGCTCGTCGACGCCAACGACTGCGGCAACTGCCACGATTTCGAGGATGCGTACGGGCTGGAGGGGCCCGCGCTCTTCCGATACGGCACCCTGACGTGGATGTCGCAGGTCATCGACGACGCCGGAGCGGACCACCTGTTCGGCGAGATGAACGACATGCCGGCCTTCGAAGAGAAGCTCTCGAAGCCGGATCGTGAAGCGCTCGCGGCGTTTCTGATGAGCCTGCCCGAGCGCGCGCCGAAGGACGCGTGGCCCTACGTGGACGACCCCGGGCCCGTCCCGAGCCCTCGCAGCGTGACAAAATGACCGGGGTGTCGTGGTTCGGGACACCCGCCGTCAATTTTCCGACTCCCTGACCCGGGTGATCCAGAATGATCCGTTGCGCCGACGGCTTGGCACACGGAGTGCTTAAGTTTCGGGCACGATGTTCGACTCCTGGCCCTGCTGAACCGACCACCGTCTTTCCCCCTCGGGCGATGCGCGTACCGCGCGGATGCCCTGGATTCTCGATATGACAATTCGCTAGAGTGCTCGTGGTGCCCCCGAGTACGCTGGACTCGTCCGCTTCCCCCGTGGATGCGCCGCGATCTCATCCGGACCCACAGGCCGAACGGCCGACGGGCCCGGTCGAGAAACGCCTCCTGGTCGTCGATGACGACGAGAGCGTGCGGCGCGTCGTCGCGGCCATCCTCATCGACGAAGGCTACGAGACCGTCACCGCGAGCAACGCGAACAGCGCGCTCGAGATCCTGACCCGCGACGAATTTGCGCTCGTCATCACGGACATGAAGATGCCCGACCGCGACGGCCTCTGGCTGCTCGAGCAGGTCCGGAGCGGACACGCGGACACCGGCATCATCATCATGACCGGCTACGGCCAGGTCGACACCGCCGTGCAGGCGTTGCGCTTCGGCGCGGCCGACTACCTGACGAAGCCCGTGCGCGTGAACCAGCTGTGCGCGAGTGTGCTGCGCGCGCTCGATCGCCGTCGGCTGGAGATGGAGAACCGCGCGTACCAGCAGGGCCTCGAAGGCGCGGTGCGCGAGAAGACGCAGCAGCTCGAAGCGGCGTACTCGCAGATCAACGCGACCTACACCCTCACCCTCGAAGCCCTCGTCACGGCGCTCGATGCGCGCGAGTGCGAGACCGGCAACCACAGCCAACGCGTCGTGCGCACGACGCTCGCGATCGCGGAACGGATGGGGCTCCCGGAGTCACTCCGCGAGCACATCGGGCGCGGGGCGCTCTTGCACGACATCGGCAAGATCGGTGTGCCGGACCACGTCCTCCTCAAGCCCGGGCGGCTGACGGAGGAGGAGTGGGTCGAGATGAAGAAACACCCGGAGATCGGCGCGCGCATCCTCAGCGGCATCGCGTTCCTGGAGCCGGCCGCGGAGATCGTGTTGTCGCACCAGGAGCGATGGGACGGCGGCGGTTATCCGCGTGGTCTACAGCGCGAGGAGATCCCGATCGGCGCCCGTATCTTCGCGGTGGCAGACGCCCTCGACGCCATCACGTCCGACCGTCCGTACCGTCGCGGCCGCAGCCTCGAACACGCGCGCGAGGAGATCGCACGCTACGCGGGGACGCAGTTCGACCCGATCGTGGTCGAGCACTTCCTCGCGATCACCGACGAAGAGTGGCGCCAGCTCCACGGGCAGCAGCCGCTCTACTCGGCGCGCCCGACGTCCAACATCCGGTGACGCTCGAACATCGCGTGTGTCCACGCGACCGTCGGATGATCCGCGAACCGCGCGAGCCACTGCTCGACGGGCGCCGGTCGATCGTCGGGGAGCGGCACCTGCGCCGCCTTCGGAAACGAGACTGGGATCAACAGTGACGCCGCCGTGAGGTCCGCGATCGTGAACCGATCGCCGACGAGGTAGTCACGCCCGGCGAGGTGCTGTTCGACGAAGTCGAGCGCCTCGACCGTCGCCTGCGTCGACGCGGCGATGCGGTCCGGCTTCAGCGCGTACACCATCGTGATCACGCGGCCCGTCGCGAAGAAGGTCTTCTCGTAGAACGACCGCTGACGCCCCTGCGCCGAGCCGACCATGCACCGGCGCGCGAAGTCGCGATCCTCGAAGAGCGGCCCGAACATCGCGCGCCGCGCGTGGTGGCCGACGGCCTCGAACCTCTCCTCGAGCGCGAGGGCTTCGCGGCGGAGGGCGTCGTTCGCCGGGTACAGCGCGGGCCCCGAGCCGATGCGCTCCGCGTACGCCGCGATTCGATCCGATCCGAAGACGTAACCCTCGTCCGGCGTCTCGAGGACGGGCACCGACTGCTGCCCGGTGAGGCGCTTCACGCGCGGGACGTGGAACCCGGGGAGGAGCGTGTCCTTCTCGTAGGCGATGCGTTTGTAGTCGAGGGTCCAGCGCGCCTTCTCGCAGAAGTGCGACATCTCGAACTGCAGGAGCTTCAGCACCGCGTCACCCCGCGAGCTTGGACTTCATGCCGTCGGCGATGCGGAACGCGTTGGCGAGGATCGTCATCGTCGACGGCACCGCGCCGCTGCTCGGGAGCGAGCCGCCGTCGGTGACGTAGACGTTGTCGACCTCGTGGAGGTGTCCCGCGGGCGTCGTCACGCTGGTGTTCGGGTCGCTGCCCATGCGGCAGGTGCCGTGTTGCAGCACGTACGTCACGCCGCCGACGTCGAGCGTCCGGATGTTCGTCGCGCCGAGCTTCTCGAGGAGCACCCGCGCGCGCCCGACGAGGAGCGCGCTCGCGGCGCGGTCGGAGGGGTGTCGATTCAGCGTGATGCGCGCAGCGGGGAGTCCCCAGCGATCCGTCGCGTTGTCGTCGAGGGTGACGCGGCAACCGTCGGTGGGGAGCCACTCCGAGAAACACTCGACCTCCAGCGTGCGCCGTTCGGTGAAGTGCGCGTGCAGCTTCTTCATCAGCGCCTCGCCGTAGACGAGTCCGTTCTTGTCGCGGATGAGGCGCTCGGCGGCGTGGATCGGGTTGTCGTGCTCGAAGAGCAGGTGGAACGTGCCGCCCTTGCCGAACACGTCCCCCGACGGATCGACCTCGTAGAAGTCTTGGACGGCGCGACCGATGAACGGCATCCCGTTCTTCAGCTCCGCCTTCGCGGTGTCGTCGAGGCCGTCGTAGGCGATGTCGCCGGTGAGCTGCCCGAGCGTGGAGAAACACAGGTTGCGGCCGACCTGGTCTGCGTTGTTCCCGACGCCGCGCGGGTGCGCCGACGATCCCGAGAGCAACAGCAGGCGCGCCGACTCGATCGCCGAGCAGGCGACGACGACGATCTTCGCCTCGACCTCGTGGCGCGCGCCGGTTTCGTCCTCGAACACCACGCCCTTCGCGCGACCGTCCTTCTTCATGACGATCTCGCGCACCATCGACTTCGGGAGCACCCGCGCGCCGGCCTTCTCCGCGCCGGGGATCAGCGAGGCGAGAGTGGAGCTCTTCGCGCCGACCTCGCAGCCGTAGGAGCCGCAGAGCCCGTGGTAGACACACGCGCCGCGGTCGCCTTCGGGCCGCGTGATGATCGCGCGCGGGACGTGGAACGGGTGAAGGCCGAGCGCGTCGCCGGCTTCGTCGATCCACCGGGAGATCGGGTGGGTGAGCACCGGGTCGTAGGGGAACGGTCCGGAGCGCGGGGGCTCGAACGGGTTCTTCGAGACGTCTCCGCTGACGCCGACGACCTTCTCGACCTTGTCATAGTACGGCGCGAGGGTGTCGTAGCCGAACGGCCAGTCGATCGCTGTCGATCCATTCAGTGGACCGTAGTGCTTCGACAGCGCGAAGTCCTTCTCGTGGAAGCGGAAGAAGAACCCGCTCATGTGCACGGTGCCGCCGCCGACACACTGCGAGATCCACCCCGCGTTGGTGCGGTTCGGTTTGGCGTCCGGCGATGCGAGCACCACGTGGGGGTCGTCGTCCGGCCACGGGAGGAAGAAGTTGCGACGGCACGTGCTGATCTCGTCGTGCACGAAGTCCTTCTTCTCGTGGCGCGGCCCCTTCTCGAGCACGATCACCGAGGCGCCGGCTTTGGCGAGCTCGTAGGCGATCGGCCCGCCGCCGGCGCCCGATCCGACGACGACGACGTCGCACTTCATGGGTGGTGGCCTTCGTGTCCGGCTTCGACGTCGCGGGGCATGTCGATCTCGAGCGCCGCCCAGGTCTTCGCGCCCGCGTTGCCGCCGTGGCGCGGGTGACCGAGGTAGCCCTCCAGGCTCAGGCGCAGGAGTGTCTCGAGCGCGCCGCGCGGATCGAAGGTTCGTCGTTTGTCGCCGCCGGCACGGACGTCGTCGATGACGGCGCGGCGCGTGGCGTCGTCGAGCTCGTCGAAGCGGACGCCGCGGTGGCGCTGCGCGACGATGTCGATGTGGCGGGTGAGCTTGAGGAGGTCGTTGCGCACCGGGAGCATCCCGGGGAGCGCGCTGGCGCGGACGAGGAACTCGACGACGCCCGCCTCGACGGCGCTGGGTAACCCGAGTGTTTCGTCGCCGGGGATCAGGATGCCGACCACCGTGCCGAGGATCTTCAGCGCCACGGGATCGAACGGTGTGAACGCGAGCGGGCCGACAGGCGCGCGCTGCTCACCCTGGGGAGGCGCCGGGTGCGGGTCCACGTCGTACCCGCGTTCCCGCAGCCAGGCCCAGGTTCCGGCGCCGAGGGCGACCGTACCGACCCCGGCCACGACGAACGTACGACGCTTGATCGCCACCGCGTCGGCACACTGGGGACGATTCTGGACTGGGGTCAAGGGTGGGGGCCGGGGACCTCGCCTTGCGACCGTCTCGGGACGGGTGCTAGCTTTCGCAGGCCAATGTGGGAGGTCTTCAACACCCTATCTCAGGGCGGGTTCATGATGTTCGTGAACCTGGGCGTCTCCATCGCCGCCGTCGCCATCGTCCTCATGCGGGTCTACTACCTCTGGTTCAAACACCGGATGTCCGCATCGGCGTTCGCCGACAACATCGTGGCGAATGTGGACCAAGGGAACTACGCCAACGCGATCCAGACGTGCGCGCAGCGGTCTTCACATCCGCTCGCGTCCATCACCAAGGACGTCCTGATGAAGGCGGATCGCTCCGACAAGGAGATCGAGCGCGCCTACGAGGCGGCCGCGGCGCGGGAGCTGCCGCGGTTCAAGCGCTTCACGGCGTTCCTCCCGCAGGCCGGTAACCTCGGGACGCTGATCGGACTGCTCGGTACGATTCACGGCCTCATCGAGGCGTTCGGTGGTGCGCAGGCGGAGGACGCCGCCGAGCGTCAGGCCGTCCTCGCGAAGGGCATCACCGTGGCGTTCTACAACACGTTCTTCGGTCTCGCGATCGCCGTGTTCTGCGCCATCACGTACATCATCGTCAACGGCCGTCAGTCCCTCCTCCTCGAGGCGATGGAGGTCGCGCTCAACCGCGTCCGCGATCGCATCATGGAGCGCAACAAGGCCATGCGCGCGGCGCGCGCGGGCTGAGGGGACCTCTAGATGGCCGGCGGTGGAGGCGATGCCGCAACCGACTTCGATCTCACGGCCCTCATGGACGTGTTGTCGAACATCATCTTCTTCCTGATGGCGTCGTTCGGGGCCGCGGTCGTCGCGGTGCTCCCCGCGAGTGTGCCGACGATCTCCGACTCCGGTGAAAACGACGTCGCGCGCGACATGGACAAGGTGACCGTCACGATGACGATCGCCTCGAACGGGAAGGTCGAGATCTCCGCGGCCAACGCCGACATGCTCCCCGAAGAGCTGAAGCCCTACGCGGCGGTCATCCCGTCGAAGGAGGATCGGCTCGACGAGAAGCGCATCAACGATCACCTCTGGTCGATCAAAGAGAAGTTCCGCAACTCGAAGAACATCATCCTCGTCCCGGACGACAAGGTGACCTACGAGATGCTCGTGGACGCGATGGACGCGTCGCGCGAGCGCCACATGGTCGTGGATGGCCAGTCCGTCTACCCGCAGATGTTCCCCGCCGTCGTGGTGTCGTCGTTGGTCAAATGAGCTTCGGTCACCACAAGAAACACGGACCGTTCACCGATCCCGAGGGGGATGCGCCGCCGACGCGCATCAACCTGACGGCGCTGATGGACATCCTCTCGAACATCATCTTCTTCCTGATGGCGTCGTTCGGTGCGCAGACGCTGGAGCTGACGTCGGCGAGCAAGGTCTCGCTGCCGTCCTCGACCTCCGAGCTGTCGCTGAAGATGTCGCTGTCGGTTGCGGTCGGGATGGAGGAGCTGTTCGTCGAGGACGAGCCGATCGGTCGCCTGAAGGACGGCAAGCTCCTCGACCTCGACGAGAGCCGGTTCCACCCGCGCCTCGAAGACACGCTCCGGCGGGTCCGCGCGCAGCGGCTCGCGAAGAACGAACGCCCCAAGGAAGAGGACGAGGTCGTGCTCTTCATCGCCGACAAACGCCTCGAGTACTCGACGATCGATCGGGTCATGAAGACCTGCGCACGCGCGGGCTTCACCAAGTTCCGCTTCGCCGTTGCCAAGAAGTGAAACGCGCGCTCCTGCTCCTCGGCGTGGTCCTGTTGGCCGTCGTCGCGTGGGCGCTGTGGCCCGGCGCGTCGACGTGTGACGAGCCGCCGCTCCCCTCGACGGCGGCGGAGCTGTTCGACCTCGACGTGCTGCGCGACCCGAGCACGCTCGGGTTCCAAGTGCTCGCCACGGATCGGCTGGAGGTCGGAGGGGAGCGCGTCGTCGTTCGCCGCGTGCGGTTCACGAGCTTCGACTGGATCGGCTGTCGGTTGGCACCGGTGGAGGTCGAGGGCTACCTCGCGCTCCCGTCGAGCGCGATGGGGACGCGGTCGGGGCGGCTGCCGGGGCTGGTCCGGATGCACGGCCTCCGGCCGCTCGAGGAGAAGGCGAGCGCGGCGGCGTGGGCGGCCGAGGGCTTCGCGGCGCTCGCGAGCTTCACGCCGAACGCGGGGCCCGACGACACGTTCACCAGATCGCCGCGCGACGGGTTCTTCTTTTCGCACACCGTCGCCGCGATTCGCGGGTTGACGGTGCTCGCCGCGCAGCCCGAGGTCGACACGACGAAGCTCGCGCTCCACGGGCTCTCGGCGGGGGGGATCGTCAACACGTTGGTCGGCGCGGTGGATGACCGGGTGAAGGCGACGACCGCGTGGTTCTCGGCCGGCCACGGGGCGTTGGGTGCAGCGGCGAAGCCGAACCCGGCGTGGACGGCGAGTGTGCTCGCGTCGATGACGCCGCCGCGCGACTTCGACGCGCCCGAGTGGTCGACGCACCTCGCGTGGTACGACCCGGCGCGCCACATCCGGGCCGGGCATCCGGCGACGCTGTTGATCGAAGGCGCGCAGGATCCGTTCTTCCCGCTCGACATGACCGTCGCGACGGTCCGCGACCTGGAGCGCGCAAACGTCCCTCACCGACTCGACGTGATCGACGGCTTCGGCCATCAGCCGCGCACCGACGTCGACGCCGAAGTGATCGTTGCGCAGATGCGATCGACGTCCGCGTGGTGGTTACGGCGGCGACTGTTCGCGCCGGAGCGTGTGTTGCCGTCGGTGACCGCGACGATCGCCGACGGTCGTCTCGTCGTCGACGCGCCGGGCGCGACTTCGCTCGTGCTGTACGCGAGCGACGACGCCGCGAAGTCGTTTCGGGCGACGAAGGTCGAGGCGACGATGGCGGCGCCGACGGGGGTTTGGTTCGTCCGTGCGCGCTTCGAAGAGGGCGGGCGCGTGGTGTATCTCACGTCGGTGCCGGTGCTGCCGCCGGGCTTCTCGCCGTTCGTTCCCGAAGTGACCTCCCGCACGCCCTGAAGGCCGAATTCGGGCTCGAATCGAGTCAAACGCGCGGTTTTCGGTGGTATCATTCTTTACGTGCGGTTCGTCTACAACGGGACCTGCGAGATCGCTCCGGGCCCCGCTGACCGCTACCTCGTTCGCTCCGCGGAGCTCGGTCGCGAGCTGGAAGCAACGGGGTACCAAGTCGGGTTGCTGCGTGCGTTCGAGAACCCCGCGGCGATCGACGACGTGCTGAAGAAGTTCCCGTTCTCGCGTGAGGCTTCGTCGGCGTTCCTCACCGAGGCGGTGGACGCGGGCTTCCTCCTTTCGGTCGACGAAGAGGGCCGAACGCTCCTCCCGCAGACGCGGCGCGCGACGCCGACGATCTTCGGTGCGCCGCCGCACGACCCCACGAACCCCGCGGCGTTCACGGTGTTGGGGATCCCGTTCGACGGCAACACGACGGGCTTCGCGGGGGCGCGCTTCGGTCCGTCGGCGATCCGTGCGGCCGCGGAGACGTGTCGTTACACGCTGGACCCGCTGACGCTCGCGCCGATGGGGTTCGAGGATCTGGGGAGCGGTCGACGGCTGCTTCAGGGCGTGACACTCGCGGACGGCGGCGACGTCATGGTGACCGCCGGGGAGCCGGCGGACGACCTGTACGATCGCATCACGCGGGCAGTGCGCGATCTGCTGAAGGCCGGGACGATTCCGGTCGTCGTGGGCGGCGACCACTCGATCACCTATCCGGTGCTGCGTGCGTTCTCGGAGGACAGCCTCCGGATCATCCACTTCGACGCGCACACGGATCTCGGCGACATCCCCACGACGGGCCTGCACCACGGCAACGTGTTTTCGTTCGTGCTCGATCGGATCGAGACGGTGGTGCACATCCACCAGATCGGCCTGCGCGGCATCATGGGCGCGGGCGCGGTGGAGGACATCGAGCGGACGGATCGCATCGGTGTGGATCGGATGCGCGCGTTGTTCGATCGGTTGCCGTCGATGATCCCGGACGACGGGCCTTGTTACCTGTCGATCGACATCGACGTAGTCGACCCGTCGTTTGCCCCGTCGACCGGTACGCCGGTCGCCGGCGGTTTGTTCCCGCACGAGCTGAAGACACTCGTGCACGCGATCTGTTCGACCCACGAGGTCGTCGGAATGGACCTCGTCGAGGTCGGTCATGCGGATGCGCCGGACGATGGTACGGCGCACGTCGCGCTGGAGACGATCCTCACCGCGTGTGATGGGATCGTCCGTTCGATGCAGATGGCGCTCGAGGATGAGCGTTCATCCAACCAGGAGGAGGAATCGAGATGAGTGAAGACAACACGAACAACGCGCTGGGCATGCCGGTCGCGGTCGCGAAGCAGCAGCTGCGCGACGATCCCCACACGCACGAGATCGCCAAGGGTCTCGGTGTCGATGTGGAGGAGTACATCGACCAGGTCATCTACTTCGCCCAGAACCCGAACGTGGACCCCGAGATGCACGTGCTCCCCGACGAGGAGCTCGCGGAAGCCGGCGCGAACGTCGCGACGGAGGGTGAGGTGCTCGGGTGGTTCAAGGGCGTCGCGTCGGGCGAGATCGACATCACCGAGCCGCACAAGAAGGAGCGCAAGACCGAGTACACGAAGCAGAAGCTCGACTCGGAAACGATGCGCGCCGCGGCCGGCTTCCACGTGGAGAAGGCCGCCCCGCAGCAGGCGGCGCCGCGGGGTGAGATTCGCGCGAGCGGTCGCGGCGGCGCGGCGCTGCGCGAGCAGCTGCTCCAGCAGCAGCGCAACACCCAGATGATGCGCGACCGTCGCTCCGGCCGACAGCCGGCGGCGAAGAAGGAAGCCTGAGGACGTGTTCGGGGTCGGCGACATCCCGGCCGAGGCGTTCTTCGCAGAGTATTGGCGGCAGCGCCCCGTCCTCGTGAAGGGGGCGGCGCGCTCGCTCGCCGACGTGTCCGTCGACGCTGCGGAGCTGCGGATCCTCTGCGACCGCCTCGAGCGCGCGCGCCCGGGGATCGTGCGGAGGCGAGGGCGTTCGTTGTTCGGGCAGTACCTGGACCTCGGCTCGCCCGAGCTCGCGCGGATTTCGGACCGCTACAAGACCATCACTGCGTGCACACGGGTGTGGTTCGACGGCGTCATCGCGAGTGAGGGGGAGGGCCTCGGCGCTCACTACGATCACAGCGACAACTTCGTGATGCAGCAGGAGGGCGTGAAGCGCTGGCGCCTCGGACCTCCGGATCGCATCCCGCAAGATGACTTGCACCGAAGGATGCTCGACGACCCGGAGGCGGGCGGCTACGACATGCCAGCCGACGCGCAGGAGTTCATCCTGGAGCCCGGCGACGTCCTCTACATCCCGCTGTTCTGGGGGCACGACGGTGTGTCCGTCGACGGCCCGTCCACCTCGCTGTCGCTCGTGCTCAACGCCGACACGCCGCTGGACGTGTTGCTCCCGGCCATGCGGGACGCGCTGAAGGACGACGAGGACTGGTGGCGCCCGCTGCCGGCGCGCATGGACGCCGCGATGGAGGCGCGCCTCGGTCGGCTCGCGGAGAGCCTCGGGCCGAACCGGGAGCAGCTCCTCAGGGCGTGGCGCGCTCGCCTGGGTGGGTAGACGCGCCGGCTCGCACCACACGTTGAAGCCGAGCCCGTCGCCGGGCTCGACTCCACCGTGTACTGACTACTGGCGGAAGAACGACCGCGCGTGTTGCTGCGCGACGATGTTCAACAAGTTCTGCGCGCCGAGGGGGTTCTGCATCCCCGCCGACCCGGCGAACACGTTGACGAGCTGCGAGAGCCCCGCCGAGCCGCCGGCCATCTGCGCGAGCGCGCCGATACCTCCCAGCGGCCCCATGGCCAGCAGCGACAGCGGGTTGTTCAAGAACTGACCCGCGAACTGCTTGATGACGTTGCCGAAGGGCAACTTGTCGAGCACCGGACCGACGAATTCGAGCGCCTTGTTGGCGAGCGTAGACAGCGGTTTGGTGACGACACCGATCGCATCCTTTGCGAAGTTGGTGACGCGGCGAACGACCCGGCTGACCCGCCGGAACGCTCGGCCGATACGACGACCTAGACCCATATCCTAATGAACCTCCAGTCCGTGTATCGGCTGACAACCACTGAACGGTGCGTCTAAAAAGAGCCTAAAGTCCCTGAATTAGTGGGATTTCAGGGTTGGATGTCGTACATGTGTGACTGACGGGGAGGCGATGATGAGCGAGACGATTCCGACGTTTCCGGGGGTGCCGGTGCTCGGCGCGCTCCCCGCGGTGCGTCGCGACATGCTGCGTACGTTCGTGCGTGCGGCGAAGCTCGGCGACGTCGTGCACCTGCCGTTCCCCGGACGCCAGGGGTACCTCATCGTGCACCCCGATCTGATCAAACACGTCCTCGTCGACAATCATAAGAACTACGGCAAGGGCACGCGCGGCTACCGGATGCTTCGGCTCGCGTTGGGCGAGGGCCTCGTCACGAGTGAGGGGGAGTTCTGGCGGAGGCAGCGTCGCATCGCGCAGCCCGCGTTTCATCACCAGCGCATCGCGGCGTTCGCGGAGACGATGGTGACGTCGACGGAGCGGATGCTCGACCAGTGGGCGCAGCACGATTCGACGAAGGTGATCGACATCGACGCCGAGATGATGCGCGTGACGTTGGAGATCGTCGGGCTCTGTCTGATGAGCACGGATCTCGCGGACGAGTCCGGCGTGGTGGGGGGCGCGATCACCGAGGTCCTCGAGGGGACGGTGAAGCGTGTGCAGAACCCGCTGACGCTCCCGCTCGAGGTACCCACGCCAGGGAACCGTCGCTTCGTCCGTGCGCTGAGTCGGTTGGACGAGGTGGTCTACGGGATCATTCGTGAGCGCCAGGGGATGCAGTCGCCGCCTCAGGATCTCCTCACGATGTTCATGGAGGCGGTCGACGAGGAGACCGGCGAGCGCATGAACGAAAAACACCTGCGCGATGAGGTGCTCACGATGGTGTCCGCGGGGCACGAGACCACCGCGAATGCGCTGACGTGGACGTTCTACCTGCTGTCGCAGCACGCCGAGGAGGCGGAGAAGCTGCGCGCCGAGCTCGCCGCCGTGCTCGGCGGCCGCTCGCCGACGCTCGAAGATCTCCCGAACCTCCCGTACACCGACGCGGTCGTGAAGGAGTCGATGCGGCTCCTCCCGCCGGTCTGGATGATCGCGCGCTCGGTGATCGACGACGACGTCATCGGCGGCCACACGATCCCGGCCGGCTCGATGGTCTTCCTCAACACCTACGTCACCCACCGCGACCCGCGCTTCTTCGAGGCCCCGGAGCGCTTCATGCCGGAGCGCTTCGCGCGCGGCGATGTCGACCGCCAGCCGAAGTACGCCTACTTCCCCTTCGCGGGCGGTCCGCGGGTGTGCATCGGCAACAGCTTCGCGGCGATGGAGGCGAAGCTCCTGCTCGCGACGATCGCCCAACGCTACGCACCGCGCCTCGCGCCGGGCCACGACGTCACGCCGATCCCCACGGTGACGCTGCGTCCCAAGTACGGGATGCGGATGTTCCTGGAGCGCGTGGACCGGTCGAAGGCCGCGGCCTGACCTACTTCTTCGACATCTTCGCGAGCGCTTCGCCGAGGTTCGGCTTGGCGAGGCCGCGCTCGGTGGCGATGCCGCGGATCCACGCGGCCGGCGTGACGTCGAAGGCGGGGTTGCGGACCTTGACGCCCTCCGGGGCGACGCGCACGCCGCGCACCGTCGTGACCTCCTCGGCGTTGCGCTCTTCGATCTCGATCAGGTCGCCGCTCGCGAGTGACATGTCGACCGTCGACCACGGGGCCGCGACGTAGAACGGGCGGCCGTGGTGATAGAAGAGGCACGCCACGCCGCGGGTGCCGATCTTGTTCGCGGCGTCGCCGTTCGCGGCGATGCGGTCCGCGCCGGTGACCGCCACGTCGACCTGCTCGGTGGCGAGCAGGTGGGCCACGGCGCCGTCGGCGACGACCGTGACGTCGACGCCGTCGCGCATCAGCTCCCACGCGGTGAGGCGTGCGCCCTGGAGCACCGGGCGGGTCTCGTCGGCGAACACACGGATGTTCTTCTTCGCGCGGTGCGCGCCGCGGATCACCGCGAGGGCGGTACCGAGCTCGGCGGTCGCGAGGGCGCCCGCGTTGCAGTGCGTGAGGATCGACGCGCCGTCTTCGATGATCTCCTCGCCGATCTTCGCCATCGCTTCGCTCGCGGCGACCTCCTCGTCGTAGATCGCCTGCGCTTCGGTCTCGATCGCTGCGGTGTCGTCCCCCCACTTCGCCTTCATGCGGTCGAGCGCCCAGAAGAGGTTCACCGCGGTAGGGCGCGTGCGTCGCAGGCGGGCGTCCGCTTCCTCGAACGGAACCCCGGTGCGCGCCGCGACCGCCATCCCGTACGCGGCGGTGATGCCGATCGCCGGGGCGCCGCGCACCACCATCGTCTCGATCGCACGCGCGACGTCCTCGACCGTGGTGAGGTCGACGTAGGTCTCCTCCGTGGGGAGCTTGGTCTGGTCGATCAGCGTGACCGTGCCCGGCGCGTAGCGGACGGTGAAGAAAGACATGGTTCAGCGCTCCTTCAGCCGCTCGGCGATCAGCTGGTTCACGAGCGGCGGTTTGGCTTTGCCCTTCGTGGCGCGCATGACCTGGCCCACGAAGAAGCTGATGATCTTCTTGTTCCCGCCGGCGAGCTTCTCGACCTCGTCGGGGTGTTTGGCGAACAGCTCGTCGACGATGGGACCGAGGACCGCCGGGTCGTCGACCTGGCCGCCCATCGAATCCATCAACGCCTTCACGCTGCCACCGTCGCGCCACAGCTTCGCGAACATCTTCTTCTGCTGCGTGGAGCTGATGTCGTCGGCGTCGCGGAGGCGCACCAGCTCGGCGAGCTCCTCGGGGGAGAGCTTCGAGTCGCGGATGGCCGCCGGGTCGTCCTTCAGCTCGCGGAGGACCTCACCCTTGATGAGGTTCGCGATGCCGAGCGCAGCCTCGGGGCGCGCGTCGATCGCGGCGTCGAAGTAACGCGCGACGGCCGGCTCGTCGACGAACGCGCGTGCGTGTTCGTCCGGGATGCCGAGGGTCTCGACGTAGCGTGTGTACTTCGCGGCGGGCAGCTCGCCGATCGTCGCGCGGAGGCGTTCGATGCGCTCCGGCGCCACCACGAGCGGCGGCAGATCGGGATCCGGAAAGTAGCGGTAGTCGTGCGCCTCTTCCTTGCCGCGCATCGAACGGGTCTCGCGTTTGGCGCTGTCGTAGAGGCGGGTCTCCTGGACGATGGCGCCGCCGTCGTCGATCACCCGCGCGTGACGGAGGATCTCCACCTCGATCGCCTGCTCCACGTAGCGAAACGAGTTGATGTTCTTCAGCTCGCAGCGCGTACCGAGCTCGGTCTCGCCGATCGGGCGGATCGAGACGTTGGCGTCGCAGCGGAACGACCCCTCCTCCATGTTGCCGTCGCAGACCCCCAGCGCGACGAGCACGGCCCGAAGCGCGCGCAGGTAGTTGGCGGCGTCTTGCGCGCTGCGCAGATCCGGTTTGCTGACGATCTCGATCAGCGGCACCCCCGCGCGGTTGTAGTCGACGAGTGACACCGGGGAGCCGGCTTCGTGCGACGTCTTCCCGGCGTCCTCCTCCATGTGGATCCGCTCGATGCGAATCGTGGTGGGGGTGCCGTCCGCGCCGCGGATCTCGAGGTGGCCGTCGGTGCAGATCGGACGGTCGTACTGCGAGATCTGGTAGCCCTTGGGGAGGTCCGGATAGAAGTACTGCTTGCGCGCCCACGTGCTTCGCTCGTGCACTGTGCAGCCGAGCGCGAGGCCGGCGCGCACCGCCATGTCGACCGCGCCCTCGTTGAGCACCGGCAACATGCCCGGCATCCCGAAGCAGTAGGCGGTGACGAAGTGGTTGGGGCGCTCCGGGTCGTAGGCGTTGGGTGCGTCGCTGAAGAGCTTCGACCGGGTGCTCAGCTGCGCGTGCACCTCGAGACCGATGACCGCCTCGTAGCGCGAGAGCGCCTCGTCGAGCGTGGCCGCGAACGCCATGCTCCGCGTCGTAGCACGAGTGGCGGCGATTATTCAGCTGCCGCCGCCCGGAGCAGATCCCCGCAGCCGCCGCAGTGGAGGGGGGCTCTGTTCCAGCGACGGCGCGACAGGTGCACGGGGACCCGCAGCTGGTCACCGCACCGCCCGCAGTCGAAACACGCAGGGGCGGGGACGCCGCAGCCCGCGCAGAAGTCGTCCGCCGCGCCGAGCCCGTGCCCGCACGCGGCGCAGTACAGGCCCTCGCGGTCCGGCGCCGCACGCTCCGACGACGCGCGCGCGCCGAGGTCGGTGAGCGCACGCGTCAATGCACGTGCGCGGCTGGCGACGTCCCGTGGCTGGATCTTGGGGACGGCCGCGTCCGCTTCGTGGAGGACCCGGGCGTGGAGCGCTTCGGCCTCGTCGACGAGCCTTCGAATCTCGGCGGCGAGCGACGCACGTCCCCGGCGGTTCGAGGCAGAGCGGACCCCTCGATCGCCCCGCGGGGCAGCGTCGCCACGCACGTGCGCGTCGTCGTCGCCGAGCCCGGGCGGGTGTTCGTCGCCGTGCGTAGGCGTCGAGCGTCGTAAATCGCGACCCGCGACGCCGTGCCCCGCGGCCCGCTCGCGCTCCGCCGACGGGGCCGCTGCAACCGCGTCACTCAGAACATGGAGCGCCGTCCACATCGCCGCCCACGCGGACTCGTTCGCGCCGCGGAGCGCTTCCGTCGCGGCGTCGAGTCTTTCGGCGTGCTCGCGGACCCGCACCGCGGCCTCCTCTGCGCGCGACACGCTGTGCGCTTCGTCGCCGTTCGGGAGCACGGCGCGCAGCACCTGGCGGTGACGCACGACTTCGGCGCGCTCCAACGCGAGGTCCTGCGCCGTGTCGTCGAGCGCCCAGCGCGCGCGGTCGAGGGCTTCGTCGGCCGACGCACGTGCGGCGTCGAGGATGTGTTGCGCCCGGTCGCGTTCGCGCTGGTGTCGTTCCTTCTCACGCGCGGCTTCACGCGCCACACGATGCTCCGCGCGGCCGGCGCTCCAGCGCCGGTACGTCGCCGTCACGTACATCAGCGCGCCGACGGCGAAGGTCGTCCACACCACGACGCGATGTGCCGGCCACCCCACCGAAGCGACGACCGCTGCGTAGGTCAGCACCGCGACCGGCAGCGCGCGGGTGAGCGCGAAGCCCGTCGCCGTCACCCGCGCGACGTGAAAGGTCAGCAGCGGAAGCGCGACGACGGACGCCGCGGCGAGCGCGACGGGGAGCTCCACACGGAGGCCCAGTACGCCGAGCAACACGAAGAAGGTCGCGTAGTCGAGCGCGAGCAGCGCGAAGTGCGGGAGGCGGAACGTGTCGAGCCGACCGGGCGCGCTCCCCTCGCTCGTGAACCAGAACCCCGCCCCGAACAACAGCACGCCGAGCGCGGCGAATCGGAACAGCGCGAGGAGCCGCCCGAGCGGCGTGTGCACCGGCGCGAGGTCCACGCGGATGGGGCGCGTCGCGACGAGGCGGTCGAAGGACCACTCGAACCGGCGCCCGTCCTGCGAAGTCGGCGCGAGCGCGTCGGCGGGGATGCGCGCCCACGCGGCTTCGTCGACGTCGAGCACGAAGCGCGCGACCTCCGCGCGTCCGTCGCCGACGAGGTCGTAGACGAAGGCGTCGCGCCCGATGGCCTGGTAGCGGATGCGGACCTTGGTGGGGATCGACAGGGCCGTGCGCCAGCGGATCGACGACGCGCTGTAGCTGACCTCCGCCGGCTCCTGGAAGCCGCCTTCACCCTCGACGAGCAGCGCGACGTCGCGCGCTTCCGTGACGCCGGGCGGAAGGTCGAACACCAGCTCGACCGGTTCGGCGCGGTCGGCTTGTAGCTCGAACTCGCCGGCGAACGTCGCGACGTACTCACTCGCGACATCGACGCCGTCGAGGAACGGTCGCGTGCCGAGCTTCACGTGCACGTCGGAGCGCGTGATGCGCGGTCGGACGCCCGACGATCCGACGACGGTGAGCGGCTGCTGCGCGATGGCGGCCTTCTTCGGCCGAGGGGGCGAGAGTCGGGACAGGACGGCGGGCACGACCACCGCGAGGAGGATCGCGACGATCACCACCACGACGAGGAGCTCGATCAGCGTGAATCCGGCGAGACGACGACGATGCATGGTCGCGACAACGCAAGAGCGCCGCGCGTCCTTCCGATGACCCAGGTGGGTAACGCGCTACGCAGATCGCAGACGGGCGGCGCGGAGGAGGGCGATGATCGTGACGGAGTCGGTGATGGTCCCGTCGTCTACCATCGCGAGCGCCTCTTCGAACGGCACCGTCTTCACGACGAGCTGCTCGGTGGGATCCGGGTTGGTCGCGGTCTTCTTCAGGCCACGCGCGAGGAAGAGGTAGCCGGTCTCGGAGGAGAGTGAGTTCGTCAGGTGGAACGGCGCGCCGAGGGGCTCGAGGTGCTCCGCGACGACGCCGGCTTCTTCTTCCAGCTCGCGGCGCGCTGCGTCGATCGGCGCTTCGCCTTTCTCGGCGCCGCCCTCCGGAATCTCCCAGGAGTAGGCGTCGAACGCGTACCGCCACTGACCGACGAGGTAGACCTGGTCGTCGTCCGTCAGCGCGACGACGCCGGTCGCGGCGCACGTCTCGATGACGCCGTAGATGCCTTCCTCGCCGTCCGGACGCACGACGCGGTCCTCGCGCACCGTCATCCACGGGTTGGTGTAGACGACGCGCGAGGCGAGCGTTCGCCAAGGATTCTCGCCGCTCATGCGCGCCTTCTAACACGGGCGATGACGTACGAAGCCCGACGTCCTACCGTGGTCGGGTGCAGCTGAGCTTCGAACACGTGCTGACCGAGGAGGGGTGGCGCGACGACGTCACGCTCCACATCGACGACGCCACGGGTTTCATCGACGACATGACGTCGGCCAAGGGGCCGTGCACCCCCGGCTTCGTCGTACCCGGCCTGCCGAACCTGCACTCCCACGCCTTCCAGCGCGCGCTCGCGGGGCGCACCGAGCACCTGGACCCGGGGCGCGAGGATTCGTTCTGGACGTGGCGCACGGAGATGTACCGGCTGGCGCTGACGATCACGCCGGAGGACCTCGAAGCGATCGCCGCGCAGCTCTACGTCGAGATGCTCGAGAAGGGGATGACGTGCGTCGGTGAGTTTCACTACCTGCACCACGCGCCCGACGGTCCGTACGAACAGCGTGACACGATGAGCGCGCGCATCTTCGCCGCCGCGGAGGCGACGGGCATCGCGCTGACACACCTGCCGGTGCTCTACATGGCGGGGGGCTTCGATCGGCCCCCGGAGGATCACCAGCGACGCTTCGTCCACGCGGACGTCGACGCGTTCCTCGCGTTGGTGGAGTCGGCGTCGAAGCACCTCGGGCCCACGTCGCGGATGGGCGTCGCGCCGCACAGCCTGCGCGCGGTTCCGCCCGCGGCGCTCGCGGAGGTCGTCCGTCACGACGGCCCCGTGCACATCCACATCGCGGAGCAGTCGAAGGAGGTCGAGGACTGCATCGCGCACCTCGGCGACCGCCCCGTGGAGTGGCTCATGGATCACGTCGAAGTGACGCGCCGCTTCTGCCTCGTGCACGCCACCCACGTGAACGACGACGAGGTCGTCGCGCTCGCGAAGTCCGGCGCGGTCGCGGGGCTGTGCCCGACGACGGAGGCGAACCTCGGCGACGGCATCTTCCCGGCGCACGCGTACGTGAAGGAGGGCGGCACGTTCGGCGTCGGCAGCGACAGCCACGTCACCGTCAGCGCGTCCGAAGAGCTCCGCCTCCTCGAGTACGGGCAGCGGCTCGTCCGCGAGCGTCGAAACCTGATCGTCGACGGACGTCGCCACGTCGGGACGGCGCTGTGGGCGCGCGCGGTCGCGGGCGGCGCGCAGGCGCTCGCGCAGCCGGCGGGGGCGATCGCGGTGGGGCGGCGCGCGGATCTCGTGCGCCTCGACCCGGACCACCCTCGGCTCGTGGGGCACGGCGCCGAAACGGCGCTCGACGCGTGGATCTTCGGGAGCGCGGAGCCCGTCGCGGACGTGTGGGTCGCGGGCCAGCGCCTCGTCGAGGACGGGCGCCACGTGGCGCGCGAATCCGTCGCGGCGAAGTTCGCCGAGGTGATGCGCCGTCGGTAGATGGTGAGCCCAGCGGGGCCGCGGTCCGCGACCCCGCCGAGCAGTGCGCTCTCAGCGCGATCAGTAGGAGAGGGGGTAGCCGTCCGCCTCGATCACGGCGGCGGCGATCTTGCGCTTCATCGGGACGAGCGGCTGCGTGACGTCGAGGTGCAGGCGCTTGAGCTCCATGAAGCGCGTGTACTGGTCCTCGTCCGGGAACAGCTCGACCACGATGCGGCGTGCGCGCGCCATCGCGCGCTCGTAGATCTCGTGGGCGGCGACCTTCGCGAACATCATGTGCAGCGCCTTCACGCTGTCCTTCGCTTCGGTCTGGGCCTGCATCGCGCGCCGCACGACCGTGTCGATCGTGTACGCGTCGATGCACATGTCCGCGAGCATCGTGAGCTGCTCCTGCTCCTTCTCGAGCTCGGTCATCAGTTTCATCGCCGCGCTGCCGACCGTGTAGATCGTCGCCTTGCGCACGAGCTCCGCGAGCTGGACCTCCTGCGCGAGCGGCGAGTCGTCGAGGGCCGGCACCGGCGAAGCCGCGCGGGACAGCGAGCTCTGGATCTCCTGCGTGATGGGCAGGATGTTGAGCTGGCCCTTCATGGCGCGCTTGAGGATCGTGCCCGGGATCAGCATCCGGTTGATCTCGTTGGTGCCCTCGAAGATGCGGTTGATGCGGCTGTCGCGGTACGCGCACTCGACCGCGTACTCCTCGCTGTAGCCGTACCCGCCGTGGATCTGCACGCCCTCGTCGGCGACGAAGTCCAGCGCCTCGGAGCCCGACACCTTCATGATGGAGGCTTCGATGTTGTACTCCTCGATCGCCTCGACGAGCTTCTGCGCGCGGTCCACGTCCTCGGACGACACGTTCGCCATCGCGGCGTCGATGTTGCCCGTCGTGCGGTAGCTCGTGGACTCGATCATGTACGTCCGCACCGCCATGTCCGCGAGCTTCGTCTGAATCACGCGGAAGTCGGAGAGCGCGGTGCCGAACTGCTTGCGCTCCTTCGCGTACTTCGTCGCGACGCCGAGCACGCTCTTCGCGCCGCCCATCACCGCGACGCCGAGGCGCAGGCGACCCATGTTGAGGATGTTGAACGCGATCTTGTGGCCCTTGCCCTCCTCGCCGAGGAGGTTGGCCTTCGGGATCTTCACGTTGTCGAAGGACAGCGCGCAGGTCGACGAGCCGTGGATGCCCATCTTCGGCTCTTCGGCGCCGACCTCGAAGCCCTCGGCGTCACGCGGCACGAGGAACGCGGAGAACTTCTTGCCGTCGATTTTCGCGAAGACGGTGAACACGTCCGCGATCTGCGCGTTCGTGATCCACATCTTCGATCCGTTGAGGACCCAGTGCTGGCCGTCGTCGCTGAGGACCGCGGTGGTCTTCGCGGCGAGCGCGTCGGAGCCGGAGCCTGGCTCGGTGAGCGCGTAGGCGCCGATCACTTCGGCGGTCGCGAACTTCGGGAGCCACTCGTTCTTGAGCGCCTCGCTGCCGAAGAACACGAGCGGCAACATGCCAATGCCGTTGTGCGCGCCGAGCGCGACGGAGAAGCTGCCCTGCTTCGCGAGCGCTTCGGAGACGAGGCACGACGTCGTCTTGTCGAGACCGAGCCCGCCGAACTTCTCCGGAATGTCGATCATGTGCAGCCCGAGCTCGCCGGCGCGGCGGAGCAGCTCGGGCATCAGGCCTTCCTTCTTGGCCTCGATGTCCTTGTGGAGCGGGACGATCTCTTTTTCGACGAAGTCGGCAGCGGTGCGATGGAACGCGCGCTGATCGTCACTCAAACGCTCTGCGGTGAAGATGTCTCGGCTCGACGCCGATTCGAGGAGAAAGCCACCGCCCGGGAGGAGGTTGTCGGCGGGTTGGGCTTTGGGCTGTGCGACCATGCGAAAGGACTCCCTACGAAATGAAAGTTGATTGACGAGTCAACATATAGCGTCGACGCCGTGCCGCGCTGTGTCAACGACCAGGCGCGCGCGTGGCCGAAAATTGGACGGCGTGGCGGTGCTGGTGTTCTGTGGTCACACCATGTCGCACGTCTCCTACGAATCCGCACCCGCCGCCGACACGTTCATCGGACCCGTCCTGTTCCCCGACGGCACCGACCGCCGCGCGAGCGCGCGCGTCCCGCTGTCCTCGCGGGTGCGCATCGGACCGCCCGGAGGCCTCCCCACGTCGCTGGTGAGCGCGAGTGATCTGTCCGCCGGTGGCCTGTTCATCGACGCCGACCGCGAGGTCCGCGTCGGCGCGCGGTTCTCCGTCGACGTCCCGCTCGAGGACGGCTCGCGCGTGTACATCGCGGAGGCGGAGGTCGCGTACAACCGCGACCGTGCGTCGAGCAGCGGCTTCGGCGTTCGCTTCGTGGGGATCGATCCCGACGCCGAGCGCCTCATCCAGCAGGCCATCGAGAAGATCACCGGCTTCACGACCGACGTCATCGATCGCCCGCGCAAGAACCGGCGCACGCAGCGCCCCGAGCTGTCGGGGCTCCCCACGATCGTCCCGACGCCGATGACGTCCGTGCTCCCCGAGCCGTCGATCATCGACGAGAGCGTGGTGCTCGACGCGACGCTCGACCTGTCGGACGAGCGCGAGCCGGCGCGACCCAACCGTTGGGCCGGCGTCTCGCAGCGCTTCGGCGACACGGTGCACGACTGGCGCCTCGCGATCGGCGAGCGCGTCCGCCGCGCGCCGCGCTACGCGCAGGGCATCGCGTTCATCGGCGCCGCGGCGCTGACCCTGGCCGTGGCGATCACGCTGTGGAGCGGTGGCAACGCCAACGCCGTCGAGCCGGCGGACAACGACGGCCCGAGCGTCCCCACGTCGACGCACCAGGTGCTGATGGGCCAGGCGCCGATCGACGCGCTCGACGCCGAACCCACCGCGCCCGAGCTCGTGCAGCCGACGACCAAGACCAAGAAGGTGAAGCTGCCGCCGCTCGTGCGCCTCGACGAGCCGGAGCCCGCGCCCACCGCGAAGCCCGAGGCCCCGAAGCCCGCGCTCGCGAAGCCGGTGATCGCGAAGGCCGCGCCCGAGGTCGAAGCGGCTCCGGCGAAGAAGCCCGAGCCGAAGAAGGCGGAGGCCAAGGAGCCCAAGGCCGAGGCGCCCGCGGCGAAGGTCTCGTCCGCGGCGCGTGCGATCCTCGGCACGAGCGACGACCGGGTCTCCATCCCGCTCGCGCCCGGCGCGCGGGTGCTGAAGACCCACGTCCTGAAGCAGCCGGAGCGCTACGTGATCGACGTGGTCGACCAGCCGTGCCCGCTCACCAACGTCGCGCCGACCGGCGCCGTGGAGCGCATTCGTTCGGCGCGGCACCCGGAGTACTGCCGCATCGTGATGGACCTGGCGCAGCCGCTCGACGCCGCGCGCTACTCGGTGTCGGGCGACACGCTCGTCGTCACGCTCACCTACTGACGTTGCGCGTAGCGCCGCGTCGCCCGACGATGTCCAGGTGACGCGGCTCCTCGCCGTCCTCGCGCTCGCCGCGGCGGGTGCGTTCGTTTACTTCGTCCACGACTGGAGCGGCGCGTGGGTCCTCGGGCTCACCGACGACACGCGCCTGATCGTCGTGGCTATCGCCGCCGTCGCGGCGCCGCTGTTCCTCGCGGGTCTCGTTCGTTTCAATACCGCGCGCTGGTCGTTCGTGCGGGTGTTCCTCTTGCTCGCGATCCTCGTCGACGGGGGCGTCGCCGCGGCGCTCGCCACGCGCGGCCCACCGCCAAGTCATCCCGAGCCCGCGCCGCCGCCCGTCGCGCCACCTCCGGTCGCGCCGCCACCGCCGATCGCCGCGCCGCCCGACGTGAAGGTCCCGGCGCCCGTGCCGGAGCCGCCTCCGCCCGCGAAGGCCGACACCTTCTACCGCTACATCGTCGACGGTCAGGTCGTCGTCACCACGCGCATCGAAGACGTGCCCCCCGAGCACCGCGCCGCCGCCGAGATCACCACGATGGAGCGCGCCGACGACCCGAGCCCGCCGCCGGTGTCGCCGCGCGCGGCGCTGGTCGCCGATCGGTTGAACCTGCGGCGGCGTGCGCTCGGCCTCGCGCCCGTGACCGTCGACGCCAAGAAGACCGCCGGCGCCGCGGCGCACGCGGCGTACATCGCGGCGAACCACGCTTCGCTGTTCGAGGCCGGCCTCGCGCTGCACGACGAGGACGAATCACGTCCCGGCTACTCCGCGGCCGGCGCCCACGCCGGACGACACGCGGTGATCGCTCTGCAGGAAGGGCGACCGCGCGACGTCGTGGACCAGTGGATGGCGTCGTTCTTCCACCGCGTCCCGCTCGTACATCCCGGCCTCGAACGCGTCGGTGTGGGGTTCGCCGAGCGCGGCGGTCAGCGCATCTTCGTCGTCGACGTCGAGCCGGAGGCGGCGGCGTCGCGGGTGGTCGTCGTCCCCGCCGACGCCGCGCGCGACGTGCCGATCGCCTTCGCCGGACCCGAGCTCCCCAACCCCATCCCCAACGACGCCGACGGCGCCGGCGGCTACCCGATCACCGTGACGTTCCCGCCGACGACCAAGGTCGGTGGCGTCGTTGCGAAGCTCACCGATCTTGGTGCGCCGGTTCCCGCGTGGGTGTCGACGCCGGTCCTCCCCGCGGACGCGAAGGCCCAGCAGAATACCGTGTGCCTGATCGCCAAGGACCCCCTCCGTCCCCGTACGCGCTACACGTTCGAGATGCGCGCGACCGTCGACGGACGGCCGTTCACGCTGAAGTCGACGTTCACGACGCGCTGATCACGAGCCCCGCGAACACGTAGTCGTCGACCGTCACGAAGAAGCCCCGGTGCCGGCCCTCGATCGCGGGCGGCGTGGCCACGATCGGCTCGATCTCGAAGCCGTCGTCGAACAGCGCGACGTGCGCGTCCAGGAAGTCGAGCCGCAGCTGGGCGAGGGGCCACTGCGCCTTGAAGAACGCCTCCTTCGCGCAGAACGCTCTCTTCGCGTCGAGGTCAGCGTTCGGTCCGAGCGACGCCCGCTCCGCTTCGGACAACACGAGCCGCGCCGTGCCCGGCGCGAGCGGCGTCCAGGGCTCGACGTCGACGCCGAGGCTCGTCGCCGCCTCGGTCACGGCGACCACACACAATCCACCCGCGTGTGCGATCGTCCCGCGTACGCCGGGCGGCCACGCCGGTGCGCGCGACGGCATGGAGGGGAGGGCGACGTCCGGCCCCAAGAGCGTGCGCGCGAGGCGTCGCCCCGCGGCGAAGTCATAGCGTCGCTTGGGCACCGCGCGCGCCACGTGCGGACGTTCCGCCTCCAGCAGGTCGTCGTCGCGCGCTTCGATGTCCGAGACGACGACACGAATCGCATCGCCGAAACGCTGCGACAGCAGCTGCGTCGCGCGCGCCGCTACTTCAGATACCACCCGATGCTCACGTTGCCGGCGAAGTATTGGTCGGCCGCGCCGCCCGCGATCCACGGGTCGCCGGGCTCGGGGTTGAACGAATAGAAGAACCGCCGCATCGCGAAGCCCGCGTCCGCGTAGAAGCCGTACCCGAGGTCGTAGCTGACGCCGAGCTGTGCGTCGGCCGAGCCGACGGAGGCGCGCGGGAACCATTCGTCGTCGCGGATCTCCCCCGCGCCGAGCACGAGCCGGTAGGCGCCTTCGGCGCGGACGCTGATCTCGTCGGTCACGAAGAAACGCACGCGCCCGCCGAAGCGCGCGGTCACGTAGGTGACGCCCGGGACCTCGGCGGAGACGCCGTCGGCGTCCGCGATGGAGAACGTGTCGACGCCCATCCCTACCAGCGCGCCGATCTCGTGCCGACCGAGCGGCAAGCGTGCGTAGCCACCCGCGTCGATCGTGATCGCGGAGGTGTCGAACACCGCGCCGGAGGCGTTCTGCGAGGAGAGCCCGAGGGCGTACTGCCCGGAGAGGTCCAGCGCGAAGTGCCGGTACCAGTCGTTCGTGAACAGCGCCGGGATGAACCAAGTGATCTGACCGCCGATCGCCGGAGCGCCGACGACCTCGTACGGGCGCAGCTCGCCGAAGATGTCGTCGTTGTACGAGAGGCTCCGCGAGAACAAACGGAAGTCGAGGCGGGCGACGATCGGCGACGTGCTCATCGACGCCGGCTCGCGCGGCCCTTCGGGCACTTCGGTCTTCGCCGTGGTCGATGCCTCCGAGGAGGAGCTGAGCGCCGACGGCGTGGACGCGACGCTTGGCGGTGGCGCCGCTGGCGGCGTGGGTGGCGGCGCGACCACGACGGGGGCTGCGACCTCCTCGGCAGGCACGCCCGTCTGCGGGAGCAGCCGCTCCAGCGCACGCTCGATCGCGCGCTGCAGACCCCGCTTGCTCCGGGAGATGAGGGCGACGGTGTCGATCGCCGCGCCCGTGCGTCCGTCGATCACCTTCAGCGTCGCGCGCTGACGGCGGCGTTGATAGCGCGCGTCGACGTCGAGGTAGGCGGTGATCTGGAGCGCCCGCGCGAGCGCGACGCGTCCCTCTTCAGATTCGAGGTCGGCGTCGATGCGCTGGGCCTCGGCGCGTGCGCTCTCGATGCGGATCTCTTCGTACGCGTCGTTTTTGTCCGTGAAGTCCGAGATCGCGTTCGTCGCGTAGCGCCGCGACCGCCCGCGCGCGGAGAGCACGACGATGCCCATCGGTCCGTCGAGTTGCGCTTCTTCGGCGGGCTCGGCCGCGGGCGGCGGCGGCGCCACGGGGGGCGGCGGCGCCACGGCGACGGGCGGGGGCGGCGGCGGCGGCGCGACGACTACGGGCGGCGGCGGTGGTGGCGGCGCTTCGACGGGCGCGGGAGGCGCTTCCTTGGGCGCCTCGGCGACGGCGGGGCTGGCTTCGGCCATGCGCTCGATCGTCGGCCCGACCTTCTTCCAGAACAGCTTCTTGATGAGGTGCGAGACGCGCGTGATCTTCTTCGAGCGCACCTTCCAGCGTTTGACGATCGTCTGCGTCGACACGTCGATCACTTCGACCGTGACCTGCCACTTGCGCCCGTCGCGCCCGCTCGTCACGTAGAGCACGGAGGTGGCGCCGATCGACTGCGCGATCTTGCGGATGGCGGTCGCGTCCGAGGGCGAAGCGCCGACGCGGCTCGCCGCCGACTTCCAGTCGTCGTAACTCGCGAGCTCCGCCTTGCCCGACGTGCTCTGCTTGAGCGCCTTCGCGACGCTCGCCTTGAGCGCGCCCTCGAGCTTGCCGACCGCGATCTTCGGCGCGGCCGAAGCCGTGCCCGCGCAGCCGAGGCCGAGGAGCACGAGCGCTGCGGCGCGCAGCGCGCTCAAGGGTGGCCTCGCAGCGCGCTCGCGTTGGTGCCGGTCACGGCTTCGAACACCCACGCGCGCAGGCAGTTGCGTTCGTCGGCGGGGAGCACGTCACCGCCGAGCGGCATGCGCAGCCCGCACTCCGGCGTGTCCTGCACGCGGTCGAGGAGCTGACTGCCGTCGGGGGCATCGGACTGGATCAGCGCGCGTCCGTTACAAGCGCGGCCGGGTACGTCGATCAGTCGCTGCAAAACGTCGGGGCTCTCGAGGTCGAGTCCGGCCGCCGGCGCGGCGCCGGAGTTGTGGCAGTCCATGCCGCCACACTTCGCCTGTAGGACGTCGCGTTCGACGTCGATGTTCAGCTCACACGTCACACCCGCGAAGCGGTCCGGGTTCTCGAGCGAGCCCGGGCACCCGGAGGTGAGGACCACGCAGGTGAGGAAGACGATCTGGCCGTAGGCGCGACGCATCGATCGGCCCCGATCGACTCGCATTTGGGGGGTCCAGTCAAATCGCTGGCCCGTTGAGGTGCACGCGGAAGTGTGGGAACAATGCGCGCCGTTCGATGATGACCCGTACGCTCTCGGTGCTCGGCCTCGCGTTGCTCACGTTCGGATGTAGCTCGACGTTGCCCTTCGTGTGGGTTCACGACCTCCCGCGGGACGACAACCCCGCGCGGATCCGCCCCGGCGACGCCATCTCCGTGGTGGTGAAGAACCAAAAGCAGCTCACCGGGGAGTTCAAGGTCGGACAGCAGGGCACCTACGTGCAGCCCCTCGTCGGGACGATCCGCGTCGCCGGTCTCACGCCCGCCGAGGCCGCCCAGCAGCTCGCCGCCCAGCTCGACGGCATCGTGGTGGACCCGCTGGTATCCGTCGCGATCACCCAGCCGGCCGACCTCACGATCGGCATCCTGGGCGAGGTGAAGAAACCCGGCACCCTCCAGGTCCCCTACGGCACGAACATGCTCGACATCATGGCGCGCGTCGGTGGGCTCACGCAGTTCGCCGACACCGAGGCCATCTTCGTCATCCGTGCGAAGCCGCGCCCTGTTCGAATTCGATTCAAGTACGACTTCCTGATCGGCGGGGACCCCCGCAGCCTGTCGTTCCCGCTGCGCGACGGCGATGTCGTGCATGTAGAGTAGCCCTGATGGCGACCTTGTCCGTCGCGGTGATGCTCACGCTCGGCGCGGCGGTCGGCGTCGGTGCGACCGCGGGTGTGCGCACCGAGACGCGCGCCGGGCTCATCCCGAACGGCGCCGAGACCACGTCCGATCCCTCGCTCGACTTCGTCCTCACGCCGAGCGGGAGCCTCTCGCTGTCGCGCGGCGACTCCGCGTTCACCGCGAGTTACAACGTGCGGCTCCTGCGCCGCTTCTTCGTCGACACGATCGACCGCTTCATCCTCCTGCACAACGCCAACGTCGGGTACGGCGACACGTTCGGTCGCGGCTGGCGCTTGAACGCGAGCCTGTCCGGCACCGTCGGCGAGGTCGACTACGCGGGTCAGACCGCGGCGGCGACGCCGCAGGCGCAGACCGGCAACAACCCGGTCGTGCAGAACAACGGCAACGCGGTGAACGCTCCGATCGTCCCGTTGCTGAACGTCTCCGGTGTGATGGCGCTGAACGGGGCGGTCGGCCGCAACCACGGCCTCGGCTTCAACGTCACGGTGAACCACCTGCGCGCCATCGGCACGCCGGTGAACCAGGGCGAGACCTTCTCGGACACCCTCGGGGCGGGCTTCGGCACGAGTTACCGCTACACCGCGTCGGCGCGGCTCGGTTTCGTCGCGGGCGCGGGCGTCAACTTCACGACGTTCAACGATCCCGACGGTATGGGGAGCGAGAACTTCGGGTCGGGCAACGCGAGCGTCGGCGTGACGTATCAGTTCTCGGCCACGAGCGGCGCCGGCCTGCAGCTCGGCGCGTTGGTCTCGGACGGGACCGGTGGTTTCCTCGCGTCGCCGACCGGCACGCTGACGTACAACGTGAACTTCTCGAACACCGCCGCGCTCCGCATCGATGGTCGCGCGCAGGCGCGCGTCGACGGCCAGCCGAACCAGGTGACGGAGACGTTCGACCCGCGCTTTTCGTCGATCGTCTCGGTCGGCGGGACGATCGGATCGGACTGGACGGTGCGCATCGAAGGGCAGTTCACGACGCCGCTCCCGATCGACCCCACCAACGCGCCGCCCATGAACGAAGAGGCGACGACCACCTTCATCGGCGGCGCCATCCCGATCACCTACCGCATCAACGAAACCGTCGATGCGTCGTTCGGCGTTCGCGCGCAGGTCCAGGGACCGCGCCTCGACGCCGAGACGTTCACCCTCGTCTCTCCGAGCATCACCGGGTTCGTCGCGATCTCCGCGACGGTCGGGACGGGGAGCTGAAACCGATCTTCGAAACAGGAGGACCACGAAGATGATCGAGCTGATCTGCAAGAAGACCTGAAGCACCTGTCGCAAGGCGGTCGCCTTGCTCGACGAACGCGGCATCGAATACCGCTACCGCGAGTACACCCAAGAACCGCTCGACGCCGCGGAGGTGAAGCGCGTCCTGAAGAAGCTGGGCCTCGGCCCCAAGGACGTCCTTCGCAAGAACGACAAGGCCTACAAGGAGCTGGGCCTGACCGGCGACGAGTCCGACGCCGAGCTCATCGCGCACATGGGCGAGCACCCCACGCTGCTGCAGCGTCCGATCGGGGTGAAGGGGAACAAGGCCGTCGTGGGACGACCGGTCGAGAATCTACTGGAGCTGTGACGGCTTCTTCGTCGCTTTGACGAGCGCCTTCGTCACCACGTCCGGCCGCCGCCGAAGCTCGCGCAGCGCCGCGAGGATCAGCCCGAACACCAAGCCACCGCCGAAGCCGACGCCGGCCTTCTGCATCACCTTCTTGCGCATCGGCACGTACTCGAGGCTGACCGGGCTGATGATGTCGTAGCGCGCCGCCGCCTGCGTCTTTTCGAGGTCGTACTGCAGCTCGGCGAACTGCAGGCGCTCGTAGATCTTCGCGTACAGCTCCTGCACGGTGCCGTAGTTGCGCGTGAGCTCGGCGTAGCGGGCTTCGAGCTCCGGCAGCCGCTTCACGAGCCTCTCCGACTTCTCGATCTCCTTCAGCACTTCCTTGCGCTGGTTGTACGACGCGCTGCGCGCGACCTCGAGCGTGCGGATCTCGTTCGTGATGGCGTCGTAGAGCGGGTTGCGCCGGCGCTCGATCTCCTTGTCGGAAGACGTCGTCTGCGAGAGGCGCCCCAGCTCCTCCTTGCGCCGCTCGAGCGCGATGATGTCCGGGTGCTGGTCGCCCTTGCCGTCGGCGCGCGCCTTGATGATCTCGCGGTTCACCTCGATCAACTCGGAGCGGTACGGCGTCGACTGCAGACGACGCGCCTCGACGAGCGGGGCCTCGCTCTTGAGCCGGCGCGCGTTCATCGCGATCTGCGCGTTGAGCTTGAGCTCCTGCATCTTCGCGTCGGAGAGCGACTGCTTCAGCCCGAACAGGCGGTCGTAGTGCGAGCGCGCCTGCTCCGGTAGGCCATCGAGGTTCTTGCGCTTGAACTCGAGCCGCTCGGACTCCGTGCGGCGGAGCTCCTTTTCGCGCTCGGCGAGCTGCGCACGCAGGAAGTCGACCTGGCCCTGGATGACCTGGAGCGTCTTCTCGATCTCCGTGCGCAGGTACACGTCGACGTGTTTCTTCAGGTAGCGCTGCGCGTCGTCGCCGGTCGGTGCGGTGTACGAGCCGCGGTACGTGTTCGGCACCGGCGGCCCGACGCTCGCGAAGTCGAGGCGCTCCTGGATCGACGCGATGAGTCCGGGCGTGATCGCCTCTTCGGGCTCACCGAACTCGGCGAGGGTCTTGCGAATCAGGCTGGAGCTCTTGAAGTTCTGCTCCGCCGACTTGAAGAACGCGATGTTGCCGGACGCGATGCGGCCGATCGGGTTCTCGGTGATGCCGGGGACGAGGTTGACCTCGAACACCGCCTTCTTCATCGGCGGGTTCAGCAGGAAGATACCGGCCATGATCGCCGCGCCGACGAAGCCGCACGCGAGGATCGACTTCCAGTACGGACGGAAGAAGTTGTAGACGAGCTGCACCTTCTCGATCACGTCCGCGATCGTGATGCCTCCGCCTTCCTCCTCTTCGTCGGCGTAGTAGGCCTGCCGCTCCTCGACCGCCGGTCCGCCGAGCGCGCCCGGGTTCGAGCGCGAAGGCAGCGGAGCCTGCGGCGGCACGCTCGCGACCGCGTGCTGCGGTGCGCGCGCGACGTGGGAGTTGGAACCCGGGATCCCGCGCCCCGTACGGTGCACGTGGACCGGTGACTCCGCAGCCTCGACTTGTGTGCCACCGTTGCGCGGTGCGTTCGGCGTCGGCGTGGGCGTCGGCTCCTCGTAACGCCGCGCGCGGTTGAGCGCCTGCTGCGCGCCCGCGCGCAGCGAAGCCGGCACCGCATCGGCGTTGTCCGACGGCGGCGCAGTATTCGCGTTGACGTTGATCGTGAGCTTGCGCTCCTCGTACGAGAGGTACTCGAACACCGTCTCGCCGACCTGCACGAGGTCGCCGTCCTTCAGGCGCGCCTCACGCACGCGCTCGTTGTTGACGTACGTGCCGTTCGTCGAGTCGAGGTCGTAGAGGAAGTGGCCACCCTGACCCGTGATGATCTTGGCGTGCTGCTGGGATACGCGTTCGTCGACAACCGGGATCTCGACGTTCGCAGAGCGGCCAATGGTGTGTTCTTGCCGATCCAGCGCGAAGCGCCGTCCGATGTTCTTCCCCGAGCATACCCAAAGGTGTGCCTCGCCCGGCGCGCTCGCCTGGCCGGGGCCGTTCAGAATCGCCATGCCTTTGGGGTTCATGGACGTGTCCATCTCAGAGTCTCGTCGCGGTCGCGCCAATCTGCAAGCTGGGGGTTTTGGCCGAAGGCCGCCCCCGCGATCGTGTACAACGAACGAGACACCGGATCGGGTCCCGGAAATTCCGGTGTACGAAATCCATACACCGGCGGTGTATGCATGAGTCGGAACTTGTTGCCACGTTTCAGTTCTGAAAGAGTCCGCCCGTTCCGGGCCGTCACAGAAGCGACCCACGACACACTCATGAGCACGATCCCAGGCGTCGGTGGGGAGGGTTCCGCGGGGCGGGGCCGTACCAATGAACAGGACATCGACGCAGCCCGCTCGGGGCGGCGTCGCGGGATCGAGGACGGAGGCCGCTCGGGCGGACCTCGGGGAGTTCGAAGCGGGCGATGCATCGGCGTGAGCTGATTCTCTTTCGGCGAATGTTGACCGTGTGGGACCTCGTCATGACGGCCCTCGCGTTCCTCGCTACCTTCCATCTTCGGCAGTGGGTCGGCTATTTGCAGGCCCAAGGCATCGGTTCGTTCGGCGAGCTGCAGTTCGACGTCCCGCTCCTCCAGAACCCCGAGGCGTACTACGCCGTCCTGATCGGCGTCCTCCCCGTTTGGGCGTTTGCGCTCTTCGTCTCCGGGACCGCCGACTTCCGCTCCACCTACGCGCAGATCGCGGGCCGCTTCGTGCGGGCCGTCGCGATCGGGCTCGTCATCCTCCTCGCCGGCGTCTTCCTCTTCAAGCTGCACTTCGTCGCCCGAACCTTCGTCGTCCTGTTCGGGGTCGCGAACGTGATCCTGCTGATCGTCGGTCGCTACGCGCTGATGGAGACGATCGCGCTCCTGCGCGCGAAGCGCGTGGACGGCCACCGCGTCGTCGTCGTCGGCTGCGGCACGGAGGCGCTCGCGTACGCCAACTCGATCCGCTCACAGCCCCCGTGGAACGTGAAGCTCCTCGGGCACGTCAGCGTCGACGGCGAGACGCGCGCCCCCGGAATCACCGAGACGCTCGAGCGCATCGAGAACCTGCATCACCTCCTCGACAGCACGCCGGTCGACGAGGTCCTGTTTGCGTACCCGGACCTCGAGTCGGAGCTGCTCGCCAACGCGCTGCACGCCTGCGACGAGCGCGGCGTCGACGTGCTCATCCCGCTCCCGCCGACGCTCCCGCAGCGCGCGCGCGTCGAGGTCGCCAACCTCGAAGGTTTCGATCTCCCGCTCCTCGGTCTGCGCCGCACGCCGACCGGCGAGGTGCGTATCGCCGCCAAGCGGCTGCTCGACGTCTGCGGATCCTTCGCGATGCTGCTCGTCGCGTCGCCGATCATGGCACTGGTCTCGCTCGCGATCCGCCTGGAGTCGAAGGGACCGATCCTCTTCAAGCAGACGCGCGCCGGCCGCAACGGCCGCAAGTTCGTCATGTACAAGTTCCGCTCGATGGTCGTGGACGCGGAGGAGCGGAGGGCCGCGCTCGCGCACCTCAACGAGATGAGCGGCCCCGTATTCAAGATCAAACGTGACCCGCGCATCACGCGCGTCGGTGCGTTCATCCGCAAGACCTCGCTCGACGAGCTACCGCAGCTGTTCAACATCTTCTTCGGCGACATGAGCCTCGTCGGACCGCGTCCGCCGCTCCCCTCCGAGGTCGCTCAGTACAAGCCCTGGCAGCGGCGCCGCCTCTCCGTGAAACCCGGGCTCACCGGGTTGTGGCAGGTCTCCGGGCGCAACAACGTCGACTTCGAGGAGTGGATGGCGCTGGATCTGCGCTACATCGACGACTGGTCGCTGTGGCTCGACGTGAAGATCCTTCTGCGCACGCTGCCCGCCGTCCTGTTCAAGACCGGCGCCAGCTGACGTACGCTCCCCACTCGTGCTGCCGTTGATCACCGATGCCGTCGTAGCCGTCGTCGCTGCGGTGCTGGCGATCCCGTGCGGTGTCTTCTGGCTGGAGTGCATCGTCGCGATCTTCGCGCGCCAACTCCCCGCGAAGAGCCCCGCCGATCATCCGCAGCCCAAGTCGGTGATCCTCGTCCCCGCGCACGACGAAGAGGTCGTCATCGCGGAGACCCTCGCTGGGTTGAAGCAGCAGCTCGGCCCTGCGGATCGGATCCTCGTGGTCGCGGACAACTGCTCCGACGGCACGGTCGATCTGGTGAAGGCCGCGGGCGTCGAGGTCATCGAGCGCCACGACACCGAGCGCCGCGGCAAGGGCTACGCGATCGTGTTCGGCCTCGATCACCTCGCTTCGGATCCGCCGGACATCGTGACGATCGTCGACGCCGACTGCACGGCGGAGGCGGGCGCGCTCGAGCTCATCGCGCGCGAGGCGTCGTTCACGGGGCGCCCGGTGCAGGCCGAGTACCTCCTCACGAGCCCCGACGATTCACCGAAGACCGTCGTCTCTGCGCTCGCGTTCCTCGTGCGCAACCGTGTGCGGCCGCGCGGCCTCGCGCGCGTCGGGTTGCCGGCGCACCTCACGGGGAGCGGGATGGCGTTCCCGTGGGACGTCCTCAGGAACGCCCCCGCGACGGGTTCCTATCTCGTCGAGGATCTGTTGATGGGGATCGAGCTCGCGCTGAAGGGGACGCCGCCGCTGCTCTGCGCCGAGGCGCAGATCACCAGCCTGTTGCCGACGCGCGATCGCGCCGCGATGGGTCAGCGTCGTCGTTGGGAGCACGGGCAGCTCATGACGCTCACGCGCTACGCGCCGCGGTTGGTGTGGGCGGGCGTCACGCGGTTCGACTTCGGGCTGTTCGCGCTCGGGATGGACCTGTTCGTCCCGCCGCTCGCGTTGCTCGTGCTCGCGTGTGTCGGTGTGCTCACGCTCTCCGTGGTGCCGTTGGTGTTGTTCGGTCGGTGGTGGTCGTTCGCGGTCGCCGCGGACAACCTGTTCACGGTCGCGACCGGCGTCGGCGTCGCGTGGTTGTTCTACGGGCGCTCGACGATCCGACTGTCTCAGCTCATCGCGGTCCCGCTCTACGTGCTGTGGAAGATCCCGTTGTACCTGTCGCTGTTGCTCCGCGGCGGGCAGAAGACCTGGGAGCGCACGGAGCGGACCTCCAAGTGACCGACGACCCCAACGCAATCACGACGCTCCCGGCTCGGGTGCGCGTCGTTCAGCGTGTGCAGGAGCTCTACCCCTGGCTGCTCGCGCTGATCGGCGGCGTCGCGATCGCGTCGAACCTCTTCGTCGCGTTTCGTCACCTCGGGACGCGGTACCACCTCAACCACGTCGCGAGCGCGTGGCAGGCGCTGACCTGGTACGCCGCGAACGGTGAGCTGTACCCGCCGCTGTTCGAGGGCGGCTTCTACGGAGGCACGCGGTTCGCGCCGCTGTCGATCCTCCTCAACACGATCGCCGCGAAGATCAGCTCAGAGCTCTTCACGTCGACGAAGGTCGTCGCGCTGTTGGCGATGGGCGCGGTGCTCGTCAGCCTCTATCTGTTGATCGTGAAGCGCGGCGCACCGCGCGCGGTTGCGTTCTTCCTCGCGGGCGGCATCGTCCTCACCGAGCCCGGCTTCTACGCGATGACTTCGCCGTTTCGCGGAGACCCGGCGCCGATCGTGTTGCAGCTCGCGGCGCTGATGCTCGTCGCGAAGGGCGACACACGGACGACGCGCCGGGTCGTGATCGCTTCCGCGCTGTGCGCGACGGCGGTGTTCTTCAAGCTCACCGCGGGCTTCGCGGTGATCGCGATCGGGTTGCTCCTCCTCGCGCAGGACCGCCGTCAGCTCGGCTACTTCTGCGTGGCGTGGTTCGGCCTGGTGATCGCGCTCGGGTTGTTCTTCCACTTCGTCACCGACGGTCGAATGACCGAGAACCTCTTCGGCGTCGCGACCTCCGATCTCGGCGGCGCGCGGAGCATCTTCGGCGTCCCGGGGACGATCAACTACCTGCTGCACGCGTCGACGGCGCTCACCGGGATCGGCGTGCCGATCGTGGTGGTGGCCATCCTGCGTTCGCTCGGTCGCCAACGCATCACGCTGCTTCAGCTCGCGTGGCTCGCGAGCCTCGCGATCCTGTTCGTGTTGTTCACGGACAGCGGCGTCGCCTTCAACCACCTCCTCGCGTTCGAGGTGACGACGGCCGCGTGTATCGGCGAGCTGTGGGCCGACCTCGCCGCGCCCGCCGACGGATTCGACGTTCCGCGTCTCGTCATGGCTGGCGTGCTCGCGTTCGTCGCCTACGGCGACTTCGATCGTCACGTGGCGGACGACCTGCGGATGTCGATGCGCGCGACCGCCCCCGAGCACGACTTCGCCGCGGTCGACGACCTCGTGCGCCCCGGGATGAAGGTCCTGTCCGAGGAGCCGAGCCTCGTGATCGCGAAGGACATGCGCCCGGTCGTCGTCGACGCGTGGATGATCACGAAGATCGCGAAGTCGCAGCCCGAAGCGCAGACCGCGCTGATCGATCGGGTGAAGGCGCGCGAGTTCGACCGCGTGATCCTCCTCGACGACCCGGCGGCCGAGTCGGCGAAGGCCTGGTACTCGCACCACTTCGGTTGGTCGGTGGTCGACGCGATCGTCGACAACTACGCCCTCACCGAGGTCCGGTTCGGGCTCCGCATCTACGATCGCAAGCGCGCTTCACCTAGTCACCTGCGTCAGTGATTCCTCACGCATCTCGCGGCCGCCTTTCGCGCCTGCTGCCCGCGCCGCCTTCGGCTCTCGTCGGTTGCGTACGCCCGGTATGCGCCCTCCTCACGCGGGCACCAGGCACGAAACTCGGCTCGCGACATACGCAAGCAATCACTGACGCAGG